>JBKPAA010000114.1:0-16327 GCA_046726215.1 Actinomycetota bacterium | reverse complement strand
GTGCCGGCGGCGACGAGGTCGGCGGCAGCGCCCGAGAAGCCGTGCCGCCGCCACGCGTCGGCGGGCGCCATCACCTCGCCGGCGGTCACCCGGAACGCCCCCCGCCTCGTTCCGGCGCCGATTCTGTGCGGTCCTCGCGAGCATTCGGCGCCGGTTCGGTGGCCGGGTCGGGCCCGTCCACATCCGCGTGGGTGGCGCCCCCGGCCAGGACTGCGTAGCCGGGGCCGCGGTCGAACATCGCCGGTCTGGGTCCCCGGTTGGCCGCGAGCTGGGACCGGAGCTCGGCGGTTGCGGTCCCGTCGACCACGGGATCACCCTCGTCGCCCGCGAGCACCACGCCGTAGTCGTCCCGGGCCGCCGCCCGGCCGACCTTGCCCTGGACCACGTCGATGAGCACCCGCTCGGGGCCGCGCTCGAGCGGGTCGCCCCAGCCGCCACCGCCGGTCGTCTCGATGCGGATCACCTCGCCGGCCGCGACCGGCTCCCAGTCGCACAGGCCGGGCATCACCCGCTCGGCCGGCCCACCCGGGTCGATGGTGACGCGGAACGGCGTCCCGGCCCGGCCGCCCCGCACGCCCCAGCACGACAGGATCGAGCGGTCGGCGACCGACATGAAGCTGGCGTCGTGGAGCACCCGGATCTCCTTGCGGTAGCCGAGCCCGCCGCGGAAGGTGCCGGCGCCCCCGGAGTCGGTGGCCAGGGCGAGCGTCTCGACCTGCACCGGGAACCGGGTCTCCACGAACTCGACCGGCAGGTTGCGCGACTCGGGCACGACGTGGATGGTGTCGCTGCCGTCCGCGTAGTAGCGCCCACCCGAGCCACCGCCGAGGATCTCGCGGTTGAGGTACCAGCGACCGTCGGCGTCGTGGCCCGAGATGCCCGTGTAGCGGATCGTCTCCTGGTCGGCGGGCATGTAGCCGTCGACCGCCTTGGCGATCACACCGGCGAGCACCCCTAGCAGTCGCAGGATCACGAAGGTCCGTGCGTTGGTGGGCGCGGGGAACTCGGGTGTCACCAGGGTGCCCGGCGGCGGGAAACGGATGTCGATCAGCTCGACCACGCCCTCGTTGACGTCGAGCTGGGCCATGCGCTCGGGCGTGGCGGCCAGGTTGCGCAGGATCGGGGCCAGCCACTTCTTGAGGAAGTTGCCGTCCGCGTAGTTGCCGGCGTGGTTGATCGGCCCCTTGGCCTGGGGGCTGGTGCCCGTGAGGTCGAGGACCAGCTTGTCGCCCGCCTTGGTGAGCGTGATGCGCTGGCGATGCAGCCGTGGCTCGTCGACGCCGTCGTGCTCGGCGTAGTCCTCCCACGTCCACGTCCCGTCGGGGATCCTGGCCAGCAGCTCGCGGCGGAACGTCTCGGCGCACGACGTCACGACGGCGTCGAAGCAGGCCTCCACGGCCGCACCGCCGTACCGGGCGAACAGATCGGCCAGCCGGGTCGCGCCCATGAGGCAGGCCGAGCATTCGGCGTCGAGGTCGCCGGCGATCGAGTCGGGCATGCGCGAGTTGCGGGTGAGGATGCGGATGACACCGTCGTTGGGGACTCCGGCGTCGTAGAGCTTGACTGGCGGCACCATGAGCCCTTCCTCGAACACCGAGGTTGCGTGCGAGGGCATCGACCCCGGGACCGACCCCCCGATGTCGTCGTGGTGACCGAACGCCTGGACGAACGCCACGACCTCGCCCTCATGGAAGACCGGCACGGTGACACACAGGTCGGGGAGGTGGCCGATGCCGCCCTCCGACAGGTACACGTCGTTGTGGAAGTAGACGTCGCCCGGCCGCATGCCCTCGGCCGGGAAGTCGCGCACCACCGGGTGGACGAGCGCCGAGTACGAGCGACCCGTCAGCTTGCGGAGCCGCCGGTCGTGGATCCCGGCCCGGAAGTCGTGCTGGTCACGGATCATCGGCGAGCGCGACGTGCGCCCGATCTGGTCCTCCACCTCGGCCTCGATCGACGCCAGCGTCCCCTCGACGATCTCGAGCAGCACGGGATCGACGTCGGTCACGCCGGCGAGACCCGTTCCGGTCGTGGCTGTGCGGTCATACGCCGCATGGCTACGACCAGTTCGCACCGGCGGTCAACCAAATCGTGTCGATCGGCGTCTGTTGGTTGTCCGAGCGGCGGAAGAAGTGAGGGACACGAGATGGCGACGGAACGCACGACCCGCAACCAACGGCGCTTGTTTGTCGGGCTGCTCGTGATGACGATGAGCCTGGCGGCGATCCTCGCGATCGTCGCCCCGCACGCTGGTGGGGACGGCAAGACGACGAAAGCCGCCGCGGCGCGGTCGGCCACCGAGTCGAGCGGAACCGTTCGATCGGCGCCCAGCCGGGCGACGACAACCGAAGCCCCGAGCACAGTGGCGACGACCACGACCGAGGCGCCGGTCGCCGTGGACACGTCGACCGTGGCGGCAACCGGCGACGACCCGGAGCCGGCCGTCGGTTCGACCGAGGCCTGCCGGGCGGACCCTGCGTGCCCCTCGTCGGAGCACCGGACGGGCGACCTGTGCGGCGCAACGCTCATCGTGGACCAGGCGGGCTATGTCGAAGGGCGCCATGACGCCGAGCAGGGCCTGCCGTACCGGATCGACGGCGCCCCGGCCCCCAGCCCGGCGGACGACGATGACGACGACGCCACCGTCGGTCCCGAGACCGCCTATCGGGCCGGCTACGTGCAGGGCTGGTGCGATGGCGGGGGCGGGCAGCCGGCCTCGCACTGAACCCGGGTTGCCTATCTCCGGACGACCAGCGCGCCGAGGTCGTCCACCACTAGGTGGGAGCCCGGTGGGACCGGCAGGGTCGAGCCGTACTCCTCGATGACCGCCGGCCCCCGGACCTCGTCGCCGGCGCCGAGATCGCCCCGCCACACCGTCGGCGTGTCCAGCCATGACCCGTCGAAGAAGACGGGCCTGACGGAGGCCGTCGCCACGTCGCCGGTGCCGGCGCGGACGGGCGCGATGGCCGGGGCGTCGAGCGGTCCGACGCCCGCCAGGCGCACGTTGACCCACTCGACGTCGTGGTGGGGCCGGTCGCGGTAGCAGTAGCCGTACAGGCGCTCGTGCTCGTCGTGGAAGCGGCGGAGCACGGCTGCGGTCCACGCCGCATCGATCGGGCCGCTGGGCACGTCGACGCGGACCTCGAACGCCTGGCCGTCGTAGCGCAGGTCGGCGGACCGAAGCAAGCGCTGGTCGGCGACGTCGAATCCCTCGGCGGCCAGGACGGTCGCGGCGTCCGACTCGAGCTCCGCGTACACGTCGGTGAGGGCCGCGAGGTCGAGGCCGGCGTGTTTGGCCACGAAGGTGCGGACGTCGTCGATGCGGACGTCGACGGTGAGCAGGCCGAAGGCGCAGAGGTTGCCGGGGTCGGGGGGGATGACCGCGGCCACCAGGCCGAGGACGTCGAGCAGGCGGCAGGCCTGCAGCGGGCCGGAGCCGCCGAAGGCGCACAGCGCCAGATCGCGGACGTCGATGCCCCGTCGCACCGTGACCTGGCGAATGGCGTTGGCCTGGTTCCACGCCCAGATCTCGAGGATCCCCTCGGCGCAGGCTTCGGCAGTAAGCCCGACCTCGCTGGCCAGGGCTTCGATGCCCGCCTGCGCCGCGCCCCGGTCGAGGGGGATCTCCCCGGCGAGGAGGTGCGGTGGAATGCGCCCGAGCACCAGGGCGGCGTCGGTCAACGTGGGCTCGAGACCGCCGCGGGCATAGCACAGGGGGCCGGGATCCGCCCCGGCCGAGCGCGGGCCCACCTTGAGCGTCCCCTCGGGCGAGACCCAGGCGATCGATCCGCCGCCGGCGCCGACCGTGACGATGTCGATCATGGGGACCTTGGCCGGGAACCGTCCGACGGTCGCCTCGGTGGTGAGCGAGGGCGCCCCGGAGCGGATGACGGCCACGTCGGTCGAGGTGCCCCCGCCGTCCAGGGTCACCACGTCGTCGAAGCCGGCGGCATGCGTGAACGCGGCGGCACCGAGCGCGCCGGCGGCCGGGCCCGAGAGCACGGTGGTGATCGGCTGGTGGGCCACCTGGTCGGCCGACGCGACGCCGCCGTTGGACTTCATGACGAAGAACGGGATGCCTCCCCCCGCCCGCTCACAAAGCTGGGCGGCCAAGCGCTCGACGTAGCTGGCGACCGTCGGCTTCACGAACGCGTCGACCAGGGTGGTGACCGAGCGCTCGTACTCCCGGTACTCGCGCAGCACGTCGGAGCTGATCGACACGGAGCAGCCGGGGTAGGCGTCGGCGAACAGGTCGCGCACCCGCAGCTCGTGGGCAGGATTCGCGTAGGCGTGCAGGAGGCAGACCCCGACGGCGGTCACCCCGTGGTCCCGGAACCACTCGGCCTGGGCCAGGACGGCGTCCTCGTCGAGGGGGCAGAGGACGGCGCCGGTCGCGTCGAGGCGCTCGGGCACCTCCCGCACGAGCTGGAGCGGCACGATGCGGTCGGGCTTCACCCAGAAATACGAGTTGCCGTAGCCGTCGGGAACGCTCTGGCGACCGATCTCGAGCAGATGCCGGAACCCGCCGGTGGTCAGGAAGCCGAGCCCGGTCACCTCGCCCTGGAGGAGCGCATTGGTGGCCACGGTCGTGCCGTGGAACACCGACGCCACTCCGGGCCAGGCGGCACCGGCCGCCGCCAGACCCTTCTCGGCACCGGCGAGGAATCCCACCGAATGGTCCGCAGGGGTCGACGGTGTCTTGGTGGTGGTGAGCGCGCCGGTCGCCTCGTCGAGCACGACCACGTCCGTGAACGTCCCGCCCGTATCGATCCCCAGGCGCAGGCGGCCTGCGGTCATTCGTCGCCCCGCAGCGGGAACGCCGATCTGGCTTCGGCCTCGAGCACGTCGCGGTGGCGGCGATAGAGGTCCAGGTTGCGCTCGGCCAGGTGGTCGAAGCCCTGGCGGACCGACGATCCGGGGCTGATCGTCGCCATGGGGTCGAGCCCGATGGTGGCCGACGCCCAGCCCGGCTGGCTGGTCCCCCGGGCCAGCACCTCGCCGGTCGGCCCGACGATCAGGGAGTTGCCGAAGTAGACGAACCCGCCGGGATCGACGCCGACGGCGTTGGGGGCGACGACGTAGACGTGGTTGTCGTAGGCGCGGGCGCGGGTGGTGAGCTCCCAGATGTCCGCGGCCCGCAGGAACGCCGACGGGCGCACCACCACCTGTGCCCCCAGGCCGGCCTCGATGCGGACGAGCTCGGGGAAGTCGCCGTCGAAGCAGATGACGCTGCCCAGGCGGCCGAGCGGGGTCGGGACGACCAGCACGTCGTCGCCCGGTGTGGCCCATTGCCGCTCGGTCGGGAACAGGTGGGTCTTGCGGTACGTGCCCAAGACGTCGCCGCCGGGACCGATCACCGCCGCCGCGTTGAAAACGATGCCCCGGTGCGGACCGGCCTCGTAGGTCGGCCATACGAGCAGGATCCCGAGCTCGGCGGCGAGCGTCTGGGCTCCCTCGGTGAGCGGCCCGGGGATCGGTCCCACCAGGTCCCACAGGTCGGCGGCGTCGAGGCCGGGCGCGAACCCGGTGGTGACCGTCTCCGGCGCCACCACGAGGGCGGCGCCCGTGGCGTCGACGCAGCGGTGCGCCACGTCGAGGGCGGACGCGACGTTGGCCTCGATGGTGTCGGCGGTGAGCGGGCCGGCCTCCGGGGCGACCTGCAGCGCGGCGGCGACGACCGGGTTCATCCCGCCCTCCGGCGCATCCGGCGGCGACCGGCGGCGATCACGGCGACCACGACGCCGGCGGCAGCAGCGGTCCCCACGACGTGCCGGCGCCCCACCCCCACGGTTTTCGCCGCGGGAATGGTCGTCCCGGCGGCCGATCCCGCGGGGAAAACCGGTTGGCTCGCGGGTGCCGCGGCGGCCAGCAGCTCCTCCGCCGTCCGCCGGACCGCGGCGGCGAGCACGGCCGAGCCGACGGTGCCGAGCGCACCGTCGACGGTGCCCTCGACCGTGAGCGCCGTGCGCTCGGGGTCGGCGCGCACGACCAGGTCCACGGCGCCCGGGCCTCCCGACCCCCTCACCCGCACGGCGCCGGGGCCGACGGGCGCCACGGTGCCCGCCCACAGCCCCCGCACCGACGCCACCGCCACCTCGGTCACCACCTGCAGCGTGCCGTCGCCGTCGCCGGTGGGCACGACCGACCGACAACCGGGCAGCACCGCCGCGAGCCGCGCCGGGTCGGCGAGCGCCGCCCACGCCTCCGGCGGGGCCGACACCGGGAACGTCGTCCTCACGTTGCCACTCCCTCGCGGAGCAAGGCCCACAGCTCCGGCGGTGAGATCGGCATCCGATCGATGTGCACGCCCACGGCGTCCTCGATGGCGGCGGCCAGGCACGCCGAGCCGGGGATCACGCCGGCCTCGCCGGCGCCCTTGATCCCCAGCGGGTTGAGCGGCGACGGGGTCTCCAGGTGGGCGATCGCGGGCGTGGGCACCTCGGTCAGGTACGGCATCAGGAAGTCCATGAAACTGGCGTTGGCGAGGTTGCCGGAGTCGTCGTAGGCCAGCCGCTCGTACAGCGCGCCCGCCACCCCCTGGGCGACGCCGCCGTGGATCTGGCCCTCGACGATCATCGGGTTGATCAGCGGTCCGCAGTCGTGCACCACCGCATAGCGCAGCACGTCGACGGCGCCAGTGTCGGGGTCGACCTCCACAACGGCGGCGTGCATCCCCGAGGCGAACGTCGAGCGCACGGGTGAGTAGTAGTCGCGGGCCTCGAGGCCCGGTTCGTCGTCCTCCGCGACCGGCGGGGTGTCGGGGTCCGCCCGGGAGGCGAACTGGGTGGCGGCCTGGGCCTCCTTTGAGAAGGCGTAGCGGAGCGGGTTGGACAGCACCGCCACCTGCGCCAACGGGATGCCGCGGCTCGGTGTGCCCCGGACGTGCACCAGCCCGGACTCGATGTCGAGGTCCTCGGGTGCTGCCTCCAGCGCCTCGGCGGCGATGCGGATCGCCTTGGCGCGCACTTGCCGGGCGGCCAGGGCCACGGCGTTGCCGCTCATCACCGCGGCCCGGCTGGCGTACGTGCCGACGGCGTAGGGGAAGCGGCGGGTGTCCCCGGTCGTGACGAACACGTCGCCGATGTCGACGCCGAGCTCGTCGGCCACGATCTGGGCGAACACCGTCTCGTGCCCCTGGCCCTGCGACGTTAGGCCGGTGGCCACCATCACGCGGCCGTTGGTCTCGACGTGGACGTGCCCGCCCTCATAGGGTCCGACGCCCGTGCCCTCGACGTAGCAGGCGAGGCCGATGCCGATGTGGCGGCCCTCGGCCGCCGCCGCCTGACGCTCGGCGGCGAACCCGTCCCAGCCGACCAGCTCCCTCACCCGGGCCAGCACCGCCTGGTAGTCGCCCGAGTCGTAGATGAGCGGCCGCCCGTCCTGGAACGTCATCCCGAAGTCGTACGGGAACTCGTCCGGGCCGATCAGGTTGCGCGCCCGCACGTCGGCCCGGTCCAGCCCGAGCTCCTCGGCGATGCGGTCGACGGTCCGCTCCATCACGAAGCAGCCCTGCGGCCGTCCGGCCCCCCGGTATGGCGTGCAGGTCACCGTGTTGGTGTAGAGCGACGTGAACGTGACCCGGTAGTGGCGGTGGCGGTACGGCCCCGGGAGCTGGGTGGCGGTGATGATGGGCAGCACGATGCCGTACGGCGTGTAGGCACCGGTGTCGTGCCAGAAGTCGACCTCGAGCCCCAGGATGGTCCCGTCGTCGTCGAAGCCGACCCGCACGTGGTGCTCCTGGCCCCGCTCGTGTGTCGCCGAGACGAAGTGCTCGTAGCGGTCCTCGACCCACTTGACCTCGCGCCCCAGCGCCCGCGCCGCCCATGGCACGAGGACCTCCTCGGGGTACGGGTGAACCACCTTGGTGCCGAAGCCGCCGCCCACGTCGGGCGTGATCACCTCGACGGCCACGTCGGGGAGCCCGAAGATGTTGGCCACCGCCGCCCGCACGCCGGTCGACGTCTGGGTGGAGGTGCGGATCCGCAGGCGCTGATCATCGGCGTCCCAGCGCGCGTGCACGCCGCGGCCCTCGAGCGGCGACGACAGCGACCGTTCCATCGACAGGTCGAGCTCGAGGACCCGCGGCGCCGCGGCGATGGCGGCGGCGGCATCGCCCAGCTCCTGGGTGGTCACCGCAGCCACGTTCCCGGGCACGTCGTGATGGACAAGGTTCTCGCCCGAGCGGGCGGCCGCGATGCCGACGACCGCGGCCAGGGGCTCGTAGTCCACGACGATGCGCTCGGCGGCGTCCTCGGCCGCATAGCGATCGTCCGCCACCACCATGGCGACGGGCTCGCCGACGTGGTTGACCTCCCCGTGCGCCAGGGCGTACTGGGTGCGGGGACGCGTGAGGTCGGGGTGGGGAATCAGCAGCGGCAGCGGGTCCGCCAGGCGCCCCGGCAGGTCGTCCCAGGTGTAGATGGCCACCAGTCCGTCGACGTCGAGGGCCTCGGCGACGTCGATGCCGGCGATGCGGGCGTGCGCGTGGGAGCTGCGCACGAAGGCCACGCCGAGCGCATCGTGCCCGGCATCGTCGAGGAATCGTCCGGTGCCGGTCAGAAGGCGCTGGTCCTCGCGCCGCTCGACCTTCTCGCCGAACCACTGCGTGGTCATGCCGGGTGCTCGCTCGCCAGCTCCGCCGCCCGCCGCACCGACCGCACGATGTTGACGTAACCGGTGCAGCGGCAAAGGTTGCCCCCGAGTGCGTCGGCGATCTCGTCGTCGCCCGGCTCCGGGCTCCGGGCCAGCAGCTCGGTGGTCAGCAACAGGAAGCCCGGCGTGCAGAACCCGCACTGGAGTCCGTGGCACTCGCGGAAGGCTTGCTGCACCGGGCCCAGCTCACCGTCCACACCGGCGAGCCCCTCGACGGTGGTGACGCTGGTGCCGTCCACCATCACCGCGAACGTCAGGCATGAGCGGATGGGCTCGCCGTCCAGCAGCACGGTGCAGGCGCCGCAGACGCCGTGCTCGCAGCCGACGTGGGTGCCGGTCAGCCGCAGGTCATGGCGGAGCAGGTCCGACAGCAGCCGGCGTGCCGGCACCCGTGCCGACCGCGTGACGCCGTTGACGGTCAGGACCACCTCGTGGAGGTCATGGGGGCTGGGACCGAGGGTCACGGGACCTCCGTGAGGCAATAGGGGCCGCCGCGAGACTCTCGAGGCAATCGGGACCGGCCCCCGGGGCCCATTGCCTCGACCTCCGATCGCCGGACCCTATTGCCTCGGGTCGGCGGGCCTGCGCCCCTCACGCCCGTACCTCTGACGATCGCTCGTTCGAGCCCGCGGCGCGGGCGCGCGCGAGCGCAGGGTCGAGCGCGCGCACGGTGAGGGTGGCGGCGAGGTGCCGCCGGTACTCAGCCGTGGCGTGGATGTCGTCGGTCGGGTTCAGCGACGATGTCACCAGCTCGTACAGGCCATCGGCACGGGCGTCGCCGGCATCCAGAGCCGGACCGATGTCCACCACGACCGGCGTGGGCGCGCACGACAGGTACGCGGCCCGGCCGGAGGTGGGCGTGCCGTCGCCATCGACCCCGACGGTGAGGACGACGCCGGCCAGCGCGAAGTCACCATGGCGTCGGGCCAGCTCCTCGATCGCCCAGCCGGTGCCCGCGGGGAGCGTCGGGAATGTTGCCGCCACCACCAGCTCATCGGCGTCGAGGGTGGTCTGCAGGGGCCCGGCGAACAGGTCCGCGGCCGCCACGTGCCGAGACGTCAGCGCTCCGCGGCGCCATGCCACCGCCTCGACGCTGCCGTCCAGCAGGGCCAGCACCGCCGGGAGCTCGGCCGCGGGATCGGCGTGCGCCAGGGAGCCGCAGACCGTCCCGCGGTTGCGGATCACCGGGTGTGCGATCCACTCCGTGGCCTCGACGAGCAGCGGATGGACCGCAGCCACCGCCGGTTCCCGCAGCAGCCGCGTGTGCCTCACCGTCGCACCGATCTCGACCGCGCCGTCGGTCGAGTCGAGGCGGTCGAGCCCGGCGATGTCGTTGATGTCGACCAGGTGGCCGGGTGCCGCCAGGCGGAAGTTCAGCAGCGGCACCAGGCTTTGCCCGCCAGCGACGACCTTGGCCTCGTCCGCCAGGTCGGCCAGGAGCCGGGTCGCCTCCTCCACCGAGGCCGGCCGGTGGTAGACGAACGGCGGGGGCTTCATCCCCCACCCTTCCCTGCCAGCGCCCCGAGCGCGGCGGCGAAGCACTCGAGCGGCGGCCGCACCAGCCCGGCACCCACCTGCCCGGTGCCGGCGACCCTCCCCGCGATCCCGGTGTTGATGATCGGCGCAACCCCGGTGCGCACGACCCGCAGCACGTCGATGCCGAAGGGCACGCCCCGGAAGCCCAACGTGGGAAGGGTCCAGGTCGGGTGCTCGGCCAGGGTCAGCTCGTACATCAGCTCCGTCCACCCCACCGCGTCTCCCACCTCGCCGCCGACGAGTTGCACGATGGCGGGGGCGCCCGCCATGGCGAACCCGCCCAAGCCCACGGTCTCGGTGATCGCCGAGTCCCCGATGTCCGCGTTGGCGTCGCCGGGCCCGAAGCCGCCCAGGTAGAGCCCGTCGGGCACGGCGGCGGGGCCGGTGAACCAGCGGTCGCCGGTGCCGGCCACCCTGATCCCGAACTCCGTGCCGTTGCGGGCCATCGCCACGACGACGCTGGAGCCGGCGATCCCGGCAGCGGCGTCGGCGACCAGCTTGGCGGCGGCCATGACGACGTTGAGCAGGAAGTGGTCGTTGGAATCGACGAAGGCCAGCACGTCGGCGACGTCGGCGGCCCGGTTGCTACGTTCCCCGGCGTCGTCGACCGTGCGCACCAGGTCGGGCGCCAGGGCACGGACCAGGAGCGACGTGCCCGCCCGGTTGCGGTTGTGGCCCTCGTCGCCCATGGCCACCATCGAGGCGATCAGGGCGCCGACGTCGATCGGACCGTGGCGCCGCAGCCCCGACGCCAGGATCGGCCCGAGCACGCGCTCCATCCACCGCAGCCGCTCGGTGACTGCGTCGCCGAAGGCGCCGTAGCGCAGCACCTTGCCCAGGCCCTCGTTGAGGGTGCTCCGGCTGGTGCGTCCCTCGCCGTCTTCGAGCACCCACATCGGCATCGACGGGCTAACGACGCCGGCCATGGGACCGACGCTGGCGTGGTCGTGACAGGGCGACAGCTCGATCGTGCCGGACTCCGCCAGGCGCTCGGCCGCGTCGGGCGTGTCGGCCCAGCCCTCGTAGAGGCAGGCGCCGGTGATCGCCCCGCGCATCGGACCGGAGGCCCCGGCCCAGTCGAGCGGGGGCCCGGCATGCAGCAGCTGGTGGCGCCCGATCCCGACGAGCTCGTCGGCGGGGCGGATGTCGACGAGCCGGGGCCGCACTGCGCTCATACGGTCGATGGCGATCCGGTTGGCCGGCACCAGCAGAGGGTCCGCGGTGAGCTTCGCCACGGCCGCCACCGAACCGGCCGGAGGCGGGCGCCACTCGACCGGCAGCGTGGACACCCCCTGGGCGGCCAGCGCCTCTTCGAGCGTCGGGGCGCCCACCGTGATGACGGCCTCGGGTGCCGCCAGCAGGTCGGCGATGGGGCTGGCGCCGGCGCTCATCGTCGGCTCGACCTGGACCCGACGGGCAGGGGCCCGGCGTCGGTCGCCAACGCGGCGGCCTCCGCCGCAGCGCGGGCGTTGCTGCGATGGACGATCGCGCCCGCGTCCACCAGGGCGCTCGCCTGGCGCTCGAGCCCCTGCGGGTCGCCATCCGTGCCGACCAGCGCGGCGACGGTGGCGGCGCCGGCCGCCCGCGCGACCGTCAGCGCAGGAGCGAGAACCGCGGCCGGATCGGGGTGGGCACCGTGGCCGAGCACGACATCCAGCAGCACGACTCCGGGACCGTCCGGCACATCGCCCGCAGACGTCACCCGATCGGCCACCGCCGCCGGGTCGAACATCGGGTGCGGCCGGCCGGCCGTGAGCTCGTCGTCCCCGAGGTCGAGAACGGCGTGGGCGCCCCCGGGGGCGTCGTGGGGTCCGATCGGCCTGGTGGGATCGTGGTGGAGGTTCGAGCGAACGGGCCCGAGGCGCTCTTCGAGCACGACCAGGGCCTCCGCGCCGTTGGTGCCCCCGCTGAACAGGCCGAGCACCGGGCCGGGGCGGGGCGATCCCGATCCCCTGGACGGGCGGCACGACTGCGGCTCGGCGAATGGCACCCCCAGCACGCTGGCGACCTCGGCGGCCGCGTCGGTGAGCGTGGGCCGGCCCGGCCCGACCAGGGCGAGCACCACCGGGGTTCGGCACTGCGCAGCCGCCGCCGCCACCGCCTCGGCCACCGCTGCGTCGGGGGGCTTCGAGACCACGGCGATGACCTCCACCGCCGGATCGTCGTCGAGCGCCGCAAGCGCCACCAGCGTCGACGCGCCACCCACGGCCGACGACAGGTCCCGGCCGCCGACCCCCAGCACGTGGCGGACGCCGATCGCCGCACCGTCGAGGAGGCAGCAGAGCTGCTGCGCCCCGGTCCCTGATGCCGCCACCAACCCGACGGGCCCTGGGACGACGACGTTGGCGAAGCCGAGGCCGACCCCGTCGAGGATCGCGGTGCCGCAGTCGGGGCCCATGACCAGCCGGCCCACGGCACCGGCCTCCCGCTTGAGGGCGACCTCGGCGGGCACGTCGACCCCGTCGCTGAAGACCATCACGTGCCGCCCCGCCCGCAGTGCGGCGACTGCCTCGACGTAGGCATGCGGGCCGGGCACCGACACCAGCACGATGCCGGCGCCCGGCGCTCGGGTGGCGGCGGACTCGACCGTGCGGGGACCCGCCTGTTGCCGGCCGCCGGCGCCCGGTGCCGCGGCGGCGCGCGACGCCAGCAGCCGGTCCACCTCGGCGAACGCCTCCTCGGCGGCGGCCCCATCGGCGGACACCGCGACCACCAGGTCGTCGGCGGTGGCGTCGGGCTCGGGGAAGCCGGCCTGGACCAGCAGGGCCCGGTTGAGCTCGGTGCCCATGGCGGCGATGACCGTGCCGACGCCAGCGACGTCACGGGCCGCGGCGCTCGCCCGCATCAACGTCACGGAATCGTGGTAGCGGCCGCGCTCGATGCGGACGGCCTCGGTCACGACGCGCTCCCGGCGCCCACCGGCGCCGCCCGCACGGCGGCGGTCACGCCCACCAGCAGGCCCACAGCCAGGTGCCAGCCGCTCGTGTGGCCGAGGGCCATCAGCCGACGGGTGGTGGGTTCGATCGATCCGCTGTCGACTCCGGCCAGCGCCCGCAACACGGCGGCCGCTTCGGGTACGACGCCGCCCACATCTGCGGCTTCGAGGAGGGCAGCGGACAAGCGGGTGGTCGTCGTCGGTGCCAATGCATGAACGGCCCTGCCCAGGCCATCGGCGGCGGGGGATCCCACCGCCCGCAGGGCCGCGAGCGCCCCGGCCACCAGGTCGTCGCCCGCCGGGGTGAGGCCGGTCCCCCGACCGAGCAGGGCCGCGACGGCACGATCAGCGTTGTCGGCGGCCAGATCGTCGGCGAGCCGTTCCACCGAGTCGTCGGGCAGCAACGGGTCGACCTGCCACTGCGACCGGACCAGGGTGGCGAAGCGGGTGCGCGCCACCGGATCGACGCACGGCACGCGCACCCGCGGGTCGAACCAGCGGCCGACGGCGAGGACCGGACGTCCGTCCTGATGGACGGCCCCGCCACCGACGGCGAGACCCGCGCCACCCGGACGTCCGCCATGGCCACGCCGCGACGCGGAAGACGTAAGCACCGTCGACGTGCCGCGCACGACGACCGCGCACGGGAGCCGGACCCCGCCCTGCCCCACGACCGCCAGGAGGCGGCCCCCCACGTCGAGGTAGGTGGCCGCCGGCGCGACGGCGACGACCGTCGCCGCGCTCACCGGATGCGCCACCAGGAGGTCACGCACCAGCACGCTGGCGGCGACGCCGAGGGCGGACGGGTCGCCCCGGTCCGGACGGCAAGGGGTCCGCTCGTTCAAGTACCGGATGGTAGGGCGTTCCGACCGTCGAGGTGTTTTCCTGGTCAGGGCCGCGTTGGTCGAGGCACTACACCAGCGCCAGGGCTCACGTCTCGATCGAGTTCTCGCGCCACAGCCGCTCCGCCACCCAGCTGCCGAGCGGGTCGAAGCGATAGTGCCCGAAGTCCTTGACGAACTCGAGGTCGACATCGCTCACCCCGCCGCGATTCTTCTCGACCGAAAACACGACTTCGCGCCGGAATTCCTCTATCCGATTGGTGGAGTACGCAACGTGTGCTTTGGCGACGACGTCGAGCTTGTCGTTGAGCACGACGACCACGTCGGCTTCGTACGCCAGCGCCGCCGACCCACGGAAGTGGTGGAGGTGCACCCGGCGTGCCTTCAGCCCTTCCCGATCGGCCGCCGAAATGGCCACGACGGGCAAGCCATTGTCGAGCGCGAGCTCCTTCAGCGATTCGACGACCCGACCGACCCGCTCGCCCTCGGTCACGGCGTCGGGTCGGGCCGGCATCTTCTGCACGTAGTCGACGAACAGCGCACACGGCTCGCCGGAGAAGCGGCTCACGGCATGGCCGGCAGCGGCGACGTCGGTGCGGACCCCCGAGCCCTGGAACAGCACCAGCCGATCCGCGTACGCCGCCATCCGCCTTTCCGCCTGACCGAGCAGCGGGTCGGAGTCGAGCGCCTCCCGCAGCGACAATGTCCCCGCAGCGACATCGCGCAACCGTCCCTGCAGCTCGTCGAGACGGAGATCGAAGTGCCGACCCTCGGCCATGGCCGCCTCGCGCAGCTCGCACGACAGCAGCCGTGCCACCAGCGTGGCCTGATCGTGCTCGTAGCAGAGGTAGATGGATACGACGCCTCGCTGGGCCATGGCCCTCGCCCATTGTAGGCAGGCGACCGTCTTGCCGACCCCGGGCTTGCCCCCGACCAGCAGCAGCTCGCCCGGGTGCAGGCCCCCGCACAGCACGTCGTCGAGGGGCGTGAAGCCCGTGGCACGACCGGACGAATGGTCGCTGCCGGGCTCGGCTTGATGGAGCTCAACAAGCATCGTGAGGGCCGAGCGCAGCTCCTCCCGTCCCAGGTGGGTCGCGATGGCACCCGCCATCGGGCTCAACCTTTGACCAGGTTGTCGTAGATGCTGAGCGCCGCCGGCCCCAGAACGACGATGAACAGGGCCGGGAGGATACAGAGAACCGTCGGGAACAGGATCTTCACCGGCAACTTCATTGCCTGCTCCTCGGCGTGCTGGCGGCGCTTGACCCGGAGCTCCTGGGCCTGCACCGTCAGCGTCTTGGCCACGGGCACGCCCAGCCGCTCGGCCTGGGCGAGCGCGAGGACGACCTGGCGCAGCTCGGGCAACTGCATCCGCTCGGCCATGGCGGTCAGGGCCGTGCTCCGCCCCATCCCGGCGCGGATATCCTGCCCCACCCGGGCCAGCTCGTCGCCGAGGGGTCCCTTGGTTCTCCCGGAGACCCGTGCGATCGCGGCGTCGAGCCCGAGTCCGGCCTGCACTGCCACAGTCAGCTGGTCGATGGTGTCGGCAAGCGTGCGCTTCACCAGATCCTGGCGCTGTTCAGCCCGGTGGCGCAGGACGAGGTCGGGAGTGAAGTAGCCGAGGGCGACCAGGGCAATGGCGAGGACGAGGCCCAGGCCGCTGGGCGCGGTGACGAGCCGGAGAATCCCCAGCATCGCACCGGTGCCCCCGAGCAGGAGCTTGGCTGCCAGAACCCGCTCGAGCGTCCAACCCTTGGGGGTACCGGCGAGCAGGAGGCGACGCTCCAGGGCCGCGCTCAGGCTCTGTGGCGTGTGCCGCCGCGCGAGCGCGCCGAGCCGAACCATGAACGGCTCGATCGCACGCTCCCGCGCTCCCCTCTGGAGCGCCATCGTGCGCAGGTCGTCGATCGGAGGACCGACACCCTCGGTGAGGTGGAGCGGCGTCCTCGCGACGCGGGGACCGGACAGCGCCCACCAGAGCGCACCGAACGACGCGACCACTGCGCCGGAGCCGAGGACGAGGATGAGGTTCATGTGGGTCGGTGCGCCTCCGAGTCGAGTTGCATCAGAACGTGAGGCGGGTCAGGCGCCGTATCCAGATCCAGCCGATCATCAAGAGCACGGCCCCGCCCACCACGAGGACGGGTCCGACGCCCGAGCCCAGCTCCGCCAAGTAGCCGGGGTTGATCACTGCCATGGCCATGGCCAGGACCAGTGGCAGGGCGGTGAGCACGTAGCCCGACAAGCGGCCCTCGGCCGAGAGGGTCCTGACCTGCCGCTTCAGCCGCTGACGCTCGCGAATCGTCTCGGCCACGTTGTCAAGGATCAGGGCCAGGTCGCCGCCGACTTCACGATTGATCTC
>JBKPAA010000113.1:0-64285 GCA_046726215.1 Actinomycetota bacterium | reverse complement strand
GCGAAGACCTTGCTCGCCGCCAGGGTCGAGCAGTCAGGGGTGGCGCGCCGCGCCGGCGACCGAGGCGCGGCGGAGTATCTGGCCCGCAAGTCGGGGTCGTCGCTCGGAACAGCGCGGGCGTCGTTGGAGGCATCCAAGAAGGTGGTCGACCTGCCGCACACCACTGCAGCCCTGCGTCGCGGCGAGCTGTCCCGCCCGCAGGCCGAGGCGATCGCCAACGCCGCGGCCGCCAACCCCGAGGCCGAGCGGTCGCTGCTCCACAAGGCGGCGAGCTCGAGCCTGTCGGAGCTGCGCGAAGCGTGCGCGCGCACGAGGGCCCAGGCTGACCCCGATCCCGAGGCCACCCATCGGCGGATACAACGCGAGCGGCGTCTGTGTCGGTGGACCGACGGCGACGGCGCCTGGAATATGGCCGCCCGTGGCACCCGCGACGCCGGGTCTCGGCTCAACGCCGCGCTCGATCCGATCATCGACGACCTGTTTCACGCAGCGAGGAGGCAGGGCCGTCACGAACCCCGCGAGGTCTACGCCTTCGACGCCCTCGTCGAGCTGGCACGGCGAGGCACGCCGGGCGACATGGCCTCGGGGACCGATGCCGGCCAGTCGGCCCACGGCAACCGCCCCGTCGAGGGCGGAGAAGGCCCCACCGCCGGTGTCAACCAAAGTGCGGTGCCACCTCGGAAGTCGATTGATCCCACCCACCTGGCTCTGTTGCGCGTCGACCTCGAAGCGCTGGTGCGGGGGCACACCGACGGCGACGAGCTGTGCGAGATCGCCGGCCTCGGACCCGTGCCGGTCGCCGCCGCGCGCCGGTTGCTGGGCGAGTCGATACTCAAGCTGGTCATCACCAACGGTGTCGACGTCGCCAACGTCACCCACCTCGGCCGGGCGCCGAGCATGGCGCAGCGCATCGCCTTGCTCTGGAGCTCACCGGCGTGCAGCGTGCTCGGCTGCCCGCGAGTCCACCGCCAGGGCATCCAGCATGACCACCGAACACCCTGGACCGCCGTCCGCGAGACGACCCTCGACAACATCGACCGCCTGTGCGAGCACCATCATGACCTCAAGACGCGGCGCGGCTGGGCGCTGGTGCCGGGCACCGGTCGACGACCGATGGCCCCGCCCGACGACCCCCGCCACCCCGACCATCGAGCTAGGGCCTCCCCGCCCAGCGAGACCATCCTGACCCACGCCGGCTGAGCAGGTCTCATGTCACATCGCGCAGCGAGCCCTTCTCGACCTCGTACACGAAGCCGTGCACGTTCTTGTGCTGCAGGAACGGGCTGGCCTGGATGTTGGCGATCGACTGCCGGACGTCGGCGCCGACATCGGTGAACGCCTCGAGCGCGAACGGCAGACAAGGACCAGATCGCCGCGGACACCATTCCGCAGTCCGTGTGATCGACGAGGATGATCTCGGTCGCACCGAGCAGCCGCTGCGAGATCGCTGGATCGAACGGGCGATTGAATCCGTGCCAGGCGCCACTGCGGCGGCGGTGGATCGCATGGTCCTGGGCTGCCATCGTCTGGTCGTGACGAGCGTGTTCGGAGAGCACGTCCAGGCAGCGTCTGATGCGACGAGCGCAGACTGGATCGCGTCGCTGCTTCACCCGTTCGGGTCGGACGTCGGCGCCATCGTCCCGCCCGGCTTCGACACGTACCTCCGAGTTTCCGACGCTGCGCCCGGCGACGGCGCTGTCTGGGGCATGTCGCCAGGCGTCCTCGCCGCCGTCGCCAGCACGGCCGGGGCCCACACATCGACGCCTGACAAGGCGTGGTTCGCGATCTGTGATGGCCACAGCTGGCTGTCCACCCGCACCGTGTGTTCCCGGAACGGCACGTCGTGGAACCCGGTCGCCGCCTGGCGGTGGCGCCGAACCATCCGGGACCAGCAAGGGCGTGACGATCGGCATCGCCAGGAGCTCGCCGGCGAGCTCGGACAGATCCCCCAGCTGCACCTGCCGCATCGCTCCTACTACCTACTGACGGGCGCCGTCTCGGCGGCGGCGCGCATCCTCGAGCCCTGGTCGCTCCAACGCAGCCAGGCGCCGGACATGTGGTGGCCCGACGACCGGGCCTGGTTCGTTGCCACTGACACCGACCTGTCCTGGCTCTACGTCGGCGGGCCCAAGGACCTCATCAACGACCTGTCGGCCGCGCTTCCGGACCGGGCTACCGCCGTGGCGATCACCGACCCCATAGCCTGACCTGCTCTCGTCGCAACAAGACTCGACCCAGCGGTTGCGCGAAACGAACGCGCACCGCCTGCCAGGCGCGCAGCACTCGGGATCCTGGTCGACGTGTGAACGGGCGAAGCCGAGCACCTCGCCGTCGCCCTCGGCGATGAGCGTCAGCACTGGGTGCTCGTGAGGCCCGCGGAACCGCCGCTGCCACGCGGCGGCGCGGTCGTCGAACACCTCGTGGTCCAGGTAGGCGTCCGGCAGGAACCCGCGATCCGTGGCCCGCCGGCTTTCGGTCTGCACGGCGGCGATCGCCGGGGCGTCGGCTGGTCGGGCGAGGCGAACCCCGTCCATGTCGACGGTGCGCCCGATGCTTCACCCGCCGGACGGCAGGTAGGCGCTCGGGTCGGCAGCGAACGCCCGCAAGCACCCGGTCCCGCAGAACCAGTACCGGCTGCCCTCGTGGTCCAGGTGCAGGGCGGTGTCGTCCGCGACCACCGACATGCCGCACACCAGGTCGGTGACCACCTCCGGACGCACCGTCGGCTCGGCCGACGCCGGCGTCGCCGCCGTCGATGGCCCGGCCATGCCGGAGGGGCGCGGCCGCCGCGCCACGATCTCGGCCAGGATCGACAGCGCCACCTCCCGCGGGGTACGGGCGCCGATGTCGAGCCCGGCCGGGGTTTGGACCGATGCCCGCTGGGCGTCGTTGAGATCGAGCGCCGCCACGACCGCCTCGCCCCGCTTGCGGCTGGCCACCAGCCCTACGTAGGGCACGCCCGCCCGCACGGCCGCCTCCAGGACCGGCTCCTCGTTGCGGCCGTGCGACGCGACGACCACCGCCGCCGGCGGGGCGCCCGCCTCCCCGCCGACCGCGTCGCCCGCACCTTCGACGACCTCGAAGCCGACGCCCTCGGCCAGGGCGGCCAGGGCGGCGGCGATGGGCGACTCGCCATGGACGGCGATGGTCGGCGCCGGGATCACCGGCTCGAGGAAGATCTCCAGCGTCCCGCCCGACAGGCACGGGTTGACGACTGTCAGCGTTCCCTCGGACTCGGCCGTGCCATGATCAGCGGTGTCGGCCGAGGGGGATATGCGCAGCAGCAGCGACTCACCGGAGTCGAGCAACGACAGCCCCTGCGCCCGGACGGTCGACTCGGCGCACGCACCCCCGACGAATCCTTCGATCGTGCCGTCCGGCAGCACCAACGCGTCGTCGCCCGGCTTGGCCGACGTCGGCCGCTCGGCCCGCACCACCCGTGCGTGCACGAACGGGACCCGATCCCGCCGCAGGTCGGCAGCCCGGGCCTCGACGTCGGGGTTCACGTTATGGCGAGGTCGGTCCGCGCCGGCCGTCCCTGCATCGCCAGCCACACCTGCGCCGGTGTGAGCGGCATGTCGGCGTGCCGCACACCGAACGGCTCCAGCGCATCGATCACGGCGTTGACCACCGCGGCCGGTGACCCGACCGTGGCCGACTCGCCGACGCCCTTGCAGCCCAGGGGATGGTGGGGTGACGGCGTCACCGTCTCGCCCAGCTCCCACGTCGGGCACTCCAGCGCCGTCGGCAGCAGGTAGTCCATGAACGACCCGCCGAGGCAGTTGCCGTCCTCGTCGAAGGCGATCGCCTCCATCAGCGCCATGCCCACGCCGTCGGCCAGGCCGCCGTGGATCTGCCCCTCGACGATCATCGGGTTGATGCGCGGGCCGCAGTCGTCGACCGCCACGAACCGCCGCACCTGCACCTGCCCGGTCCCGCGATCCACGTCCACCACGCAGATGTAGGCCCCGAACGGGTAGGTCAGGTTGGGCGGGTTGTAGACGGCGCTGGCGTCGAGGTGACCCTCCACGCCCTCCGGTAGCTCCAGGCTGCTGTGCGCCAGCAGCGCCACCTCCTGGATCGTCTTGCCGTGCGTCGGATCGCCCTTCACCTGCCAGCGGCCGAGCTCCCACTCGAGGTCGGCAGGATCGCACTCCAGGGCCGCGGCGGTGACGACTCGGGCCTTGTCACGCACCCGCCGGGCGACGACGGCGGCGGCCGCGCCCGACACCGGCGTCGACCGAGACCCGTACGTGCCGAGCCCGAACGGGGTCTGGTCGGTGTCGCCGTGGACCACCTCGATGTCCTCGGGCGGGATGCCGAGCTGGCTGGCCACGATCTGGGCGTACGTCGTCTCGTGGCCCTGTCCCTGGGTCTGCACGCTTAGCCGGACGACGGCCTTGCCGGTGGGGTGGACCCGCAGCTCGCAGCCGTCGGCCATGCCCAGACCGAGGATGTCCATGTGCTTGCGGGGCCCGGCGCCGACGCCCTCGGTGAAGAAGCTGAGGCCGATCCCCATCAGCTCGCCCCGGTCCCGGCGCTCGGCCTGCTCGCGGCGCAGCTCGTCGTAGCCGGCCAGGTCGAGGGCGAGCTGCAGCGCCCGCGGGTAGTCGCCCGAGTCGTACTCCCAGCCCGTGTGGGTGGTGTACGGGAACTGCTCCGGTCGCAGCAGGTTGCGCATCCGCAGCTCGGCCGGGTCGATGTCCAGCTCGTCGGCCAGAACGTCGACCATGCGCTCGACCAGGTACGCCGCCTCCGTGATCCGGAACGAGCAGGCGTACGCGACGCCGCCCGGCGCCTTGTTCGTGTACACGCCCGTGACCTTGCAATGGGCCGCCTGCAGGTCGTAGCTGCCGGTGAAGATGTTGAAGAAGCCGGCCGGGAACTTCGTCGGCTGGGCGGTGCCGTTGAACGCACCGTGGTCGGCGATCACGTTCACCCGTAGGCCCAGCATCTTGCCGTCGCGGGTGGCGGCGAACTCGCCGCGCATGTGGTAATCGCGGGCGAATCCGGTGGACATCAGGTTCTCGGACCGGTCCTCCACCCACTTGACCGGCTTGCCGGTGACGATCGAACCCACCACGGCCAGCACGTAGCCCGGGTAGATGGGCACCTTGTTGCCGAAGCCGCCGCCGATGTCGGGCGAGATGACCTGGATCTTGTGCTCGGGCAGCCCGGCCACCAGCGCGTAGACGGTGCGGTGGGCGTGGGGCGCCTGGCTCGTGATCCAGGCGGTCAGCTTGCCCGTGACCGGGTCCATGTGCGCCACCGAGCCGCAGGTCTCCAGCGGCGCCGGGTGCGAGCGCGGGTAGATCATGTCCTGGGTCACCACGACGTCGGCGTCAGCGAAGACCTGGTCACAACGGGCGGCGTCGCCCGACTCCCAGTCGAAGATGTGGTTGTCGGCCTTGTTCTCGATGTCGTCGCGGATGACGGGCGCACCCTCGTCGAGCGCCTTGCGCGCGTCGATGACCGGATCGAGCGGCTCGTAGCCGACGTCGATCAGCTCGAGGGCGTCGCGTGCGGCATAGCGGTCCTCGGCCACGACGAACGCGACCTCCTGGCCCTGGAACCGCACCTTGTCGGTGGCGAGCACCGCCTGGACGTCCTGCGACAGCGTCGGCATCCACGCCAGGTTCAACCCCTCGAGGGCGGCGCCGGTGATCACGGCCTTGACCTTGGGATGGGCCTCGGCGGCCGACGTGTCGATGGATGTGATGCGGGCGTGGGCATAGGGGCTGCGCAGGATGGCGCCGTGCAGCATGCCCGGCAGCTGGATGTCGTCGATGTAGTTGCCCTTGCCCCGGATGAAGCGGGCGTCCTCCTTGCGGAGCATGCGCCCGAAGCCGATCGGGTTGCCCGCGTCGCTGAGCGGCGCCGACGGTGCGGCGGCCGGGCTCTCGGTCGTGGTCATGAGCGCACCTCCTCGGTCGCCGCGTCACCCGGCGCCGCACTGTCGTCAGCGGCGCCGGGCTCGGCGGCCTCCCCCGACCCAAGTCCGTCAGGATGTTCCGCTGCCCAGCGAATCGCCCGCACGACGTACTCGTAGCCCGTGCACCGGCAGAACTGCCCCGCGATCGCTTCCCGGATGTCGCCGTCCGTGGGGTCGGGATCGGTATCGAGCAACCAGCGAGCGGTCATCAGCATCCCCGGCGTGCAGAAGCCGCATTGCAAGCCATGGCACTGCATGAAGCCCTGCTGGATGGGATCGAGCTCGCCGTCGCGCGCCAGGTCCTCCACGGTGCGGATGGTACGGCCGCCGGCCATCGCCGCCAGCACGGTGCAGCTCTTGACCGGCTCGCCGTCCATCCACAGCACGCAGGTGCCGCAGTTGGACGTGTCGCAGCCCCAGTGGGTGCCCGTCAACCCGAGGTGGTCGCGCACGAAGTGCAC
The DNA here is from genome assembly GCA_046726215.1 of Actinomycetota bacterium. Lineage (GTDB taxonomy): Bacteria > Actinomycetota > Acidimicrobiia > Acidimicrobiales > VFJN01 > DASQUK01. The sequence goes on along the minus strand of JBKPAA010000113.1, from coordinate 57,892 downwards.
GAGCAACAGTCGAGGTTCGATCTCCCGGGTCACTTCCTCGCCGTTGACCGTCATCGTGACCTGCATGGTCAGCCCTCCCCTGCTTCGCCTCGTGCCCTGGCCACCGACCGGCGCAGCGCCCGCAGCGTGAGCTCTCGGGCCAGGTGGCGCTTGTAGTCGGCCGGGCCCCGCTGGTCTCCGGCCGGGTCGCACTCCTCGGCCGCGGCATCGGCGGCGGCCGCGAGGTGTTCCTCGGTGGCGGGCTGCCCGCGCAAGGCGTCCTCGGCGTTCGGCGCACAGAAGTGGCTTGCGCCCACGGCAGTGAGCCCGATGCCCACGTCGCTCACGGTGTCGCCGTCCAGGGACACGAAGGTGCCGGAGGCGGCGATCGCCCAGTCCCCCACCCTGCGTTCCACCTTCTCGTACGCGCTGCCGGTGCCGGTCCGGATCGGTATCCGCACCTCGGTGAGGATCTCTGCCGGCTCGAGCACGGTCTCGTACGGCCCGGTGTGGAACTCGCGCGCAGGAACGGTCCTGTCACCGGCGCTCGAGCGGACGACCATCTCGGCGCGCAGCGCCGAACCCACCGCCGCCAGGTCCTCGGACGGGTCGGCCTGGCAGAACGACCCGCCGATCGTCCCCCGGTTGCGCACGATGGGGTCGGCGATGACCCGCTCGGCGTCGTGGAAGATCGGATAGTGCTCCCCGAGCACGGGCGACGCCAGCAGCTCGGCATGCCGGGTCATGCCGCCGATGGCGATGGTGTCGCCGTCGACCCGGATGTACGACAGGTCGGTCAGGTCGTTGATGTCGACGAGAACCTCGGGTCGCGCCAGCCGCAGCTTCATCATCGGCAGCAGGCTGTGCCCGCCGGCGACCAGCCGGGCTTCGGGCCCGTGGCGTTCGAGCAGCGCCAGCGCGTCGTCGACGCTGCCGGCCCGCTCGTATTCGAACGGTGCTGGCGTCTGCATCCTTCTACTCCCCTCGGCGGGCACCACGCGGCCCACACCCCTTGGGCCGCGGCGTGAGTCTGCGCCGCGCCTCGATCCCTGTCCACAGGCGGCTAACCGATTGGTTATCGCGACGCTACGGTGCGGGTAATGACGCTGACGCAGCTCGAGGCCTTCGTGCTCGTGGCCCGGCTCGGATCGGTGAAGGCCGCCGCTCGCGTGCTCGGCGTCAGCGAGCCCGCCGTGTCGGGGGCGCTGGCTGCGCTGCGCCAGCACCTCGGCGATCCGCTCGTCGAGCGCACGCCCGGCGGCATGGACCTGACGGCCGGGGGACAGCGCCTGGTCCCGATCGCATCGCAGATGGTGAACCTGGCCGTCGAGGCCGAGGACGCGATCCGCCGGGCCCAGGGGGCGCCCGAGCTGCTACGGGTGGTGGCCACCAGCACGGTGGCCGAGTACGTGGCCCGCCCGCTGCTCAACGCCTTCACGTCCCGCCACGGCCCGGTCGAAGCCACGCTCGGCGTCACCACGGCCACCGAGATGCCGGCGCTGCTGCAGGAACGCCTGGCCGACGTGGGGCTGGGGCCGACACTGACCGACCTCGAGACGAAGCCGATGATGCGCTACCGCCTGGTAGTGGTGGCGGGAAGGCGCCACGCGCTGGCGCGGTCGCCGCACGTCGGGCTGCCGTCCCTCGCCGGGCAGGACTGGCTCGTGGACGCCGGCGGGGCCGATCCCGCCACCGAGATCGGCATGCTGCTGGCGCGGCTGCGGGTGCCCGACGCGCACATCCGGGTGTTCCCCAGCCTGGGGGCGGCCTGGGCGGCCGCCGCCGACGGCGAGGGCGTGGCACCCGGCGTCTCCCACCTGGTGGCCAGCGACGTCGAGCGGGGCCGGCTGGTGGTGCTGCCGGTCGAGGGCACGCCCCTCGACCTGATGTGGCACGCCAACACCCTGGGCCCCGATCGCCGCTCACCGATGGCCACCAGGCTTCGGCGATTCCTCGACACGCCCCACGCCATGCAGGCGATGCACCGGGCCGACGGCAGCGTGCCGGTTTCGCGCTTCCGGCCGCCGGTCTACGTCACTCTCTGGAGTTGACGCGCTAGTAAGGACACCAGAGCCAAGCACTAGGGGGAGCCATGCGGGTTCCGTTGACGATCGCCGATCACCTGGAGCGCGCTGCGCTCGTCTACCCCGGCCGGGTCGGCGTGGTGGACGAGCCCGACCAGCCGGCAACATCGTGGGGCTCGCTGACGTACGGGCGGGTGGCGGAGCTGGCCCGCGCCCAGGCCGCCGTCCTCGACAGCCTCGGCATCGCCCAGGGCGAGCGGGTGGCGATCGTGTCGCACAACGCCGCCCGGTTGCTGGTGTCGTTCTTCGGTGTGAGCGCGTGGGGGCGGGTGCTCGTGCCGATCAACTTCCGCCTCAACGCGGAGGAGATCGGCTACATCGTCGAGCACTCCGGAGCCTCGCTGCTGATGGTCGACCCCGAGCTGGACGAGGCGCTAGCCGGCATCGACTGCAAGCACCGCTTCGTCCTGGGCGCCGAGACCGACCCCGTGCTGTGGCCCACCGACGCCGGAGACCCCGAACCCTGGGAGGACCTCGACGAGGACGCCACCGCCACCATCAACTACACCAGCGGCACCACCGCCCGCCCCAAGGGCGTGCAGATGACGCATCGCAACCTCTGGGTCAACGCCGCCGTGTTCGGTTGGCAGACGGGGGTGACCGACCGCGACGTCTACCTGCACACCCTGCCCATGTTCCACTGCAATGGGTGGGGCATGCCGTTCGCGCTGGCGGGCATGGGCGCGACCCAGGTCGCGCTGCGCAAGGTGGACGGCACCGAGATCTTGGAGCGAGTCGAGCAGCACGGGGTGACGCTGCTGTGCGGGGCCCCGGCGGTGGTGACCGCCATCCTCGACAGCGCCGCGCGCTGGGACGGCGACGTGCCCGGTCGCGACCGCGTGCGCATGGTGGTGGCGGGCGCGCCGCCGCCCACCCGCACCATCGAGCGGATGGAGACGGAGCTGGGGTGGGAGTTCATCCAGCTCTATGGCCTCACCGAGACCTCGCCGGTGCTCACCATCAACCGCCGCCGTGCCGAGTGGGACGACCTCTCCCCCGCCGAGCGGGCGGTCCGGCTGGGGCGGGCAGGCGCGCCCACCCTGGGAGTCCGGCTGCAGACCAGCGACGACGGTGAGGTGCTGGCCCGCTCCAACGTGGTGTTCGACGGCTACTGGAACCAACCGGACGCCACCGCCGCAGCGCTGGCGGACGGCTGGTTCCACACCGGCGACGGCGGCGAGATCGACGACGACACCGACGGCACCTACCTCGCCATCTCGGACCGCAAGAAGGACGTGATCATCTCCGGCGGCGAAAACGTATCGTCCATCGAGGTCGAGGACGTGCTGCACTCGCACCCGGCCGTGGCGGAGGTTGCGGTCATCGGCGTGCCCGACGACAAGTGGGGCGAGACGGTCAAGGCCCTGGTGGTGCTGGCCGACGGAGCCGACGTCGACGAGGCGGCCCTGATCGCCCACTGCCGCGACCGGCTGGCGCACTTCAAGTGCCCGACGTCGGTCGACGTGCGCGACACGCTGCCGCGCACCGCCACCGGCAAGCTCCAGAAGTTCAAGCTCCGGGCGCCGTACTGGGAGGGCCAGACCCGCCAGGTGAACTGACGACTCCTTCAGGCCAGGCTGTGGGAGATGCGGGCGGCGGCCTCGGCCACGGCGGCGCCGTAGCGGCGGCCGGGAGCGCGGCTCGTCCGGTCGACCGGACCGCTGACGCTGACGGCCGCCAATACGCGGCCGGACGGATCGACGACCGCCGCACTCACCGATGCGACGCCCGCCTGGCGCTCCTCCACGCTCTCGATCCATCCCGAAGCGGCGGAGTCCCGCAGGACCCTCCCCGCGGATCCCCGTTCGAGCGGCAGCCGGGCGCCGACCGGGACGATCGTTCGCAGTTCGTGGGGCGCCTCCAGCGACTCGACGCACACCCGGACGTCGCCGTCGCGGACATAGAGCTGCACCGACTCGCCGGTCTGCTCCTGCAGCCAGGCGAGCGCCGGGCGGGCGTCAAGCCAGCCCGGCACGGCCTCGGCGGCGGCGTGGCCCAGCCCGATCAGGCGCAGGCCCAGGGTGAACCGCCCGTCCTCGTCGCGCCGGACCAGTCCATGGGACTCGAGGGCAACCGCGAGGCGATGGGCGGTGGCTCGCGACAAGCCGGTCGCCGCCACCAGCCCCGCCAGCGACTGCGGGCCGCGCTCCAGCGCCGCCAGCACCCCAACCGCCTTGTCCACGACGCCGACGCCGCTTATGCTGTTCATTTCTTGAGAACAGTATCTCGATATGTGAGACGCGTGCCATGATCAAAGCGACAGCCAACGCTCCCCGCACCATGAGCCAGAAGGTCTGGGACAGCCACGTCGTCTGGTCCGGTCAGGGCGAACCCGACCTGCTCTACGTCGACCTCCACCTCGTGCACGAGGTGACCTCGGCGCAGGCGTTCGATGGGCTCCGCCTAGGCGGGCGCGGGGTTCGGCGCCCCGACCTCACCGTCGCCACCATGGACCACAACGTGCCGACCGAGGGGATCGACCGACCGATCGCCGATCCCATCTCCGCCAAGCAGATGCGGGTCCTGCGGGCCAACTGCGAGGAGTTCGGCATCACCTGCCACGCGATGGGCGACCCGGGCCAGGGGATCGTCCACATCATCGGGCCGGAGCAGGGCCTGACCCAGCCGGGCATGACCATCGTGTGCGGCGACAGCCACACCTCGACCCACGGCGCGCTCGGGGCGCTGGCATTCGGGATCGGCACGAGCGAGGTCGAGCACGTGTTGGCGACCCAGACGCTGCCCCAGCAACGCCCCGGAACCATGGCGGTGACCGTGGAGGGGGAGTTGCCAGCGGGAACGACCGCCAAGGACGTGATCCTGGCCATCATCGGGCGCATCGGCACCGGGGGCGGCATCGGCTCGATCATCGAGTATCGGGGCGCCACCATCCGCAGCCTGTCGATGGAGGGACGGATGACCGTGTGCAACATGTCCATCGAGGCGGGCGCCAGGGCCGGGCTCATCGCCCCCGACGACACGACGTTCGCCTACCTCGAGGGCCGCCGCTACGCGCCGACCGGCCCCGCCTGGGAACGGGCCCTCGACCACTGGCGCATGCTCCCCAGCGACGACGGCGCCGCCTTCGACAAGGACGTGGCGCTCGACGCCGCCGACATCCCCCCGCACGTCACCTGGGGCACCAATCCCGGCCAGGTGGCACCGATCACGGGCTTGGTGCCCGATCCCGACGGCTTCGCCCAGCCCTCCGAGCGCGGGGCCGCCCGGCGGGCCCTCGAGTACATGGGGCTCGCGGCCGGCACACCCCTGCACGACGTGGTCGTCGACACGGTGTTCATCGGGTCGTGCACCAACGGCCGGATCGAGGACCTGCGGGCGGTTGCCGCAGTTGCCGAGGGCCGCAAGGTCGCGCCCGGCGTGCGCACCCTGGTCGTGCCGGGTTCACACGCCGTCAAGGCCCAGGCCGAGGCCGAGGGCATCGACAAGGTTTTGGCGGCGGCAGGGTTCGACTGGCGCGAGCCGGGCTGCTCGATGTGCCTGGCCATGAACCCCGACAAGCTGGCGCCGGGCGAGCGCTGTGCCTCCACGAGCAACCGCAACTTCGAGGGGCGCCAGGGGCGGGGGGGCCGCACCCACCTGGTCTCCCCCGCCGTCGCCGCCGCCACGGCGATCGCGGGCACGTTGGCGACCCCCGACGACCTGGAGGGTTGAGGCAGCCATGGAGCCGGTCCGCATCGTCGAGGGCACCGCCGTCCCGCTCGACCGTTCCGACGTCGACACCGACCAGATCATCCCCGCCGAGTGGCTCAAGCGGGTCGAGCGCACGGGGTTCGGCCGCGGCCTGTTCTCGACGTGGCGCGACGACCGCAGCTTCGTCCTCAATGACGAGCGTTACGCCGGCGCGACCATCCTCGTGGCCGGGCCCAACTTCGGCACCGGATCGTCACGCGAGCACGCGGTGTGGGCCATCCTGGACTACGGCTTCGCCGCCGTGGTGAGCCCGCGATTCGGCGACATCTTCCGCACGAACGCCACGAAGAACGGGCTGGTACCCGTGGTGGTGCCGCCCGACGTGGGCGAGGCGCTGCTGCGCGCCGTCGAGGCGGACCCCGCGCTCGAGCTCACCATCGACGTCGGCCGGCGCACCCTTTCGGCCGCCGGGACCGTCCGCATCGAGTGCGAGTTCCCGCTCGACGACGCCACCCGCGAGCGGTTTCTCGCCGGCCTCGACGACATCGGGATCACGCTGCGCCATGCGGCTGCGATCGACGACTTCGAGGCCCGCCGCCCCGACTGGATGCCGACAGCCGGGTGACCGGCGCTCCTATCGGCCGGCGACCAGCCGGTCCGTGGGAGCCGGCGATGCACCGTTCGGGCTGTGGTGCACCAGCACCACGGTGGTCCCGGCGGGCGTGCTCGACACGTTGACGTGGTCGACGAGCGCCTCCATCAGCGCCAGGCCCCGGTGATCGATGGCCCGGGGCGAGGGCATGCGCGCGTGCTCCGGCGGATCGAAGCCACAACCGAGGTCGCTGACGGCCAACGTGCAGACACCGCCGACCACGTTGACGGCGACGGCGAACGTGTCGCCGTCGGCGTGCAGGATGGCGTTGTTGCACGCCTCGGCCACCGCCTGCACCAGGCCGTCGCCGATGTCCGGCGGCACACCAGCCGAACGCAGGGCGTGGCGGACGAAGGCGCGGGCCGCCGGCACGGCCGCCGGTTCTCTCCGGAACCTCGTGCTGGTCCCCACGTCCACGCCGGTCGCCGTACCCTCCGCCCCGCGGTGCCAAACGCTACGTTTCGTCGTGACGACCGCTCCACGTGGCCGCCCCGCGACATCGGCCGACCGATCCGTTGCGGGCGTAGTGTCGTGGGCGCCCCAGTCGGCTGACCGCGTGTAGGTGGCGCATGAACTCTCAACGTCCCGTGCAGCTCACCGCCCCCGCCGAGCGCAGCTCGGTCCGGCTCGCCCGCCTCGTGGCGAGCGGTGTCGGCGCCGAGGCGGGGCTCAGCATCGACGACACCGAGGACCTTCGCATCGCCGTCAGCGAGCTCGTCGGGCTCCTGGTCGAAGGCGTCGACGATCCCGGGCGGTCGATCCTGGTGACGTATCTCAGCACCCCCGGTGAGGTGACGGTCGAAGGCCAGGGCGAGCCTGCTTCCGCGGCGTCGGGCAACGACACGGCAACGACGGCGGGGGCCTCCGACGGGGGTACGCCCCCGGCCGTCGACGACCTGGCCCTCGAGATCCTGCGCGTGGTCGTGGACATCCACGCCTTCGAGGCCGACCAGGCGGGCCGACGCTTCCGCTTGGTGAAACGCGCCCGTCCCGCATGACGGGTCTCCGCGATCCAGACGAGCCCGACCAGGTTCTCGACCAGCGCTTCCGGGAGTTCCGCGACACGCATGAGAGGTCTGTCCGCAATGAGCTGGTCGAGGCGCACCGCGGCCTGGCGGCGCGCATCGCCAACGACTACCGCGGCCGGGGGGTCGACCTGGACGACCTGGTCCAGATCGCGATCCTGGGCATCCTCAAGGCCGTCGAGCGGTTCGATCCCGACCGGGGCATCCCGTTCTCGTCCTTCGCCAGCCGCACCGTCAACGGCGAGATCAAGCGTTATTTCCGCGACCGCACCTGGGCTGTTCGGCCCCCCCGCAGCACGCAGGAGCGCCACCTCGACCTGCGCCGCGCCACCGCGACCATGTCGGCTCAGCTCGGCCGGCCGCCGACCGTTAACGAGCTGGCCACCGAGCTGGAGATCTCCGAGGACGAGGTGCTCGAGGCCATGGAGGCCGGAGCCGCCTACCGGGCCACCAGCCTGGACGCCCGACGGCCGGGCGACGACGAAGGCAGCTCGCTCGCCGAGCGCCTGCCCGGAACCGAGCCGCCGAGCCGGCCGGTCGAGCTGCGCCTGCTCGTCGGCCAGCTCCTCGACACCCTGCCACCGCGGGAGGCCGAGATCGTGCGCCTGCGCTTCTACGCCGAGCTGACCCAGAGCGAGATCGCCGAACGCCTCGGGATCAGCCAGATGCACGTGTCGCGGCTCATCCGCCGCTGCCTCCTGGAGCTCCGCGAGACCCTGGACCGGTGACACGGCGACTTTGAAGATCTTCGGGGCCCTGAGCCCGTTTTTTCTTCAAAGAGTGGGTCGCGCTAACCCTCGACGGCGAGCAGGTCGTCCAGGCGGGTGATGGCGAACAGGCGCTGCACCTGCGGGGGCACCGCCCGCACCACGAACCGTCCACCCTGGGATTCGGCGTGCCGGTGCAGGGCCACGAGCGCCCCCAGCCCGCTGGAGTCGACGAAGCCGACCCCCGACAGGTCGAGCACCAGCGAGTCGTGTCCGGCGTCGACGAGCCCCGCGAGCTCGCGCTTCACGCCCTCGGAGGTGACGATGTCGAGGTCGCCCGCCAGCCGGGCGGCGGCGACCCGGCCCGACCTCTCGACGATCTCGAGGCTTGTCTGCTCACTCACCGACTCTCTCCTGGGTCGAACCCTCCAACCCGGGACCGGGCACCGCCGGGACACTAGTGGACCCCCGCACAACTCATCGCCGCGCCTCGCCGCTCAGAGCCAGTCGGCGAGGGTCGGAAGCCCGGAACCGCGCAGCCAGGCGTCGAACAGCGCGCCCAGGTCCCGTCCTGCGACCTCCTCGGCCAGCGCCTCGAAATCGGCGGACGTGGCCGACGCACCGCCGTAGCGGTCCACCCAGGTGCGCAACAGCTCGAAGAAGGCGTCGTCGCCCAACTGGTGGCGCAGCACGTGGAGGGTGAGCGCGCCCCGCACGTACACCGTGGTGCGGAACAGGTCGCGCGCCCCGGGGTCGGCCGGCGGGGCATCGAGGCCCGGGATGGCGGCCCACGCCGCCGCCGTCTCGTCGACGGTGGCACCGCCCCGGTGCTCGTCCCACAGCCATTGCGCGTACTGGCGAACCCCTCGTTGAGCCAGATGTCGCGCCAGCTCCCGAGGCTGACGTCGTCGCCGAACCATTGGTGCGCCAGCTCGTGGGCGACTACGGGCTCCGCCAGTGCGTCGCTCCCGAACAGCGAGAGGGTCTGCGTCTCCAGGGCGAAGCCCAGGTCCTCGTCGACGACCACGGCCCCATAGATGGCGAAGGGGTAGGGCCCGAACAGGTCGTCGAAGAAGCCGATCATCTCGCCCTGCTGCGCGAAGTTGGCATCCACATCCCCGCCGAGGTCGGCGTCGTAGGCGTTGCGGATCGGCAGCCCGGCCGGTCCCTCCACGTCCTGGAAGCGAAGGTTGGCGACGACCACCTGCACCAGGTAGGTGGCCATGGGATCGAGGGAGTCGAAGACCCACGTCTCGGTGCCCGCGCCCTCACCGGGGATCGTCTCGCGCAGCAGCCCGTTGGCGGCGACGTCCAGCGTGTCGGGGACCGTGACGCGGATCTCGTACGTGGCCTTGTCGGTGGGGTGGTCGTTGGACGGGAAGAGCGTGGGGGCCCCGTTGGGCTCGGATGCCACGTAGACCTCTCTGCCGTCGGTCATGAACCCGGGGTCGATCGGCTCGGCCCCGGCGATCGCTGCCGGCCTGCCGCCGTAGCGGACGACCGTCCTGAACGTCGCGTCCTCCCGCAGCGCGCGTCTGGGCGTCACGACGAGCTCGTGGTCCCCCCGCCGTTCCCAGCGGGACGGATCGCCATCGACCTCGACCGCGGTGACGTCGAGCCCGACCAGGTCGAGCGAGAAGCTGGCCAGCGCCTGGGTGGCGACGGCGCGGATCGTGGTCACGCCGTCAAGGTGTTGGCGCGCCGGGTCCCAGGCGAGGTCGAGCGTGTAGTGACCGACGTCGTAGCCGCCGTTGCCGGCGTCGGGGAAATACGGATCGCCGACACCGCTGGTGCCCGCCCGACCGAGCGGAGCTTCGGTGGTGGCCGTCGTCGCCGAGCTTCCCGCCGACGGCTGGGACGGAGCGTCGCGCGCGGCGATCGCCGCGGCCGCCGCCACCGTGACGACGGACAGCGAACCTCCGACGGCGATGATCAGGCGACGGCGGTCCACGCAGGCGGCAGGATGGCACACCTTCGGCGGCGGCCGGTCAACGGGCCCGCAGCGAGGTGGCCCGTAGCGACCGCCCTCCCGTCGACGATCCGATGGCGATCACCGACGGGAGGGAACCCGTCACGGGTGCCCGGCCCAGGCCCGGGGCACCTGCTCGGCGTTCGGTGCGGTCATTGAGCGCCCAGACCTTAGCCCGGTGTGACATCCGTTACACATGACAATGTGGTGACGAGCGCGCGCTACGTGGTTGGATTGGCGGCTGCGAGCGCGCGCAGCGTCAGCGATGCCGGTTGACGGCGGACACCACCGCCCGGAGCGAGGCGGTGGTGATGCTCTCGTCCATCCCGATGCCCCAGCGCACGGCGCCGTCGGCCGCCTGCGTCTCCACGTAGGCGACGGCGGTGGCGTCGGATCCGGCCCCCACGGCGTGCTCGCTGTAGTCGACCACGTCGATGTCGGCGCCGAGGTCCGCCGTCAGCGCGGCGACGAACGCGGCGATCGGCCCGTTGCCGGTGCCGCTCACGGTGCGGTGATCGCCGTCGACCATCAGTTGGGCCACGACCCTCGAGCCGTCCTCGCCGGTGGTGGACTCGTGGGACACGAGCCGCACCGGAGCGTCCTCCGGGAGGTACTCGGCCACGAAGGCGTCCCACATCTGCACCGGCGTGATCTCGGTGCCGGTGTCCTCGGTGATGCCCTGGATCGTCTTCGAGAACTCGATCTGCAGGCGCCGGGGCAGGTCGAGGCCGTGCTCGGCGTGCATGACGTAGGCGACGCCGCCCTTGCCGGACTGGCTGTTGACGCGGATCACCGCCTCGTAGGTCCGGCCGACGTGCTTGGGGTCGATTGGCAGGTACGGCACCTCCCAGCGGTCGTAGTCCTCGCCCAGGGCCGCGAAGCCCTTCTTGATGGCGTCCTGGTGGCTGCCCGAGAAGGCCGTGTACACGAGGTCGCCCACGTAGGGGTGGCGGGGATGCACGGGCAGCCGGTTGCAGTACTCGGCCACCCGCCGAAGGGCGTCGATGTCGCTGATGTCGAGCTCGGGGTCGACGCCCTGGCTGAACAGGTTCATGGCGAGCGTGACGATGTCGACGTTGCCCGTGCGCTCGCCGTTGCCGAACAGGCAGCCCTCGACCCGGTCCGCACCCGCCATCACGCCGAACTCGGCGGCCGCCACCGCCGTCCCCCGGTCGTTGTGCGGGTGGAGCGACAAGACGACCCGGTCGCGGTGGGGCACATTGCGGTGGAAGTACTCGATGACGTCGCCGTAGATGTTGGGGGTGTACATCTCCACCGTGGCCGGCAGGTTGAAGATGATGCGCTGGTCGGCGTCGGGCTCGATGACGTCCATCACCGCCGAGCAGATCTCCACCACGTAGTCGATCTCCGTTCCGGTGAAGCTCTCGGGCGAGTATTCGTAGCGCACCTGCGTCGCGGGGACGGTGTCCTCGAGCTTGCGGGCCAGGCGGGCGGCGTCGGTCGCGATCTGGGTGATGCCGTCGTAGTCGAGCCCGAACACCACCCGGCGCTGCAGGATCGATGTCGAGTTGTAGAAGTGGACGATCGCCTCGCGGGCGCCCTTGATCGACTCGTACGTGCGCTCGATCAGCTCCGGCCGGCACTGGGTCAGCACCTGGATCGTGACGTCCTCGGGGACCAGGTCCTCCTCGATGAGCTGGCGCACGAAGTCGAAGTCGGGCTGGCTCGCAGACGGGAAGCCGACCTCGATCTCCTTGAACCCCATCCGTACCAGTGCGTCGAACATGTGGCGCTTGCGTGCCGGGTCCATCGGATCGATGAGCGCCTGGTTGCCGTCGCGCAGGTCGACGGCACACCACAGCGGCGCCTTCTCGATGCGCTGGTTGGGCCACGCCCGGTCCGGGAGTTCGAGCGGCAGGGGGAGGAACGGCCGGTACTTCTCGAAGGGCATCTTCTTCGGGGTCGCGGGTTCGGGGGGCATCATCTCTCCCTGTTGGCTTTCGGAAAACTGAAAAGCCTCCTGGCCCGGGGGCGCAGGAGGCGGGACGAGCACCTATGTGCGGCGCTCGTCGCTAGGTAAGAAGCAGGCCGGCGGTGTGCAGGCGCATCAAAGCAATGCTGCCGGAGCCCGGCTCCCGGCGTCAAGGCGAGAATCGGCGCGGGTGTGGTTCCGTCGGAGCGGGTCGCCGAGGGTTAGCCTCGGGGCCGTGAGTCGCCGACTGTTTCGCTTGGGTCTGTTCGTGGCGCTCGTGGCGGCGGTCCAGGCGCTGCTCCGCTTCCTGCGGCAGCGCTCGACGCCGGAGCCCGCGCCGTTCCCGCCGCCGGCACGAAGGGAACCTCAGGCCGCCCGTTCACGGCCCGCCGCCGAGGCGCCTGCCGCCACCAAGGCACCCGCGGCCAAGAGGGCCACCGCTGACAAGGCGCCGGCCAAGGCAACGACGACCCCGGCCAAGGCCACGCCGGCGCCGGAGGCACCCACCAAGAAGGCGGCCACCGGCAAGGCGCCGGCGACCAAGGCCGGGACCAAGAAGGCCGCGGCCAAGAAGGCCGCCCGGGCGTCAGCGGCCAAGAAGGCGCCGGCAAAGAAGGCGGGGACCAAGAAGGCCGCGGCCAAGAAGGCGCCGCCCAGCGGCGAGCCCGGCAGCGACGGCGACAGCGCTGGCAGCGGTCGGACCTGAACCGCCGGCATCCCGAGGAGGCGACAGCCGTCCTCAGGTGAGGCCGTGCACCGAGACGACGCCATCACCGGCCCGGATGGCGTCCTGGACATCGGGCGGCACCGCCACGTCGGTGGCGATCACCTGGATGGCGGCCTCGCCCCGGTCTGACCGGCCGAGGTGCATGTCGTCGATGTTGACCCCGGCATCGGCCAGCACTCCGGCAACGAAGGCGATCATTCCCGGTCGGTCGTCGTTGCGCACGACCAGCATGTTATTGGCCGGCGGCAGGTCGATCGTGTGGCCGTTCAGCATGACGATCCTGGGTTCTGCCCGCAGGCCGACCAGGGTGCCGGCGATCGAGTGGTCACCGCCGCGGATGGTCACGAGGTTGACGTAATCGTGCGCGGTGGCCGTCGAGGTGTCCCGCACCTCGACGCCGCGCTCGCTGGCAATGCGGGGTGCGTTCACGTACGAGACCGGCTCGTCGGTCACCCGCCCGAAGACGCCCTTGAGCACCGAGAGCGTGAGGATGCGGGTGTCGTAGTCGGCCAGCTGGCCGGCGTACTCGATCTCCAGGACGTCGGGCACGCCCTCGGCCAGTCCGCTGTACAGCTCACCCAGGCGCTCGGCCAGTGGCAGGAAAGGCCTCACGGTCTCCGAGGCCTCCGCGGCGCTCACGTTCACGGCGAACGGCACGAACTCTCCGTCCAGCGCCAGTGCCACCTGCTCGGCGATGGTGTCTCCGGCCTTGTCCTGGGCCTCGCGCGTGCTCGCGCCGAGGTGGGGGGTGACCACCACCTGCGGCAGGCCGAAGAGCGGTGAATCGGTGGTGGGCTCCGCCGCGAAGACGTCGAGTGCCGCGCCGGCCACCCGGCCGGCCCGGATGGCCTCGGCCAGGGCCGCCTCGTCGACGATGCCACCGCGGGCCACGTTGACGATGCGGGTTCCGGGCTTGGCCAGGGCCAACAGGTCCTTGCCGATCAGGCCCACCGTGTCGGGGGTCTTGGCCACGTGCAGCGTGACGAAGTCGGCCACCTGGACGAGTCGCTCCAGCGGCAGCAGCTGCACGGACAGCTGGCGAGCCCGCTCGGCCGACACGAAGGGGTCGTAGGCGACCAATCGCATGCCGAACGCCAGCGCGCGCTGCGCCACCAGCTTGCCGATGCGACCGAGTCCCACGATGCCGAGGGTCTTGTCCGCGAGCTCGACGCCCTCCCACTTGGAGCGCTCCCAGCGGCCCTCGCTCAGCGCCCGATGCGCCTGCGGGATGTTGCGGGCCTGCGCCAGGAGCAGGGCCATCGTGTGCTCGGCGGCGGACAGGATGTTGGACTGCGGCGCGTTCACCACCATGACACCCCGCTGGGTGGCGGCTTCGACGTCGACGTTGTCGAGGCCGATTCCGGCCCGGCCCACGACCACCAGGTCGGTCCCGGCGTCGAGGACCTGGCGACTCACCTGCGTGCCCGAGCGGATGATCAGCGCGGCGGCGCCGGGGACCACCTCGATCAGCTCTTCGGGGCCCAGGCCGAGCCGGACGTCCACCACATGCCCGGCGTCGCGTAGGAGCTGGAGCCCGCCGTCGGCGATGTTCTCGGTGACGAGGATTCGCGCCATCGCCGGGAAACCCTAGCCAGAGCGTTGACCAGCGCTTCAGTCGGGATGCGGCCTGGGCGCCGACGCCTCAGCGGTCGTGGCCTCAGGGTCGTCGGCACCCGCCGGGGCGGCCCCGATCAGTCGGTCCAGCAACCTCGGCTCGGCGGGCCAGGCATCTACCAGCAGCGAACGTGGCACCTGCCGCGCCGCGTACCGGAGCGCCAGCGCCACCACGACGACGTCGTCGAGGGGCCCGATCACCGGCAGGAACTCCGGGATGAGATCGATCGGCGACAGCACCCACAGTCCCGCGATGGCCACCGCCACCTTGGCTCGACGCGGCACCCGCGGATCGCGCCTCAGCCGGCGGATGGTCGTCACGCACGCTGGGATGACCGTGGCGAGGTCGCGCAGCACCCCCGGTGGCAGCCGGCGCGCCGCGACCACCAGGGCGGCCCACCCGACGAGCATCAGCAGCGCGGCGACGGCGAGTCCGAGGAGCCAGTTGGCCATCGATCTCGTTCTACCCCGCCGAACTTGCGGTGGTTAACGGCCCGATAGCCCCGTCATCCGCCGCAAAGCTCGGGATCGTGCCGCCGACGCGGGTCGACCCTGGCTGCGCTGGGCATGACGGCGTCACAGGTTCTCGACCGTGACCGGCTCGATGCCCTCGTCCTCGGGCAGCTCGAAGCCGAAGACCTGGCCGTAGAACGACAGTTCGGCTTCGAGTGCCCGGCGGATGTTGGCGGCCTGGCGGAAGCCGTGCTGCTCCCCCTCGAAGGCGACGTAGGCGACCGGCACACCACTGCTGCGCAGCGCGTCGACGATCATCTCGGCCTGGTTGGGCGGCACGATCTCGTCCTCGAGGCCTTGGAGCACGATGAGCGGGCGGTCGATCCCGTCGACGTGGTGGATCGGCGAGCGTTCGACGTACAGATCGCGTCTCTCCGGGTAGGGCCCGATGAGGCCGTCGAGGTAGCGGCTCTCGAACTTGTGGGTCTCGGTGGCCAGCGCCTCGAGGTCGGCGACGCCGAAATGGCTGGCGCCGGCGGCGAAGGTGTCGCGGAAGGCCAGGGCCGCCAGGGTGGTGTATCCGCCCGCCGACCCGCCGCGGATCGCCAACCGGTTGGGGTCGACCCGGCCCTGCTCGCCCAACCAGCGGGCGGCGGCCACGCAGTCGTCGAGGTCGATGACGCCCCAGCTGTCGTCGAGCTGGCGGAGGTACTCACGGCCGTAACCGGTCGAACCGCCGTAGTTGACGTCTGCCACCGCAAACCCACGGCTGGTCCAGTACTGGATGCCGAGCTGAAGCATCGGCCTGGCCGCCGCGGTGGGCCCGCCATGGATGAACACCAGCAGCGGCGGCCTCTCCCCGTCCGTACCCGAGGGGACTTCGGCCGCGGGGTTGGCCGGCGGATAGAACAGCGCGTGCGCCGTGCGGCCGCCGCTGGTGGGAAAGGCGATGGGCTCGGGCGCGGAGACCCAGGCCGGGTCGAGGCCCAGGTCGCGGGGCGGGCGAAGGATCTCGGGCACACCGGCCTTGGCCTCACCGCCCGCGTCTCCCGCCGGCCGTAGGGACACGCGGACCACCGCCGGCTCGGCGGCCGCCGAAGCACCGACGAACACGACGCTGTCCCCCGCCGCCTCCACAGATGCGACCGCGGTGTACGGCACATCGAGGTCGCGGGCCCGACCGTCCGGCGACGCCACCGCCAAGTGGTCGAGCCCGTCGCGCTGGTAGGCGAAGACCACCCTCCCGTCGTCGAGGAAGGCGTAGCGGGACTGGCCGAACACCCATTGCGGCACCCCGATCTCCGCCTCCGTGCGGATGCGGGGCTCGACGTGACCCCCACCCCCGTCGGGGACCCAACGGTAGAGGTTGCCCCAGCCGGTGCGATCGGACACGAACCACAGCGAGCCGTCGCGGTGCCAGCGGGGCTGAAACACCGACTCCCCCTGGCCCGTCCCCCCGGGTGCCCGGTGGGGCCGGCCGGCCACGACGACGGGGTCGGCAAGCTGCGGCCCGGAATCGGTCCACCCGACCTCCGCCACCACCAGCTCGGTGCCGTCCCAGGGCATGTCGGGGTGGTTCCACTGCAGCCAGCACAGCCGGGCGCCGTCGGGCGAGACGCGGGCGTCGGACACGAAGTCGGGACCGCTGACCAGGGACCGGGGCGCCAGCTCGCCCCGATTGTCGAGCACCACGATCCCGTTGGTCACCTCGGCTGCGCCCGCGCCCGGTGGGTGGTGCTCGCGCACGACCAGGGTCCACCGTCCCGAGGCGTCCACGCTGCCGTCGGCCCACCGGTCGCCCCGCGGGTCGCCGGGCTCGGGGGTCACGGGGACGGGCATCGCCCGGGCCGTGAGCCGGTACAGGCGTTGGTCGTCCCAGTTGGCGAACCAGAGGTCCTGGCCACGAACCCACCAGGCGCCCCCGCCGTACTCGTGGACGGCCGTGCGGGCGTTGAACCCCGCCGGCAGCAGGTCGACGGGCGGCGCATCGCCGCGCTTGTGGACGACCTGCGTGCGCCCGCCCTCCTCGGGCCGAAGCTCCGACCACCAGACGTTGTCGCCGTCGACCACGACGGCGCCCAGCACCGCCGCCGCCCGGACGACGAGCTCGGAGGTGATCGGGGTGGGCCACGAGCCGTATGACGCCATAGCCCCGATTCTTGCCGCGGGATCGGTGGTCCCAGCCACCAGACCCGCGGCAGGAATGCGCCCGGGGCCTAGGTGGCCTCGGCCAGCAGGTCGCCGATGCGGCGACAGCCCTCCCCCAGGTCGTCATCGCCGAGAGCGAACGACAACCGGGCGTATCCGGGCGCCCCGAAGGCCTCGCCCAGCACCAACGCCACCTTGGCGTGGTCGAGCAACGCCTCGCAGAGCTCGCCGGTATTGCCGGGCACCTGCCCGCGGATGCTGCGACCCACGTAGGCCGACAGGTTGGGGAAGGCGTAGAACGCACCCTCGGGCTCGATGACGTGCACATCCGGGATGCCGGACAGCAGCCGGTGCATGGTGCGTCCCCGGCGCTCGAAGGCGCTGCGCATCTCGGCGGCGGCATCGAGGTCGCCATCCACCGCCGCCAGCGCCGCAACCTGGGACACGTTGGCCACGTTGGACGTGGCGTGGGACTGCAGGTTGGTCGCGGCCTTGACCACATCGCGCGGGCCGACCAGCCAGCCCACGCGCCAGCCGGTCATGGCGTAGGTCTTAGCCACACCGTTGACGACCACGCACCGCTCGGCCAGTTCGGGCACCAGGGTCGGCATCGACGTGAAGACGTGGTCGCCGTACGTCAGGTGCTCGTAGATCTCGTCGGTGACGACCCAGATCCCACGGTCGACGGCCCAGCGCCCTATGGCCTCGACCTCGGCCGGCGGGTAGACGACGCCGGTCGGGTTGGAAGGCGACACGAACATGAGCGCCTTCGTGCGGTCGGTGACGGCCGCGTCGAGCTGGTCGAGTGTGACCCGGAACCCGGTCGCCTCGTCGGTGGGCAACACCACCGGCACACCCCCGGCCAGCCGCACGGGCTCGGGGTAGGTGGTCCAGTACGGCGCCGGCAGCAGCACCTCGTCACCCGGATCGAGCAGTGTGGCGAAGGTGTTGTACACGGCGTGCTTGGCGCCGTTGGTGACCAGCACCTGGGCGCCCTGCACGTCGTAGCCCGAGTCACGCTTGGTCTTGGCGGCGATCGCCTCCCGCAGCTCGGGCAGCCCCGCCGCCGGCGTGTACTTGTGGTTGCGCGGGTTGCGGCAGGCCTCGGCGGCCGCCTCGACGATGTGGGCGGGCGTGGGGAAGTCGGGCTCCCCGGCGCCGAAACCGATGACGGGCTCGCCCGCCGCCTTGAGGGCCTTGGCCTTGGCGTCGACGGCGAGGGTGGCCGACTCGGTGATGGCGGCGACCCGGGATGAGATGCGGCTCGTGGAAGTCATGGACGTCAACGCGCTGGCTCCTTGTCTCGGACCGCCGCGATAGTGGCACGCGATGAGCGAGCGTCCGCAATGCAGCGAGCCCTGGGCCCGAGCGGCCCGTCGCCGGAGGCGACAGGAGCGGAAGACAGAGCGTCGGAGCCCGAGCGGCCCGCTGCGAAGCAGCAAGAGCGGGGAGCAATGACCCCCTCCATCCCGGACATGAGCCTCCCCCCCGAGCTGCTCCCCCACGACGGCCGGTTCGGGTCGGGTCCTTCCAAGGTGCGCCCGGAGGCCGTCGAGGCGTTGGCGGGCACCGGCACCAGCTACCTGGGCACCAGCCACCGGCAGGGGACGGTGCGGTTCATCGTGGCGGCGCTACGCAACGGCATCGCCGAGCTGCTGTCGCTCCCGGACGGCTACGAGGTCGCCCTCGGCAACGGCGGCACCACCGCCTTCTGGGATGCGGCCACCTTCGGCCTGATCGACGAGCGCAGCCAGCACCTGAGCTTCGGCGAGTTCTCCTCCAAGTTCGCCGCCTGCGCCGCCGCCGCCCCGCACCTCGGCGATCCGGAGATCATCGAGTCGGCCCCGGGCACGGTCCCGACGCCGAAGGCAAACCCCGACGTCGACGCCTACTGCTTCACCCACAACGAGACCTCGACGGGCGTTGCCCTCACGCCGGTGCGCCCCGAAGGCGCCGAGGGGCTCGTGTTGGTGGACGCCACGTCGGCCGCGGGCGGGTTGCGGTTCGACGCCTCGCAGGTGGACGCCTACTACTTCGCGCCCCAGAAGGGCCTCGCCTCCGACGGCGGCCTGTGGCTCGCCGCCCTGTCGCCGGCGGCCCTGGAGCGGATCGAGCGGATCTCGGCCGGCGACCGCTGGACGCCCGCGTTCCTCGACCTCGGCATCGCCCTGGACAACAGCCGCAAGGACCAGACGTACAACACGCCGTCCCTGGCGACGATCTTCCTGGCCGTGGAGCAGGTCGAATGGGTGCTGCACAACGGGGGCCTGCCGTTCGCCGCCGCGCGCTGCGACCGGTCGGCGGAGATCCTGTACGGCTGGGCCGATTCCCGGGACTACGCCACGCCGTTCGTGGCCGATCCCGTGATCCGGAGCCATGTGGTGGCGACCATCGACCTCGATGACGAGGTGCCGGCCAGCACCGTGAGCGCAATCCTGCGCCAGAACCGCATCGTCGATACCGAGAGCTACCGCAAGCTCGGGCGGAACCAGCTGCGGATCGCCATGTTCGCCGCCATAGACCCCGACGACATCGAGGCGCTCACCCACTGCATCGACTACGTGGTCGAGCGGTTGGCTTGACCGGCGGGCTGCCTCAGGGGCCGGCGGTGACGCGCCGGCGGAGGTCGGCGACCCAGTCGCCGTCGGGCCACGCAGACTCGACCAGCCAGGTCGCGCCGGCGGAGGCGTACTCGTCGGCGGCAACGCCAGGTGCCCGGCCCGCCACCACGTCCCAGCCGGGCATCCGCTCGACACCCTCGAGATAGGAGGCCAGCTCGTCGGGGGTGGTGTAGCCCTGCGGCCCGAGAGGGACGATGCCGTCCCAGCGCTGGGCGCGGGCGATGGGGCGCCGGTGGGGGACGATGGCCGCCACCCAGAACGGCGGGCGAGGCTGCTGGACCGGCCGGGGGAGCATCTCGGCGTCGACGCGGTGGTGGGCGCCCTCGTGCGACACCGGGCCGCGCAGCAGCCCGTCGAGCAGAGCCAGCGCCTCGTCGACGATGGCTGCCCGCTGCTTGCGTTCGCCGGGGTCGCCGAAGGCCTCGAAGTCGGCGTCGGATGGTTCGCCCAGCCCGACGCCGAGCACGGCCCGCCCGCCGCTCAGGTGGTCGAGCGTCGTCAGGTGCTTGGCGACGATCCACGGCCGGCGGCGGGCCAGGGGGGTGACCAGGGTTCCCAGCCTCACGCGCTCGGTGGCCTGCGCCATGGCACCGAGCAGCACCCAGGGATCGTGGACGTCGAGCCGCAGGTCGCGTTCGAAGACCAGGTGATCCCAGACGAACACGCCGTCCCAGCCCGCCTGCTCGGCTTCGACGGCCAGGGCGACGAGCGTGGCGGCATCGGTGAAGGGCGGGAGGTTCACGGCGGTGCGCATCACCCCGACCATACGGCCGCGCCGTGACAGCCACCCCACGTGCGTGGATGCGCTGGCATCCTTGGGCCATGCGCTTCTCGATCTGGCCGTCGGCCGACCACCCTTGGAGCGAGATCCTCGCGACTGCCAGCTACGCCGAGGCGACGGGCTGGGACGGCGTGTGGATCGCCGACCACTTCATGCCCAACGCTGACGGCCCGTTCCCGCTCGAGACCCCCACGCTCGAGGCCGCCACCCTGGTGGCGGCCCTGGCGGCCGCGGTCCCTCGGGTGCGGATCGGCACGCTCGTCCTGGGCAACACCTACCGCCACCCCGCCGTGGTGGCCAACGCCGCGGTCACGGTCGACCACGTGAGCGGTGGACGGTTCACGCTGGGCGTCGGCACCGGGTGGCAGGAGAACGAGCACGCCGCCTACGGCATCGAGCTCCCGCCGATCGGCGACCGCGTCGACCGCTTCGCCGAGGCGCTAGAGGTCATGCACGGCCTGCTGCGCACCGGGCGCACCACGTTCAAGGGCCGCTACTACGAGATCACCGACGCCCTGTGCGAACCGAAGCCCGTCCAGGAACCGCTGCCGATCCTGGTGGGTGGAAGCGGCGACCGGATGCTGGGCATCACCGCCCGCTGGGCCGACGCGTGGAACACCTGGGGGCAGCCCGACCACATCGCGGAGCGCTCGGCGGCGTTGACCAGGGCGTGTGAGGTCGCGGGTCGCGACCCCGACGCCATCGCCCGGACGGCGCAGGCGCTGCTGTTCATGGCGGACGAGGGGGCTGGCGCCGACGGCATCGCCGGGATCGAGCGACGCCTCGAGCGGTCCCCCATGCCGGCGATCGGTGGGACGGTCGAGCAACTGCGGGACGTGGTCGCCGCCTACGCCCAGGCCGGCCTCGACGAGCTCATCGTCCCGGATCGGTCCCTCGGCGCCGGCACGACCAAGTTCGAGCGCATGGACCGGTTCGTCGAGGAGGTCGCCCCGGCGTTCCGCTAGCGCGCGACCGCCACCACGGCTATCGGGCGGCGCGCTGGATCTTTCGCCAGACGTCCCGGTAGGCCTCGATGCCGTCGAACGCCAGCCACCGCTCGGGGCCGGCAGCGATCGCCACCCGTTCGGGCACCGTGCCCCACACCTTGGCGCCGGCTTCCTCCCAATCGGCCAGGGTTTCCTGGTAGTCGCGCGTGAACGTGCGGGCCGAGCAGATCACGAGGCCGGCCGGGGTGTTCTCGGGCACCATGTCGAGCACGGCCTGGGCGCGGTCCGGCTCGATCCCGCCGACCCGTGTGGGGACGACCACGATGGAGGCCCGGTCCACCGCCTTGCCGGTCAGCTTCTCCTGGCCCGGCGGCGTGTCGACGATCGCGACGTCGTCGGGCCCGAGCTTGTCGAGCGCCTTGTTCAAGAGGCGCTCGGTGGGTGCCTCCACGACGTCGAGCCGCTGCAGGCGCTCGTCCGTGGCCTCCTCGACCCATTCGGCGGCGCTGGCCTGAGAGTCGGCGTCGATCAGCGCGACGCCTCGACGGTTGGAGGCCGCCGCCAGTGCGGCCAGGTACACGGACGTGGTGGTCTTGCCCACACCGCCCTTCAGCGCAGCGGAGACGACGATCACAGCCGTTCCCCCTCCCGGGACGATCGGGTGGTTCGAAACCCCAGCGGGGTCGCTGGCCAGCCTAACCCGAAGCTCCTGCCCGACCCCCGGCCACCGCCCCACGACGGCCTCGGTCTGACGACCGACCGCTACCTCTATGCTCGCCGGGCCATCACCGTCAGCATCGAGGGAGACGAGAATGCCGAGCCTGGCCGAGGTCCGCGCCCAGCTCACGGGGCCTGGAGGAGCGTTCGAGGTCGTCACCGAGGACGTGCTCGGACGTCCGCTGCAGGTCTACAAGGACCGGATGCGGTCGCTGCGCGCGATCCCTCAGGCTGCGATCGGACGGGACGACGCCACCTTCCTGGTGTACGGCGACCGCAGCTACGGATACCGCAGCTTCGTCGAGCAGGCCAACGGGCTGGCCCACGCCCTCGCCAGTTACGGCGTGCAACCTGGCGACCGGGTGGCGGTCCTGAGCCAGAACAACCCGGAGTGGTGCCTCACGTTCTGGGCCACCGTGTCGATGGGCGCCATCCTTGTGGGGCTCAACGGCTGGTGGAAGGCCGATGAGATCCTGTACGGCCTGCAGGACTCCGGGGCCAAGGTGCTGGTCGCGGACGCCAAGCGGTTCGACCGCGTCGCCGACCGTCTGGGCGAGGCGCCGGACCTCGCCCACGTGATCCTGATCGACGCCGGCGCCGACGACTTCCCGGTGGCGGGAGGGTCGGGCGTGAAGCTGCAACGGTTTGACGAGCTGGGCGTGGAGCCCACCGACCAGTTCCCGGATATGCCCATCGCCGAGGACGACGCCGCGGTCATCTTCTACACGTCGGGCACCACCGGGAGGCCCAAGGGAGCGATCTCGACGCACCGGTCGATGGTCGCCAACCTGCAGAACACGCTCTTCTCCACGATGGCGGGCGCCATGACCAACCCGGAGGCCGGGTCGGCGCTGGAGTCCAGCGCGGGCCCAACCGTGTCACTGCTGACCTCGCCGCTGTTCCACGTATCGGGCTGCCACTCCAACCTGGTCGTCGGCCTGCTGGCGGGGGTCAGGCTCGTGATCCCCGAGGGCCGGTTCGATCCCGTCAACGTGTTGCGCCTCATCGCCGATCACGGGGTCACCGTGTGGGCCACGGTGCCGACCATGGTGTGGCGGGTGTGCGAGCACCCGGCCCGACACGACTACGACACGTCCAGCGTCACGACGGTGGCGTTCGGCGGTTCGCCCTCGGCCGACGAGCTGCAGCGGATGGTGGCCGAGGCCTTCCCCAACGTGCGAACGACGTCCAACGCCTACGGCCTGACCGAGACGTCGTCGGTGGCGACGGTCATCAGCGGCGCCGACACCAGGCGGAAGCCGCACTCCGTGGGACCGCCGGTGCCCACCGTGGAGCTGCGCATCCTAGGTCCCGGGGGTGAGGTGCTGGGTGCCGGCGAGACCGGTGAGGTGTGCGTCCGGGGCCCGATCCTCATGAAGGGCTACTGGAACAAGCCCGAGGCCACTGCCGAGGCCATCGACGCCGACGGGTTCCTCCACACCGGGGACATCGGCCACATCGACGAGGAGGGGTACCTCACCATCACCGACCGCAAGAAGGACATGATCATCCGGGGCGGCGAGAACATCTACTGCGTCGAGATCGAGAACCGGCTGGTCGAACACCCGGCGATCGCCGACGCCGCCGTCATCGGCGTGCCACACGCCGAGCTGGGTGAGGAGGTCAAGGCGGTGGTGCAGGTCGAGTCGCCGACGCCTGAGGCCGAGCCCCTGACCGCCGACGACGTGCGGCGTTGGGTCGCCGCCGAGCTGGCCGACTTCAAGGTGCCGGCCGTCGTGGAGCTGCGCACCGAGCCGCTGCCCCGAAACGCCTCGGGCAAGCTGCTCAAGAACGTGCTGCGGGGCGAAGCCGAGGTCGGCTTCGTCGAGACGATGTGACCCGTGACGACGCCCGCCGCCCGACTGGGCTCCCTGGTTCCCCTCCCCCCGCATCCCCCAGGCGTGCCATGGCCCACCGACGCCTGGCCCACGGCCGATCCCCCGGCGACCATGGCCGGCCGGATGTCGACCCTGCTCGACGAGATCACGGGCGACACCGAGCGCTTCGGCACGACCTATGCCGTCGCCGTCGTCAAGGGCGGGAGCCTGCTCGCCGAGCGCTACGGCGGCGAGCTCGAGCACTGGGACCGCCCCAACGAGGCGGTCCGTCCCACCACCCAGCTGCTGTCCTGGTCGATGGCCAAGTCCATCCTCCACGCGGCGGTGGGCGTCCTGGTGGGTGAGGGCCGGCTCGCGGTCGACATGCCGGCACCGGTGCCGGAGTGGGCCGACCCGGGCGATCCCCGCCACGCCATCGCGCTCGACGACCTGCTCACCATGCGAGACGGCCTCGACTTCGCCGAGGACTACGAGGACATCGAGGGGTCCGACGTCATCCGCATGCTGTTCGGCGATGCGCAGGCCGACATGGCGCACTTCGCCGCCGACCACCCGCTCGCGCACGGGCCGGGCACCGTGTTCAACTACTCGTCCGGCACCTCGCTCATAGTGTCGGGCGTCGTCGCCCGGGAGGTCGGTCCCGGCGGCCCGTACGAGCGGTTCCTGCGCGAGCGCCTGTTCGAGCCGCTGGGCATGCGATCGGCCCACGCCCGCTTCGACGACGCCGGGACGTTCGTGGGCTCGTCGTTCGTGTACGCCACCGCCCATGACTACCTGCGCTTCGGGTTGCTGTACATGCGCGACGGCGTCTGGGACGGCCGGCGCTTGCTGCCGGAGGGGTGGGTCGACCACGCGCGCCGGGCCCGGTCCCGCGACGAGGAGGGCGACCGCTGGCACGGCGCCCACTGGTGGGCGGTCGGCGACGACCTCGGGACCTTCACCGCCAACGGCTACGAGGGCCAGTCGCTCATGATCTGCCCGCCGCTGGACCTGATCGTGGTGCGCCTCGGCAAGTCGCCCGACGAGACCCACGACCCCGAGCTACGCGCCTGGCGGGCACGGATGGTCGAGGCGTTCCGCTCGGGCATCGGCGCCTAGCCTGCCGCTTCATGCCCTACTCACGGATGAGCGAGGCCGAATGGGGCGAGTTCCTGCGGTCGCCGGTCCGCCCGGCGGTCCTGGCCACCACCCGCAGGGACGGCCGTCCGCATGCGGCACCCGTCTGGTACGACCTGGACGACGACGGGACGATCGTCTTCACCACCGGCGCCAACACCCTGAAGGGCCGGGCGATCCGCCGCACCGGCAAGGTGGCGCTGTGCGTGCAGGACGACCGGCCCCCGTTCTCGTTCGTGATCATCGACGGCGACGCCACGTGGAGCGACGACCTCGAGCAGCTGCGGTACTGGGCCACGCGCCTGGGTGGCCGCTACATGGGCCCCGACCGGGCCGAGCAGTTCGGCGCCCGCAACGCCGTGCCCGGCGAGCTCCTCATCCGCGTGACCCCCACGCGCGTGGTGGCCGAGCGTGACATAGCGGACTGAGGGTCAGCCGCCGCCGGAAGCGTCCTCGACCCGCTGCTTGCCGGCCGAGATCCAGGGCATCATCGCCCGGAGCTCGGCGCCCACCTTCTCGATCGGGTGGTCACGGCCGGCCTGGCGGAGCGCCGAGAAGTTGGGCCGGCCCGACTCGGACTCGGCGATCCACTCCTCGGCGAACTTGCCCGTCTGGATCTCGTCGAGGATGGCGCGCATCTCGGCCCGCACCGCGTCGTTGATCACCCGGGGCCCGCGGGTGAGGTCCCCGTACTCGGCGGTGTCGCTCACCGAGTAGCGCATGCCGGCGATGCCCTGCTCGTACATGAGGTCGACGATGAGCTTGAGCTCGTGCAGGCACTCGAAGTATGCGGACTCGGGCTGGTAGCCGGCCTCCACCAGCGTCTCGAACCCGGCCTGCACCAGGGCGGTCAGACCCCCGCACAGCACGACCTGCTCCCCGAACAGGTCGGTCTCGGTCTCCTCGTCGAACGTGGTCTCGAGCACGCCGGCTCGGGCGCCCCCGATGGCGTCGGCATAGGCCAGGGCCAGGCCATGGGCACGGCCGGACGCGTCCTGGGCGACCGCGATCAGGCAGGGCACGCCGCCGCCCTCGGTGTACGTGCGGCGCACCAAGTGGCCGGGGCCCTTCGGGGCGACCAGGGCCACGTCGACGCCCGCCGGCGCCTCCACCTGGTTGAAGCGGACGCTGAACCCGTGGGCCACGAACAACGCGTCCCCGTCCGCCAGGTTGGGGGCGATGTGCTCGGTGAAGATCGCCTTGTGCTCGGTGTCGGGGCCCAGGAGCATCACCAGGTCGGCCTCGGCGACCGCGTCGGCGATCGACCGGACCGTGAGCCCGGCCGCCTGGGCCTTGGCCTTCGACGACGAGCCGTCCCGCAGGCCGACGCGCACATCGATGCCCGAGTCCTTGAGGTTGAGGGCGTGGGCGTGGCCCTGCGAGCCGTAGCCGATCACCGCCACCTTGCGGTCGGCGATGAGCGACCGGTCGGCATCCTTCTCGTAGTAGACGTTGGCCATCGGGGTTCCTCTCTGGTGCTCGATCGGATCAGGCGGGACGGCGTACGGGGCGGAGGTTGGGGGCGAGGCGCTCGAGCTTGGGCAGCGCCACCCGGCCGGTGCGTTGCAGCTCCACGATGCCGAAGGGACGCAGCAGGTCCTCGAGGTCGTCGAGCCTCCCGGGCTCGCCATCGAGGCTGACCGTCAGCTCGTCGTGTCCGACGTCGACGATCCGGCCGTCGAACACCCCGACCAGCTCGATCACCTGGCTGCGGCCCGTGGCGTCGGCCCGCACGGTGGCGAGCATCAGCTCGCGCTCCACCGCGTCGCGGGGGTCGAGCTCCGAGATCTTGACGACGTTGACGAGCTTGAACAGCTGCTTGGTGATCTGCTCGAGCGACGCCGACTCGACGTCGACCACGATCGTGATGCGGCTGAAGCGCTCGTCGTCGGTGGGCGCCACCGCCAGCGAGTAGATGTTGTAGCCCCGCCGGGCGAACAGGCCGGAGACGCGGGCCAGCACCCCCGCCTTGTTCTCCACCAGCACCACCAGCGTGTGGTGGCGGAAGTCGGCGCCGGGAAGCGACGGCGAAGCCATTAGCGCCCTCCTTCGCCCTGGGACGGATCGACGATGATGTCGTCGTTGGACTTGCCGGCCGGGACCATCGGGTACACCTTCTCGCGGCTGTCGGTGCGGAAGTCGATCACCACCGGCCGGTCGTCAATCTCGTTGGCCTTCTGGACGGCCGCGTCGACCTCCTCCGGGGACTCGACGCGCATGCCGACGCAGCCCATCGCCTCGGCCCACAGCTTGTAGTCGGGCAGGTCCGGTGACAGGTACACCTCGCTGTAGCGCTCGTCGTAGAACATCTCCTGCCACTGGCGCACCATCCCCAGGTAGGCGTTGTTGAGGATCGCGACCTTGATGGGGATGCGCTCGGCCGTCGCCGTCACCAGCTCCTGGGCGGTCATCTGGAAGCAGCCGTCGCCGTCCACCGCCCACACCGTGCGGTCGGGGCGCCCGACCTTGGCGCCGATGGCCGCCGGCACGGCGAAGCCCATGGTGCCGAGCCCGCCGGAGTTGACCCACGTGTAGGGGTGGTTGAAGCGCCAGTACTGGCTGGTCCACATCTGATGCTGGCCGACGCCGGCGGTCACGATCGTGTCGTCCGGTGTGTTGTCTCGCAGGCGCTCCAGCACGAACTGGGGCTTGAGCGCCTCGCCGGGCTCGGACTGCTGGTAGGTGAGCGGGTAGTTCTCCTGCCACCCCGAGACCGTTTGCTTCCATGCCGAGCGGTCGGGGAACGGCATCCCCCCCTCGAGCAGGCCGCGCACGGCCGCCACCAACTCCTCGATGACGAGCCGGCAGTCCCCCACGATGGGAACGTCGGGCCGGCGGACCTTGCCCAGCTCGGCGGGGTCGACGTCGACGTGGATCACCTTGGCGTCCGGGGCGAACCCGTCAACCTTGCCGGTCACCCGGTCGTCGAAGCGGCTGCCGAGGGCGATGAGCAGGTCACTCCGCTGCATCGACGTGACCGCCGTGTAGTTGCCGTGCATGCCCGGCATGCCCAGGGCCAGCGGGTGGTCGTCGGGGAAGGCGCCCCGGGCCATCAGCGTGGTCACCACGTGGATGTCGCACAGCTCGGCCAGCGCGCGCAACGCCTCGGCGGCCCGGGCCTTGAGGATGCCGCCCCCGGCGTAGATGACCGGACGCCGGGCCGCGAGGATCAGCTCCGCAGCCTGCCGGATCATCCTCGGGTGGCCCTTGGTGGTGGGCCGGTAGCCGGGCAGGCTCGCCGCCACGTCGTCGTCGCTCGGCCAATACCACTCCATGGCCGAGCGGGGGTTGTTGGGATCGACGATGTCTTTGGGCACGTCGATGAGCACCGGGCCCGGCCGACCCGTGGTGGCGAGATGGAAGGCCTGCCGGACCATGAGCGGGATGTCCTGCGCCTGGGTTATCAGCTCGTTGTGCTTGGTCACCGAGCGGGTGATCCCGACCGTGTCGCACTCCTGGAAGGCGTCGGTACCGATCGCGGCGAACGGCACCTGGCCGGTGATGCACACCATTGGGATCGAGTCCATGAAGGCATCGCACAAGGGGGTGACGACGTTGGTCGCCGCCGGCCCCGAGGTCACCATGCACACGCCCGGCCGCCCGGTGGCGTGGGCGAAGCCCTCGGCCATGTGCCCGGCACCCTGCTCGTGCCGCACCAGGATGTGACGGATCGGGCTGTCGATGATCGGGTCGTACACGGGGAGGATGGCACCACCCGGGAGGCCGAACATGACCTCGACGCCCTCCATCTCGAGGGCCTTGATCAATGCTTGTCCGCCGTTGAGCTGCATGGCGGTGTGCTCCTGTCCGGGTGTGGCGAGTGGTTTGCGGAAGTCGACGAAAACGGAAACGACCTCCCGGTGGGAGGTCGTGAGAGCGCACGCGGATGGGCCAGCGTGCGCTACATGAGGATTACGAGGAGGCGGTAGGCGTCCATCAGCGAATCAGCTTCGCACGGGGCACGGATCCGGGGCAAGGCGGATCGTCGATGCCAGCGGCGGTTTCCCCGCTAGGCCGGATCGCGGACGTCGCCGGTGACGCTCACCAGGCGTGTCGTCGGCGTCGTGGAGACCTCGCCGTGAGTGGCGAGCTCGCGTACCGCCAGCACGGGATCCGGGTCACCGAAGAGCTGCTCGTCGGCGTAGTCGGGCTCCCGGCCGGTGGCGTCGACTACCCACCACGACGCCTCGAGGGCGATCCCGTCGGGGTCGGTGAAGTAGATCGAGCGCATGACCTCGTGGTCGACCACCTCGGTGACCTCGCATCCATGCTCCTTCAGGCGGCGCTGCAGTGCCTCGAGTGCGTGCTCGTCGGGAAGGTTGAAGGACACGTGGTCGAACTGCACGGCGCGGTTGTCGGGCACGCCGGCGGGCTTGGCGAACGGCTCGATCTCCGCGTCCCGGTACTCGAAGAACGCGACGGTGAGCTCGGGCCCGAACTCGAAGAAGTAGTGCCGGAACGCGGGCGTACCGATCGTGGCTACGAGCTCGGCGCCCAGCACCCCCTGATAGAACCGCACGGTCCGGTCCATGTCGGTGGTGATGAGGGCGAGGTGGTTGATCCCCCGCCACCGGGGCTGTTCGGTCGACGCCATGCTCCCCAGGCTAGGACCGGCATCACGCCTCGGTGATGGCGCCGCGCTCCGCGCCCGACGCCAACCGGGCGTACTTGGCGAGGACGCCAGACGTGTAGCGCGGCTCGGGCAGCTTCCATTCGGCCCGGCGGCGTGCCAGCTCGGCGTGATCGACGGCCAGGTCGATCGCCTTGGACTCGACGTCGATGACGATGCGGTCGCCGTCGGCCACGAGCGCGATGGGCCCGCCGTCGACGGCCTCGGGCGCCACGTGACCGACGCAGAACCCGTGGGTGCCGCCGGAGAAGCGGCCATCGGTCACCAGGGCACAGTCGCCGCCCCGGCCGGCGCCCTTCATGGCGCCGGTGACGGCCAGCATCTCCCGCATCCCCGGCCCGCCCCTGGGCCCCTCGTAGCGGATGACCACCACGGTGCCGGGCCGGATCGAACCGGCGAGGATGGCGTCCATCGCCCCGTCCTCGCCGTCGAACACGCGGGCGGTGCCATCGAACCGGTCGGACGTCATGCCCGCCACCTTGACCACCGCGCCCTTGGGGGCCAACGAGCCCGTTAGCACGACGATCCCGCCCATCGCGTGGATGGGGTCGCCGAGGGGGTGGATCACCTCGCCGTCGGGCGCGGGGGGATCGATCTCCGCCAGGTTCTGGGCCAGGGTGCGTCCGGTGACCGTGAGGCAGTCGCCGTCCAGCAGCCCGGCCTCGAGGAGGTGCCGCATCACCACCGGCACCCCCCCGATCCGGTCGACGTCGCTCATGTGGTAGCGGCCGGCGGGCTTGGTGTCGGCGATGTGCGGCACCCGCGCCGCCACCCGGTTGAAGCCGTCGAGCGCCAGGTCCACCTGCGCCTCGGCGGCGATGGCCAGCAGGTGGAGCACGGCATTGGTGGATCCGCCCAGCGCCATCACCACGGCGATGGCGTTCTCGAACGCCGGCTTGGTGAGGATCTGGCGGGGACGGATGCCCGCCTCCAGCAGCCGCACCACCGCCTGGCCGGACGCGTAGGCCACGTCGTCGCGTCGCCGATCGACCGCGGGGGGCGACGCAGATCCGGGCAGCGACATGCCCAGGGCCTCGGCCACCGACGCCATCGTGTTGGCGGTGAACATGCCGGCGCACGATCCCTCGGTGGGGCAGGCGTTCCGCTCGATGGCCCCGAGGGTGGCGTCGTCGAGGGTGCCGGCGGCGTAGGCCCCGACCGCCTCGAACACGCTCACGATGTCGAGCGCTCGGCCGTTGTGGTGGCCCGGCAGGATCGAGCCGCCATAGACGAACACCGACGGCACGTTGAGCCGGGCCGCGGCCATGAGCATGCCGGGCAGCGACTTGTCGCAGCCGGCGAATGTGACCAGCGCGTCCAGCCGCTCGGCGTGCATCACGGTCTCGACGGAGTCCGCTATGACCTCGCGCGACACCAGCGATGCCCGCATGCCCTCGTGGCCCATGGAGATGCCGTCGCTCACGGCGATGGTGGTGAACTCGATGGGGAAGCCACCGGCGGCGCGGACCCCCTCCTTGGACCGTTTGGCGAGCCGGTCGAGCGGCAGGTTGCAGGGCGTGACCTCGTTCCACGACGAGCACACCCCCACCTGCGGCTTGTCCCAGTCGTCGTCGGTCATGCCGATGGCCCGCAGCATCGCCCTCGCCGGCGCCCGCTCGAACCCCTCGGTGACCTCGCGGCTGCGGTGCTTGATGTCGACGCGGGACTCGCCCGTGCCCGGTGTCTCACTCATGGGCGCAGAGTAGGCCCGTCGTCACGGGCGCCCGCCAGCGTGATCCACCCGAGGCAATGCGGTCCGACCAGAGGCTCTCGAGGCAATACGGTCCGGGGGCCGCACCCGATTGCCTCCAGAGCCCGTGAGCGGCCCCTATTGCCTCACGAGGTGACCACGCCGGCGCGCATCTCGGCGGCGCTCACGCCGCGGGTGGATTCGATGATGCGGATCGCTGCCCGGGTCAGCGCCGCGAGGTTCTCGCGGTCGATCTTGTCGAGGGTGTCCATGGCGTCGAACAGGTAGAACGGCGCCGTCAGGAAGTTCATCACCGGCACCCCCTCGCGGTGGTAGAAGGCGCCGTCGGTGGGGGGCTGGTCCCCGAAGGCGTCGGGGGCCACGATCATCGACCGGCCCAACCGCTCGGTCTCCAGGGCCTCGGCCACGGCCGACTCCAGCGACGGGATGCGGCTCGTGAAGAACCACCGGGGCACGGGTTGCCCGGTCGGCACGACGTCACCTCCCTGCTGCTCGAACTCCCGCGCCGCGTGCTCGAGGTGGACCTCCAGGACCACGCTCGCCAGTTCGGCCCGGTGCGCCTCGATGTAGCCGAGCAGGCCGGCGCCCCCCGACATGTGGCCGCCCTGGAGGAGGAACACCAGCCGGTGCGGCCGCCGCTCGACCGGCTTGGCCGCCCAGTAGGTCGCCTGCGCCAGCACCAGCGAGATGCCGCTGCCGTCCTCGACGGCCGATGCCCAGGGGCCGTCGTGGTGCGACCCGATCATGACCGCCTCGTCGTCGGCGCCCGCGAGCTCGCCCACCACGTTGTGCGACTCGACGTCCACGCGCTCGGAGGCGACCGTCAGCCGCACCCGCACCGGCCCACGCGCCAGCTGGTCCCGCAGCCATGCCCCGTCGGTGCCGTTCACCCACACGCCCGGGATGGGTCGGGCGATGGCGTCGTAGGGGACGAAGTACTCGAACGAGTTGCCCGGGTAATCCGTGAGGGTGCCGATGAACGCCGCCGCCCCGGCCTCGATCGAAGGTTCCATGACCGCTTGGAACTGAGCGCCGAACGGCACGACGTGCTGGGCGCCGGCCAGGGTCCCGTCCGGGTCGACAACTCGCCCCGTGGGATCGGCCGGTGCGCTGCCCGCCGTGGCCAGCAGGTCGGCGGGAATGCGGAGCAGGGGCACGTCGAACAGCGACGCCTTGTCCCGCACGCCGCCGGGACCGGCCGGCTCGAAGACTGCGAGCTCCGCATCGAGCCCCTCGACCGGCGCAGAGAACGGCACGGGGAAGCAATCCAGCGTCGTTGCCCGGCCGTCGGGGCCGGTGACCTGAAGCGACCAGTCGGTGGGTTCCCAACGGCTGACGGTGATGGGCTCCGAGCGAACGTTGTCGAGGTCGATGCTGCGGAACCGGTCTGCAATCCAGCCCTCCGCCCACTGGTCCGCCGGATAACCGGGCCGGCGGATTCCCTGGTCGAACACCTCGCTGATCCACCCGAAGATCGTCGCCTCGGTGGGCACATCGCTCAGGTTGACGACCCCGTCGGCCGACATCTCGTCCCCTCCCGCATCGTCGTCTACCGGATCGCCGTCGCTTGCGCCGCGGTCGGACGACGAGCAGGCGGCGCCACCGAGGGCCACGGCCCCGGCCGTGACACCGGAGCGAATCAGGAACGTGCGGCGTGTCCAATTCGTGGCCGTCCGTCGCATTGGCGTCGGCAGACTAGTCGGCCGGATGACCGCCACCCCCCCGACCACCCGGCGTGTGCCTGTGCGCAGCCCGCTCGACCGGGAGATCGCCCGGCTGGCCGTACCGGCGTTCGGCGCGCTCATCGCCGAGCCCCTCTACGTGCTCACCGACACCGCCGTCGTGGGCCACCTCGGCACGCCTGAGCTGGGCGGGCTGGCGGTGGCCTCCACGGTGCTGCTGACCCTCTACGCCGTCTTCATCTTCCTCGCCTACGGGACCACCGCGGCCGTCAGCAGGCTGCTGGGGGCGGGCGACGAGCGGGAGGCGGCGCACCAGGCGGTCCAGTCGATGTGGCTGGCGCTGTTCATCGGGCTGGGCGTGACCGTGATCGGCCTGGCGCTGAGCGGTCCGCTCGTCGGTTGGATGGGGGCCGAGGGGGCCGTCCGCACCAACGCCCTCGTCTACCTGCGGATCAGCCTGTTCGGGGTCCCGGCGATGTTGCTGGTGCTGGCGGGTGCCGGCTACCTGCGCGGGCTCCAGGACACCCGCACCCCCCTGGTGGTGGCCATCGGCACGGCCGGGGCCAACCTCGTGATCGAGGTCGCGCTCATCTACGGCCTCGACCAGGGCATCGGCGCGTCGGCGCTGGCGACCGTGCTGGCGCAGGTCGCCGGCGCAGCCGTGTACATGCGCCGCGTCGGTTGGGCGGCGCGGCGCCAGGGCGCCGATCTCGCGCCCCATCCCGCCAGCCTGGTGGCACTGGGCCGCGTCGGCCGCGACCTGCTGGTGCGAACGGCGGCGCTGCGCGCGGCGCTGGTGGTCGCGACCGCGGTGGCGGCCCGCCTGGGCTCGGTCGAGGTCGCCGCCCACCAGGTCGCCTTCGAGATCTGGAACTTCCTCGCCCTGGGGCTCGACGCCATCGCCATAGCCGGGCAGGCCATGGTCGGGCGGGCGCTGGGGGCGGGCGACGGCGCCGGTGCCCGGGACGCGGGGCGGCGGATGATCGAATGGGGCGTTGCGCTGGGCGCCGTGCTCGGTGTCGTGGTGGCGGCGCTGCGGACCGTTCTGCCCCATCTGTTCAGCGACGACGCCGAGGTGCTAGCGCTGGCGGGGTTCCTGCTGCTGTGGGTGGCCGCCCTCCAACCGGTGAACGCGGTGGCCTTCGTGCTCGACGGCGTGCTGATCGGTGCGGGCGACATGCGGTTCCTCGCCTGGGCCATGATCCTGGCCGCCGCCGTGTTCATCCCGGCGGCGTTGGCGGTGCTCGCCCTCGACGCCGGCATCGGCTGGCTGTGGGCCGCCCTGGGGCTGCTTATGGCGACCCGGGCGTCAACCCTGCTGGCCCGGTTCGCCTCCGGCAGGTGGATCGTGCTCGGCGCCCGGCGCTGACCATCTGACCCCAGCCAGCGAACAGGCCCCACTCGCCGGCGTGACCGCGGGACGTTCCACACCCAGGGGGGTGGTCCCATGCGTCCGTATTGCGAGCCGCATGCCCGCCGGACTCGGCAGTCAGAAGCGAGTCAAGTTCAGTGGGGATCCCGGCCGGTGTAGGCCAGCAGCCGGTCCTGCGGGGACGCATCGTCGCCGATCGGGACTTCTGGCTTGAAGATGCCCTTCCGCTGCTCGTCGGTGAACTTCCCGTACACCATCTCGTACGCGGCCGCGGCAAGGCCATCGGGCATCGCCTCGTCCTGGTCCGTGGCACGGGCCAGGTCCCAGCTGTGCACGAGGAGGTCGCTGAACGCCACGCCGAGCGCCGGACCGGTCTTCTCGATGACCCCGGGTTCGCCGTATGCGGCCAGCATGTCGCGCCGCACCGCCTCGAACTCCGCTACCGGGTCATCGCTCAGCGTCGCAGGCGGTGTCGGGCTAGGGCGCGATGCGTCTTCGCCGCGAGCGGAGCTCAGGAAGTACCGCTGGGTCTCGACGATGTGGTTGAGCAGGGTGTGCACATCCCAGTCGTCGCACGGCGTCTTGGCGTCGAGCTTCTCAGTGGCGCCGGAGACCCTTTCGGTGGCCCATGAGCTCGCACGTTCGTAGAGATCGAGCAGGTCAGGTTCCATCGGTGACCTCCTATCGGCAATCGAGGTGCCCCTACCCGCTCACGGGCGCAGTAATCGGGGCGGACTGCCCGGTTCTTCCGGGTCGCCGGGCAGCTCGGGGCGACGGCCCCCACAGTTTCCGCTGGACCGGGGCGCGATGCGCAGGTCTACATTCCGGGGACACTCGACTCGGGGGTGACCATGACCACGCTGCTGATGATCGGCACGCGCAAGGGGCTCTTCCTTGCCCGGAGCGACGACCGCCTGTCCTGGTCGCTGGACGGGCCGCACTTCCCGATGAACGCCGTGTACGCCAGCGCCATCGATCCCCGTCCGGCCGCCTCGGGCGGATCGGTGCGCCTGCTGGCGGGCGCGGACAGCGAGCACTGGGGCCCGTCCGTGTTCCGCTCCGACGACCTCGGCGCGTCCTGGCGCGAGACCGAGGGCGGTGCGATCCGGTTCCCCGCCGAGACCGGGGCGGCACTGGAGCGGACGTGGCAGCTCCGTCCGGCCGGTGCCGACCAGCCCGGCGTGGTGTGGGCGGGCGTCGAGCCGGGGGCGCTGTTCCGCTCGGACGACGGAGGCGAGACGTTCTCGCTGGTGGAGGGCCTGTGGGAGCATCCCCACCGGGAGCGGTGGATGCCGGGCGGCGGCGGGCTGTGCCTGCACACGATCGTTCCCCACGCCACCGACGCCGATCGCATGCTCGTGGGTGTGTCGGCGGCGGGTGTGTACCGGAGCGACGACGGCGGCAAGTCGTGGGGGGCCTCGAACAGCGGCATCGACGCCTGGCGGGCGCCCGACCAGCACCCCGAGTTCGGCCAGTGCGTCCACAAGTTCGCGGGGCACCCCGAGCGGCCCGACCAGCTGTTCCTCCAGAACCACGGCGGCGTCTACCGGAGCGACGACTTCGGCGCCACCTGGAGGGCCATCGGCGGGAGCCTGCCGGCCGACTTCGGGTTCGCGATCGCCGTGCATCCGCACCGTCCGGGCACCGCCTACGTCTATCCGCTGGTGAAGGACGAGCACCGGATCCCGCCCGACGACCGATGCCGCATTTACCGCACCTCCGACGCCGGCGAGAGCTGGGAGCCGCTCGCCGAGGGGCTCCCGCAGGAGCGCGCCTACGTGAGCGTGCTGCGCGACGCCCTGTGCACCGACGACGCCGACCCCGCCGGCGTCTACTTCGGGACCCGCTCGGGCGAGGTGTTCGCCAGCGCCGACGAGGGGAACTCGTGGACGTCGATCGTCCGCCACCTGCCCGACGTGCTGGTGGTGCGGGCGGCGGAGCTGCCGTGACCTCGGCGCCCACGGTCCACGTGCGGGTGCCGGCGAGCCTGCGGACCTACACCGGGGGCAGCCCGGCGCTCGACGTCGACCTGACCGAGCTCGGTGACACGCCGACCATCCGCGACTTGCTCGACCACCTCGCCGACACCCATCCCGATCTCGAGTGCCGGCTGCGCGACGAGCAACGGCGCCTGCGCCGGCACGTCAACCTGTTCCTGGGGAACGACAACGTCCGCGACCTGTCCGAGCAGGACACCCCGCTGGCCGCCGGGGTCGAGGTCGCGGTCATGCCTGCGGTGTCCGGGGGCTGAGCCGCGGCCGTCAGAAGTCGGTCGAGCAATACGGCGCCCGGTCGGGGAGGAACATGGCGTCGGCACGCGCCGCCGCCCCTGGCGTTCGCTCGTCGACCAGGCCGGCGCGGTGGAGGGTGGACCAGCGGACGCCGCCGAGCAGCAGCGCGGCCACGTCGGCCACCCCGACCACCAGGTCGGGCTCCGCGTCGCTGCGGTGGCAGGTCGCCCCGCTGGGGCCGCCCTCGAGGCGGAAGCGCCCACCCAGCGTCGGACGGACCGGATCGATGACCTCCAGGACGCAGGCGCCCTCGACGGCGTAGCGGCGCCCGGACAGGCATTCCGGCAGGTCGAACGGCCTCAGCCACAGGTGATCGACCTCGCGCGTCACCCGTAGGGCCCGAGGATTGGTGAGCCGCCAGCGGATCGGCAGGTCAATGGGCGCGGCCTCCCACTCAACCGTGCCGACGAGGTCGACACCCAGCGCGAACCGCAGCAGCGCGGCGGCGATGCCGTCGTCGACGGCGCCGATGGACTCGACGCGCAGCTCGTGGGGCAGGAGCCGCCCGCTCCCCCATCCCTGCTTGACCCGATAGGTGACGAACCCGTCGGGAACCCCGGCCGCGTCCTCGTGCACCGCGACGAAACGAGCGCTGGCCCCATCGCGGTCCCCCTCGACGTCGAGTGCCAGCATGTCCCACCAGACGGCCGGCCGCCCCACCTCGCCCGGCACCCGGCGCCAATAGCGCTCCCACACCGCCGGCAGCACCGGGCGGGCGTCGGCGTCGGACATCAGGCGGATGCGGCCCCCGCCGGGTTCCGCGGGGGCCGGCCCGCCGCCGTCACCGGTCAGTGACTCGACCTCGGCGGCGCCGGGCCGGTCGATGGTGAGCGACTGGAAACGCGTGGCGACGCCGTAGCCGAAGCGCCGGTAGATGCCGCCCTCGCTGGCCGTCAGACCGGCGATCGGTTCGCCGCGGTCGAGGGCCTGTTCGTGCACGGCCTCCATGAGCGTGCGCAGGATCCCCCGCCGCCGGTAGGCGGGCGACACGCCCACCTCGGTCACGCCGGCGAGCGGCAGCGTCCCGCCACCAGGTAGCGCGACGGCCATCGAGAAGCTGGCCGCGGTGCCGGCGAGCACGTCGCCGTCGTCGACCACGAACACCCGGTCCGGCTCGGTCACCATTGCCGCCTGCTTGCGGTAGCTCTCGGTCGCGCGCGGGCCCACGGCGAACGACAGCGCGGTGAGGTCGATCGTCGCCGCCAGCTCCTCCGGCTCGATGAGCCTCGCCTTCCAGGTCACGACCGGTCCCCCATCGCCGGACCCCGTCAGGCGCCGGCGCGCTGGCGCAGCAGCGCGGTCACCGCCTTGCCGTCCGCTTGGCGCTTGGTGGCCGTCATGACCTCTCCGACGAAGAAGCCCATCAGCTTGCCGTCGCCCTCCACGAAGCGGGTCCATTGGTCCGGGTTGGCGGCGATGACCCGGTCGACCGCAGCGGCCAGTTCGTCGGCGCCCATGGCCTCGTAGCCCTTCGCCTTGGCGATTGCTGCGGGATCGTCCCCGGTCGCCACCATGTCGGCCAGCACGTCCTTGGCCTGGGTGGCGGTCAGCTCGCCCGCGGTCTCCATGGAGACCAGCGCAGCCAGGCCGGCGGGGTCCAACGCGTCAGCTCCATCGACGGCGAGGTTGTGCTCGACGTGGGTCAGCACCCGCGCCGGCTCGCCGCCGGCGGCGATGGCGCCGAGGGCCAGGGTGTCGAGGCGCCGCTCCACGGCGATGGCGACGGCGGGGGCGTTGGACGCCACCCCGGCGGCGCCGGCCAGCGCGGTGCGGCGCTCGGCGGGCAGGACGGGAAGGTCGGCGTCGACGCGCGCGACCCACTCGTCGCCGGGGTCGAGGGGCACCAGGTCGGGCTCCGGGAAATAGCGGTAGTCGTCGGCCTCCTCCTTGGTGCGCAACGTGCCGGTCCGGCCCTCGTCCTCGTTCCAGTGGCGGGTCTCCTGCCACACGGTCTCGCCGGACTCGACGAGCTCGATCTGGCGGCGGGCCTCGTACTCGATGGCTCGACCCAGTGACCGCAGCGAGTTGAGGTTCTTGATCTCGCAGCGGGTGCCGAGCGGATCACCCGGGCGGCGAATGGAGACGTTGGCGTCGACCCGCAGCGACCCTTCCTCCATCTTGGCGTCGGAGGCGTCGGTGGCGAGCAGGATGGCCCGCAGCTCGGACACGTAGGCGCGGGCGTCGTCCGCCGAGCGCAGGTCGGGCTTCGACACGATCTCGAGCAGCGGGACGCCGGCCCGGTTGTAGTCGACCAGGCTGTAGCCGGCGTCGTGGATGCGGCCGCCGCCACCGACGTGGGTGGACTTGCCGGTGTCCTCCTCGATGTGCGCCCGCTCGATGCCCACCCGTTGGGCCGACTGCGGCAGCCCGAGCCAGCCCTCGACGTTGATCGGCAGGTCGTACTGGCTGATCTGGTAGTTCTTCGGCATGTCCGGATAGAAGTAGTTCTTCCGGGCGAAGACCGACCGGCGCACCTCGCAGCGCAGGGCGCGGCCGAGGCGCATCGCCAGGCTGACGGCCTGCTCGTTGAGGACCGGTAGCGAACCGGGTAGGCCCAGGCACACCGGGCACACGTTGGTGTTGGGCTCGTCGCCGAAGCGGTTGGGGCAACCGCAGAACAGCTTGGTGCGAGTGGCGAGCTCGGCGTGGACCTCGAGCCCGATGACGGTCTCCCACCCGGTGGTGGTGCAGGTCGGGCTCACGCGTCCTCCTTCCACTGCGGCGCGCCCGCCTCGACGGCCGCTGCGGCGCGGAACAACGCCGCCTCGCCCAGCGCCGGCGCCATGACCTGCACCCCCACCGGCAGCCCGTCGTCGCCGGTGCCGAACGGGACCGAGATCGCGGGATGCCCCGACAGGTTCGAGGGGATCGTGCACACGTCGTTCAGGTACATGGTCAGCGGGTCGGCCGTCTTCGCCCCGAGCGGGAACGCGGTGGACGGCGCGGTCGGGCCGATGAGCACGTCGAAGCGCTCGTACGCGGCGTCCAGATCACGGATGATCAGCGTGCGCACCCGCTGCGCCTTGCCGTAGAAGGCGTCGTAGTAGCCGGCCGACAGCGCGTAGGTGCCGAGCATGATGCGGCGCTCGACCTCCGCGCCGAACCCGGCCGTGCGTGTGCGGTCGTACATCTCACCGGTCGTGGGCGCGTCCACCCGGAGCCCGAAGCGCACCCCGTCGTAGCGGGCCAGGTTGCTGGACGCCTCGGCGGGCGCGATGAGGTAGTAGGCCGACAGGCCGTAGGTGGCGGCCGGCACCGAGACCTCGTCGACCTTGGCCCCGGCCTCCTCGAGGGCGTCTATCGCCTGGCGCACCCGCACCATCACGTCGGGCTGGATGCCCTCGGCCACGCACAGCTCGGTCACGACCCCGACCCGCAGCCCGGCGACACCCTCGGCGAGGCCGGCGCTCACGTCCGGCACCGGCTCGGGGATGGATGTGGCGTCGCGTGGGTCGTGCCCGGCGATGACCTGGTAGAGCGCGGCCGCGTCGGCCACGGTGCGGCTGAGCGGTCCGATCTGGTCGAGCGAGCTGGCGAACGCCACCAGCCCGTAGCGGGACACCCGGCCGTAGGTGGGCTTCATGCCCACCACGCCACACAGGGCGGCGGGCTGGCGGATCGACCCCCCGGTGTCGGAGCCGAGCGCCAGGGCGGCGGAGCCGGTGGCCACCGCCGCCGCCGAGCCGCCCGACGACCCGCCGGGGACCCGGCTCGTGTCGTGAGGGTTGCGGGTCGGGCCGAACGCCGAGTTCTCGGTGGAGCTGCCCATCGCGAACTCGTCGAGGTTGGTCTTGCCGACCACGATGGCGCCGGCGTCGGCCAGCTTCTCGACCACGGTGGCGTCGTAGGGCGGCCGCCAGCCCTCGAGGATGCGCGAGGAGCAGGTGGTGGGGATGCCGGAGGTGCAGAGGTTGTCCTTCAGGGCGACCGGCACGCCCGACAGCGGCCCCGGGTCCTCGCCCGCAGCCAGCCGGCGATCGATGGCGAGGGCGGCCGCACGGGCCTCGTCGGCCATGACGAGGTTGAAGGCGTGGATCTCGCCCTCGCGCGCCTCGATGGCCGCGAGGTGCTCTTCGACCACGTCGGCCGCCGCGCGCCTTCCGGCGCGCACGTCGGCGGCGATGGCCAGGGCGCTGGCCGTCGGCGGCGTCACGGGGCGTCCCCCAGCACGGGCGGGACGCGGAACTGGCCGTCCTCGATGGCGGGGGCGCCGGCCAGGACGGCCTCGCGGTCGAGGCAGGGCTGCTCCTCGTCGGGGCGCACCACGTTGACGAGCGGGTACGGATGCGACGTCGGGGGCACGTCGGCCACGTCGAGCGCCTCGACGTCGCGCGCGTGGTCGAGGATCTTGGCGAGCTGCTCGGTGAACGTGTCGAGCTCCTCGTCGGTGAGGATGAGCCGAGCCAGCCGCGCCACGTGCGCGACCTCGTCGCGGGTGATGTGCGCCATGTGGGGCATGGTAGGCGGGCCCCGTCGGAACCCGGCGAGGCAATACGGTCCGCTGCGCCACTGTCGAGGCAATGAGCACCGGCCCCCGGACCGTATGGCCTCGAGTGCGTCGCGCCGGCCCTTATTGCCTCGGGTCAGGAGCCCCGGTGACCCGCCCCGCGAACTCGACCGCGCGCTCGAAGATGAGGTCCTTGTCGTAGTCGAGAGTGGCGACGTGGTAGCTGCGCTCGAGGGTGATGCGCTCGACGGGGCCCGAGACACCCTCCGCCACGATGTCGCTGTTGTGGGGGTCGACCACGTGGTCCTGCGGGCTGGTCATCAGCAGAACGGGGCGGGCGACCTTGGGCAGGTCGGCGATCGTGTCGGCCGCGGCGTCGGCGAGGCTGAGCAGGGGCCGCAGGGGCGTGGCGTCGTAGGCCTTCTCGCGCCCGGACGGATCGGCCACGTCGCCGCCGATGGCGGGGATGCGGTCGACGCCGCTGTCGACCATCTGGCGGATCGCTTCGACCATCTCCGCGCCCACCTCCACCGCCGGGTTGACGCACACGATGCCGGCGATCTCGGGGTGACGGGTGCCCAGCCACAGCGCGAGCCCACCGCCCATCGACAGGCCTGCAACCACGACCTTGTCCACTCGCGCCGCCAGGGCCTCGTACGCCGCCTCGGCGGCGGCGGACCAGTCGCCCCAGCCGGTGTCCATCATGTCGTCGACCGATGTGCCGTGCCCGGGCAACAGCGGCAGCTCGACCGCGTACCCGGCGCCGTGCAGGGCCTCGGCCAGGCCCCGCAGGGACTGCGGGTTTCCGGTGAAGCCATGGATCACCAGCGCACCGTGGGGGCCGCCCGCCGGCGACCAGGGCTCGCACCCGGGGATGATCTCCTTGCCGTCCGGCGTCTTCGCCATGGGCGTAGACCCTAAGGCGACGGGGCGTCGCTCGTCAGCCGAAGCCGTCGCGGGGGCCCGTCGGCGGGTCGGACCGGATTGACCGCTGGGTCAAGGCTGGCAACACTGTCGCTCGCGATGTCCGACCGCCAGCTCACCACCCAGGGCGCCGAGCGCAAGCAGCAGCTCCTCGACGCCGCCGCCCGCCTCTTCGCGGAGCAGGGCTACGCCTCGACCCGAGTGGTCGACATCGTCGACGCCGCCGGGGTCGCCAAGGGCCTCTTCTACTGGTACTTCGAGAACAAGGAGGCCCTGTTCCGCGAGCTGGCCGCCGAGATGCGGCGCCGCCTCCGACGCCAGCAGGCCGCCGCCATGGACGAAGGGGCCCCGGCGCTGGTGCGCCTGCTCCAGGGGGCGGTGGCCAGCGTCCGCTTCATGGCCGAGAACGCGCCCTTCTTCTCGCTGCTCGAGGTCGAGGGGCACACCGTTTCGGACGTGCTCCGCCAGGGGACCGAGCAGCACGTCCGCGACGTGACCACCCTCATCGTGGCCGGTCAGCGCGACGGCACCGTGACAGACGACGACCCCGCCGAGCTCCTGGCGCTATCGGTCGTGGGGACCGTGGGGCAGTTCGGTCATTTCCATCGCTCCCACCGGGTCGACCTCTCGCTCGAGGACCTGTCGGGTTACGTCGCCCGCATGGTCGCCCGCATGCTGGCGGCCGACGAGCACACCGCCCGTGCGTCGCTGGCGGAGCTGCGCAACCGCACCGACGTGCCGGCGGCCACCGGCTGATCCCCGCCCACCGGGCCAATGTGCCCCACCGGGTGGCCCTCGCTAGCCTTGCCCGGTCATTCCGCTAGCACGAGGTTCTGCCTCCATGATCCGTAGTCGAGGCCTAGTCGTTGCGCTCGCCGCCGTCGTCGCGCTGTCGCTCTCGGCGTGCGCCAACAAGAACGCCGATGCCGGCGACGTCGTCGACGCCATGACCGACGCCGGGCTTCCGGACGACCAGGCCAAGTGCATGGGTGACGAGTTCGACAGGGAGTTCAACCAGGACGAGATGAACGACCTGGCCGCCGCAGACGATCCGAAGGATTGGCCTTCCGGCACCGAGCCGACGGTCGATTCGATCATCGAGCAGTGCACCGGCCAGCCGGTGCCGGGCTCCGATGCGTCGGGGTCCGGGGGCCAGGACGGCGGGTCGGAGACCACGACTACGACGACCTCAGCGGGCAATTGACGGCCGCTTGACGGCCCCGACGGTTGCACGACGGCTGCAACTACCCGCGCTAGCATGCCGCAGCTTCGTGCCGACCAGGGAGGACTTCATCGTGCCTTACAAGTTCCTGTCGGATGAGTGGGTGGATGCGGCCCGGAAGATCCGGGAAGAGGTTGATTCGCCGACGACCGCCCCCCAGCCCGTGAGGATGAACCTCGTGATCACCGAGGTCCCGTTCGGCGACGGCACGGTCGAGGCCCACATGGACACGACGGGCGGTGCGGTCGAGCTCGAGCTAGGCCACCTCGAAGCCGCCGATGTCACCGCCACGCTCGACTACGGCACCGCCAAGGCGATGATGGTCGACGCCAACCCCCAGGCAGGCATGCAGGCCTTCATGGCCGGCAAAATCAAGCTTCAGGGCGACATGACCAAGGCCCTGGCGTTGCAGTCAGGTCCTCCGAACCCCACCCTGACCGCCAAGATCCAGGACATCACCGAGTAGAGCACTCCCCGAAAACGGAGTGTGCCGAGCCGGCTGGGGCGGCAGCCTCATCGCGGCGGCTGGGGAACACCGCGTCCGGCATACCGCCCCAACGGGCCCGGCACGCTCTGTAGTTCAGAGTTTACTCGCTGCTATCAGTTGGCAACCAGGCGGCGGCCAGAAAAACCTTCAAGTCTCGATTGACGCTGAGCCGCGGAAGAGCCGGCCCGAGCCGGGAGGGGGGCTCCCGACAATGGAAGCGTCCCCCAACCGGGGCCTCAGGTCAAGCGCAAGTTTTCGTGTGGTTCGTTGCGGTTTCGTGTGAGGGTCACCCACCCGAAACCATCACCAGGTTGATGGCCGTGCCCGGATCGACCTCCGTGTCGATGAGCGGCACGGTTTCCTGCACCCGACCGTCCTCGGGACCGAGCACCATGCCGACGTCGAGGCCCAC
This sequence comes from Actinomycetota bacterium, assembly GCA_046726215.1. Taxonomy (GTDB): domain Bacteria; phylum Actinomycetota; class Acidimicrobiia; order Acidimicrobiales; family VFJN01; genus DASQUK01. Next base: position 13,752 of record JBKPAA010000113.1, on the reverse strand, counting down.
GTCCTCCAGCCCGGCGCGGGCCTCGTCAAGGCTGGCGCCCTCGATGTTGGGCACCGTGACCCGACCACCGGCGACCACGACGACCACCGTGGATCCCTGGTCGACCTCCTCACCCGCCTCGGGTTCGGTGCGCATCACCTCGCCCTCGTCCCGGCCGCCCCTCGCACGCCGGTAGTCGAGCTCGACGTGCAGACCCAGGGCCTCCAACTCCGCCACCGCATCCTGGTACTGCTCGCCCTCGAGATCGGGAATCTCCGCTTCCTCCGGCCCCGATGAGACGATGAGGAGCACCGACGAACCCCGGGGGGCCTGGTCGCCCACGTCTTCGCCCAGGGCCATCACCGTGCCGGCATCCACCTCGTCGCTGGCCTGCCGCTGGACGTCGGTCTCGAGGCCCGCGGTCGCGAGCCGGGCGTCGGCGTCCTCCAGGCTCATTCCGACGAGGTCCGGCGGGACCGTCACCAGCGGCGGCCCCAGCGAGACGTGCAGGGTGAGCGTCTCGCCTTCACGAAGCGACGTACCGGGCTCCGGCACCGTACGGACGATCACGCCCTCTTCGGTGCCGTCGTAGTAGTCCCGCTGGGTCACGATGTTCCAGCCGGTGCCGGCAATGAGGTCGAGCGCCTCGTCCTGTTGGGCGCCGAGGAGCTCGGGGGGCACGGCGTGGGAGGGCACCTGCGATCGGATGTAGACCCACGATCCCACCACCCCGATGGCCACCGCGACGGCGACCACGAGGGCGCCGAGCATGAGCCGCCGGGCTCTGCGGTCACCGGCGGACAGCGCCGGAGTCCCGGTCGGCGGCGTGTGTGGCGGCCCCGACGGCGGGGGCGGGAGGCCGGGGCGCGGCAACACGGTGGTCGAGGCGGCGTCGACGATCGCCAGGCCGGCCCCCGTCGACGGGGCGGACGGGCCCGGCGTGCTCCCGGGCGACACCCCGTCGAGGTCGGCGGACACCGAGCCCGCGGTTCCGCCCGGAATCCCGGCGGCCTGGGTGCCCGCGGCCATACCTGAGGCCACCACCAGCGGGCCCACGGCGCCGCCGTCGCGACCCGGTCCGGCGAGGCCGTTCGGCACGTGGGCTGAGGGCCGCACCAGCGTGCTGTCGCGCCCGTCCTCGGAGGCGATGCCGGTCACGGGCGGCCACGCCACGGGGAGCGGCGACGGTCGGGCCATCTTTTCGGCGGCGATGATGAGCCCCGCCCCGAACGCGGCGGCGTCGGGGCGAGCACCGGCATCGAGGCCGCCCGCCGCGGTGAGGATGCCGGTGAGGGGCCCCATGGCCTCCGGCACGACCAGAGGGTGCTCGAGGCGGGCCATCAGCGTGCCGATGGTGGTGTCGGCGCTGAACGGCACCGTCCCGGTCACGGCCTCTACCAGCACCAGCGCCAGCGAGTAGATGTCGCTGGCTCCGTCGACGGACTCGCCGCGCGCCTGCTCGGGCGAGGCGTAGCGGGCGGTGCCCAGCAAGGCGCCGGTCGGTTCGGTCCAGCCCGCCTCGGCGATGGCGCGGGCCAGGCCGAAGTCGGCGACCCGCAGGCGGGCGTCGTCGCCGAACAGGAGGTTGGCGGGCTTGATGTCGCGGTGGACGAAGCCCTGCCGGTGGGCGTGGTCGAGGGCACGTGCCGTCTCGAGCCCCACGACCAGCGCCTGCGCCGAGGTCAGCTGATGCCCGGCGTCGAGCATCGATCGCAGGCTGCCGCCTCCCAGGAACTCGGTAACGAGATAGGGCGAGTCCTCGTCGCCGCTCCAATCGAACACCGCGAGGATGTGCGGGTGGCTCAAGGCGGCGGCGGCGCGGGCCTCCGCCCGAAAGCGGCGCAGGAACATGGCATCGTCGGCGAGGGCGGGATGCAGGACCTTGACCGCCACGCGACGCCGCAGGCGAACGTCGTCTGCCAGGTAGACGTGCGCCGACGCTCCGGATCCGACCGCCGAAAGAAGTCTGTAGCGCCCACCCAGCACACGACCGATCTGGTCGGTCATGCGGGTCATGGCCACGTCGTCAAGAGTACGGTCGGCCGCAGACCGACGCCATCAAGGGGTCGCGGGCGGGGGTCGGGCCGGAGAGTACGGTCGGCCGCAGACCGACGCCATCAAAGGGTCGCGGGCGGGGGTCGGGCCGGAAGGAGCCGGGGGCGCTCACCGCTGGTTACTGCCCGATTGCCCGGCGAGTTACCCGCCATGCGACGATGGGCGACCGCACATGGCCGCCACCTCCACCTCTCCCTACAGCACGCGCTTCAAGGTCGTGGCCGTGGTCGTGCTGGCCTTGGCGATCAGCGCCTTCGTGGCGGCCTACCTGGTCACCAGCGGCGAAGGCGACAGCGGGTCGGCGACGTCGGGGAACGCGGTCGGCGACGACATCGTCGAGCAGCGCATCCCGGCACCCAACAGCCAGGTGCCCCAGCAGTCCACCGTCGGGATCGACCTGGTGTCCGGGTGGGAGGGCACGCTTCAGCTCAACAACGTCGAGATCCCGAAGGACCAGCTGACGCTGACCCCGGAGCTGTCACGCATCGAGTTCAGGCCAGGCGACGGCAAGGTGGTCGAGGAGCTGCGGGCGGGGCTCAACTGCGTCAACGCCATCGTGTGGCCGATCCCCGAGGGACGCGACGCCGCCCGCCAGATCCCATGGTGCTTCACCGTGGTGTGAGCTTCGAGGGCGAACGGAAACGCCGGCGACGGAGGGCGACGGTGGTGATCAGCCTGGGAGCTCGCCGGTGTCCAGCAGCTCGCGGAACCCGGCCTCGTCCAGGATCGGGATGCCCAGCTCCTCGGCCTTGGTGAGCTTCGACGCCCCCGGCCCCTCCCCCACCACGACGGCGGTCGTCTTCCCGGACACGCTTCCCGGCGACTTGCCGCCTCGGGCCTTGATGGCCGCCTCGGCCTCCTCCCGGGTGAAGCCCTCGAGGGTGCCGGTCACGACCACGGTCCTGCCCGCAAGCGTCTTGGTCCGGCCATTGCCACCGGCGCCGCCCGATCCGGCGAAGTTGAGCCCGGCTGCCCGCAGCCGCTCGATCAGCTCGCGGTTGGCGGGGTCGGCGAACCAGGCGTGCACCGACTCGGCGATGACCTGGCCGACGCCCTCGGCGGCCGCCAGCTCCTCGACCGACGCGCCCATGGTGCGATCCAGATCGCCGAACGCGGCCACCAGCGCCTCGGCGCCGGCGGGCCCGAGGTGGCGGATGTTGAGGCCGACGAGTAGCCGCTCCAGGGGCCGGGACCGGGAGGCGTCGATCGAGGCGCGCAGGTTGGACGTCGAGAGGGCACCCATGCGCTCCAGCTTCTCGACCCGCTCCCAGTCGAGGTCATAGAGGTCGGCGACGCTCTGCACCATGCCCTCGGCGATCAGCTGCGCGATGCGCTTGGTGCCCAGCGCGTCGATGTCGAGGGCTCCCCGGCCCGCGAAGTGCTCGATCGCTCCCTGGCGCTGGTACGGGCACTCGGGATGGATGCAGCGGTGCTCGGCCTCGCCTTCGGTCCGCACCAGGTGTGAGCGGATGGGGCACGGGCACTCCGTGGGAAACGTCCACGGCTCCAGCCCCTCGGGCCGCTCCGCGACCACCGCCCCGACCACCTCGGGAATGACGTCGCCGGCCCGCCGCACGATCACCTTGTCGCCGGGCCGAACGTCCTTGGCCTTGACCTGGTCCTCGTTGTGGAGCGTGGCCTGGCCCACCGTCACGCCGCCCACGAACACCGGCTCGAGCACGGCGTAGGGCGTTGCCCGACCCGTGCGGCCGATCGAGACCAGGATGTCGTTGAGCCGCGTGGTGCGCTCCTCGGGCGGGAACTTGTACGCGAGGGCCCAGCGGGGGGCCTTGCTCGTGGATCCCAACAGCTCGCGGCGGGTCAGGTCGTCCACCTTGACCACCACCCCGTCGATCTCGTAGTCGAGGTCGTGGCGGTGTTCCTGCCAGTGGTGGCCGTACTCCAGCACCTCGTCGGGGCCGCTCACGCGGCGGATCTCGGGGTTGACGGGGAAGCCGAGCCCCGACATCCACTCCAGGGTCTCGTGGTGGCTGGAGAGCCCCGGGCCGCCCTGCAGCTCGCCGAGCTGATAGGTCCAGAGCGAAAGCTCGCGGCTGGCGGTCACCTTGGGATCCTTCTGGCGCAGCGCTCCGGCGGCGGCGTTGCGAGGATTGACGAATGGTCGCGCTCCCGCTTCCATCTGACGCTCGTTGAGGGCCCCGAATGCCGACAGGCGCATGTACACCTCGCCTCGCACCTCGAGCACGTCGGGCGCCCCCTTGCCCAGGCGCTGGGGCACCTGGTCGAGGGTGCGGACGTTCTCGGTGACGTCCTCACCGGTGCGCCCGTCGCCCCTGGTGGCCGCCCGCACGTAGCGCCCGCCCTCGTAGCGGATCGAGATGGCGAGCCCATCGATCTTCAGCTCGCACACGTAGCCGACCTCGTGGCCGCCGGGCTCGTCGCCGCCGTCGCCCGCTGCGACGGGGGCACCCGCCAGGCGCCGGTGCAGTCGCTCGACCCAGGCCCGGAGCTCCGCCTCGTCGAACGCGTTGTCGAGGCTCATCATCGGCACGCCGTGGACCACCGGGGCGAACAGCGTCGTGACCGGGGCCCCGCCGACCTGCTGGGTCGGCGAGTCGGGCGTGATCAGCTCGGGAAACTCCTCCTCCAGCGCCCGCAGCTGGCGCACCAGCTCGTCGTACTCGGCGTCGCTGATCGTCGGGTCGTCAAGCTCGTGGTAGCGCCGGTTGTGCTCGCGGATCTCGGTCCGCAACGCCTCGGCTCGCTCCTCGATCTGCCGGTCAGCCATGACGGGAGAGTACCGAGGCCCCTCTCCACACCGTTCCCCGTGGGATCGGCCGTCCCGGCAGGGGGGCGTTCCGGCGCCGCTTTCTTGCGGTACTCGCGAGATTTCGGCGCCGGAACGGATCGTCGGGTCGTCGGGTCGTCGGGTCGGCCGGTCCCCGCCCCGTCAGGCGCCGACGTTGAGGCCGGCGTCGAGCGCCTCGGCCTCGATGCGGCGCGCCAGGTGGCCGGCGAACTCGAGGACCCGGTCGGCCTGGCGCATGTCGAGCCCGGCGAGCCCGCATGCCGGGGTCACCATCCCCTGCTGGAGCAGGAGCAGGGGATCGCAACCCCCGTCGATGAGCACGTCCCACTCGCTCATGAGCCGACGCCAGAGGATGTCCGCGCTCTCGCCCCGGGGACGGTCCGTGGGCACGGCGCCCCACGCGATCCATCCTCCGCGCTCGAGGAAGCCGGCGAACGCCCCGACGTGGTCGCGGGCGCCGGCGTCGACCGGCAGCGACAGGATCTGGGGTCCGGCCTGGAGCACGGCCTGCCAGTCGGCCCGGCCGCAGCAGTGCAGGCCGGCGATGGCGTGCCCCTCGATCGACGCCAGCGCCGACGACACGAGGTCGAGCGTGTCGTCGACCGGCCACGGGAAGCCGGGCTCGAGCGCCGCGGTCAACCCGGGCTCGTCGAGGAACACCACCGTCGTTGCGCCCGGGGCGGCCCGGCGGGCCGCCGCCACCAGCTCACGCGTGCGAGCCTCCACGGCCTTGGCAGCCACGGCGAAGGCCCGGATCGGCGGCACACCCACGGCGTGCAGGGCCAGCCCGAGGCTCACCGGTCCGGTGAGCTGGACCTTGAAGGGTGCCACCCGGCCGGCGGCGGCGTCGAGGAAGACACGCAGCCCCACGAACGGCTCGGCGTCCAGCGCCGACTCGGTGAGGGGCAGCTCGGGGTCGATGACCGACTCGTCGACCAGCAGCGATCCGTCCGGCAGCACCATCACCCCGGCGATGCCCCATGCCGCCTGGGGGATCATGCCCTCGACCGGCGAGCGCTGCGGCAGCGACGGCGCCGCCGGGAGCCGGGGCTGGCGGTCGAGCACGAACGCCGCCGCGTCGTGGGGATCGTCGTGGGGAAGGCTGCCGATCCCCGTCGCCAGGCCGATCGGAAGCAGCACCTCCCTCATGCCTTGCCTCGCTGATGGCTCCGCCGCGCTCGCACGGTCGTCGTCACGCAATGCCCCCTCGGCTACACCCGACGCCTGGAATAGCCAGCCGACGCCTCCATCGGCAAATCTCCCCGCCCGTGAGACCCCTCGGCGCCTGGCCCGCGCGTGTCACATGGCTCCTCCTTCCCGTGGTCCTGGGCCCGGCGCTGGGCGATGCCCTCGACGACACGAGCCGGCCGGTCCAGCTGGTCGCCAGCGTCGGGCTGTGGGCGGGCTGGGCGGCGGTCCTGGTGGCCACCCTGGTCCCGACGACGGTGAGCCTGACCGCACTTCGGGTGGCGGCGCCGGCGACGGTGGTGGTCGCCCTGGCCGCCGCGGTGGCAACCGGACCGTCGGCGTCCGGCGTGGTCGGGCTGGTGGGGGCGCTCGTCGCCGCCCTTGCGGCCTTCTGGCCGGGCACGGGGGAGGCGTTCGTGGCCGGGTCCTCGTACGGCGCCGAACGGCGGATGCCGCTGCGGGTCCCCGGTCCCTTGCTCGCCGGGCCGCTGGTCCTGGCATGGGTGGTGGCCGCCGCCGGCGTCGCCGCCGGACCCCTGCTGTTGGCCGCGGAGCGGTGGCTGGCGGGCGCCGTGGCCCTGGCGGTGGGGCTCCCGGCGGCGATCGTCGCGCTCCGGTCGATGCACACGCTGGCGCGGCGCTGGTTGGTGTTCGTGCCCAACGGCGTGGTCGTGCACGACCCCCTGGCGCTGGCGGAGCCGGTCCTGCTGCGACGGACCGAGGTCCGGTCGTTCGCGCCCGCACCGGCCGACACCGGGGCGCTGGACCTGACGCGGGGTGCGCTGGGCCTCGCGCTCGAGGTCAGGCTCGAGCCGCCGGTGTCGCTGGTCCTGGCGAGAGGTCGCCCGGGGACGACCGAGGTGGCGACGACGAAGGCGCTGCTGGTCTCGCCCACACGGCCCGGGGCCGTCCTGGCCGAGGCCCGCCGCCGCCGGCTGGTGTGACGGCGGCGCGGCCGGCGGCTAGCGCGGCCTGGCCGAACGGATGCCGGCGAGGACGGTGTCGACGACCGTGGCGACGGCGGCGAGGTCCGGGGGGTCGTCGGCTATCAGCACCCGGAAGTACACGATGCCGCAAAGCAGATCGAGGACCAGGTCGACGTCGGTGCCGTCGGGGAGCTCGCCACGGGCCACGCCGCGACGGATGACCGTGAACGCCGGCTTGCGCCGGTCGTGGACGAACGCCGCGAGCACCTTACGCATCTCGGGGTTGACCGTTGCCTCGGCCATGACTGCGGGCATGACCTTGCCGGCCAGGGTGTCGCGCATCTTGCGGGTCAGCTCGCCCAACATGGCCACGAGGTCGTCGCGCACCGAGCCCGTGTCGGGATCGGTCACCTGGAGACCGAGGCGATGGTGCCCGGTGTCCAGCAACAGGGCGCCCCGGGACCGCCAGCGCCGGTAGATGGTTGCCTTGCCGCGGCCGGCCCGGGCCGCGACCTCGTCGACCGTGAAGCCGGCCGGGCCCACCTCCACCAGGACCTCCAGGGCGGCGTCGAGGATCGCCTCGTCGGCCCGGGCGTCGCGTGGACGCCCGGGCCGGCGGAGAACGGGCTCGTCCTCGACGGCGAGGACGTCGTCGGCCTCGTGCACCGCGGCGACTCGGTCGGCGGCGGTCACCGCGGCTCCGGATCGGGACTGCGTGACCGGGCCGGATCACGAGTCGATGACCCGTCCGGCGGGGCCGTGGTGACGCCCCCGGCCTGCTCCCGACCGACCGTGCCGCCCGGAACCGGGGAGCCGTCGGGACGGTGGCCGTCGCCGGTCACGGCGACCACGTGGTCCCGGCCGCGGGCCGGGAGGAACAGCGTGACGATCACCGCACCGAGCACCAGGGCGGAGGCCCCGATGATGAAGGCCGTGCTCATGCCGTCGGCGAAGGCGCGGGACGCCACATCCGCCAGCATCCGCCCCGGCGGGCCTCCGATCTCGCCCGCCGCCCGCATGGCGGCGCCGATCTGGTCGTGGATGGCCTTTGACTGCTCCGCCGAGAACGGGACCGCGCTCCCGCTGATGGCTTCGCTGACCCGGGGACCGTAGGTCGAGCTCATCACCGAGCCCAGCACGGCGACCCCCAGGGCGCCGCCCACCTGGCGGGTGGTGTCATTGACCGCTGAACCCACGCCCGCCTTGGCCAGGGGCAGCGAGCCCATGATCGACTCGGTGGCCGGCGGCATCACGAGCGCCAGGCCGGCGGCGAGCACCACCAGCGCCGAAAGCACCTCGGGGTAGCTGGCGCCGGCGGTGAGCCGGCTGGCGATGACCAGCCCGATGGCCGCGACCGACAGCCCGGTTGCCACCACGACCTTGGAGCCGATCCGCTCGACCAGCTTGGCGCTGAGCGGGGAGATGACCACCATCACGCCCGCCATGGGCAGCAGCCGGATGCCGGCCTCGAGCGGCGTGTAACCCAGGATCGACTGCAGGAACTGCGTGAGCAGGAACAGCGAGCCGAACATGGCGAAAAACGTGAGCATGATCGCCACCGACGCCGCGCTGAACCGGGGGTTGCGGAAGAAGTTCATGTCGAGCATGGGAAAGCGGGTGCGCCGCTCCCACACGACGAACACACCCAGCAGCACCGCCGCCAGCGCGAAGCCGACCAGGATCTCGGGGTCGGTCCAGCCGCCGGGTCCCTCGATGATCGCCCACACCAGCGCCACCAGCCCCGCGATCGACAGCACGGCGCCGGGCACGTCGATCGGCGGCGCCGACGGGTCCCGCGACGTGGGCACGAACAGCTGGCCGAGCACCAGCGCCGCCACCACCACCGGCACGTTCACCAGGAACACCGAACCCCACCAGAAGTGCTCCAACAGCCAACCCCCGGTGACCGGACCGATGGCCACGGCGGCGCCCGCCGTCGCCGCCCAGATGGCGATGGCCTGGGCCCTCTCCTTGCGTTCGATGAAGACGTTGGTGATGATCGACAACGTCGCCGGCATGATCATCGCCCCGCCCACCCCCATGAGCGCCCGGGTGGCGATGAGCTGATCGGCGCTATTGGCCAACGACGACAGGATCGACGCCACGCCCATGACCGACAGCCCAATGGCGAGCGCACCGCGGCGACCGAAACGGTCGCCGAGCGACCCCATGGTCAACAGCAGTCCCGCGAACACCAGGATGTAGGCGTCGACGACCCACTGCAGCTCGCTCGTGCTGGCGCCCAGGTCGCGCTGCAACGTCGGCAGCGCCACGTTCACGATCGTGTTGTCCATCACGATCAGCAGCAGGCTCAGGCACATCACACCGAGGACCAGCCAACGGCCGGTGTATGCCTGGCCTTGCTCGGTGGGGCCGGTTCGAGTGAGCATGACGCCTCCGGGGGACCTCGAGACGGACGGGCACGCCGACCCCCAGATTGCGCCCGCGGATTGCGAGACGCAACAGTTTCGGAACGACTGGATCCCGTGACGTTCGTCACGGGCCGGGGCGATCAGGCCGCGATACCGCCGCCGATGACCTCGTCCCCTTCGTACAGCACCACCGATTGGCCGCGGGCCACCCGGCGCTCACGGCGTGCGAAGCGCACCACGGCGCGGTCGTCGCCGACCGGGGCGACGCAGGCGCGCCGGGGCGGACCATGGGCGCTGCACTGGGCGACCATCGATCCGCCTCGGCCGACGTCGGGAAAGCCTCCGGACCACACCATCCGCTCCACTGGCACTTGCTCGCACAGCAGGTCGTCCTCGGGCCCGACGCGCACGGTGGCCTCGGAAACATCGACATCGACGACGTAGCGGGGCGCTCCCCCGCCAGGCAGGCCAAGTCCCCGCCGCTGGCCGACCGTGACGAGCTCGACGGCGTCGACCGAGCCGACCTGGCGCCCCGCCTCGTCCACGACGCGGCCCGGTCGCAGCTCGATGCGCCGGCCCAGGAACCCTTGCCGCCCGCGGCCCGAGGTGATGAAGCACACGTCCTGGCTGTCGGGCTTGCCGGCTGTTCGGAGCCCCAACGCCTCCGCCGCGGCCCGGACCTCGGCCTTGGTCATCACACCCACCGGCAGCAGCGTGCGGGACAGCTCCCGCTGCCCGAGAACGTAGAGGACGTAGCTCTGGTCCTTGGCGGCGTCGGCGCCCCGCGCCAGGCGCCGGGTCCCGTCGGGGCGGGTGACGATCCGGGCGTGGTGGCCGGTGGCCACCGTGTCGAACCCGACGGCGTCGGCGCGGCGCAACAGCCGGTCGAACTTGAGATGCCGGTTGCACTCGATGCACGGGTTGGGCGTGATCCCGCGCCGGTGGGCGTCGACGTAGGGGTCGACGACGTGGCGGTCGAAGTCGTCCGAGAAGGTCCACGTGTGGTGGGCGATCCCGAGCTGCTGGGCGACGCGCCGCGCATCGTCGACGTCGCTCACCGAGCAGCAGCCCGTGTCGGACTCGCCGCCCCACAGCTTCAGGGTCACGCCGACGACCTCGTGCCCGGCGGCGATGAGGCGGGCGGCTGCCACCGAGGAGTCGACGCCCCCCGACATGGCGACGAGGACCCTCATCGCCGCCCCGCCGGCTCCGCGGCGCGATCCCGCGCGCCCCGGAGGTGGGCCACGGCCGCGGGGATGACCCGCAGGGCGTGGTCGACGTCGTCGTCGGTGGACGACCACCCCAGCGACAACCGCAGGGCACCCCCACCCAGCTCCGGCCCGATGCCCATGGCCGCCAGAACGTGCGACGCCTGGTGGGCGCCGCTGGCGCACGCCGACGCGGCCGACGCGCAGACGCCTGCCTCGTCGAGGAGGAACAGCAGAGCCTCGCTTTCGATGCCGGGGATGCACAGGTGCAGCGTGCCCGGGAGGCGACGTGCGCCACCGGTAGCGCCGGTCTCGACCGCACCGGGGATGTCGGCCAGCAGGCCGCGGGCGAGGCGATCCCGCAATGCCGCCAGCCGCGCACCCGAAGCGTCCCGCTCGGCCGCCGCCCGTCGGAGTGCGGCCGCCATGCCGACGATCCCGGCGACGTTGTGGGTGCCGCTGCGCAGCTCCCGCTCCTGCCCGCCGCCCAGCAGCAGCGGTCGCAGGGGCGTGCCGGGGCGGGCCACGAGGACCCCGACGCCCTGCGGTCCGCCCACCTTGTGCGAGCTGACGGCGACGAGGTCGGCACGGGCCACGACCGTGGGGAGGTCGAGCCAAGCGGCGGCCTGGACGGCATCGGTGTGCACCGCGGCCCGGGGCGCGCGGCGACGGACGAGCTCGGCGGCCTCGGCCACCGGTTGGATCACACCGATCTCGTTGTTGGCCGTCATCAGGGCCACGAGCGTCACCTCGGGTGCGAGGGCGGCTTCGAGGGCACCGAGATCGACCACGCCCCGGGCGTCGACCGCCACGGTCGCCCCGCCGACGAAGCCGACGGCGTTGCGCACGGCGTCGTGCTCGATGGCGCTGCAGAGCATCGGCCCCGGCCGGGCGGCGTGCACGCCACGCACGGCCATGTTGTCGGCCTCGGTGCCGCCGCTCGTGAACACGACGTCGCCGGGGCGGCAGCCGACGACGGCGGCCACGGAGTCGCGGGCCTCGTCCACGGCCTGGCGTGCGGCCCGGGCCACCCGGTGATCGCCCGAGGGGTTGCCGAACCGCTCGCCGAGCCAGGGGAGCATCGCGTCGCGCGCCTCGGGCCGCAGCGGCGTGGTGGCGGCGTGGTCGAGGTAGGCGAGGTGGTCGGGCCGGTCGGCCTGCTCGGGCACCCGACCAGTCTCGCAGCCCGAGCCGCCAACCCCGCTACCGCGGCGGGGGCGGCGGTCGGCCCCAGGCCGGCCCCACGAACTGGCCGTGGGCGCGCTGCCAGGCGGCCGCCACGCACACCAGGAAGACGTGCGGGTGCACGTGCCGGGGCGGCGCGTGGTCCATCCGCATCGCGATCGGGTTGGCGAGGCGCACCGCCAGATGGTCACGGGCGGCAGGCGTGAGCTGGGGCCAGCGCAGCAGGTAGGTGCGGACGACGCCGTAGCCCCGCTCGTCCAGCGCCCCGACATCCAGCGACGCCGCGTACGCCTCGTAGCCGGCCGGTGGTGGGAACCAGGCGGGGCCCCGCGTGAGCTCGACGGCCGAGCGCTCGCGCACCACCAGCGTGCCCGCAGCCATGTCGCCCAGCCGCTGGTCCCGTGGCGACACCAGGACCGTCACGACGGCCACAACACCCACCGGGACGAGGAAGAAATCGACGAGTCCCAGCACTGCCCGCAGGAACGCCTGCTGGAACCGCACAGGAGTGCCGTCCGTGCCGACCACGCGCAGGCCCAGGGCCGCCTTGCCGGGGGTACGCCCCCGCCACAGCGTTTCGAACGCGCAGAACCATCCGAGGACGACCAGCAGGCTGGCGACGACCGCTAGCACGGCGGCGCCCACGCCCTCGAACCCGCCGATCGTGACCGCGGCGGCGAAGTACAGCGCCGTCATCGTCAGCGCGAGCGCGAGCGCATCGATGCAGGCGGCCAGGGTGCGCGACGCCACGCCGCCGGGACGGAGCTCGAGGACCACCGCCTCGGGGGTGATGATCGACGCCGACGCCGCATCCGACCGCCACGCCGATGGTGCGTCCGGCCCAGCCATCCTCCGCACTCTAGGGCTCGTGCTCAGCGGGAGCCGGTGGCCCCGCGGCTACCGTGCGGCCGCCCGATGGACATCGACCGCTTCATCGCCCGCAACGCCCCCGCCTGGGAACGGCTCGACGAGCTGAGCAGGCGCGCCGGGCGGCGAGCCGGCCGACTGTCGTCGGCCGAAATCGACGAGCTGGTGGTGCTCTACCAAAGGGTCTCGTCCCACCTCGCCCACGCTCGCGGCGCCTACCGCGACCCGGCGCTGACCGGCCGCCTCACCCGCCTGGTCGGCCGCGCCAACGGGGTGATCTACGGCCACCGTGCCCGCTCGTCGCGGGCAGTGGCCGACTTCTTCGCTTGGCGGTTCCCGGCGGCCGTGTGGCAGAGCGGACGCTTCATCGCCGCCAGCGCCGCCCTGCTGCTGGTTCCGGCGCTGGCGGTCGGCGCCTGGCTGGCGACGAGCGACGCCGCACTCGAGGCCACGGGGCCCGACGCACTGCGCGAGGCGTACCTCGAGGAGGACTTCGAGGCCTACTACTCGTCGGAACCGGCGTCGCAGTTCGCCACCGAGGTGACTGTCAACAACGTCCAGGTCGCCTTCACGGCGTTCGCCGGCGGCGTGTTGCTGTGCCTGCCATCGGCGGCGCTACTGGTCGTCAACGGCGCCAACATCGGCCAAGCGGCCGGGCTGTTCGCGGCGGCAGGCGAGCTGCCCAAGTTCCTCGGACTGATCCTGCCCCACGGGTTGCTCGAGCTGACCGCGGTCGTCATCGCCGGCGCCGCTGGGCTGCGCCTGGGCTGGGCCGTCATCGCCCCGGGTGACCGCCCGCGGGGCCGGGCGCTGGCCGACGAGGGCCACCGGGCGGGGGTGATCGTGCTGGGTTTGGTGCTCGCGTTCGCGGTGGCCGGCACCATCGAGGGATTCGTGACCGGGCGTGGCGTGCCGACGGCGTTGCGAATCGGCATCGGCGTCGTGGCCGAGGTTGCGTTCGTCACCTGGATCGTCGTGCAGGGTCGCGCCGCGACCGCCCGCGGCGCCACCGGTGCGCTCGGCGAGCTGGACCGCGGCTGGGACGAGCTGGCCGAGGCCCGTGAGCGGGCGTGGTCGACCTGACGCCTCCTACAGCCTCCCGGTCGCCTTGACCCGGAGGTAGGCGTCGGCGACGGCCGGCGCCAGCTCGCCGGGGCGGGCGTCGACCACCGTGGCCCCGAGGCCGCGCAGGCGGGCCACCG
>JBKPAA010000112.1:0-14705 GCA_046726215.1 Actinomycetota bacterium | reverse complement strand
CGAGGGCCTGACCGACCACGAGAACGTCGGGGCGTTGTTCCGCAACGCGGTGGCCTTCGCCGTGGACGCCGTCTTGCTCGATCCCACGACCGCCGATCCGCTGTACCGGCGGAGCGTGCGTGTCTCGCTGGGCCACGTGCTTCGGGTGCCGTGGACCCGGTTTCCCGACTGGCCGGATGGCCTGGGCGACCTACGGCGGCGGGGGTTCGAGCTCTTGGCGCTCACGCCGGCGCCCGACGCCGAACCGATCGATGCCGTCGCGCGGGAGCTGGCGGCCCGCAGGCCCAGGATCGCGCTCGTGTTCGGCGCCGAAGGCCCCGGCCTGACCGGGCCGGCCCTGGCAGCCTGCGCCCGGCGGGTTCGCATCCCGATCGCCCGGGGCGTCGACTCGCTGAACGTGGCCACGGCGGCCGCGGTCGCCTTCCACAGGCTCAGCAGGTTCGATCCCGCCTGATCTCCGCCCGGATTGGCGACCGTCATGGTGGCGGCTCCCCCGTGGGCGGGAACGGCGGACGCCGGCGGGCACCATGGAGGCATGCCCGCCACCCACGAGGTCATCAACCAACCGCCCCCGCTCGAGGGCCACGACGTGTTCGGCTCCGATGCCGCTCTGGTCGAGGCCGTCGAACGGGAGGGCGCCGGCTGGGCCGTCGACGACCTGCACGCGCTCGGCCGCCTGGCAGGGTCACCCGACTGCATCGGTTGGGGCTTCGACGCCAATCGCTTCCCGCCCGAGCTGCGGACCCACGATCGCTATGGCCATCGCATCGACGAGGTCGCCTACCACCCCGCGTACCACGAGCTAATGCAGGTGGCGGTGTCCCATGGCCTGCACGGCGCCCCGTGGACAGTCGACCGCCCCGGTGCCCACGTGGCGCGGGCGGCCGGCTTCGTGACCTGGTCCCAGGTCGACGCCGGGCATGGTTGCCCGGTCTCCATGACCTACTCGATCGTGCCGGCGCTGCGGACACAGCCCGACCTGGCCGGCGAATGGGAGCCTCGCCTGGTGGCACGGGCCTACGACCCCCGCAGCGTGCCCGCCAGCGAGAAGCCCGGCGTCCTCGCCGGCATGGCCATGACCGAGAAGCAGGGTGGCTCCGACGTGCGTGCCAACACGACTAGCGCCGAGCGGACCGCCGGCGGCGGGGGCTGCGACGGTGGGATGTGGCGGTTGACCGGGCACAAGTGGTTCTGCTCGGCGCCGATGTGCGACCTGTTCCTGATGCTGGCGCAGGCCCCGGGCGGGCTCACCTGCTTCCTCGTGCCGCGCTGGCTCCCCGACGGCGAGCGCAACTCCGGGTTCCGGATCGTGCGCCTGAAGGACAAGCTCGGCAACCGGTCCAACGCATCGAGCGAGATCGAGCTGGACGGCGGCCTGGCCCTCAGGGTCGGCGAGGAGGGCCGGGGGGTCCGCACGATCATCGACATGGTCGCCCACACGCGCCTGGACTGCGTCCTGGGGGCCACCGCCACGATGCGGCAGGCCACGGCCCAGGCGCTCCACCACGCCGCCCACCGTGCGGCCTTCGGTTCGAGCCTGGTCGACCAGCCGCTAATGCGGCTCGTGCTGGCCGACCTGGCGGTGGAGTCCGAGGCGGCGACGCTGACGGCCATGCGCCTGGCGCGGGCGTTCGACGAGGCCGCCCGCGGCGACGAGGGCGCCGCCGCGCTGCGGCGGATCGCCACGGCGGTGGGGAAGTACTGGACCTGCAAGCGCCAGCCGACGCTCGTGGGCGAGGCGCTCGAGTGCCTGGGCGGCAACGGCTACGTCGAGGAGTCGATCATGCCCCGGCTGTTCCGCGAGAGCCCGCTCAACGGGATCTGGGAGGGCTCGGGCAACGTGATCTGCCTGGACGTCCTGCGGGCGATGGCCCGCGAGCCGGTGGCCCTCGAGGCGTTCCTGGTCGAGGTCGACGCCGCCCGCGGCGCCGACCGCCGGCTGGACGAGGCGGCGAGCCGCCTTCGCCGCGAGCTCGGGGATCTGGTCGGCATCGAGTCCCGGGCGCGGCGGGTCGTCGAGGCCATGGCCCTGGCGCTCCAGGGCAGCCTGCTGGTGCGCTTCGGGCACCAGGCCGTGGCGGACGCCTTCTGCGCCTCCCGCCTGGGCGGCGAGGAGGGCCTGGCGCTGGGCACGCTGCCGCCGGGACTCGATATCGGGACGATCATCGAGCGCTCCCGACCCAAAGTTGCCTAGCTGGAATGCCCGCGCCCGTCGAGCATCAGGCCTACAGCCGCTCGACGATGGTCACGTTCGCCTGCCCGCCGCCCTCGCACATCGTCTGCAGGCCCCAGCGCCCGCCGCGACGCTCCAGCTCGTGGAGCAGGGTGGTCATGAGGCGGGCACCGGTGGCGCCGAGCGGGTGGCCTAGGGCGATGGCGCCGCCGTTGACGTTGACCTTGGCCATGTCGGCGCCGGTCTCCTGCGCCCAGGCGATGACCACCGACGCGAACGCCTCGTTGATCTCGACGAGGTCGAAGTCATCGAGGCGCATCCCGGTCCTGGCCAGCGCGTGGGCGGTGGCGGGGATGGGGGCGGTGAGCATCCACACCGGGTCGTCGGCGCGCACCGAGATGTGGTGGATGCGGGCGCGGGGGGAGAGTCCGTGGTCCGCCAACCCCCGCTCGTTGACGATCAGCATTGCGGCCGAGGCGTCGGAGATCTGTGACGAGCACGCCGCCGTCACCCGTCCGCCCTCCGTCAGGACGGGCAGCGAGCGGATCTTGTTCCAGTCGGGCTGCCGGGGACCCTCGTCGCTGGCGCACCCGCCCACAGGCACGATCTCGGCGTCGAAGCGACCCTCGTCGCGGGCCCGGATCGCGCGGGTGTGGGACTCGACGGCAAACGCCTCCATGTCGGCGCGAGCGATGTCCCACTTCTCGGCGATCATCTCCGCCGACCGGAACTGGCTCACCTCCTGCCTGCCGTAGCGGGCGACCCAACCCGGTGATCCCGTGAACGGGTCGTCGAAGCCCAGGGCCTGGCCGCTGGTCATGGCCGACGAGATGGGGATCTGCGACATCTGCTGCACGCCGCCCGCCACGACCACGTCCATCGTCCCCGACAGCACCGCCTGGGCGGCGAAGTGGATCGCCTGCTGCGACGATCCGCATTGCCGGTCGACGGTGGTGCCGGGCACGTGCTCGGGGAGCCCGGCAGCCAGCCAGCACGTGCGAGCGATGTCACCCGCCTGGCCGCCGATGGTGTCGACGCAGCCGAACACCACATCGTCCACCGCCGCTGGGTCGATGCCCGTGCGCTCGACCAGGGCCCTCAGGCTGTGAGCCCCCAGGTCGGCGGGGTGGACGTGGGCCAGCCCGCCCCCCCGCCTGCCCACGGGGGTGCGAACGGCGTCGACGATGTAGGCCTCGTTCACGGTGACTCCTGGGCTGTCATGACTCTGCCTCGGGACATCGAGGAGAACTCGGCGCGGTGGGGGGCGGGAGGACGACGGTCACGCGCCCGCCAGGCGCTCGAGGGTGGCGGTCGCCTCGGCGACGATGCGGTCGAGCAGCTCGGCCACGGTCGGCAGCTCGTCGATCACCCCGGTGACCTGGCCCGTCGGCAGCACGCCGACCTCGGGCTCGCCGTCGACGAGCGCCGCCTTGATGAGCATGGGTGCGTTGGCGGCCATGACCACTTGCGACCACGACAGCCCCTGGTTCCTGCGCATGGCCACGCCCTCGCGCATCAGGTCGGGCAGTGGGGTGCCGGTCGTCCGCCGGAAGGCGAGCGCCGCCCGCAGCGCCCGGGGCAGCCTGGTCAGCGGCGAGGCCCGCTCTAGCCGGTCGACCGTCTCGGTCCGGATCACCCGTTGGGGCGCCCCGTCGAGCGCGGTGGTGACGACCGTGTCGCTCACGGCCGCGTCGAGGTACCGCCGCTTGATGCCTTCTGGCACCCGGCTCTCCCGGGTGAGGAGGAACCTGGTGCCCATGGCCACCCCGTCGGCCCCCCAGGCGAGCGCCGCCACCAGGCCGCGCCCGTCGTGGAACCCACCGGCGGCAAGCACCGGGATCTCGGCACCCACGGCGTCGACCACCTGTGGCACGAGGAGCGATGTCGGCACGGAGCCGGTGTGGCCGCCGCCTTCGCCGCCCTGGGCGATCACGGCATCGACACCCCACTCCAGCATCTTCTCGGCGTGGCGCCGGGCGCCCACCGTCGGCATGACCAGGGCGCCGGCGTCGTGGAGCCGGGCGATCGCATCCTTGGTGGGCGCCCCGGCGAAGCTGACCAGACGGACGCCTTCCGCCACACATAGCTCGATGCGCTCGTCCAGGTCGGGCTGGTCGGCCCGCAGGTTGACCCCGAAAGCGCGTCCCGTCCGGGCCCTGACGGTCGCGATCGCGTCGGCCTGCTGATCTCGCGTCATGGTCACGGCGGCGAGGATCCCGAACCCGCCGGCGCCACTCGTTGCCCCCGTCAGCGAGGCGCCCGACACCCAGCCCATGCCGGTCTGCACGATCGGATAGCGGCACCCCACCAGGTCGCAGAACCGGGTGTGGAGCACCGGGCCGAGCGCGGAACCTGACGGCGCGTCAGACATCCACGTCAGACTAGGAGCGGCCCGGACGAACCTGCCACCGGCGCTGGCGGGGCCACGACCCTTGTCTGCGGTCGTACCGTGGGGGAGGCGGGCGCCGAGCCTACGGAGGAGGTGCATCCCATGAGGGGCGCAAACCTCGTCAAGATGACGGTCGCGGCCGCGGTGGGAGCCACTCTCGCCTACGTCTTCGATCCGGTCCGGGGGCGGCGCCGCCGGGCGGAGCTGAAGGATCGGGGGCGGGCGACGCTGCACCGCGAGGTGCGGGCGGTCGAACGCCACGCCAGCTACGAAAAGGGCCGGGCGGAGGGCGTCATCCACAAGCTGCGCAACCCCCGGCCGCATGTCCCGGAGGACGACATGACACTGGCCGACAAGGTCCGCAGCGAGGTGCTCGGGCGGGTCGACGGGCCCCACCTGACGATCGACGTCAGCAATCGCGTGGTCACGCTGCGGGGCGAGGTGCCCGACGACAGTGCGGCCGAGAACATCGAGCGGCGGGTGCGGGCGACACCCGGGGTCATCGACGTCGTGAACCTCCTCCACCAGCCCGGGACGCCGGCACCCAACAAGTCCGACGCCCTCGATGCTTGACGGGTCGGGCGGCAGGGCGACCGCATCACGGCGTGGCGGCCGGGTCGGGGACCTCTCGCTCCCGGGCGCCCTCGGGGTCGATGACCTCGCGGATCAGCTCGAGCTCCTCGGGCGTCGGGAGCCGCGACTCCGGCACGTGAGCCGGCACGACCGGCTCGAATCCGGTGGCCGCCAGGATGTCGTCGACGGTCACGCCGGGGTGCACTGAGCGCAGCCGCATCCGGCGATCCGGAGTCTCGAAGTCGAACACCGCGAGGTTGGACACCACCCGCCGGATGTCGACGAAGCGCGCCGCAATGCCGAGGGCCGCGGCGCGATCCCAGCCGATGCCCGTGACCGTGTCGACCTTCTCGACGAAGACCTTGGGGCTGTGGTTGGGCACCCAGTAGCTGGTGGGGTCGTTGATCGTGTTGCCCGGGGCACCCCGGTAGCCGAGCAGCTGCACCCGGGGGCGGCCGTAGTCCCCGATGGCGGCCAGGTTCTGGTTGCCGTAGCGGTCGACCTGCGAGGCGCCCATCATCACGTGGCGGCGCCCCGACCACACCCAGTCGAACATCGACCGGTAGGGGTTCCAGTACTCGATCACCCGCTCGCCGGGGGGGACGACGGCCCGATCGTTGGTGACGAGCGTGGCCCCGCCGTCGGTCATGGCCAGGTCGGGCTCGAACGTGGCCCGCGCCAGCCGGCCGCCGATCATGGGGATCGTGCCGATCGGATTGGCGAGCAGCTCGCCGTCGCCCCGGAAGCACTCGGCGACCGCCACCACGCACACATCGGCGCGAGTGACGTCCGGGATCAAGCGCTCGCCTCCCCGACCTTGCGCCGGTAGTCGGCCTCGGGGATGTCGATCCATTCGGCGCGAAACGCCGCCCACGCCTCCGCCGAACTGGCCGACGCCGCGTAGGCCTGCTGCACCGCCTCGTCCCGGGGATAGTCGGGCTCGCACAGGGTGAAGTGGGCGCCGCCGGGGGCCGGCACGACGCCGTCGACCATCATCCGGCTGATCCGCAATTGGTGGATGCACCCCTGGTCGCGCAGCTCGGCGGTCTCGACGACGCGCTCGGCGGAGATGAAGCGTCCGCCGTCGGGGGCCGCCTGCAGCATGAGATCGTCCCAGTACAGGTCGGGGCCCAGGAACACGGCGTTGCCGCGGCGGTCGGCCCGGTTGAGGTGGCAGATGCTGGCGTCGAGCCGAAAGGCGGGCATGGCGACCAGGTCCTCGGCCTCGCCGTCGGGGCCGAGGACCGGTGAGCTGAAGACCCGCAGCCGGCCGTTGTCGCGCAGCAGGTCCGACCCCAACCCCGCCCGGCTGGGGAGGAAGGGGAGCCGCCAGGCCGCCGCCTGGAGACCCAGGTGGAAGAGGCCCTCGTCGAGCGGCTCGTCCTCGATCGCGCCCGCCTGCCGGGCGGCGCGGAAATGGGGCTCGAGCGGGATCGAATCCAGCGACACAAAGGCATAGATCGCCTTGCGGACCTTGCCTGCGGCGCACAACAGGCCGAGGTCGGGGCCGCCGTAGGTGACGATCGTGAGGTCGGTGAGGTTGCTGCGCACGATGGCCCGGACGATCGACATCGGCTTGCGCCGGCTGGCCCATCCGCCGATGGCGATGGTCATGCCCGACCGCAGCCGGCCGACCACCTCCTCCTCGGCCATCAACTTGTCGGTCATGACCCCCCGCCCTCGTCTTCTTCGCGGGATTGGTCGTCGGCACGGCCGGTCCCGCGAAGAAAACGCGAGCGGTGCTTGTCACCCTCCCCTGACAGGTTGAGCTCGAAGGTGAAGCCCTGCTCGAAGCGGTAGCTGCGCTTCACGTCCCACGGGTCGATGCCGTTGAGCGACTCCTTGGCGGCGCGGATCACGGCCGGCGACTTGGCGGCGATCGTCCCGGCGACCTCGAGCGCGGTCGCCCGCAACTCCTCGCGGGGTACGACCCGCAGGACCGATCCGAACGCGGCCAGCTCCGCCGCGGTCGCGGTCGCCGCGGTGTAGACCATGGCGCGCATCTTGTGCTGGGGAACCAGCCGCGCCAGGTGGGTGGCCGCGCCCAGTGCGCCGCGGTCGACCTCGGGCAGGCCGAAGGTGGCGTCGTCGGATGCCACGATGATGTCGGCGTTGCCGACGAGCCCGACGCCGCCGCCCAGGCAGTAGCCGTGCACCGCGGCCAGCACCGGCACCTTGCACTCGTAGACCGCCGCGAACGCCTCGAAGCACCCCCGGTTGGCGCCGATGAGCGCGTCGAAGCCCTCGGCAGCCTGCAGCTCCTTGATGTCGACGCCGGCGTTGAAGCCCCGGCCCTCCGCCCGCAGCACCACCACCCGCACCGCCGGATCGTCGCCGAGCCGCCGCACGGTGGAGGCCAGCTCGAACCAGCCGGCCACGGGCAGCGCGTTGACCGGCGGGTTCTCCATCACGAGCTCGGCGATCCCGGAGTCGTGGCGCTCGGTGGTGATCGGCATCCGGCAGCGGCCCTCGGCGCTCGGTGGATTCTGACGCTTCGTCAGACGGCCGACGCAACGTACGTCGGCGCCGCCGCGCCGAACAACCCGCTGGATTGCCTGACGGTGTAAGGCTCCGTCTACTGTCGGGAGCGATGAACCGTGCCGCCGTGTCGCTCCTTGGCCTCGTGCTCGTCGCAGGCACCTTTACCGCCTGTGGTGGCGACGACGACAGCGCCGCCGGCGACGGCGGGCTCCCCTCGTCGGGCGGCTCGTCCGACTCCTCGGTGCCCGACGACGTCGTGGTGATCGACACCGATCCCGCGGCGGTGACCGCCCTCGACAACTCCTTCCGACCGGAAAACATCGGGGTGGCGACGGGCACGGAGGTCATCTGGACCAACAAGGGTCGCAACGAGCACAACGTCCTGCACGTGGAGGGCGACGACTGGGGCGTCGAGGCCGACGACTTCCAGCCCGGGGCCGTCTACTCCCACACCTTCGACGAGGCCGGCGTATACCACTACTACTGCTCGATCCACGGCACGACCGACGCTGGCATGATCGGGACGATCGTCGTGACCGACGAGGGTTGACCGTCACTGGAGCCGACCGAGGAGAAGCGCATGCCCACGACCCGACGCCTGCTCGCCGCGCTGGTGGTCGGCGCGCTGGCCCTGGCCGCCTGCGGCGGTGGCGGCGACGACGGCGGATCGGCCGAGGGCGAGGGTGCCGCCGATGACGGCGGCACGATCAACGTCCCCGACGACTACGACACGATCCAGGCCGCGGTCGATGCCGCCGAGCCCGGCGACCTGATCCTCATCCAGCCGGGCACGTACGAGGAATCGGTCAGCGTCACCACCGACGAGCTCACCATCCGGGGCCTCGATCGCAACGAGGTGATACTCGACGGGGGCTTCGAGCTCGACAACGGCATACGCGTGACCGGCGCGGCCGGCGTGGCGATCGAGAACATGACCGCCCGCAACTACACCAAGAACGGCTTCTTCTGGACCGGCGTCGAGGGCTACCGCGGGTCCTACCTCACCACCTATCGCATCGGCGACTACGGGATCTATGCCTTCGACTCGGTCAAGGGCCAGATCGAGCACACCTACACGTCCGGCAGCCCCGACGCCGGGGTCTACATCGGGCAGTGCTACCCGTGTGACGCGGTCATCGACGACGTCGTCTCGGAGCACAACGGGCTCGGCTATTCCGGCACCAACTCGGGTGGCAACCTGCTGATCGTCAACTCGACGTTCCGCTTCAACCGGGCCGGGATCGTGCCCAACTCGGGCAGCTACGAGCTGTGCTACCCGGAGCGCGATACGACGATCGTCGGCAACCTCGTCTACTCCAACAACCAGGCCGACAGCCCGGCCATCGAGGTGGCGCTACTGGGCATGGGCAACGGCATCCTGCCCGCCGGCGGGGTCGGCAACCTCATAGAGCGCAACCGCGTCTACGACCACGACCTCACGGGGATCGGCCTGTTGCCTTTCCCCGAGGAGGATGCCAACGACGTCGTGCCGCCGGCATCCGACGACGACCAGCCGTGCAGCGAGGCCAAGGGCGAGCCCACCGCGGATCCCGCCACCATCCCCGACACCGTGCTGTGGAACCCCCGGAACAACCGCGTCATCGGCAACGTGATCGAGGACTCGCGCCTGGCCGACATCGGCGTCGGGTCGCTCGAGGACGTGTCCCGGCTCGGCAACTGCTTCGCCGGCAACGAGATCAGCAGCACCGCCCCGACCGACCTCGAGGCCCTGGCGCCGTGCGAGGGCGAGGGCAGCGGCGGTGACTGGACCGCCGGCGCGCTGGACCTGAGCCGGTTCCTGGCCGAGAAGCCGCCGTCCGGGGACTACAAGGCGTCGCCGGTGCCCGATGACCAGGAGAACATGCCCGACGCCGAGGACGCCCCGGCCCGCCCGGCCACGGACGTGCCGGCCGACGTCGACATCGATGCCATCAAAGTGCCGGCCAGGCCGAGCGGGAGCTAGTGAGGCGCGCCGGCCGGGCACGAACTTGCGGCGGTTAGCGGTGCCATGACCCCGCTACGCGCCGCAAGTTCGTTGGTGCTAGCGGCCGTGGTCCTGGCGGGGTGCGCCGATGGCAACGACGACGCCGTCGCACTCCGGGTGTCGCCGACGCAGGCCGGACCGCAGGGGCGGGTGCCCCAGTTCGTCGTCGAGTGCGCTTTCAGCCATGCCAGCCCCGACGACCCCATCGTGCACTTCGGCCACCATGGCCGCTCACACCTGCACACTTTCTTCGGCAGCACCGTCACCGCTGCCTCGACCACGGCCGAAGACCTGGCGGCCGGCGACACCACGTGCGAGCAGAAGCTGGATCGCGCGTCCTACTGGGCGCCGGCCCTGATCGATGGCGGGCGGATGGTGGAGCCCACCGGTGCCGCCGCGTACTACCGGCCGGGAGTGGGCGTCGACCCCCGTTCGGTCGAGCCCTACCCCTTCGGCCTCAAGATGATCGGCGGCGACCAGGGTGCGTCGCGGCCGCAGCCCCTCGACACCGTCGCCTGGGCCTGCGGCACCGGATCGGAACGCCACACCACGCCACCCGCGTGCCCCCGGGGCCGGCCGCTGCGGCTGTTGGTGAGCTTTCCCGATTGCTGGGACGGCGAGCACGTCGACAGCGAGGACCACGTGAGCCACATGGCGCGCAGCACCGGCGGCGAGTGCCCGGCATCGCACCCGGTGGCCGTGCCGCAGCTGTTGCTCTCGATCGGATACCCGGTGACGGGCGGCGGCCACGACCTCTTGCTGGCCTCGGGGTCGCTGCTCACGGGCCATGCCGACTTCTTCAATGGCTGGGATGAACTCAAGCTCGCTACCGAGGTTTCCTCCTGCCTCCACCGGAATGTGACGTGTGGTGTTGTCAGCGGCCGGCCGTGAGAGTGCCCGAAAAACCAGCAATGAGCGAGTTGAGTGGCGATGCCAGCGCGAAGCGCGCTTGCGTCGGATGGCAAGCTCTTTGCTCAGTGGGGTGATCGTCCGCCAGCTGCCGGGGGTTGGCGGACGGTTTCCTCCGCGCCTTCGCGCGCCCGCACGGCCCGGGCGACGTCAAATGACTCGGCGTCACGGGGCGGCCGATGGGGGTCGCGGCGGCGTGTCGCGGTTGACCCAGCTCGCGTCGGCATACCGCGTGCCGACCGGCGTCAGGCCTTCGAGCCGGGCCACATCGTCGGCGGACAACTCCAGCTCCAGTGCCGCCACGTTCTCCTCGAGGTACTTGCGACGCTTCGTGCCCGGTATGGGGACGACGTCGTCGCCCTGGGCTTGCAGCCACGCGAGCGCGACCTGCCCCGGCGTCGCGTCCCGCGCCGCGGCGATCTCGCGCACGACGGCGACCCGCTCGAGGTTGCGCGCGAGGTTGTCGCCCTGGAACCGGGGTTGCGTGCGCCGGAAGTCGTCGCCCTGCAGCTCGTCGAGGCTGGACACCGTGCCGGTGAGCAGGCCCCGTCCCAGCGGGCTGTAGGGCACCAGGCCGATACCCAGCTCCCGGCACGCGGGCACGACTTGGTCCTCGACGTCGCGGGAGAACAACGACCACTCGGACTGCACGGCGGCGATGGGGTGGACGGACGCAGCCCGCCGGATGGTGTCGGCCGATGCCTCGGACAGACCCAGGTAACGCACCTTGCCGGCGCGGACCAGTTCCGCCATGGCGCCGACCGTCTCCTCGATCGGCACGTCGGTGTCGGGCCGGTGCTGGTAGTAGAGGTCGATGTGATCCAGGCCCAGGCGCCCCAGCGAGGCGTCGCATGCCTGGCGCACGTAGTCGGCGTCACCGCGGACGCCACGGGGGTCGAGGCCGTCCGGGTCGATGAAGATGCCGAACTTGGTGGCCAGCACCACGTCGTCGCGGCGACCGGCGATGGCCTTTCCGACCAGGCTCTCGTTCTCGCCGAAGCCGTAGATGTCCGCGGTGTCGAGCAACGTCACGCCGAGCTCGAGGGCCCGGTCGATGGTGGCGGTGGCTTCGGCGGCGTCGGGGGTGCCGTAGGCGAAGCTCATGCCCATGCAGCCGAGGCCCTGGGCCGACACGGTGAGTCCTGAACGTCCGAGGGTGCGCGGGGGCATTGTCACGGGGGCTCCTTGGAGGTCGGGGTGCGGACGGAGGCGGGGTCAGGGGGCGGAGACGCCGCCGTAGGCGGCGATCTTGAAGTCGATCACGTCGAGCGCCGCCTGGAGCTCGACGAGCCGATGCTTGACCTCGGAGCGGTGGCGCTCGAGCAGGGCGAGGCGCTCGGCCTCGTTGCCCGGGCCGGCGTCGACGAGGCGGAAGTAGGCCTGGACGTCACGGATGGGCATGGCTGTCAGCCGTAGCCGGGTGATGAACACTACCCGGGCCAACTCGGCCTCCGTGTACCAGCGCCGTCCGGCGCGGTCCCGGGGCACGTCGAGCAGCCCGATGCGCTCGTAGTAGCGCAACGTGTGGGCGGTAACACCGGTTCGTTCGGCGGCCTCGGCGATGGCCAGGGACTGCGGTCCGTCGGCCGGAAGGGTCGGAGCCGGCGGGCCACACGCCGTCGAGCCGGCATCCGGCGCTTCGACGACGTCGGCGGATGGTGGGGCGAGCGCGACGGTCATCGTCGCGACGGTAGGGCTTCGAGCGCGCTCTAAGTCAAGTGCGGGGCACGACGCCGGCGGACGTCAGCGGCGATCGCTCCGCCCGTCCTATGATCCGCGAATTGAGGGGGCGCATCTGGGGCGCCCCTGGGGATCCGCCATCCATCCGGAGGAGACGACAATGGACGCTCATACACGCAAGCTCGCGGGATGGGCCACCGCGGCGATCGGTGCGATCATCGTCGTCGTGGGGGTCTTCGCCGGCCCGATCGGCGTCGGCGACAGCGAGTTCGGTCCGCTGCAGATTGCCGGCATCATCATCGGGCTCATCGCGACCGCCATCGGCGTGGCGGTGGCGCTACGGAGCCCGGCTGTAGCTGAGCCGACGACGGCCGCAGAGCCGACGACGGCCGCAGAGCCGACGACGGCCGCAGAGCCGACGACGGCCGCAGAGCCGACGACGGCCGCAGAGCCGACTACGACGGAGGAGCCGACGACGCCGGCTCGGTCCGAGCCCTAGCCAAGCGTTCCGGCGTCGTTTTGTCGCCGTACCCGCGAGACAACGGCGCCGAAACGGTGCGCGTGACGATGGCCTAGCGCGAGACCGACGCCGAGGCGCGGGTGGCCGCCGGCTCGCCCGGGGTCTGCCCGTCGACCCTGGTGCCCCCGGCGATGCCCGCCCCCGAACGCTTGGAGAAGGCGATGGCGCCGAGTAGCACCGCCAGCGCCAGCGCGGCGATCACGTAGGCGCCCGTCTCCGGCGTCGTGGACAGGATGTTTTCGCTGTCGATGTTCGACAGGTTGATGATCGCCGGCAGGATCAACAGCGACACCAGGTTCATCACCTTGATGAGCGGGTTGAGCGCCGGTCCCGCCGTGTCCTTGAACGGGTCGCCCACGGTGTCGCCGATCACCGCCGCCTTGTGGGCCTCGGAGCCCTTGCCACCGTGGTGCCCGTCCTCGATGTACTTCTTGGCGTTGTCCCAGGCGCCACCGGCGTTGGACAGGTAGTTGGCCATGAGCTGGCCCACGAGGATCACCGCCGCCAGGAATGCGCCGAGCGCCGTGTAGCCGATGCCGAACCCGATGATCACCGGTGTCAGCACCGCCAGTAGGGCGGGAGTGGCGAGCTCCCGCAGCGAGGCCGCGGTGCAGATGTCGATGACCGGCGCGTAGTCGGGGCGCTTCTCGCCCGACATGATCTTGCCGTCGGCGAACTGGCGGCGGACCTCCTGCACGACCACGCCGGCGGTGCGGCCCACGGCCCGGATGGCCAGGCCCGAGAACAGGAACGGCACGGCGCCACCGATCAACAGGCCGATGAACACCTTGGGATTGGCCACGTTGATCTGGATCGTGCTGAAGCTCCCCTCGGCTGTGTCCTGGAGCCGCTCGGTGACACCGACCGGCAGGATCTCGTTGGCCGAGATCTCGATGAAGCTGGCGAACAGCGCCATGGCGGCGATGACCGCCGAGCCGATGGCGAAGCCCTTGGTGACCGCCTTGGTGGTGTTGCCCACTGCGTCGAGGCCGACCATCACCCGCTCGGCGTCGCCCTGGAACTCGCCCGACATCTCGGCGATGCCGGCGGCGTTGTCGGCCACCGGGCCGAACGTGTCCTCGGAGACCACCACGCCGGTGGTGGCCAGCATGCCCATGCCGGTGAGGGCGACGAGGTACAGCGTGAACTGCGTGTCGCCGCCGCCCAGCCCGATGGCGGCGCCTAGGGCAATGGCGATGGCCACGATGGCCCACACCGACGACTCCAGCCCCGACGAGGTGCCCGCCAGCACGGTCGTGGCGGGCCCGGTCTCCGCGGCATCGGCGATCTCCCGCACCGGCGCCGTCTCCGTGGATGTGAAGTACTCGGTGATGCGGCTGACCACCTGGGCCAGCACGAGGCCGATGACCACGGCTCCGAACATCCGCAGCCCGACGTTGCTGATGAGCCCGTCGGGGTCGCCGATGTAGACCAGCGCCACCACCAGCGTGCCGACGACGGTGAGGATGCCGGCGGTGAGGAAGCCCCGGTTGATGGGCGCCATCGCGGTCTTGTCGTTGTGGCGCGCCCGCACCATGAACACACCGACGATCGACGCCAGTACGCCCAGGGCGCGGGCGGCCAGCGGGAAGAGGGCGCCGGCGGCCCACAGGCCGGGGTTGTCCGGGAAGATGCGCTGGAACGCGGGGACACCGAGGATGATCGACGCCACCAGCGTGACCTCGTACGACTCGAACAGGTCCGCCGCCATGCCTGCGCAGTCGCCGACGTTGTCGCCCACGTTGTCGGCGATGGTGGCGGGGTTGCGGGGGTCGTCCTCGGGGATGCCGGCCTCGACCTTGCCCACCAGGTCGGCGCCCACGTCGGCCGCCTTGGTGAAGATGCCACCGCCGACCCGCAGGAACAGGGCCAGCAGCGAGCCGCCGAACCCGAAGCCGATCAGGATGGCCGAGCTGGTGTTCTGGAACACCATCATGATCAGGGTGGCGCCGATCAGGCCCAGGCCCACGCAGAACATGCCGCACACGCCGCCGGT
>JBKPAA010000111.1:0-31195 GCA_046726215.1 Actinomycetota bacterium | reverse complement strand
CGCGGCGATCGGTCCAGGTCGAGGGCCACGCCATCTCAGTCGGGACGAATCCCGACGCATGAACCTGAACGACGACGTCGTTTATCGCTGCCGGCGGCTCGGGCCGCTCCACCAGCGTCATCCCGGCCGTTCCCGCAGCCTCATCCGTTACCACGATCGCTTTCATTTGGACACCTCTCTGTATCAGTCCTCGCCTACACGACATCTTCGGTTCACCAATATCAGCGGCGCGAAGTTCCGGCACCCGGCCGGTTGCTCCCACGGTTGCTCCCACCGAGCCCGGCGACCTGGTGCGATCCCGAATCCCTCCCGATCGAGCAGAGGGCTGTTGCGCGGGAAGAGCACGGGAAGAATTCGGCGCAGTGCTCGGCTGGTCCATCCTGACCAGCACCGATGTCGCGAAGGGTAAGGGGCCTCCGGAGCCGTGTGCGCCACGGGACAGCAGAGCATCCGTTGGGCCACAGATGGGCCACACCGTCCATTCCGACCAGGTCCAGAGGGGTCGGGTGAGGACCCCCAGGCGGCTGCTCAGCGGCCCGGCGACCGCCGACTGGTGCGGTTCCCAAGCTGACAACGCGGAGCAGCTGGCGTGTCGGCTGGGGCGCGGTCAGCCCCTCCGTCATCAACGGTGGAGGATCTTTCCCGCCTCGATGGTGATGCGGTCCAACTTCACCGGACCAACCGGACGGTCGTCGCCCGCGAGGTTGAGCGCATGGTCGATGTCCTCACACGAGACCTTGGCTGAGATCCGCTCAACGTCGCAACGCCAACCCGTTTGCCCTCGGTCCTGAGGGGCGGACTTGAACTCCGTTCCGAGGGGTTCGCATCGATGGTGATCGATGCTACAGAGTGCCTCAGACCTGGTGTTTCGCGGATCAGCGTCATGGACGGTGCCGCCCGCTTCTACCCGATTTCAACCCGTCCGGTAGAAGTTTCGGTAGAAGTCAGCACGGCCGACGAGCCCACAGAACCCGGGCTCGCCGCTGCGGCTGCGATCGCCTCAGCGGTAGTCCCTCGTCCGCCGGGAACCGTCGTCTCACATGGACCTTCGGCGCCTCGGTCTGGCGCACTTGCCGAATCCGCCTCTACTGGATCATGAGCGCGGGCTTCGCCGGCGCCCGGCGGCCGTCGGTACCCCGCCCTGGCGTGGTGGCACCGGGCTCCAGCGGCCAAAGCGACTCGGACCGCAGTGGCCGGGGCCGCTTACAATGCGCGCCGGCAGGCATTTCATCGGGTGCACCGACGGCGGTGTGGGCTACCTGGAGCAGACGTCGATAGGCGGTCGGCGACGACTGGCCCCCGACGCAGGACTGACTGCCGTTGCTGGCAGTGAGCCACTCCTTCTTGACGACGAGACATGAGACGGGCGGACCATGGGACTTCTTGATCGACTGAGACGCGATCGAAGGTCGAATACCGCGGAGCAACCGACGCCGCCGACGGCCGTAGCCGTGACGGCTCAGCTCTTCAGCGGCGACGACGACCTCGAGATCGTGGGCGAGGCCAGCTACCAGAACGCGCTTTGGTCGATATGCGGAGGCGTCGAGGGTGACCGGATCCGACACCAGATCGTCGCCGTCCTCGTGCCCGAGCCACACAACCCGTATGACCCCAATGCCATCGCCGTTCACATCGACGGTCACGTCGTCGGCTACCTGGCGCGTGAGGTCGCGCAGCAGTACGGGCCGGGTCTGCGGTCACTGATGGCGCGCTGCAACGGCTATGTCGCACTGCGCGGGGTGATCGTGGGCGGTGGCTACTACCCCGACGGGGCTGGACGACTCGGCGTATGGCTCGAACATGATCCGCACGAATTTGGTGTCGAGCCGAGCCGCGGATCGACTTGGTCCAACCCTGCGGGGCGCACGGTTCCTTCCAGTGGAACCATGAGGACGGGATTCAGCGAGGCCTGGCTGACGGACGTCGAGGACGAGTCGTACGACCTGTCGTGGTTCAACGACCTTCCCGACGCCGACCGACCGGCGATCGCCATGCTGCGAGACCTCCTTGCCACGGACCCCGATCCGATCGACCGTCACTTCCAGTTCGCCGAGCTCGAGGCCCGGTTGTATCGGTGCCGGGACCTCTACGCCACGGCCCTCGACGAGTTCGACGAAGCGCGCCGGCGTCACGACGCCGAGATGGAGACCATCTGTGCAGCCTTCATGGCCAAGTGGGGCAAGCTGCCGCTGCTGGAGACATACCGCCAAATGGCTATCCGCCAGCAGAAGCGGAAGGACTGGGAAGCCTGCCGCTGGTGGGCCGAGCGAGGCCTCGCCCTCTACGGGAACAACGCCGCGCGTGAGGATGCGGTGGAGGACCTCTTGAAACGCCGCAATCGAGCGCTGGCGAAGCTTGAGGTAGAGCACAGGGGATCGCATAGAGCCCGGGTCACGACCGTCGACACAGCGGTCGCTGACAGGTCGGACGTCCCGCCCGCAACCACGTTCACGGCGAACAGCGAGATCGAGGTCTTGGTTTGCAGCCGGTGTGGAGGATCGTTTGAGCGCGTAAGGGTCCGCGGTCGAAAGCCACTGCTCTGCCCGGCATGCCGTTCATCGACCAACGACCCGCAGGGCGGCTCCTGATTCGATTCGGCGGGCGTCGACGCGGTTGTAGAGGGGCGCCCGATCGAAGCAGATCGGTGCGTGTGACGGAGTTCAGCCGCGGTTGGCTCCCTCGGAGGTTCGGCGCCACTCAGGTCAACGGCTCGGGCATGCTGTTGAGGTGGCACCCATGGGGGTTCGCTCGACGGTCGGCGCGCTTGCCCTCGGGGTAGCAGCCGCTATTGGGATCGGCATAGCTGTCTCCGTCTCCCGGCCGGACAGCCCCTGGTGTGACGACACCGCTACGTGCCCCGCCGAGGTGCTCTACCACGACCGCATCTACGTTGTGGAGTGCACCGATCACATCGTGGGCTTCGAGCAGGTGAGACTGAAGATCCCAACCCAGCTACGAGACCAGCAGGTGCGGGTCCGCTACCACATTGGTGACGGTGACACCGAACGTCGTCGCGCCTGGACGGTCAACGGCGTCGACCCCGCGGAGTTCATCGTCCTCGACGAAAGGGATACGGCCATCTGTGATGGTGGTCCGGCGTTCGCGGTCGCGTTTCCCGGGGGCTACTCCGCGTTCGAAGCCATGCTCCAACGTTGGTCGGTGGCTTCGACCACGACCTCATCTAGCGGCAACGCTTTCAGCGCGTAACGCCCGATCCGCCGCTAGCCCACCGCCGCATCATGATCGCAGAGCGGGCCGGTTGCCCCCCAGGGTTGCGCCGACGACCGATGGGGCTCAGGCCTGAATCCTGAATCCCACACGGTCGATCGCGCCCTCCGCGCGGAATCGCTTCGGAAAGGCTGGGCTGGGGCGACCGCGACCCGACCATACGACGAGCACATCAGGGGCCGCTGCACACGCTCCGGCTTGCCGGTGCGCGTGGTTCGATTCCCGGCGAAGGCACTGTGTGACGTCGCGACACATTCGAGACGGTCAAGTGCCCGCCGTCGGGCGGCTCGTCCCGATCAGAGTCCGGGCGGGTCGATGCCGACGCCTCGCTCGACGCCACAGGTGGGTGACGGAAGCGTGAGCCGGTCGAGGCGGTCGCGAAGCCGGGCCCGCGTGACCTCGTCCTCGGCCTGCTGGAGGTCGGCGGTTCGTGCCTCGATCTCGGTGACGAAAGGGGCCGCTATCCAGGCGGCGAGGTCTCGCTGGCCTCGTGCTGTGTGCACGACTTGGGCCGCGTGCTCGACGCGCTGTCCCAGGCTTCGCCGGCGCCGGAGCGGGGCCTCGGCGAGGGCGGCCTGGCTGGCTCGCAGATCGGCCTCCGCGGCCCGAAGGTCGGTCTCAGCGGCGACGAGGGGCTGGAGGAACGGCTCGGCCCGCTGTCTCGCGTCGTCGAGCGACCGCCGGGCGACCACGACAGCCTCTTCGACCGATTGAAGGTCGGTCGGGCTGCGGCGAACAACGGGGACCTGGGCGGCCAGGTGCCGTCGTTGCGTGACGGCGGGCGTGTCGGCGCGGTCGGTGGTGAGGACCTGTTCGAGCACGTCGCGCGCCTGTCCGGATTCGTCGGTGACGACGAGGATCCGGTTCTCGGCGCGGCCTCGGGTGGTGGCGACATAGAGGCTGCGATGTGTGGTAGCGGCCGTGACGAGGCCGATGCCAATGTCGACGGTGTCGCCCTGGTGGCCCGCGCTGGTGGCGGCGTAGCCGAGCCGGACATCCGCTCGGGCGTAGTCGGCCGGAATCGTGACCTGGCCGTGTCCGTCTAGATGCGACACACTCAGGCTGCCGTTCCCGCCGACGCCCACAACTACCCAGCGATCGCGGTTGCGGATGGGCTCGTCGTGGTCGGTGCGCAGGGCCCGGTTGTTGCGGCGGGTGGCGACGATGTCGCCGATGGCCGCTGTCTCGCCTCCTGCGACAGGGACGACCCGGCGGCCGAGCTCGCCGCGCTGACGGCGTGCCCGTTGGATCGCGGCAGTCAGCGCGTCGACGTGTTCGTTGGTCTCGGCGACGACCGCGACGCGGCGCCCGGCCGCGCTGTGGTCGATCCAGTGGCGGACAGCCTCGACAGCGAGCTGGTCGAAGGTGCCTTCGGTGACGCGGCCGTGGTCGATGTAGGCGTCGAGGGCCTCGGGATTGCCGGCCCGCAGCTGCAGGGACGCGGCCTGCTCCCAGCGGTGCCGGAACCGGTGGATGGTGGCCAGCTCGTGGGTGGGTCCGCTGCGGCAGAGCTCGTCGAACATGCCACCGCGGCCGACGGCCTGGAGCTGGCGGGGGTCGCCGACCAGGACCAGTCGCCAGCGTTGGGACGCGGCGAGCCCGACGAGCCGGTCGAGGGCGCCGGTCCCCGTCATGCCTGCTTCGTCGAGGACCAGCGTGGTACCTGGCGGCAGTCGGTACGCATCGGCCGGTCGCTGGTGCCGCCACTCGTGGAGCAGCTTGGCAACGGTGTCCGCCGGGATGCCGGTCTCGGTCCGCAGGACCTTGGCGGCCTTGGCTGTCGGCGCCACCGCAAACGCGGGCCGGTGGTGGCGGCGGAGGTCGTCGGCGGCGCAGCCAAGCATCGTGGTCTTGCCCGTGCCGGCGGGACCGACGACCAGGACGAGCCGATCCTCGCCGGCCACGGCGGCGGCGGCGTCTGCTTGGAGGACGTCGAGGCCGCGGCGGTCGAGCGTCGGCGACGGCCGGGCCGGCACCTCGTGTGCCTCGAGGGCGAACAGCACAATGCGCTCCTCCTGGGCGAGGACGTGGTCGTGGGTGAGGTGGGGCTCGGTCGGGGCGAGCCAGATGGAGCGACCGTCGGAGGCGCGTACCGTGCCGCTGCTGGGAGGGTCGAGGGTGACGCAGCGCTCGACGACGCGATCGCAAGCGGCCTCCACGGCATGTGCCCAGTCGCGTCCTGGCATGTGCGACACGGGTGGTGCGAGGTCGCAGACGGCTCGGAGTACGTCGGCGCGGGTCCACGTCGAGCCGCAAGCGGAGACCTGCTCAACGACCTCGACCAGCGTGACCGGTTCGCGCGCTGGCGTGGCGTGCGTGGCGGCGCGCATCGCGGTGACGACGCGGTCGGCCGTCCAGCCGACCGCAGCCGCCTCCTCGCGCCACGCCGTGGCGAGCTGGTCGGCCGATGCGCCGGTCTTGGTGGCGCGGGTGTCGCTCGCGGCCTCGCGGGTGAGCGCGGCGCGCTCCCAGCGAGAGGGGTCTCGTCCTTCGTGGTCCTGGAACGCGGCGATCTTGTCGGCGAGGGCTGCGTCGACTTGGGTCGTGCGTTTCGAGAAGGCCGCGAGCAGCTCGGCGGGCATGCCGGCGATCTCGGCCTGGCCGTTGTTCACCGGTCCCCAGGCGACGCCGTAGCGGTGGCTCAGCTCGGCTCGCAGGACGGATTGGTAGAGCCCGCCGAGGGCGCGCTGGTGACGCTTGAGGTAGCGGGCGTCTAACGCCATCCATTGGCCGTCGGGCGCGCGTACCTTGGCCGAGAAGACGACGTGGGTGTGGATCTGGGGGTCGTCCTCTCGCGAGGTCGCCTGGCGGAACGCGGCCATGGTGAGGCCCTGGGCGTCGGGGTGCTGGCGGGCGCCATTGACCCGCAGTCGGGTGGTGGCGCCGTAGCGCTCGATGTGCTCCAGCACGGCTCGCACCGCGACGTCGTGGGCTTCGAGCAGCCCCGGATCCCCGGTGAGACCCCACCACACCGACAGGGACTTCGGCGCCGAGAAGGTGCCATCGAACCCGGCCACGGCGGCGATCAGCCTGCCCTTGGTGTCGTAACGGTCGACCAGCGCCCGACCCAGCCGTGTCCCCGTCGTGGGATCGTGGCCCGACAGGAGGGCTTCGAGGTCGCCGGTCGAGACCGTGCCGGACAGGCCGAGGTCGTTGGCTTGACGGCCCACCCAGTGCCCCTCACCGTCTGGCCCGTCGTCGGCGAGATACCGGGTGTAGTAGCGCGCCGAGGCTCCCGCCGTGCTGGCATGGATCGTCGTCACCCGCAGCACGGGAGCCCCCCGCCGCCGGCGGGCACTTGTCTGACGTGATGATCGGTTCGGCGGGTGGCGCGGGCGTGCGTGCGCATCGTCAGCTCGGGTCGAACAGCGAGAGCTGGGGGGGAGCGGCGCGTCGTCCCGTTCGGGGACGTCGGTGGCGCGGTGTCGGTGTGGGCGCGGTGGCGAGGAGGTCGGTGGCGAGGAGGTCGGTGGCGAGGAGGTCGGTGACGTTGAGGCGGTAGCGGCCGGGGCGGAATCGGCCCCGGGCATCGCGCTCCTGGACCGGTCCGGCGAGCCTGGCGCTCACCACGCGGGCGAGGGCGCGCTGGGCGGTGTTCTTCGCGACACCGAGATCCGCAGCGATCGACCGCACCGACGCGGCGGACGTGCGGCCGTCGTCGGACCGCTCGACCAAGCACTCGAGCACGCACCACGCCACCGGGCCGAGGCTGCGACGAGTCTGACCAGCCCGTGGCCCGGCCGACATCACGAGGGTCACGCCGCGGGCGGCCGGTCGAGCTGCGCATCGACCCACCGCATCGGCGCGTCGAGCGGGATCCGCTTCTGGTTCCCGAACCAGACGAACGGAATGCCGGAACGGCCCTCGGTCCGCTCCCACTCGACGGTGAGCTCGTAGGTCTTCGACCGGCCGAGCTGGAGGAGCTTGCCGGCCTGCTCGACGGTGAGGAAGGGGGGAGATCACCCACGGCACACGCCTCCATGTTGTGGTACAAAGCGCTGCGTACTTATCGCGCGTATGTGGCACTGTTGTCAAGCACAGCAGCACAGATTGAGGAGGGCCCGATGGTCCGCCCCCGCAAACGGCAGGCTCCCACCCCGCCAAAGACGACCGAGCCGCCCGGGCTCGACGTCAACGCCGTCGTCTCCTACAACGTCAAAGCCATCCGTGAGCGACGGGGGATGACCCAGCAGCAGGTCGCCGAACGCCTCGCCCAGCTCACCGGCCACCAGCTCCCCCAAGCGTCGATCTCGGCCATGGAGCGCGGCTTCGACGGCGAGCGCCGGCGCCGCTTCGACGCCCACGAGCTCTACCTGCTCGCCGTCGTCTTCGACGTCCCCATCGCCTACTTCTTCATCCCGCCGCCCGGCACCGGCATGGGCGAACTGGCCGACACCCGTCGTCCCATCGCCGAGCTGTGGCGCAGCCTTCTCGGCACCGACGACCAGCTCGACGCCGTCGACGCCCGGCTCGCCGAGATCCAGATCGAAAACCCCGAGGAAGCCGACGAGGTGCTCGCCGCCATCTTCGGCCCCGAGGGCGCGGTTCGGAACTGGCACCCGCACTTCCGCACCTGGCGCAAACACCGGCTCCGCGAGATCGAAGTCCACTACGGCGACCAGCTCGACGAGATCGCCGACGTCCTCGCCGACTTCGCCACCAAGATCAAAGCCCTCGGCCCCGCCGGCTACCTGCGCTCAGAAGCACACCGCGCCGGCGAGCCCATCGACCTCGACGAGGAGGATGACCAACTGTGAGAGGACACATTCGCAGACGAGGCAACACGTGGAGTTTCGTGATCGAGCTCGGCCGCGATGACCGAGGTCAGCGGAAGCAGAAGTGGCACAGCGGGTATCGCACCAAGCGGGATGCCGAGCGAGCGCTCGTCGAGATTCTCGGGCGGATCGAGGGAGGCACTTACGTCGAACCCAGGCGCCAGGAGCTGGCCGGGTACCTGCGGGAGTGGCTGCCCGCGGTGCGGAGCACCGTTCGTCCGGGCACCTGGAACAGTTACCGGACGAACATGGAGCGGCACGTGATGCCCAGGATCGGCGCAGTGCCTCTGCAGCGACTTGGCGCGGAGCACCTGAACGGCCTCTACGCCGAGCTGCTGGAGAGCGGCCGATGCGACGGCAGCGGCGGGCTCTCGCCGCGGACGGTCCGCTACACCCACACGATCCTGCATCGAGCGCTTCGCGACGCAGTCCGTTGGGGACGACTCCCCCGGAACGTGGCTGACCTCGCCGACGCTCCTCGATCGAAGGCGCCGGAGATGCAGACGTGGTACCAGGAGGAGCTGAAGCGGTTCCTCGACCACGTCGTTGCCGACCGCTTGTACGCAGCATGGCTCCTGCTTGCGACGACCGGTCTGCGCCGAGGCGAACTGCTCGGCCTCACGTGGCAGGACGTCGACCTCGACGCCGGTCGGATCGTGATCCGCCATGCGCTGATGTCGGTCGGTGGCAAGCTCAGCGTCTCGGCTCCGAAGACCTCGAAGTCCCGGCGAGGTCTGTCGCTCGATGCGACAACTACCGCGGCTCTGCGTGTTCACCGGGGCCGCCAGCTCCAGGAGCGGCTCGCGTGGGGCCCGGACTATCAGGACGCAGGCTTCGTGTACTGCCGGGAGGACGGCACGCCGGTGCGGCCGGACAGCTTCAGCCGCCGATTCCAGACGCTCTCTCGGACCGCCGGCCTGCCGGTCATCCGGGTGCACGACGTGCGGCACACATACGCCTCGATCGCACTGACTGCCGGCACACATCCAAAGGTGGTTGCCGACCGGCTGGGTCACTCGACGATCGGGACGACCCTTGACACCTACAGCCATGTCGTGCAATCGCTCGAGGAGCAAGCGGCCGCTCGAGTGGCCTCAGTGATCCTTGGTGGATCGGCCTAAAGGCCTGCACAGGGAAGGAACAATTGTTCCATCCATGAGTGATAAGGCGATAGACTGCAGCCCGTGGATTTCACGCGGCCGGTCGAGGCGGTGGCGCCGGGAGCTCAGGGCCGGATCCTCGCCGTGCTAGTCGAGACGTCGGCCGAGCTGAACCTGCGGACCATCGCCCGGCTCTCTGGCGTGAGCCTGGCACACGCTTCGCGCGTACTGCCGCCATTGGTCAAGCTGGGCATCGTCGAGCGCCGGGACGTGCCGCCGTCTGCTCTGTTCCGGTTCGTGCGCGAGAACGTCGCAGCACGGGCGGTGAGCGCCCTGGCGGATGCTCGCCGCACGGTCCTGCGTGAGCTCGGTGAGAGCGCCGGCCACATCGAGCCGCATCCCGTCAGTGTCATCGTCTTCGGCTCCTTCGCCAGAGGCGAGGCCGACCGCGACAGCGATCTCGACGTCGCAGTCGTCCGGCCAGCCACCATCGACGAGGATGACGACCGCTGGCGAGCGTCCGTCGACCAGTGGCTGGAGCATGCTCGCCGTCTCACCGGCAACCCAGTTGAGCTACTGGAGGTCACCGAGAAGGAGGTCCGACGCCTGCTCCGGAGCCGAAAGCCCCTGTGGTTGGACGTCCAGCGCGACGGAGTTGCCGTGTACGGGCTGGCGATCGACGACCTCCGAGGCCGGCGGGGTGCCTAGGGCGAGCCGAACGCGAGCGGTCAGCGCCGCGCACGTCCGCGGCTACATCGCGAAGGCCGAGGAGTACCTGGCTGGGGCGACGACCGAGCTCGAGGCAAACCGACCCATCGCGGCAACCAGCCTCGCCATCCACGCCGCAATCAACGCTGCGGATGCCGTCACGGGCCACCGGATCGGCCGCCGTGCCGCCGGGCAGGACCACGCCGAGGTCCGCCGGCTCCTATCCGAGGCCGGCAAGGACGGGGCGGAGGTCGACAAGGACCTTGCGCGCCTACTACCGCTGAAAGCGAAGGCCGAGTACGAGCCCGACGAGGTGCCGCTATCCGAGGCGCGGCGCGCCGTCAGCCGAGCGCAACGCTGCGTCGCCGTCGCTCGACGGGTGGTCCCAGCGGAGTAGAAACCCGCCCAACCTGCCGCACGAGGTGTGCCGGCACGGCACCGCGGGCACGGGGCTGTAACGCCTGGTTTGCATTTGGTTTGCACGGCGGCTCCTCGGTCGGATCGTCCGGCTGGGAGCCGTGCAGCGCTTGCCCTGGTCAGCGTATGTGTGGGCCGGCGTGGATTCGAACCACGGTAGGCGTTGCCGGCAGATTTACAGTCTGCTCCCTTTGGCCACTCGGGCACCGACCCT
Organism: Actinomycetota bacterium; assembly: GCA_046726215.1. Taxonomy (GTDB): domain Bacteria; phylum Actinomycetota; class Acidimicrobiia; order Acidimicrobiales; family VFJN01; genus DASQUK01. Next base: position 20,753 of record JBKPAA010000111.1, on the reverse strand, counting down.
GGAACGGAACACGCTAGCGGTTGGCCGGACCCGCCCACCACACGCGACCTCTCGATAGCCTCCGCGTCATGCCCAGCTTCGACGTCGTCTCCGAGATCGACATGCAAGAGGTGCGCAACGCCGTCGACCAGGCGTCCCGGGAGATCGCCAACCGGTTCGACTTCAAGGGCACGAACAGCTCGGTCGGGCTCAGCGGCCACGACATCACGCTCCACAGCGTGAGCGAGGACCGCCTGAAGGCCCTGCGCCAGGTGCTGGAGGAGAAGCTCGTGCGGCGCAAGGTGTCGCTGAAGGCGCTCGACTACGGCAAGGTCGAGGAGGCTTCCGGCGGCACGGCCCGCCAGCACGTCAGCCTGGTGGCGGGCATCTCCCGTGACAAGGCCACCACCATCAACAAGTTCATCAAGGGCCTGGGCCTCAAGGGCGTGCAGAGCCAGGTGCAGGGAGAGCAGGTGCGGGTGACCGGCAAGAAGCGCGACGACCTGCAGTCGGCCATCCAGGCCATGCGCGACGAGGACTTCGGCATCCCCCTGCAGTTCAGCAACTTCCGGGACTGAGCGGGTCTAGCGCCACTCGCCCCCGCGCAACCGGGCTATCCGGTCCTCGGTGGAGGGGTGCGTGCGCCACAGGTTGCCGAAGTTCATCTTGCGGCCCGCGAGCGGGTTGACGATGAACGCCGACGCGTGCGCCGGGTCGATGTTCATGGGGATCTTCCGCGCCCCGACCTCGAGCTTGTCGAGGGCCTGCGCCAGCGGCTCGCCGTCGCCGATGAGGCGGGCGCCGCTGCGGTCGGCCTCGAACTCGCGGCTGCGGCTGAGCGCCGCCTGCAGGAAGAACGCGGCGATTGGCGCCAGGATCGCCATGGCCAGCAGGGCGATGGGGTTGCCGCCCTCGTCGTCGCGGCCGCCGCCGAAGATGGCGGCGAACCGCAGCCAGGTGGCAATGAGCGTGATGCCCATGGCGATGGCAGCCGCCACCGAGCCGATGAGGATGTCGCGGTTGCCGACGTGGCTGATCTCATGGGCCAGGACGCCGCGGAGCTGGTCCCAGGTGAGGATGCCCAGGATCCCCTGCGTCACCGCCACGGCCGCGTGCTCGGGGTCGCGACCGGTGGCGAAGGCGTTGGGTTGCTGGTCGGGCGTGACGTACAGCTTGGGCATGGGCATCCCCGCCTGCTGCGTGAGCTCGCGCACGATGGCGTAGTACTCCGGCATCTCCTCCTCGCTGACCGGCACCGCACGCGCCGCCCGGATGGCGATGGTGTCGCTCTTCCAGTACGAGAAGCCGACGAGCAGGAGGCCGAGCGCCAGGCCGATGAGGGCGCCGGTGTAGCCGCCCACGAGCTGGCCGATGACCACGAGCAGTCCACCGAGCGCGGCCAGCAGAACGAAGGTCTTGACGGTGTTCTTCACGGCTCGCAGGGTAGCCCCGGTGACTGAGAACCAGCTGTGCGCCAGGTGTGAGGTGGGCGGATAGCGCCGCGCCCCACCGCATCGGAGGTTCGCCGCATGAACGTGGAATTCGTGGCCAGCTTTTCGCCGATCGTCCGTGATCCTCAGGCGGCGCGCGAGCTCTACGGTGACGGGTTGGGCCTCACGTTCGAGCGCAGCGACGGCGACTACGTCTTCACGGAGCAACTCGCCGGCGTCAGGCACTTCGGCCTGTGGCCGCTGACCGAGGCGGCGCAGGCATGCTTCGGCACGGAGCGGTGGCCCGACGGCTTGGCGGTGCCTCAGGCCACCGTCGAGTTCGAGGTGGGCGACGTTGCCGCCGCCGCGGCCGAGCTCCAGGACAAGGGGCACATCCTGCTGCACGACGTCCGAACCGAACCGTGGGGACAGATCACGGCGCGACTGCTCGCGCCGGACGGGCTGTTGGTGGCGGTGTGTCGTACCCCGTGGTTCCACGACGAGGGTGAGACGAGCCCTCAGTCGTAGTAGCCCGAGTGGATGTAGATGCAGGGCACACCCTCGGCATGGAACATCTCCACGTTGCGCCGGTCGTCCTCGAACGCCAGGCGCAGCTCGAACCCCCAAGCCCGGAGCTCGTCGACGGCGTCCAGCTTGAACTCCCGGGAGGCCGAGTAGTCGCCGTGGTCCCGCATCACCAACAGGTCCCAGCGCAGCTCGTAGCGGTCGAGCCAGGCCAGGGTCTGGGGCCTGACCCGCAGCGGGCGGGCGGTCAGCAGAACGATCCGCATGTCGTCGTCGAGCACGTCGAGCAGGCGGGCGACCTCGTCGATGAGGGCGTCGTCGCCGCAGGCGGCAAAGAAGGCCTCCCAGTCGCGCCGGGGCCAATCGAGGAAGTGCTGGCGGCGGGAGGCGTCCGACAGCACGCCGTCCATGTCGAACACCACCGCGGAGCCGCCGTCGACGGGGCCGTCGCGCCAGCGCCAGTGTTCGGGGGTGCGGTGCACCGGCCTAGCTTGGCGCGGTGATGGTGCCGTGACCGAACGCTCCCCCGCCCTCACCTACACGTCGTACCTGGCGCTCGACGACATCCTCGGGGCCCAGCACCCGCGCTCGGACGAGCACGACGAGATGCTGTTCATCGTCAGCCACCAGGTCTACGAGCTGTGGTTCAAGCAGTTGCTCCACGAGCTCGCACACCTGCAGCGCCGGCTCGAAGAGGGCGACACCCCGCACGTGCTGACCACGCTGAAGCGGGTCCTGACGATCCTCAAGGTGGCCGTCGCCCAGATCGACGTGCTCGAGACCATGACCCCTCGCCAGTTCCTCGGCTTCCGCGGACGCCTCGAGGCTGCCAGTGGTTTCCAGTCGGCGCAGTTCCGCGAGCTCGAGGCCGTGCTCGGGCGGCGACAGCCCGCCGTGTTCGAGCACTACCCCGCCCCGAGTGAGGCCCGCACGCGCATCGCCGCCGCCATGACCAGGCCGTCCCTGTTCGATTCGTTCGTGCGCTTCCTGGCAGCCCAGGGATACGACGTTCCGGCCGAGGCCCTCGCCCGCGACGTCTCCCGGCCACACGAGCCGTCGGGCGCCGTCCAGCGGGTGCTCCTCGCCGTCTACCGCGACGACGGCGAGCCCTCGCAGGTGGCCGAGCGGCTGGTCGACCTCGACGAGGGCATGCAGGAGTGGCGCTACCGCCACGTCAAGATGGTCGAGCGCACGATCGGCTCGAGGGCTGGCACTGGCGGATCGCCGGGCGTGTCCTACCTGCGTACGACCCTGTCGAACCCGGTCTTTCCCGACCTGTGGGCCATCCGGAGCGAGCTGTGACCACCGTCGATGACCTCGCCCGCTCGCCCAACGCGCTGGCCCGCCACTACTCCCGATTCCGGGTGGCCCATCGCTTGCTGCTCACCGGGCATTCGCACCAGGCCTGGCCCGACGTGGCCCGGGAGGCGCAGCTGCGGGCGTACGACGACGCCGCCGACCTCGTGGACGGCAAGTGGGACCGCGCCTTCGAGCGAGCGGACGACGTGCGCGACGGGTTCCGCCGCCTGCTAGGGGACCCCGGCGGCGACATCGCGCTGGGTGCCAGCACGCACGACCTCGTCGTCCGATTCCTGTCGGCCCTCGACCTCGGCGGCAGCCGGCGCCGGCTGGTGACGTCGACCGGGGAGTTCCACACCCTGCGGCGCCAGCTCGGCCGGCTGGCGGAGGCGGGCATCGAGGTCGAATGGGTGACGGCGGAGCCCGCGGACACGCTGGCCGAGCGCATGGCCGACGCCGTCGACGACCGCACGGCGGCGGTCCTGGTGTCGGCGGTGCTGTTCGAGACCGCGCGCATCGTTCCCCACCTGGACGCCGTGGCGGCCGTCTGCGGGCCGGGCGGGCCGGAGCTGCTGGTGGACGCCTACCACGTGCTCGGTGTCGTGCCGTTCCCGGTCCACGAGCTGGGGCTGACGGACGCCTGGGTCGTGGGTGGCGGCTACAAGTACCTGCAGCTCGGCGAGGGGAACTGCTTCCTCCGCCTGCCGGCACACGCCGACGGGCTCCGCCCGGTCGTCACCGGCTGGTTCGCCGACTTCGACACGCTGCCCGACCGGCCCCGCCCCGATCCGGTCGCCTACGGCCCGGGCGGCCAGCGCTTTGCCGGCGCCACCTACGACCCGACGAGCCACTACCGGGCGGCCCGCGTCTTCGGCTTCTTCGAGGAGCAGGGACTCACGCCGGCGCTCCTCCAGCGGTCATACCGACACCAGCTCGAGGTGCTCGCCTGTGGCTTCGACGCGCTGGGGGCGCCCGACGAGGTGATCACGCGGGACCGCGCCACCCCGCTGTCGGCCTTCGGCGGGTTCCTGGCGCTGCGCACGCCGGACGCCTCCCGGCTGAAGGAGGAGTTGCGGGATCGGGGCGTCAGCAGCGACGCCCGGGGACGGTTCCTGCGGTTCGGGCCGGCGCCCTACCTGTCCGACCGCCAGATCGAGGCGGCGATCGGAGCGCTCGGGGAGGTCGTCGGCGGCGTCCCCCAGCGCTCGCAAAGGTAGGCGCTCGCGGTCATCCGCGGAATCGACCCTCAGTCCTCCTGCGGTTGTGCCTCGGCCCGCTTGCGGATCTCGTCGACGACGGTCGGGTCGGCGAGCGTGGTGGTGTCGCCGAGCGCCCGGCCCTCGGCCACGTCGCGCAGCAGCCGCCGCATGATCTTGCCGGAGCGGGTCTTCGGCAGCTCGTCGGTGAAGATCACCAGCTTGGGGCGCGCGGTCGGCCCGATCTTCTGCGCCACGTGGGCCCGCAGCTCCTCACCCAGCTCGGGCGTGGTGTCGACGCCGCCGCGCAGCGTCACGTAGGCGACGATCGCCTGGCCGGTCACCGGATCGGTGGCGCCGCACACGGCCGACTCAGCCACCGCCGGGTGGTCGACCAGGGCCGACTCGACCTCGGTCGTGGAGATCCGATGCCCCGACACGTTCATCACGTCGTCGACGCGGCCCAGCAGCCAGAAGTAGCCGTCGTCGTCGATCTTGCAGCCGTCGCCGGCGAAGTAGCGGTCGCCGTAGCGGGACCAGTACGTCTCCCGGTAGCGCTCGGGGTCGCCGTAGATCCCCCGCAGCATCGCGGGCCACGGCCGGGTGAGCGTGAGATAACCGCCGCCCCGCTCGACCTTGCTCCCCACCTCGTCGACAGCCTCGGCGCCGATGCCGGGCAGCGGGAACGTGGCGGAACCGGGCTTGAGCGTGGTGGCGCCCGGCAGCGGGGCGATCATGATGGCGCCGGTCTCCGTCTGCCACCACGTGTCCACCACGGGGCAGCGGCCGCCGCCGATGTGCTCCCAGTACCACATCCAGGCCTCGGGGTTGATGGGCTCACCCACCGATCCCAACAGGCGCAGCGAGGAAAGGTCGTGCTTCTCGGGCTCCCGCACCCCCCACTTCATGAACGTGCGGATGGCGGTCGGGGCGGTGTACAGGATGGTGACGCCGTAGCGCTCGGCGATGGCCCACAGTCGATCCTTGCCGGGCGTGTCTGGCGTGCCCTCATAGATGACGCTGGTGGCCCCGTTGGTGAGCGGGCCGTAGACGATGTAGCTGTGGCCCGTCACCCAACCGATGTCGGCCGCGCACCAGTAGACGTCGGTCTCGGGGTGGAGGTCGAACACGTACTTGTGGGTGAACGCCACCTGGGTCAGGTAGCCCCCCGTGGTGTGCATGATGCCCTTGGGCGTGGCGGTCGTCCCCGACGTGTACAGCAGGTAGAGCAGGTCCTCGCTGTCCATGGGCACCGGCGGGCAGTCGGCGTCGGCCTGCGCCATGAGGTCGTGGTACCAGTGGTCGCGACCTTCGGTCATGTCGGGTGGTCCGGCCTCACCGGCCTGTGCGTGGCCCGTCACCCGGCGCACCACGACCACGTGCTCGATCGACGGCGACGCCGCCACCGCCACGTCGGCCGTGGGCTTGAGGAGGTGCGCCTGGCCGCGTCGGAAGCCGCCGTCGGCCGTGACCAGCACCTTGCACTCGGCGTCGTTGATGCGACCGGACAGCGAGTCGGCCGAGAACCCTCCGAACACCACCGAGTGCGGCGCCCCGATGCGAGCACAGGCGAGCATGGCCACCGGCAGCTCCGGGATCATCGGCATGTAGATCGCCACCCGGTCGCCCTTGCCGATCCCCAGGCCCATGAGCACGTTGGCGAAGCGCTGGACCTCGCCCAACATGTCGGCGTAGGTGATGGTGCGGGTGTCTCCCGGCTCGCCCTCCCAGTGGTAGGCGACCTTGGCGCCGTTGCCGGCCTCGACGTGGCGGTCGAGGCAGTTGTACGAGACGTTGAGGGTGCCGCCCACGAACCAGCGAGCGAATGGCAGGTCCCATTCGAGGATGGTGTGCCACTCGTCGTTCCAGCTCACCAGGTCCGTGGCCTGCCGGGCCCAGAAGCCCTGCCAGTCGGCGCTGGCCTCGTCGTAGATCTCGGCGCCGGTCACGAGCGCGTTGGCCTTGAACGTGGCGGGTGGCGGGAAAGTGCGGTCCTCGACCAGGAAGTCCTCGATCGCGGCGCCCACGGCGCCCGCTCCGGATGCCTGCTCGGCCATCGCGTCTCCCCCTCGGTGTCGTGGTGGGTCGTTGGTCGCTCGTCGCACGACCGCGGGGGAGCCTATCGGCCACCGATGGCGCAGTGGCCGGGCGCCGCGGGACGTGCCATCGTGCAGGGGTGCCAACACAACCCGTGCGCACCGCCCTGACGCGGGGGCGGGTCCTGCGGGCGGCGCTCGATCTGGTCGATCGCGAGGGGGTGGATGCCCTCAGCATGCGCCGCCTGGGCCGGGAGCTGGGCGTGGAGGCGATGTCGCTCTATGGCTACGTCCGGAGCAAGGAAGACCTGATCGAGGGCGTGGTCGAACTGATCTTCGGCGAGATGCCGCTCATCGCGCCAGGGCCCGAGCCGTGGCAGCAGCGGATCCGGCGCCATGCCCGCATCTACCGGTCGGTGCTGCTGAGCCACCCCAACGCCGTGCGCCTGGTGGCCGGGCGGCCGCTGGTCACCGAGGGCACCGCGTCGTTCGTCGACTCGGCAATGTGCGAGCTCCGTGCGATCGGCCTCGACGTCGAGACCGCCGACCGGGTGTTGGGCGTCATCGCGAGCTTCACGCAGGGACACGTGTCCGAGCAGACCGGAGCAGGGCGGCGCACCATGTCGCCCGGCGAGGTGCTCGACCTGAGCCGCTTCCCCGACCTGGCCGAGCTCGAGAAGCTGGGGAAGATGACGCCCGCGCGCTACGACGCCGAGTTCGAGCTGGGGCTCGACTTCATCGTCGCCGGGATCGAATCCCTGCTGGCCGTCAGCCCCGCCGAGCGCGCCTGACCTCCGTCTACTCAGGCGCTCCACTCCAGGACCCGGAAGCGCCCGAGGCCGGCGGGGTCGAGGAGAGTTTCCGACTCGGCCATCCGGCTGCGGGCCGTGAGGGCGGCAAGGTCGCCGGCGTGGGCGCGCTCGGCCCACTGGGTGCGGCCCTCGGCGACCAGCTCGTCGATGCCGGCGGCGCGCAACCAGTCGGCCTGGGCCCGATCGAGCGTGGGTCGCCTGACCGTCGCCAGTTGGTCGATCGCCACCTCGCAGGTCACGTCCTGTTCGCCCAGGGCTTCGAGGAAGCCCGCGCCGTGGTGGTGCCCGCGGTACGTCCGCACCCACTGCTCCTGGGGGCGACCGGCCAGCTCGGCCGTCGTGGCGGCATAGTCGATGACCACCACGCGGCCACGGGGACCGGCCACCGCCAGGGCGTCGCGCAGCCAGGCCCGGGCCGCGTCCTGTATGGGGAGCCGGGCGCCGTCGGGGGCGTCGGGCACGAGCCGGTCAAGCAGACCGGCGCGCTCACGGTCCAGCGGCACGAGCAGCTGGACGAACCTGGCGGGTGGCGCAGGGCCCTGGGCCTCGCCGACGCCGACCCGGACCTCCCACCAGTCGCCGGCACGGCGCTCGGCCAGGCCGAAGGGCAGGTTGTCCAGCAGCTCGTTGGCCAGTACCACGGCCGGCCCCTTGACCCGGGGCAGCTCGGCGAGGCTGACACAGATGGGGCCACACACGGCCTCGGGCACGGGCGCCTCGGTGTCGGGGTCGACTGGGGCGAACGCGAGGGCGGGGTCCTCCAGGCGCAGTGCCCGGGCATGCAGGCGCCGCTGGGCCGCCGACCGCTCGACCAGCACGTAGCGCAGCGCCGGCGCGCAGTCGGGCTCCGAAGCCAGCACCGTCCGGCACAGGGACCCGGGCCCGGCGCCGGCGTCGACCACGACGAACGGGTCGGGTGATCCCATGTCTCGCCACCAACCGTCGAGCGCGCGGCCGACCACCGCGCCGAACAGCGGGCCCACCTCGGGGCTGGTGATGAAGTCGCCCCGCCGGGCGCCCGGGCGCCCGCCGGACTCGTAGAACCCGCCGGCCGGGTCGTAGAGCGCAACCTCGAGGACCCGCTCCAGCGGCAGCGACCCGTGCCGGCGGATCTCGGCGGCGATGCGGTCGGTGGCGGTCACGTGACCCATCGTTTCGTTCGCGGGAACGGTCGTCCTGGCAGCCGAGCCCGCGACCAGAACGCGGTGGGAGGGCTCAGGGCCCGATGTTCGCCACGAAGCTGGCCATGTCGCCCAGCTCGGTGGCCCACTGGGTGACGCCGAACAGCAGCGTGAACGTGCAGGTGATCGCGAGCGCGGCGGTGAGCGAAACCGGGACCCGCACCGGCGTCCTGTCCCCGCCGGGGGCCGGGTTCATCCACATCTCCTTGGCGATGTTGGCGTAGTACGCCAGGGCGATCACGGAGTTGATGGCCATGACCACGGCCAACGCATAGGCCCAGCCGGTGTCGGCATCGATGACCGCCCGGAACGCGACGAACTTCGCCAACCACCCGGCCAGCGGCGGGATCCCGGCCAGGGAGAACAGGAAGATCGTCATGAGCACCGCCAACGAGGGCGCGTACTCGAACAGGCCGCCGAAGCTGGAAACCTCGGCGCTGCCGGTCTTGCGGGCCACGGCCATGACCACGGTGAAGGCACCGAGGTTCATGGCGGCGTAGATAACCAGGTAGGTGATGATCGAGGTGAGGGTGTCCCCGCCGATCTGCCCCACCACCGCCAGCGGCGCCAGCATGAACCCGGCCTGCGAGATCCCCGAGTAGGCCAGCATCCTCACCACGTTGGTCTGGCGCAGCGCGACGACGTTGCCGATCGTCATGGACAGCGCCGACAGCACCCACATCAGCGGCCGGACGACGTCGGCCTGTTGGGCGAAGCCGATGATCACCAGCTGCAGGAGGGCGACGAAGCCGGCGGCCTTGGACGACACCGACAGGAACGCAGTGATCGGCGTCGGTGCACCCTCGTAGGTGTCGGGCGCCCAGGTGTGGAAGGGCACGGCCGACACCTTGAACGCGAAGCCGGCGACGCAGAACACGATGGCGAGCGTGATGGCGGGGACGCTCTCGCCCCCGGCCAGCGCGCCGCCGATGTCGGCCAGCTGGGTGCTGCCGGCCACGCCGTAAAGCAACGACATGCCATAGAGCAGCACACCGCTGGCGAACACGCCCATGAGGTAGTACTTGGCGCCGGCCTCGTTGCCCTTGGGGTCGCGCTTGCGCCAGCCGGCCAGCAGGTACACGGGGACCGACAGCAGCTCCAGCGCCACGAAGATCGTCACCAGGTCGCGGGCCGAGCCCATGACCGTCATCCCCAGGATCGAGGACAGCAGAAGGAAGTAGTACTCACCCTCGGCGTAGTCGCCCTCGGCGATGTAGTTCATGGACTGCAGCACGGTCACGTACCCGGCCACCAGGAACAGCGCCTTGACCACCAGCGCGAAGTTGTCGACCGCGTAGGCGCCCCCGAACATCGTGCGGTCGGCGCCGTCGACGGCCAGCGTGATCACGGGGATCAGCGCCGCCAGCAGCCCGAGGCCGGCCAGCGACGGCAGCACCGCCTTGCGGTCCTCGGGGAGGAGCAGGTCGGCGACCAGCACGATGCACAGCACCGCGGTCAGCACCAGTTCGGGGGCGAGCGCGTGCCAGTCGATCGTCGGTTGGACGAAGCCGTCGCCGGCCTGCGCCAGGAAGGCGAACATCAGCAAGCCTCGACTCGGCCGACGATCGGCGCCACTGGACGGGCAGCCGAGGCACGAACGCAGGCGGCGGGGAGCACGGACGACTACCCCCCGACCGCCGACGAGAGCATCTGCGCGACCGACGTCAGCTGGTCGTCGGTCACCCGGAACACCACGTTGGGATAGATGCCGATGACCAGGATGAGCACCAGCATCGGTACCCAGGCGATCCACTCGGGGATCTGCACGTCGGCGATGTTGTCGTCCTCGAACTCGGGGGTGGGGACACCGAAAGACGTCCGCTGGTAGAGCCACAGCAGGTAGCCGGCGGCGAACACGGTTCCCAGGGCGGCGATGACCATGTAGACCCGGAACGTCACCGTGGACAGGCCGGCGCCCGGGTCGTACGCCGACAGGATCGCCGGGAACTCTCCCCAGAACCCCGCCAGCCCCGGCAGGCCCAGTGACGCCATGGCCGTGAAACCCAGGATCCAGCCCATGCGCGGCGCCTTCACCAGGATGCCCCCGAGCCGGCGGATCTCCAGCGTGTGGTAGCGCTCCTTCACCGATCCCGCCAGGAAGAAGAGCATGCCCGTGATGATGCCGTGGGCCACCATCCCCATCACCGCGGCGTTGAGGCCGAAGTCGGTGAGCGTGGCGATGCCCAGCATGACGAAGCCCATGTGCGACACCGACGAGAACGCGATGAGCCGTTTCATGTCGGTCTGCGCGAGGCACGCCAGGGCGCCGTAGATGATGCCGATCACCGCCAGCGCGCCGATGTACGGCGCCCATTCGACCGCGGCCTCGGGCAGGATCGGCAGCGCCACCCGGACGAAGCCGTAGGTGCCGAGCTTCAGCAGGATGGCGGCCAGGATGACCGAGCCGACCGTGGGGGCCTGTGTGTGGGCGTCGGGCAGCCAGGTGTGGAACGGGAAGATCGGCACCTTGATGCCGAAGCCCATGAACATGCCGCCGAAGATGAGCACTTGGGTCGCGAGCGGAACGTCGAGCCCCGCCACCCGCTGCGCCAGCTCGGGGATGGCGAAGGTCTCGCCGCCGGCCACGAAGAACAGGGCCAGGAAGCTCACGATCATCAGCGCCGAGCCAAAGAGCGTGAACAGGAAGAACTTGATCGCCGCGTACTGGCGTTGCTCTGCGCCCCACACGCCGATGAGGAAGTACATCGGCAGCAGCACGATCTCGAAGAAGACGAAGAACAGGATCAGGTCCTGCGCCACGAACGTTCCCAGCATGCCGGTCTGCAGCACCAGCAGCAGGATGAGGAACGCCTTGGGGTTGCGGGGATCGGGGAAGTGGTTCCAGCTGTAGACGATGCACAGCGGCGTGATCAGCAGGGTCAGCGCCACGAGCGGTACCGACAGCCCGTCGATGCCCATGAAGTACCGGGCGTGGATAACGTCGATCCAGGGCTTGTTGACGACAAACTGCAGCTCGGCGGTGCGGTCGTAATCGAAGTCCGCCAGCACGGCGACGCCCACGGCTGCGCTGGCCAGCACTGCGACCAGCGCCACCCATTTGTGCACCTGTTCCTCGGTCTTCGGGATGAGCAGCATCACCAGCGCCCCCGCCGCCGGCAGGAACACCATGAGGGTCAGGCCCCAGTCGCTCAGGAACTCGTTGTTCATGGGATCTACCAATCAGATGAGGACGATGAAGGCGCCGGCGAACAGCGCGGCCGCACCGAAGAGGAGGGCGCCGTACTGCTGCACCTTGCCGGACGTCAGCTGGCGGAAGACCTGACCGCCGCTCTGGGCGGCGCTGGCGGAGCCGTTGACCGCCCCGTCGACCACCTGCTGGTCGACGTGCGTGTACACCCAGCGGCCGGCGGCAGTGGAGAGGCGACCGGCGCCGTTGACCACACCGTCGATCACGTTCTGGTTGAACCAGTTGACGCCCCGGGCCACGGGCCCCTTGGTGCCGGCGGCGATCACGTCGGTGTACAGGTGGTCGAAGTAGTACTTGTTGACCAGTGTGGTGTAGCCGACCTCGGCCAGGCGGTTTCGCTCGGTGATGCCGCGCAGGCCGATCCGCCCGGCGTACCAGGCGACTCCGACGCCGATGCCGAGGAGCGCGACGAGCGTGCTGGCGATGGCGACGCCCCAGGAGAAGTCGGGGTGGGCGAACTCGGGCAGGATGCTCGGGAAGTAGGCGCCGACCGGCTCGTAGTAATGCTCGAAGCGCAGCTCTACGCCGTCGGGTGCTAGCGCCGAGGGCAGGTTGACCAGGCCGGCCACCACGCCCAGCGCCGCCAGGATCCACAGGGGCACGACGATGCGCGGCCCGGACTCGTGGGGATGGGTACCGGGGGCGAGATGTCCCCGGAACTCGCCGAAGAAGGTGAGGTACACGCACCGCGTCATGTAGACGGCGGTCATGCAGGCACCGGCGATGCCGATGACCATGAACGCGCGGTAGTTACCGGGTCCGCCGAGCTGCGAGGCACCCGCCAGGATCTCGTCCTTCGACCAGAAGCCGGCGAACGGGAACAGGCCGATGAGCGCGGCGGTGGCGATCAGGAACGTCCGGTAGGTGTGCGGCATCCACTTGCGCAGGCCGCCCATCTCCCGCATGTCGAAGCTGTGCGCGGCGTGGCTCACCGACCCCGAGCCGAGGAACAGGCAGGCCTTGAAGAAGGCGTGCGTGAAGAGGTGGAACAGCGCTGCGGTCCAAGCCCCGATGCCGAGCGCCATGACCATGTAGCCGAGCTGCGACACCGTGGAGTAGGCGAGCACCCGCTTGATGTCGTTCTGCACGAACGCCAGGCCCGCCCCGCCGAGCACGGTCACGCCACCCACAAGCGCGAGCAGGTTGACGCTGGACGTGCCGATCGACAGCCCGTCCCAGAACACCCCGTAGAGCCGGGAGACCATGTAGATGCCGGCGACCACCATGGTCGCGGCGTGGATGAGGGCCGACACCGGCGTGGGGCCGGCCATGGCGTCGGGGAGCCAGGTGTGCAGGATGAACTGGCCCGACTTCGACATGATGGCGGCGATCAGCGAGCACGCGGCGACCAGCAGCGCCAAGTGGCTGATGTCGCCGTTCAACGCCTGGGTGTTGATGTCGAGGATGTCGAAGGTCTGCCCGGCGGCGTAGTAGAGGACGATCACGCCCACGATCAGGCCCACGTCGCCGACGCGGTTGGTGATGAACGCCTTGAGGGCGGCGTCGCTGTTGGCCTTCTCCTCCCACCAGTGGCCGATGAGGACGAAGGAGCAGACCCCTACCAGCTCCCAACAGACCATGAGCTGGAGCGTGCTGCTCGACATGACCAGGCCGAGCATCGACGCGGTGAACAGCGACAGGAACGCGAAGAAGTGGGTGTAGCGGCGGTCGCCGGCCACGTAGTCGGTCGAGTACACGTGGACCAGTAGCGACACCAGCGTGACGACGATCAGCATCATCACGGCCGGCCCGTCGATGAGCGTCCCAACGTGGGCCTCGGTCTCGCCGATCTGGAACCACTTCCACTCCCGCGTCACCGGTTCGATGGTGGCGTGGCCCTCGGACTGCTCACTCTCCTGCGCCGAACTTGCGACGGTCATTGGGGCCGTGGCCTCGCTATCCGCGGCAAGTTCGGTGGCTACGGCGGGCGCTGCCTCATGTTCCGCGTCGTTGACGTGCTGGAACCATTGGACCTGTGCCACGACCGCCAGGACGAAGGCGGCGCCCACGGCGGCCACGCCGAGCTCGCTGCCCTTCCGGGGCAGCCGCTTGCCGAACAGCAGGATCAGGAAGAACGAGGCCGCGGGGATGACGGGGATGATCCAGGCATTGCTGAGCACGTCAGCCCCTCATCGAGTCGACGTCGTCGAGATCGACGCTATGGCGATTGCGATAGATGATCAGCACCATCGCCAGTCCCACGCCCACCTCGGCCGCGGCCACCGCTATCACGAACAGGGCGAAGACGGCGCCGGCGGCGTCGCCGTGGGCGGCCCCGAACGTCAGCAGGTTGATGTTGACGGCGTTGAGGATCAGCTCGATCGACATCAGCACCATGACGGTGTTCTTCCGGGCGATGACGCCGTAGACGCCGATCGAGAACAGGATGGCCGCCAGCAATAGGAACTGGTTGAGCATCAGGTCGTTCATCGCGGCGCCCTCAACGGTCCTTCCGGGCGATGACGATGGCGCCGACCAGTGCCGCCAGCAGCAGCACCGACACGATCTCGAACGGGATGAGGTACTGCGAGAAGATCGAGTCGCTGACGGTGGCGGTGTTGCTGCCACCCACGGAGTTGACCTGGCGGTCGGCGGGCAGGGCGTCGTCACCCCAGCGATCGATGAGCGAGTACGCCGTGACCGCGGTCAGCAGCAGGGCGGTGCCCAGGCCGACCCACCAGTGGTCGTTGGTCATGTCGACGTCGCGCCCGATGCGGGCGCGCGTCAACATGATGCCGAACAGCATCAGGACCATGATCGCCCCGATGTAGATCAGCACCTGGGTGACGGCCACGAACTCGGCGGCCAGGAGGATGAACTGCGCCGTAACCCCGGCGAACACGGCGATCAGGTAGAGCGCCGCGCGCACCACGTTGCGGGTCGTCACCACCGCCACGGCGGCACCCACCATGCCGGCGGCGATCACGTAGAAGAAGATGTTCTGGGCGACCATGCGATCAGTGCTGCACCATCAGCGAGGGACCTTGCGCACCTTCTGCTCCGACCCGGCCTCGTAGGGCTCGAAGTCGGGCACCGTCTGCATCCACTCGCCGAGGCGGTCCTTGTCGTGGAGCAGATCGGCCAGGCGCAGCTCGGAATACTCGTACTCCGGGCTCCAGAAGAGGGCGTCGAACGGGCACACCTCGACGCAGATGCCGCAGTACATGCACAGCGCGTAGTCGATGTCGAAGCGGTCCAGCTTGTTGACCTGACGGGGCTTGCCGCCGGGTCGCCGGGGCGGCGCGGTGTCCTTGTGCCCCTCGATGTAGATGCACCAGTCGGGGCAGCTGCGGGCGCACAGCATGCAGACCGTGCAGTTGTCCTCCTTGAGGGCGATGACACCGCGGGCCCGCGCCGCCGGCGTCTCCTTCTCGTGGGGGTACTGGACGGTGGCCGCGCCGATCGAAGGCGCCGGAATGAGCGTCTTCATGCCGCGGGACGGGAACGTGGTCTTCACCATGGTCTTGAGCGTCACGCCCAAGCCCTTGACCAGGCCGGGTGTCTTGGGAGCAGGGAACTTCATGAGAACACCTCGACTCGGCGTGAGCGGAGGGGTGCGGATGGGCGTAGCCGGTCCATCAGAACATCACCTTGAACGCCATGGTCGCCAGGATGTTGACCAGCGACAGCGGGATGAGGATCTTCCAGGCCAGCTGCTGCAGCTGGTCCTCGCGGAAGCGGGGGAACGTGAACCGGGCCCAGAACACCAGGAACGCAACCACCATCATCTTCGTGAGCAGCACGACCGGGCCCAGGACGTTCATGTAGTCGACGTCGAGGTCGACCCCCGGCAACGCCCAACCGCCGAGGAACAGCGTGGCCGACACCGCGGCGAAGGCGCCGGCGCTCGCGAACTCGGCGATGAAGAACAGCAGGAACCGCATGCCCGAGTACTCGGTCATGTAGCCCGACACCAGCTCGGACTCGGCGATCGGCATGTCGAACGGCGCCTGGGTCAGCTCGGCCTGCGTCGCCACCAGGAAGATGAAGAAGCCGATGAACTGGGTGAGGATGAACGGGTTGCCGAGGGCTCCGAAGCCGAAGATCTCGCCGCTGTGCTGGGCGACCACGATCTTCTGCAGGTTGAGGGTGCCGGCCTGGATGACGACGCCCACCACGGCCAGCACCATGGGCAGCTCGTAGGCGATGAGCTGGCCGGCCGCCCGCAGGCCGCCCAGCAGCGAGTACTTGTTGGCCGACGCCCACCCGGCGATGAGGATGCCGAGGACCGAGATCGACGACACCGCCAACACCCAGAAGACGCCGACGTCGAGGTTGGCGAACCAGGCATCGGGCCCGAACGGCACGGCGAGCAGGATGAGGAAGACCGACGCCACCACCACGTACGGGGCCAACGCGAACAGCCGGCGATCGGCGCGCCACGGGATGATGTCTTCCTTCTGGATCCACTTGCCGACCTCGGCGAGCAGCTGCATCGACCCGTAGGGCCCCGCCTCCATGGGCCCCAGCCGGCTCTGCATGAAGCTCATCATCTTGAACAGGAAGACGTAGACGAGCGTGCCGGCGGGGATGAGCACGGCCACGAGCACACCGACCGTCCGCAGGACGGTCTGCTGCCAGTACGCCAGCTCGATGGCGACGCTCACCGGACGACCCCGACTCGGCCCACCAACCGCGTTTTCTTCGCGGGATCGGCTGCCCCAGCGACCAATCCCGCGAACAAAACCCGGGGGGACACCTCGACTCCTGGGATCATCGGTCGATGTCCCCGAGGATGAAGTACAGGCTGGCCAGGATCGTGATGATGTCGGGGACGTACACGCCGCGGAGGAGCCAGGGCAGGATCGACACGTTCGAGAAGCTGGCCGAGCGGATCTTGACCCGGAACGGGCCCAGGTCGCCCTTGCTCACCACGTAGTAGCCCATGGCGCCGAGCGGGTTCTCCGTCTCGACGTAGGCCTCGCCCTCCGGCACCTTGATGATGCGGGGCACCTTGGCCATGATCGGCCCGCCGGGCAGTCCGTCACAGAGCTGGTCGATGATTTTGGTCGCCTCGCGCGTCTCCTGCAGCCGGACCCAGCAGCGGGCGAAGCTGTCGCCGTCCGGATGCGTCCAGACCTTCCAGTCGACGTCGCCGTGGGCCAGGCCGGTGACCCCGCCGTCGCGGCGCAGGTCCCAGTCGACGCCCGAGCCGCGGATGCTGGCGCCGCTGAGCCCGTACGACAGGCCCACCTCGGCCGGCACCACGCCGACGCCCCGCGTGCGGGCCTCGAAGATCTCGTTGCCGAACAGCAGCTCCTCGACCTGGTCGCAGAAGCCGCGGATGCGCTCCATGACTGCCTTGGTGTCGGCGATCCAGCCCTTGGGCAGGTCGTCCTTGAGGCCGCCGATCCGGTCGAAGTTGGGGTGGAAGCGTCCGCCGGTGACCGCCTCGATCTGGTCGAGCACGTGCTCGCGGTCGCGGAAGGCGTAGAAGACCGGGGTGACCGCACCGAGCTGGGCGCCCAGGTCGCCGAGGAACAGCACGATGTTGGCCACCCGCGCCATCTCGAAGAGGATCGTGCGGATGTGGCGCGCCCGGGCCGGCGCCTCGATGTCCATGAGCTGCTCGGCGGCGAGGATGAACGGCACCTCGTTGGCGAAGCTGCCGAGCCAGTCGATGCGGTTGACGAGGGTCGTGACCTGCGGAAAGGTGCGGACCTCCGCGAGCTTCTCGTAGCCCCGGTGCATGTAGCCCGGCACCACGTCGGCCCACACGACCTGCTCGCCGTCGAGCTTGGCCACAACCCGCAGCGTGCCGTGGGTGGCGGGGTGCTGCGGGCCGATGTTTAGCGTCATGCCCTCGTCGGTCTCGAGCTCGACGTTCACCCGGGCGTCCGCCGCTTGGGCGTCCACGTACGCCCGCTGCTGGCGCTCGGTGACGGTCATGAGCGGAGCCCCCGAGGGAGCACGGTCATGAGCGCAGCTCCTGACCGGCCGACCGCGCGACCGCTAGGGAGCCGGGCGGCGATGGGGTCCGGGGGCGCAGCCCCCGAGGGAGCACGGTCATGAGCGCAGCTCCTGACCGGCCGACCGCGCGACCGCTAGGGAGCCGGGCGGCGATGGGGTCCGGGGGCGCAGCCCCCGAGGGAGCACGATCATGACTCGTCCCCGTTCCCGTTGGCGGCGCCCTCGGCGCCCTCGGCGCCCTCGGCGGCGGCGGGCTCGCCGGGCATGGGCTCGACGTCGACGATCCCGGGCCAAGGCTTAACCAGCCGCGCCAGCAACGGAAAGTCCTTGCGGAGCGGGTGGCCCTCGAACTCGCCGGGGAGGTACAGGTGCCGCAAGCCCGGGTGGCCATCGAACGTGAGGCCGAACATCTCCCAGCACTCCCGCTCGTGCCAGCTGGCGCCGCCGTAGAGGGGCACCAGGCTGCGGACCCGAAGGTCGTCGTCGGGCACGTCGGCCTTGAGGATCACGTCGATCCGCTGACCATTCCGCCCCCGCACGTTGGCAAGGTGGCAGAACACCTGGAAGCGCGTGTCACCGCCGGCCACGCCGGTCGTGAAGGACGCCGACAGATCGAAGGGCTTGACGCCGACGTCCACCGCGGAGTCCTCGTAGCGACCCCATGGCGATTGCATCCAGTCGATGGCCGAGAGGAAGTCGAAGAAGGTGCAGTCCAGCCGGTCCTTGGCGGCCTCGGCGGCGTCGAACCAGGCGTCGCGCGCGACGCGCACCCACAGCGTCCGCCCGGCCCGGATGTGGCTGCCGACGACGGCGTCGCCCAGCGCCTCGGTCATCGTGCCGAGCCAGCCCTGGCGCAGCTCGTCGACCTCCGGCGCCTCTTCCTGGGCTTCGGTGGCGTCTCCCGTCGTCGTGTCCGACATCACTGCACCACGAGCGGGTCGCCCCGCCACCGCTCGGCCGGATCCTCCCTGCCAATGCGCTGCTGCAGGAGCACGATGCCCTCGAGCAGGGCCTCGGGCCGCGGCGGGCACCCGGGGATGTACACGTCCACCGGCACCACCTGGTCGACGCCCTTGGTGACCGAATAGCTGTCCCAGTAGGGACCGCCGCAGTTGGTGCACGCGCCCATGGAGATGACGTACTTGGGGTCCGCCATCTGCTCGTAGAGACGCTTGATGGCCGGCACCATCTTGTCGGTGACGGTTCCGGAGATGACCACGACGTCGGCTTGGCGGGGGCTGGCGGGCAGGGGTATGACGCCGAGGCGCATGACGTCGTAGCGGGGCGAGGCGAAGGCGGCACCCATCTCGATGGCGCAGCAGGCCAGGCCCCACTGATACGCCCACAGGCTGTACTTGCGGGCCGTGTTGAGAAGAGACGTCAACGGCTTGGGCAGCTTGCCGCTCTCGACGAGACCCATCAGCGATCGTCCTTGACCGTCAGCATCAGATCCAGCGGAGGACCTTCTTCTTCCAGGCGTAGAGCAACCCGAGCGCGAGGACGACGATGAAGATGCCCATCTCGACGAACCCGAACCAGCCGTACTCCTCGGCTCGGGTGGCGAACGGGAAGATGAACACCGCCTCGACGTCGAACAGCACGAAGAGCAGCGCGAACAGGTAGTAGCGGACCTGGGTCTGGCCCCACATCGAGCCGGCGGGGTCGACGCCGGACTCGTAGTTGACGTACTTCTCGGGCTGCGGGCGGGTCGGTCGGATCAGGCTCCCGAGCCCCATGACGGAGGCCACTAGCGCCATCGCGACGGCCAGGAAAACGCCGGCCGTCAGGTACGAACGGAGGAGATCCGACACGTGGCGGGAGCCTAGTGACCGTTTGCACGAGGGGCCAAAGCCGCCCCGACCAGGACCTCAGCCCTTCTACCTGCGGGTTCGGGGCTCAATCGTCAGGAGCATCCGTCCACGTACCGGACGATGTCCTGGGCGCCGACGGTGATCTGGTTGACGGTGAAACCGTCGGTCAGGTAGGCGATCGCCAGCCCCGTGTCCTGCCCGACCGGCGCGATGAAGACATGGCCGCCGGGTATGTACGGGTGGCTGTGGTCCTCGAGGTTCCCGGCGTACGTGGCGAGCACCTGGTCCTGGGGCGCGCCGAGGCCGATGCCCTTGTCGCTGGTCCGGGTGGTCGGTAGCGCCGATTGGATGCCGATCGCGGCGAGGACGCCGTCCGCGGGATCGGCGACCCCCTCTCCGGGCACGGGGCTGCGGAAGCGAAGCAACAGGTCGAGCGCGCCGGTGACCCTCGCGTCGTAGCAGGAGCCGCCCGAACCGTCGAAGGTCGGCTGGTCGACCGTGAGGGCGACACCGGCCGCCTGGAGGTCACGGTACGACGTGTTGATCCGCAGCGGCCCGACGCCGTCGGGCGCTAGCGGCGCCGTGGCGTCGACGACCCCCGGTGGGGTCGTGGTGGTGGTCGGGGCGGTCGTGGTCGTCGATTGGCTGGCCGCCACGGTCGTCGCCGCGGTGTCGGCGGCGCCGCCAGACCGGGTCTCCCCGTCGGGGTTGTACAGCGCGGCCGCGATCAGCACGGCCGTCACCACGATGACCAGGCCCCACGCGAGGAGCCGCAGCGGCTTCCAGCGGCCGGCACGGGGCCGCGGCTCAGCGAGGTGCTCGGCGAGCTTGCGGTCGTCGATGACGGGTGGCGGCTGGGTGATGGGCCGTATGGCGGCCCGCGGCGCGAGGCGCAGCTGTGGCTCGTCGGCCAAGCGACGATCCAGGTCGTCCCAGAAGTTCGGCGTGTGCTCCGGGGGCGGTAGGTCTCGCAGCGCGGCCGCGACCGGGTTCCGTGGGCGGGGCGGCGCCGACGCCCGGTCGGGGTCGACGGGGTCCCGGTCGCCGTCGCCATCGGTTGGCGGCGTTGTCACCGCTCGCCGCCTCCACCATCGCCCGAGCCGTCGGTGTCACCGTTGTCCCTGGCCCCATTGGGGGACGGGCCGCCCGTGCTGCGGCTGGCGACCGTCGCGTCCACGGGATCCGCCGGCGTTGCGTCGTCGAGCGGTGGCTCCGGGTCCTCCGACTGTGACCCGGCGGTGGCGACCGGCGGAGCGGCGTCGTCGTCGGGCGCGGGCGCGGCGGCGTCGTCGTCGAGCGCGGGCGCGGCGTCATCGTCGTCGGCCGGTGCGGCGGCGTCGTCGTCGGCCGGTGCGGCGTCGTCGGG
>JBKPAA010000110.1:0-25389 GCA_046726215.1 Actinomycetota bacterium | reverse complement strand
TCCCGCGACGACCTCGTCACCAAGATCATGCGCTTCATCACCGACCACAACCGCACCGCCCGACCGTTCCGCTGGACCTACGACGGCACACCCCTCAAGGCCGCGTGACACGTGGGCGTTACTTCTGCGCGGTCGCACTAGGAGCGGGATGCCGAAGACCGCGCCGTAGATGGAGGCCGTCAATCCCACTCCGGCCGCCACGAGGGGCAGCAGGCCTACTGCGGTCAACCAAGCCGCTTGACGATCACGCTGCTCGTAGTCCACCTGACCCCAGCCTGCCTGTTCCGAGCGCAGACGCCCTCGAGTCGACGGGTCGTGCCGCTCGCCCAGGTGACGCTCGACGTCCTCGCCGCTCATCTGGTCCGGTTCCCGGCGGTCGACGCGCTGGTGTTCACCAGCACGCAGCGTCAGCCGTGGCGGCGCGGCACGTTCGCCGAGCTCGTCCGCCAAGCCCGCGAGGCAGGTGGTCTGCCGGCGTCGGTGACGTTCCACGACCTGAGGCACCACTACGCCTCGGTGCTGATCGGTGCCGGGTGCTCGATCAAGGCCGTTCAATCGGCGCTGGGTCACAAGAACGCCAGCGAGACGCTCGACACCTACTCGCACCTGTGGCCGGTCGACGAGGACCGGCTGCGCGACGCCGTCGAGGCGCTGCACGGCCCGTCGTATGTCTCCCGCGTGTCACAGGCTGCCGGTTCAACGCTCTGACCTGCGTGGTGACGGTGAGCCGGCCTGTAAGCCGGATTCTGTGAGGCGGTTACCTGGCGGTCACCGCCCCGGTGGCCATCCATCTGTGCGGCCTACCTGGGGACTTCGGCCGGGCCAGCCGTCCCCTGCTTGGCCTTGCTCCGAGTGGGGGTTGCCAGCCGCCGGGGTCGCCCCCGACGCTGGTGCGCTCTTACCGCACCGTTTCACCCTTGCCTGTGCGGGCCGTCGGTCATCCGGCGTCCCGCCATCGGCGGTCTGCTCTCTGTTGCCCTGAACCGGCAGGTCACCCCGTCCTGGCTCTCACCAGCACCCTCGCCCTGTGGAGTCCGGACTTTCCTCGACACCTCCCGGCGCCGCGGCCACCCGGCCGGCTCACCGTCGCGCTCCAGGTTATCGGTGGGCGATCGTGCCGCCGGGCCAGTTCCCGTATACGCCTTGACAGGCATATACGCAAAGGTGCATATTAGGCAAGTGCCCGCAGACACGTTCGCCGTTCTGGCCGAGCCGACCCGGCGGCGGATCTTGGACGAGCTGTGCGTGTCGGAGAGCAGCGTCGGCGAGCTGGTCGACGCGCTCTCGGTGAGCCAGCCGACGATGTCCAAGCACCTGAAGGTGCTGCGAGACGCGGGCTTCGTCTCGTGTCAGGTGGCGGCACAACGCCGCATCTACCGCATCGAGGTCCGACACTTCGAGCGATTCGACGAGTGGCTCGAACCGTACCGGCGGCTGTGGGCCCGGCACCTCGGCGCCCTCGAGCGCCATCTCGATCGGCAAGACGATCGCCAGGAAAGTCAGGAGCAGCGATGAACCGCAGGACCTTCGAGCCCGGGCCGTTGGCCCCCATCGAGTGCCGCCCCAGCGGGGATCGGTGGATCCTCGTCTTCGTCCGAGACCTCCGGCATCCGCCCGAGAAGGTGTGGGCGGCGCTGACCGATCCGGATCAGCTGCGGGAGTGGGCACCGTTCACGACCGACCGGGACCTCGGGCGTCCCGGGGAAGCGACCCTGACGATGATCGACGGCGACGTCGCCGAGGACCTTCCCGCCACCGTGACGCGCGCGGATCCCCCGACTCTGTTGGAGTACGCCTGGGGCAAGGACCTGTTGCGCTGGCAGTTGTCACCCACGGAGCAGGGGACCCGGCTGACCCTCGAGCACACGGTCGAGGACCGCGACCTGGTGCCCAAGGCGGCTGCCGGCTGGCACATCTGCCTCGTCGTGGCCGAACGCCTGCTGGACGGGGCGCCGATCGGTCCCATCCGGGGCGAGGACGCTCGCAACTACGGATGGGACGAGCTGAACGAGGCGTACACCGCTGCATTGGGCATTTAGGCCTCAGGCCCTCGCGAAGAAGAGCTGGAACTCGAAGGTGCCATCGTCGGAGATGGAGAGCACCGAGAAACCCGTGGGCGGGTCGATGCCGTAGTCAGCCAACGTCACCGGTGCGCTGGCAACGACGACGGCGCGGTCGCCCCGTAGCTCGGCCTGGAGCACGATTGTCACTTGGTTGGTGACGCCGTGGATCGTGAGGTCGCCGGTCGCCGACGCGCTGGCGCGCTCGCCGTCGCCCAGCGCTGGCGGTAGCGTCACCGGCTCGGTGAGGGCGAACGTTGCGGTCGGGAAGCGCTCGGACTCCAGGCCCCGCGTGCGCAACGCCCCGTCGCGCCGGTCGCTGTCGCTGTCCAGCGTCCGCAGGTCCACCTCGACGTCGACGCCGGTCACCTCCCCGCTGGCGACCGTCATCGAGCCGGTCACCTCGGGCGTCCGGCCCACGGCGGTGTTGGCGCCGATGCCCGACAGTTCCTCGTCGAACCGGTAGCCGGCCCATGTGCCGGTGAAGTCGTCGAACGAGCCGACGCTCCTGTCGACTGTCCACGTGCCGTCGAGCCCGGCGCCATCGGTGGATCCGTCGGACAATGCATCGCCCGGACCGTGCGTTGCCGCCTCGTCGAGGGTCTCGGCGGCGGCGTCGATGTCGGCCTTGGGCGGGGCGTCGTCGCGCAACAGGAACCACCAACCGGCAAAGGCCGCCACGCCCAGCAGCACGACCACACCCGCAGATTCCGATCGCCCGGCGCGATCGTGCCATTCGGTCCACCCCTTCCGCCTAGAAGCTGATGGCGCTGAGGTCGGGCTCCCAGCCCGCGGCGCGCTCGACAGCTTCGCGCCACCGGGCCCGATCGAGATCGCGCGCCGGCTCCAGCACCGTCGCCGGGTGCCAACCGGCGGCGATGTCGTCCCATCCCGACCACGTGCCGACGGCGAGCCCGGCGAGGTAGCCGGCTCCCAGGGTGGTTGCCTCCCGCTCGGGTGACACCTCCACCGGTCGCCCGGTGGCGTCGGCCAGCGCCTGGACGAAGGTGGGGTTCCCGCTCATCCCACCGTCGACCCGGAGCCGGGGGATCGTCAGCCCGGTGTCCGATTCGGTCGCCTCGACCAGGTCGGCACCGCGGTGGGCCACACCCTCCAGAACCGCCCGCACCAGCTCGGCCCGGCCGGTGCCCCGGGTGATGCCGAGCAGGGTGCCCCGGGCCCCGTAGTCCCACCACGGCGTTCCCAGCCCTAGCAGCGCCGGGACGTACATCACCCCGCCGGGCGTCTCACAGGAAGCGGCGACGTCGTGCGACTCCTCGGCGCTGCCGATGAGTCCGAGATCGTCGCGGAGCCACTCGACGTTGGTCCCGGCCGCCAGCATCACGGCCTCGACGCCCCACACCAGCTTTCCCTCCCGGCGCCAGGCGACGATCGGGAACGTGCCGTGCTTGCCCTGCCGGTCGAACCCCGGCCGGTCCAGGCCGACGCACACGTCGAGCATCCCGCCGGTGCCGAAGGTGATCTTGGCCAGGCCCGGCAGAACGCAGCCCTGTCCCACGAGGGACGCCTGCTGGTCGCCCACCAGCGCCGCCAGTGGCGGGGCGCCGGGGAGTGCGCCGGCGGTTCCGATGATTCCTGACGTCTCGACCAGCTCCGGCAGGACCGACCGGGGGATCCGCAGGGCGTCCAGCACGCCGGCGTCCCAGGCCGACGGGTCGCCACGGACGAGCCCGGTGACGGCCGCGTTGGACGGGTCGGTGACGTACAGCTCGCCTCCCGACAGCTGCCAGGCGATCCAGGTGTCGACGGTGCCGAAGCAGAGGCTTCGTCGGCGCTCGGGGTCGTGCTCGTCGAGCAGGTGCGCCAGCTTGGTCGCCGACTCGTTGGGCGCGAACCGCAGGCCTTGGGCCTGCCACAGCAGGCACGCACCGACCGTGCGCAGGTCCTGCCAGCCGAGTCCCGGCCCGACGGGTTCGCCCGTGGCCCGATCCCACACGACCGTGGATGCGCGCTGATTGCTGATCCCCACGGCCGCCACCGGCCCGCCCTCGTCCAGCGCCGCCCGGGCTACGTCGAGCGCAGCGGCGGCCATCGCCGAGGGGTCGAACTCCACCAGGCCCGGCGCCGGCGAGGACGGGAGCACCTCCCGGTGGTGGACCGCGCCCACGGTGGCGTCCGGCCGCACGACCGCGGCCCGCAACCCCGACGTCCCGACGTCCACGACGAGGATCGATCCGTCACGCTCGCTCATCGGTCCTCACCAGCCCTCGACGCCGCCGAACGGGGACGGCAGCCCCAACTTCCCGGGGTTGAGGATGCCGCGCGGATCGAGCGCCTGCTTGGTCGCGACGAGCACGTCGAACGCCGGCCCCAGCGCCTCGCCCATGAAGCGCGCCCGGTTGAGCCCCACGCCGTGGTGGTGGCTGAGCGCGCCGCCATTCATCAGGACCATCCGCTGGCCCGCGTCCCACATCGCCCGGTAGTAGGCGTCGCGCCGCTCGGCATCCACCTGTCCCGCGAACGTGAAGTAGAGGCAGCCGCCTGACGGGTAGCTGTGTGACTGGTGAGCAGAGGCCGCGATGGTGCCCTCGACCGCGAGCAGGGCGTCGAGCGTGGCGCGGTAGATCGTCGGCAGCGCCGACCATGGGGCCGAGACCTCCATGGTGTCGACCGTGAACCCCTTGCTGGTCAGGGCCTCCAGCGCCGCCACCTCGTTGCGGTGTGCGAGCCACTGCTCCACATGGGCCGGGTCGGCGGGCCGGGCGGGCGCCGCGCTGCGCACGCACTCCTCGGCCACCACCTCGACGACGGAGTCGACCAGCTCGGGGTCGCCCTCGTCGAGCACGAGCATCAATGCCTGGTCCCCGGTGTGGTAGGTGCGGTCGGCCTCGGTGGCGTCGTACAGGCGCAACACCGCCGGCGTGGCGCCCCGATGGAGAATGCGCCGCATGGTGTCGAGCCCGTCATCGAACGACGCCAGCAGCCAGGCGCTGCGCCGCTCGTGGCGGGGCACCGGATGCAGTTGCAGTCGAGCGCCGGTGATGACACCGAGGGTGCCCTCGCTGCCCACGAACAGCTGCGTCAGGTCGGGTCCGACCGCAGCCCGAGGCCAGCCCCCGGTGGTGATGCGGCGCCCGTCGGCCAGCGCCACGTCGAGCCCGAGCACGATGTCTTCGATCTTGCCGTAGCGTCCCGACAGCTGGCCGGCCGAGCGGCAGGCCAGCCACCCGCCGACGGTCGACAGCGCGACCGACTGTGGCCAGTGGCCGAGCGTGACGCCGTGATCGGCGCGCAGGTCGCGCTCGAGCAGATCGCCGAAGGTGCCCGGCCGGACGTCGAGGATCAGTGACATGTCGTCGACGTCGACGATGCCCGACAGGGCGGTGAGATCGAGCACGACCCCGCCGTGCAGGGGAACCGACGCGCCGCACACGCCGCTGCGGCCGCCCGCCGCGGTCACCGGCACCCCCGCCTCGTTGCAGACGGCGAGCACGGCGGCGACCTGGTCGGCATCGGTGGGCCGGGCCACGGCGCTCGCGAGCCCGGGGACCTGCCCGTCGGTCGCCCAGGACATGGCCAGCGGCCACCAGTCGCGGCTGGCCTCCGCGAGCACCGCCGGGTCGGTGGCCACCGCGGCGCACGCGCCGCGCAGGCGTTCGACCACGCTCTCGGGGACGTCGATGCGCTTGGCGCGCAGGCGCGGGGAGGCGCCGGCGGCCCCGCCGGCGATGACGATCGGCGGCGTCGGCGCGCCCGGCCCGGGTTGGGGCAGGGAATGGGGCGTGCTCACGGCCGCGGACCCCTGACCATCCTGGCGCCTACCACGGGGGGAGCCTGGGCGGGGTGTCGGTCCGGCCCACCAGCCAGGCGAGCAGCGTGGCCCGATCCGCCGGTGGCAGCCGGGTCGGGAGCCCGGTCAGGGCTGCGGGCAGCTCCACATCGACGTATGCGTCGGGCCAGTCGGCCGGCTCGGGGCCGAGGCCCAGGTCGACTCGGTGGATCTCGACCTCGCGCCAGCGGCGTGCTGGCATGCCCGCACACGGATACACCTCCCCGTTCCCCATGCGGCCGTGCCCGGTCGCCCACACCTCGGGGGTGACCAGCCGCCAGGTGGCGTCGAGATCGTCGATGGCATGGGCGAGGTCTGCGACCAGCTCGGCGGCCGGGCGCCGGGCACCGGCCTCGATGTCGGTCGCCCGCCCCTCGAGCCCCCCCACGTACTGATCCGCGACCTCACCCGCCATCGCCCCCTCGAGCATGCGGACGAGGGAGTCGGCGTTGCGGGCCAGGTGGGTCACGACGTGGCCGACGGTCCAACCCGGGAGGCGGCTGGGTTGGCGGGCGGTGTCGTCGTCGAGCCCGTTCAGCGTCACCAGCAGGCGCGCCGTGGCGTCCCGACAGCCGACCACTGCCCGGGCTGTCGCGGGCGGCAAGGCCGCCAGCCAGTCGGCGCCGTCCCGATCGTCGGTGTCCGACGCCGTCATCATCCGCTGCCCGCGATGGCGACGTTCTCGGGCAGGCCGGGCACTTCGCGTTCTCGGGCCAGCACCGCCCGGAACCGGTCGACTTCGGCGGCGCGCTCCGCCTCGGACCAGCCCAACTCCGCGGCCAGCAGCTCGGCGACGTCGTGGGCGGCTGCGGCGCTGGCGTCGCGGCCGAGCAGGCGGCTACGGGTGCGGCGTGACATGACGTCGTCGAGCGTCACGGCCATCTCGTAGCGCGCCGCGTAGAGGGCCTCGGCCCGCCGATAGGGGAGCCCGGGCACCAGCGGCTCGCCCGTCGTGGGATCGGCGGCGATGATGGCCTCGACGACCCCGGCCTCGCCGCCGTAGCGGCCGGCCAGGTGCGCATCCCGTGCCTGCGCCTCGCGCCAACCCTCGGCACCCCGCAGGGCCAGCGACGTGGTGCGGCTTCGGCGGCTCCGGCGGGGGACCGGCTCGCCGGCCGACGCCATCGCGGCCATGGCGGCATCGACGGCGTCCTCCGCCATCTCCCGATAGGTGGTGAGCTTGCCTCCCGTTACCGTGACCATGCCGCCGGGGCTGGTGAGCACCCGGTGCCGGCGGGACAGGTCGGCCGTGCGGCTGTTGCTGGCGTCCCGCACCAGCGGTCGCAGCCCGGCCCACGTGCCGAGCACGTCGTTCCCGTCGAGGGGCTCCCGGATCGCGTGGTTGATCGCATCGAGCAGGTAGGCGACGTCCTCGGGTGTGCACTGCGGGTCATCGACGTCGCCGTCGTAGTCGGTGTCGGTGGTGCCGATGTACGTGACGCCGCCCTCGCCCCCGGCGTCGCCGACGACGTTCCCGGCGGCCCCGTTGCCGACGGGCGCGGGCCAGGGCACGACGAAAACGGAGCGCCGGTCCCGGCGGACGGGTACCACGGCGGCGATGTCGTTACGCAACTTGTGCCAGGGCACGGTGATGTGGATGCCCTTGGCCGGGCGAATGGAAGCGGGGTGTATGCCCTCGTCGAGCGCCCGCACGTCGTCCGCCCACACGCCGGTGGCGTTGACGACGACCCTGGAACGCACCTCGATCTCGGCGCGTGTGGCGCCGCCGGCGCTGACGATCGCACCGGCGACGCGGTCGCGGTTGTCCTTGACGATGGTGGTGACAGCCGCGTGGTTCACGACCGTGGCGCCGAAGTCGAGCGCGGCCGTGCGGGCCACGGTGAGGGTGAGCCGGGCGTCGTCCGCCTGCGCGTCGTAGTACAGGTAGGCCCACGCCACGCGCTCGCCGAGCGTGGGCATGTGCGCGAGCGCGGCGTCGCGGCCGAGGCGCCGGTGGCGTTTGCCGATCCGCAGCCCGCCGGTGAGGTCGTACATCCACATGGCCGAGCCGAGGGCCCGGGCGAGCCGCTTGGGGATGATCCCGCCCTTGCCCTCGAACACCGGGATGAGGAAGGGCATCACCCTGACCAGGTGCGGGGCGTTGCGCAGCAGGCGCTGGCGTTCCCGCAGGGCCTCGTACACGAGGCGGACGTCGCCGTTCTGCAGGTAGCGCAGCCCTCCGTGGATGAGCTTGGACGACTTCGACGACGTCCCCGACGCGAAGTCGTGGCGCTCGACGAGGGCGGTACGCAGCCCGCGGGAGGCGGCGTCCAGGGCCACGCCGGCGCCCGTGATCCCACCGCCGATGACCAGGACGTCGTAAGTGCCTTCGCCGAGGCCGGCGATGTTGTCGTTGCGGTCGAACGTGCCGAGGGGCATGCCGGCTCAGAGCCTACGGGCGGTCTTCGAGACTCTTTGAAGAAAAAGGGGGACATGACCCCGGAAGATCTTCAAAGACGGTGATACCGGACGCACGAACTCGCTGGTCAGGTGGCACGGAGCGGTCGCGCAAGAGCCTTGCCATCGGCCCGTGGGAAGTGTCAAGATCGACTGTCCCCCGGTGCCGGGCCGGTGCGTCCCCCAACGGTTTGCGTTCCGGCCCCCGGGGAACAGAGACTCCGATCCGAGCTCGCGCTGCGACGCCGATCGCGTACGACATGAGCCATAGGGGGACCCACCCGCCACCATGATGCAGACCTGGCGCCATCATGCCGCGTGCCGCGGCCTCGACCCCATGACGTTCTACCCGGCCACCGACGAGGAGGCCGAGGTCGCCAAGGCGGTCTGTGCTGACTGTCCCGTGCGAGAGGCGTGCCTCGAGCATGCCCTCACCGTGCGCGAGAAGGACGGCGTGTGGGGCGGCTGCACCGAACGCGAACGCCGCCGCATCCTGCGGCAACGGAGGCGTGCGTCCTGACGTTCAGACGTCGTTCTCTTCGCGGGATCGGCCGTTGTGGCGACCATTCCCGCGGGGAAAACGCCCGCCTCTAGTCTGACGTCCCTATGCGGTTCGACGAGGTCGGGGGATGGGCGGGGGTCCTGGGGGCACTGGCGTCGCGACGCGACCTGACCGCGGAGCAAGCCCGCGCCGCGATGTCCGAGATCCTCGAGGGTGCGGCCACGCCCGCCCAGATCGCCGGCTTCATCGTGGCGCTGCGCATGAAGGGCGAGACCGTCGACGAGCTCGGTGGATTGGTCGACGCCATGCTGGCGGCGGCCGAGCGGGTGGCGCTGCCGCCGGACGAGAGCGTGGTCGACATCGTCGGCACCGGCGGCGACCGCGCCCACACCATCAACGTGTCCACCCTGGCGGCCCTCGTCGTGGCGGGCGCGGGTGGACGGGTGTGCAAGCACGGCAACCGGGCGGCATCGTCGGCGACCGGTTCCGCCGACCTGCTCGAGGCGCTCGGCGTCCGCATCGACTGCGGTCCCGCGGAGGTGGCTCGCTGTGTGGCCGAGGCCGGCATCGGGTTCTGCTTCGCGCCCCGCTTCCACCCGGCGATGCGCCACGCCGGTCCGCCGCGGCGCGAGCTCGGCATAGCCACCGCGTTCAACTTCCTGGGCCCGCTGGCCAACCCGGCCGGCGTTCGCCGGCTGATGATCGGCGTGGCCGACCCCTCCATGGCCGAACGCATGGTGGGTGTGCTGGCGGCCCGGGGGAGCGATCGGGTGCTCGTGGTCCACGGTGACGACGGCCTCGACGAGCTGACCATCTCGACCACCTCCCAGGTGGTCGAGCTGCGGGACGGCGAGGTACGGGACTACGCCGTCGATCCCAAGGAACTGGGGATCACGCCGGCGCCCACCGAGTCGCTCGTGGGCGGCGACCCCGCCACCAACGCCGACCTAGCGCGGCGGGTCCTGGCCGGAGAGCCCGGTCCGCAGCGCGACATCGTCTGCCTCAACGCCGCGGCCGGCCTCGCGGTCGCAGGCCTGGCCGACGATCTGGCGCAGGGGTACCACGCCGCGCAGGTGGCGATCGACAGCGGTGGCGCCGCCACCGCGCTCGACCGTCTCGTGGCGGTCTCGAACGCATGACGACCGTTCGAGCGGGCGCCGAGGCCGTTGCAGCCGTAGATTGACGTCGTGCCCGGAGCAGCCCTACCGAACGGCGACCCGACCCGTGATCGCCTCCTGGCCGCCGCCGCCGAGGTGTTTGCGGAAAAGGGGTACGACCGTGCCGGCGTCCAGGAGATCGCGCGGCGGGCGGGCTTCACCACGGGCGCCATCTACGGCCGCTTCCGGGGAAAGGCCGAGCTGCTGCTGGCCGCAATGGAGGCGAACTCACACGACGAGTTCGAGGAGCTTTTCGCCGAGCACCGGTTCGAGGGGCGGGCGACCGACATCCTGACCACGGTCGGCTCGCATCTCGTGACCGACGAGTTCGACAGCGGGCAGGCACTGTTGCTGGAGGCATTCGTGGCGGGCCGGCGTGATCCCGAGGTCGCGGGCATGCTGCGCCGTCTCATCGAGGAACGCACGATGTCGCTCACGGCCCTCGTCGACGAGGCCAAGAGCACCGGCGTCATCGACCCCGAGCTCGACACGCGTTCGATCGTGCGGTTCTGCCACTCCGTGGCGCTGGGGTTCCTCCTGTTCGGCGCCGTCGACCTCGACCGCCCCGATCCCGTCCCGTGGGAGAAGCTCCTCGCCCGGTTGGTCGATGCGGTCGATATCCGGCACGGCGGGGACGGCGCTCGGCTGGCGCCCGCCTCGGCCGAGGAGTAATCCGGCCGGGCGGCGCTCCGCCCGGCTGCGGTCCGCCCGGCCGACGCCATTCACTCGATCCCCAGGCCCCACATGGAGTCGAGGTCGTGCCGCGAGTACGCCTGGAAGGCGATCATCGTCGTGGTGTGGACGATGCCCGGTAGCGCGGCGATGTGGCGGGTGACCACCTCGGCCAGCTCCTCGTGCTGTCGCACACGCACGATGGCCACGAGGTCGAGGTCGCCGGTCACCGAGTAGACCTCGGCCACGCCGTCGACGTCGGCGATGTCGGAGCCGAGGTCGGCGATGCGGTCGGGCTGAGCGTTGATCAGCACGAAGGCGGTGAGCACGGCTGGGCAGCGTACGCCAGGGCCGGAGGCGCCGGATCAGTAGGCTTGCGACCCGTGACGACGCGCTATCGCTGCTCCGCCTGCGGCAATCGAACCCGGTTCGACGTGGTGACATCACGGCGCACTCGGGCGTTCCATCACTTCACCGTGGGCGGCGAGCTGCGGATCGAGGACGAGGTCGTGCTCGACGAATCCGTCGAAGTCATCTCCTGCCGCTGGTGTGGCACCGGGGCATCGGTCGCAGCCATCGAGGACGAGGCCGACGGCGCCCTGGTCGGCTCGGAGGTCGGCACGCCGCGGGCACCCGATGCCGCGGGGGAGATCTGACCGAGCCGACCGGTACGATCCGCCCGGCCGTCGAGGCCGCCCTCGAGGTCGCCCGAGCGGGCTTGCGGGCCGACCCCGCCGTGCTGCCCCCGCCGGCGCTGAGGCCGTATCTGGGGTTCGCCAAGCTGTCGCCGGCGGCGCTCTCGGCCATCGCCAGGGTGGTGGACCAGGACGACGACTTCCGCGCCCGGGTGGCGGCGTCCGTCGACGCCGACACGGTGGGGCGTGGCGGCTGGCTGTGGCTGACGCGTCCGCCGGGTTGGCCCGACGACCTGGCGGCGATCGAGGCCGACGACAGCGAGCGGCGGGCGACGCGGGCGGCCGAGCGCCGCGCCGCCCGCGACGAGCGGTCTGCGGCCCGACGCCTGGCCGCCACCGAGGCCGCGCTCACCCGGGCGGAGACGGTGGGCGAGGAGCGGCGCCGTGAGCTCGACCGGCTGCAGCGCGAGCTGGAGGACGTGCGCGGTGCCGCGGCTGCCGCCGAGGCACGGCTTGCCGAGCTCGAGACCGCGGTCGCCGACCTTGCGGAGGCGCGGGCCTCCGCAGTGCGGAACCTCAAGGATGCCGAGGCTCGGCTCGTCCGCAGGGCCACCGAGATGAAGGCCCTCAAGGCCCGCGTGCGCGAGCTGGAGGACGAGGCTCGAGTGCGAGCGGAATCGGTCGTGGACGCCCCTCCGCTGGGCGCCCCGCCGGTCAACCCTTCGCTGGACGCCGGCGACATCGCGATCGCGGGGCCCCGACCGGACCTGGGCGTGGTGGCGCGGGAGCTCGACCGGGCCGCACGGGGCGCTTCGTCGCTGGCCGAGGGGTTGGCCGGCCTGGCCGCGGCGCTGAGCGACGCCGGGGACGAGCCGACGCCCCCGGCGTTGGTCCACGAGCCGTCAGGCCCACCCGTCCTGGCGGCGCCGGTCCCCCGGGAGGGCCGCAGGCCGGTGGCGCTGCCCGGGGGGCTGCTCGACGATTCCGTGGCGGCGGCGGAGCACCTGTTGCGGACGCCCGGCGCCGTCCTCGTGGTCGACGGCTACAACGTGACCATGACCGGTTGGCCCGAGCTCGGGGCCGCCGAGCAGCGCCGCCGGCTGGTCGCGCTGCTGGCCGACCTGGCCGCCCGCACATCGACGCGGGTGGAAGTCGTGTTCGATGGCGCCGAGGTCGACACCGGGGCCGTCACGGTGCCCGCTCCGGCCCGTCAGTGGGTGAGGGTGCGGTTCTCTCCGCCGGACGTCGAGGCCGACGACGTGGTGCTCGATCTCGTGGCTCAACTGCCCGCCATCCGGCCGGTGATCGTGGCGTCCAGCGACAACCGGGTCCGCCAGGGCGCTCGCCGCGGCGGGGCCAACCTGCTCTACTCCCGCCAGCTGCTCGACACGTTGGGCGTCGACACCGCCTGAGACCAGGGACAGCCAGGCCCGCTACCCCGGGCCCTTTACGTATCGGAGGCCCCATGCCAGAGCGCACGTATGACGTGGTCGTGATCGGGGCGGGCTCGACCGGGGAGAACGTCGCGCAGCGAGCCGCGCGGGGCGGATGCCGGGTGGTGGTGGTCGAGGCGGAGCTGGTGGGCGGCGAATGCTCCTATTGGGCCTGCATGCCCAGCAAGGCGCTGCTGCGGCCGGCGCAGGCGCTCGCCGACGCTCGGGCGGTGGCCGGGGCGGCGAACGCCGTGACCGGCCCGCTGGACGTCCATGAGGTCTTCGCGCGGCGCGACCGGTTCGTCCACGACTGGGACGACGCGTCACAGGTGGCCTGGGTCGGCGAGAACGGCCTCGACCTCGTGCGGGGCCACGGGCGGCTCGACGGCGATCAACGTGTGGTCGTGGACACGCGGGACGGCGCGCCGGTCGAGCTCCGGGCGGCCGCGGCGGTCGCCGTGTGCACCGGCAGCTGTCCGACGGTGCCGCCTGTCCCCGGGCTGGCCGACGCCCGCCCCTGGACCAGCCGCGACGCCATGGGCGCCCGGGAAGTGCCGCCGCGCCTCGCCATCATCGGCGGCGGCGCGGTGGCGTGCGAGCTGGCCACGGCGTACGCCTCCCTGGGCTCCGAAGTCACGATGTTCGAGCGCGGCTCCCGCGTCCTGGGTTCCTTTCCGTCGTTCGCGGCGGAGGCCGTGACCGAGTCGCTGCGGGGCATGGGGGTCACGGTGGAGCTGGGCGCCCAGGTCCAGCGCGTCAACCGGCGACCCGACGGCGCCGTCGAGCTGGCGGTCGGGGGCGAAATGCGGGTAAGTGACGAGATCCTGGTGGCCACTGGCCGGCAGCCCCGCACCGACGACCTGGGCCTCGAGACGGTGGGCTTGGAGCCCGGAGGCTGGCTTGATGTCGATGACCACCTCCAGGTCACCAAGGCCGATGGCGGATGGCTCTATGCCGCCGGCGACGTCACCCACCGGGCGCAGCTCACGCATATGGGCAAGTACCAGGCCCGGATCTGCGGCGACGTGATCGCCGCCCGCGCCGCCGGGCGACCCACGGTGGAGGACGCGCCCTGGAGTCGCTGGTGCGCGACCGCCGACGCCCGGGCGGTGCCGCAGGTGATCTTCACGATCCCCGAGGTTTCCTCGGTGGGCCTCACCGAGGAGCGGGCGCGGGCGGGGGGCCTCGCGGTGCGGACGGTCGGCTACGACCTGTCGGACGTCGCCGGCGCCAGCCTCTACGCCGACGACTACGCCGGGTCGGCCGAGGTCGTGGTCGACACCGAGCGCCGCATCATCGTCGGGATGACCCTGGTCGGGCCCGCAGTCGGTGAGCTCATCCACGCCGCAACTGTCGCTGTCGTGGGCGAGATCCCGCTGGATCGCCTGTGGCACGCAGTGCCCGCCTATCCCACGATCGCCGAGGTCTGGTTGCGGCTGATCGAGGAACTCGGCCTGTGAGGTCAGCCGCGGCCCGAGCGGCCGGCCCGGGCCTTGATTGTCACAGGTCCTTCGTAACGTCGGGGCATGGGTGGAGCGACGAGATGCCGGGGGACCGTGCCCCGCTACCCGACCCGAGGAGACGTCCATGGCCCGTTCCGGCGATCCCAGCGGCGACCACGTCCTACGCATCGACTGCGACGACTGCGCCATGCAGGGCACCGAGTGTTGCGCCGACTGCTTGGTGACGTTCATCTGCTCGCGCGAGCCCGGCGAGGCGGTAGTGGTCGACGTCGCGGAGGCACGGGCCATCCGCATGTTGTCGGACGCGGGGCTGCTCCCGGCGTCGCGCCACGTCCGTCGCACGGGATGAGGCACGACCGGGCGCCAGCGCCGAGGGCCGAGTTGCCCGCGGACCAGGTGACCGGCACGATGGCCGGGTGCCCACCGTCCTGGTTCGCTCGCCCCGACGCGTGCCGGCCGTCGCCGACCTGGTTGCGATGGGCCGCGCCCACGGGCTCGACGCCGTGGGCGTCGCTCCGGCCGGGCCGTTCGCCACCACGCGCCGCCACCTCGAGCGCCGACGCATCGCCGGCATGCACGCCGGCATGGCTTTCACCTACCGGCGCCCCGAGCGGTCCACCGATCCGGGGCGGGCGCTCCCCGGTGCGCGGGCCATCGTGGTTGGTGCCCGTAGCTACCGTCGTGCCACCGCGGTGCCCGCGTCGGAGAGCCCAGCCAACCCGTCCGGCCCGTCCGGGCCATCCCGGCGATCCGGACCATCCCGGTTCGCGAGGCCTCTGGGTCGGGTGGCCCGCTACGCCTGGGAGGACCACTACGCCCCCCTGCGGGCGGCGCTGGCGGTCGTCGCGCACGAGCTCGAGGTCGCGGGCTGGCGCTGCCGGGTCCTGGCTGACGACAACGCCCTCGTCGATCGCGAGGCTGCCTACCGGGCGGGTGTCGGCTGGTACGGCAAGAACGCGAACCTGCTCCTGCCGGGACAGGGCAGCTGGTTCGTGCTGGGATCGGTCGTCACCGACGCGCCGTTGGCTGCTGGCGTCGGGCGGCTCGCCGATGGCTGCGGCAGCTGTACCCGCTGCCTCGAGGGTTGTCCCACCGGTGCCATCGTGGCCCCCGGCGTGGTCGACGCCCGGCGTTGCCTGGCGTGGTTGTTGCAGGCGGAGGGGCCGTTCCCGCTGGACCACCGGGCCGCGCTCGGCGATCGGCTCTATGGATGCGACGACTGCCAGGAGGTGTGTCCGCCCAACCACCGCATCGAGCGCGTCGATCCGGCCGCGGCGCACGGTCGCGACGCAGAGCCGGTGGTCGACATCCTCGAGCTGCTGGCGGCGACCGACGACGAGCTGATGGCCCGGCACGGGCGCTGGTACATTCCGCGCCGCCAAGCCCGGTACCTGCGGCGCAACGCATTGGTCGTGCTGGGCAACGTCGCCGATCCCGAGAGCCCCGCGGTCGCGGCCGCCCTCCGTCGGGCGCTCGCCGACGCCGACCCGCTGGTGCGGGGCCACGCCGTCTGGGCCGCCCGACGGCTCGGGCGCGACGACCTCCTTGGCGAGGTCGCCGGGCTCGACCACCACCCCGATCCGCTCGTGCGCGCCGAGCTCGAGGCCCCGGTCGAGGCTCGAACGCGCCGCGAGTCGGCAATGCCGACCCCAGTGCGGGTGGCGACCAGCTGAGCGCTCCGCTGCCGGAACCCGAGGACTCGTGTCGCATCTACTGGTCACCAACGACTTCCCGCCCAAGCTCGGCGGCATCCAGTCCTACCTGTGGGAGCTGTGGCGGCGGCTAGATCCCGAAAGTTTCACGGTGCTCACCACGCCGCACGACGGCGCCTCCGCCTGGGACTCGGGCCAGGCGTTCCGAATCGAGCGCGTCGGCCAGAAGATGCTCCTGCCGACCCGCGCGACGGTCCGACGGATTGATGCCCTCGCCGCCGAGACCGGCGCCGGCCTGGTCATGCTCGACCCGGCGCTTCCCGTCGGGCTGGTCGGTCCGCGGCTGCGCCTGCCCTACGGCGTGGTGCTCCACGGCGCCGAGGTGACCGTGCCCGGCCGGTTGCCGGGCAGCCGGCAGCTCCTGCGCCGGGTGTTGCGGGGCGCGGCCGAGGTCGTCGCCGCGGGGCGATATCCCGTGGCCGAGGGGGAGCGGGCGGCGGGGCAGCCGTTACCGGTCACGGTGGTTCCTCCCGGCGTGAACACCGAGCGGTTCCGGCCCCTCGATCCCGAGCAGCGCGCCAAGGCGCGGGCTCGCTTCGGCCTGCCCGAGGGCGGGCGGATCGTGGTGAGCCTCAGCCGGCTGGTTCCCCGGAAGGGCATGGACGTTCTCATCGAGGCGGCGGCGCGCCTGGCGCGGACGCGGCCGGACGTGAT
This sequence comes from Actinomycetota bacterium, assembly GCA_046726215.1. GTDB lineage: Bacteria > Actinomycetota > Acidimicrobiia > Acidimicrobiales > VFJN01 > DASQUK01. The sequence continues at coordinate 8,914 of JBKPAA010000110.1, read as the reverse complement.
GGTGGCCATCGGCGGCACCGGGCGAGATCGGTCGCGGCTCGATCGGCTGGTCGCGCGCACGGGGGCGCCGGTGCGGTTGCTGGGACGCGTGTCCGACGACGAGCTGACGGAGCTGTACGGCTGCGCAAACGTCTTCGCGATGCTGTGCCGCAACCGCTGGGCCGGCCTCGAGCAGGAGGGCTTCGGCATCGTGTTCCTCGAAGCGGCGGCCTGCGGCATACCCCAGGTGGCCGGCGACAGCGGGGGAGCGGCCGAGGCCGTGGTCGACGGGCAGACCGGGGTCGTGGTCGACCGTCCGTCCGATGCGCGGGCCGTGGCCACGGCGCTGGCGGGGCTGCTCGACGACCCCGATCGGCGTCGGCAGATGGGCGCCGCGGCGCGGGGCCGGACGGTCGCCGAGTTCGGCTACGACGGCCTGGCCCGCCGGCTGGGGGAGGTCATGTCGCGGTGGTGAGCCACCGGGGCGGTGAGCGACCGGACGAGGGTGGCGCCGGGCGCAGCGATGAAGCGGCCATCGACGCCGACCTCGATGCGGATCGCGCCGCCGACCGCTATGCGGACCGCGATGCGGACCGCGATGCGGACCTCGATGCGGACGACGACGCCGACCGCGATCGCGGCGGCGACGCCGCGGCGCCGATCCCACGCCGCGAGTCGCCGGGGCGCGATCGCATCCGTGATCGGCCCGCGCCGGGCGCCGGGTGGGATCCCATCTGCCGGGTGGCGGTCTGGGCGACCGCCGCCTTCGTGGTCGCCTCGGTGTTGGCGGCGGCGTGGCCGGACACGTTCATGCCGCTGTCCGTCCCGGTCGACCTCGCGCTGTTCGCGGGGGGATGCATTGCCTTCCTTTGGGCGTATGTGGTGGCGATCGGCCGGAGCCGCTACGAGGCGGTCACCATGGGTGGCCTCTTCTTCCTGAGCGACGACGTAGCTCCTCCCGCCGTGACCCGGTTGCTGCAGGGCATCCTGGGCGTGCAGGTGGTGGTGGCGGTGGCGGCGGCATCGGTGCGGCCGTTCACGGCGCTGGCGTTCTCGGTACTGGTCCCCATGCTCGGCCTGGGCCTCATGGCGTTGTGGGCCGCGCGGCACGGCCGCTTCCCGGCAAAGCCGCCCGATCAGGGTGACTGAATGCCGGCCTCGCGAAACACCGGCGCCTTCCGGCGAACGGGCCGGAGGCCCTGCAGCGGGCGGAATCAGCGTTCACTAACGTGCCCCACGTTCCATCGTCCCTCGCGGGAGGAGCCCAGCGACATGGACCAGGCGACGCAGCAGATGGTCATCGGCGCGTCGCCGCAGCGGATCTGGGACGTGCTCACCACCTTCGACGACTATCCGACGTGGGCCCACGACCTGAAGTCGGCGACCGTGGTCGATCGTGACGACGAGGGACGCCCGCGCGACGTGGCCTTCAGGGCCGCCGCCATGGGCCGCAGCACGAGCTACACGCTGCGCTATGACTACGAGCGGGCGCCCGACGTGCTCGCCTGGCGCCTGGTGCAGGGCGACATCACCCGCAAGCTCGACGGCTCGTACGAGCTGCGGGCCGTCGAGGGTGACGCCGACAGCACGGAGGTCACCTATCACCTCGAGGTGGACCTACTCGTGCCGCTTCCCGGGTTCGTCAAACGCCGCGCCGAGGCGCGCATCGTCCACACCGCACTGCGCCAGCTGCGCGACTACCTGGAGCATTGATGACGACCGCTGGGGCACGATCGGGGGACCGAGTGACCGGCGACGCCCGGGTGCTGCTGTTCACCGGCAAGGGCGGCGTCGGCAAGACCACCACCGCGGCCGCCACGGCGCTCCGCTGTGCCGACGCCGGCCTGCGAACCCTGGTGTTGTCCACCGATCCCGCCCACTCGCTGGCCGACGCTCTCGACGTCGACCTCGGGCCGCTCGTGGCACCCGTGGCCGACGGCCTCTGGGGGCAGCAGCTCGATGCCCAGGACCGCATGGAGGACTCCTGGGTGGAGATCCAGCGCTACCTCGTCGAGGTGTTTCGCTGGGCGGGGGTCGAGGCGCTCGAGGCCGAGGAGCTGTCGGTCGTGCCCGGGCTGGACGAGGTGTTCGCGCTGGCCGACATCCGCGAGCATGCCGGCGCCGACTGGGATGTCGTGGTCGTCGACTGCGCACCCACCGCCGAGACGGTCCGGCTGCTCTCGCTCCCCGACGTGCTGGCCCGGTACATGGAGCGGGTGTTCCCGCTCGGCCGCCAGGTGAGCCGGGTGGTGTCGCCGGTGGTGTCGCGTTTCACGACGCTTCCGGTCGCCGACGATGGCGTGTTTGCCGCCACGCGGCGCTTCTACGACCGCCTCGCGGGCGTGCGCGAGATCCTCACCGACGGCCGTCGCACCAGCGTGCGCCTGGTGGTGAATCCCGAGCGGGTGGTGGTCGCAGAGGCGAGGCGCACGCACACCTACCTGGCGTTGTTCGGCTACCACGTCGACGCCGTGATCGCGAACCGCATCCTGCCCGACGAGGTCGAGGACCCGTGGTTCGGTCGCTGGAAGGCGCTGCACGCCGAGCAGCTCTCGGCGATCGACGAGGACTTCGCCCCCGTGCCGGTGCTCAGGCTGCCGCTGCAGCCCACGGAACCGGTCGGCATCGATGCCCTCAGGACCGTGGCCGATGTCCTCTACGGCGACGAGGACCCGACGGCGCGCTTCGGGTCGAGCGAGCCCATGCGCGTGCGCCGCCACGGGGCGGCGACGGTGCTCGAGGTCGACCTGCCGTTCACGGATCGCGACGAGCTCGAGGTCGGCAGGCGGGACGGAGAGCTGTTGGTGCGCGTGGGCCCCTATCGCCGGGCGCTCGCGCTCCCCGACTCGCTCCGCCGGCGGTCGGTGGCCGGAGCGCGGCTGCGGGAAGGGCGGCTGCTGGTGACCTTTGCCGCGGCCGCGGCGGGCTGACGCAAGAGGGGATGTCGATGGAACCTGACATGACCTGTCCGGACCGTGCCCGCGAGGGGCTCCAGCATCTGCAGGCGGCGGCCCGAGAGCTGATCCTTGCCGCCCGCGCCCTGCTCGACGTGGCCGAGGACCTGATCGACGACCCCGCGGCGCTCGCCACGTTGGTGGGCGCCATGGGCTCGTTGGGCGACGTCGCCCGTCGCCGGGCCGCCGGACGTGTCGACGGCGATGGCGCCGATGCCGGGCAACGCAGCGGGTCCGGTCAGGGCGCAAACGGGTCGGGCACGACCATCGAGCGCATCACCGTCGCGTGACGGGCAGCGGGCGGCCCCGGGCCCCGACCATCCGTTACCGCCCGAGCGGCGGTCGGGGCGGTCGCGTACGATCGGCACCGCACGCCGACCGATCGCACCGAACCCCCATGCTCGAGGAGGCGCCGTGGCGGCCATGACCGAAGCCACGATTCGCGAGTTGGCATCGATCAAGGGGGAGCGAGCACCGATCACATCCTGTTACCTCGACGTCGACGGGCGTCGGGTGGCCCGGCAGCGAGACCTGGAGCACGAGGTCGACGTCCTGCTCAAGGACGCCCGGGCCCGCGCCGACGGCGAGGCGTCCGTGTTTCGTGACCTGCACCGCATCAAGCAGTACGTCCATCACGGCATCGACCGGTCCCACGTTCGGGGCCTGGCGATCTTTGCGTGCTGGGCCGACCGGCTCTGGGAGGTGATCGAGCTGCCCATGCCGGTGCACAGCCGGGTGGTGATCGACCACGCCCCCGCCGTGGGCGAGCTCGAGGTCCTGCTGCGCGAGCACGAGCCCATGGGCGTCCTGCTGGCGGATCGCCAGCGTGCCCGCATGTTCGTGTTCGAGCTGGGGGAGCTCGTCGAGCGGTCGGAGCTGTTCGAGGCGGTGCCCCGCGATCTCGACGTCCGCGGCGAGCGCGACCGGGGTAGCGACCTCAAGCAGGTCGTGGAGACCCACACGCAGCAACACCTGCGCCATGCGGCCCGCGTGGCCTTCGAGGTGTGGAACCAGCACCCCTTCCGGCACCTGGTGGTCGGCGCCTGCGATCCCCACATCCGCGCGCAGCTCGAATCCAACCTGCATCCCTACCTGCGGTCGCGGCTCTGCGGGCAGATCACGCTGCCGGTCACGGCCGGGCACACCGAGGTGCTGGCGGCCGCCCAGGCGGCCGAGGCCGAGGTCGAGCGCCGACGCGAGGCCGAGCTCGTCGAGCGGTTGCGGGCCGCCGTCGCGAGCGGACGGCGGGCGGTGGCCGGCCTGGGACCGGTGATGGACGGGCTGTCCGCCCACCGGGTCGACACCCTGGTCGTATCCAAGGGTTACGCGGCGCCGGGCTGGCGCTGCCGGGCCTGCGACACGCTGGCCGCCATCGGGCCCCGCTGCAAGGGCTGCCGCGGCGAGATGGTGTCGGTCGACGACGTGGTCGAGGACGCCATCGAGGAGGCCCTGGCGCAGTCGTGCCAGGTGGAGATCTGCGTCGGCAACGCCGACCTGGACGTCATGGGGCGCATCGGCGCCCTGCTGCGATATTGAGCCGTTCTGTCGACCCCGAGCGCCGCGGGGGACTGCTGGCGGGCATCGACGTCGGAGGCACGAAGGTCCTGGGCGTGGCGCTGCGACCCGAGGAGCCCGCGGTCGTCCTCGGCGAGGCGCGGGTGCCGACACCGGACACGGAGGTGGGGCTGCTCGACGCCATGGCCGACGTCGTGCGCCAGCTCGACGGCCAGGTGGGGGCCCCGGGGGTCACGTCAGTCGGCGCAGGGATCGCCGGGCTGATCGACCGCACCGGCCGTCTGTGCGTGAGCCCCAACCTGCCCGGTCGGCGCAACGTCGACGTCGCGGTCGAGCTCGACCGGCGGCTCGGCTTGCCCATCCGCGTCGACAACGACGCCACGTGCGCCGCCTGGGGCGAATACCTGGCCGGGGCCGCCCGGGGAGCCGACGACGCCCTGCTGGTCGCCCTGGGCACGGGCATCGGGGCGGGCATCATCGCCGACGGTGAGCTAGTGCGCGGTGCGCACGGCTTCGGCGGCGAGGCGGGCCACATGGTGGTCGATCCCCGCGGGCCCCGGTGTCCGTGCGGGCAGCGGGGCTGCTGGGAGCGCTTCGCCTCGGGCAGCGGCCTCGGGTGGTTGGGTCGCCAGGCCGCCGAGGCCGGCCAGTTCCCGCGCGGGGTCGAGCTGGCCGGCGGAATGGCGGACACCGTCAGGGGCGAACACGTGACCCAGGCGGCCCGCGAGGGCGACGACGATGCCCTCGAGGTCATGCGTGAGTTCGCGGAGTGGGTTGGCCTGGGGATCGGCAACCTCGTGACGCTGCTGGACTGCTCCCTGGTGGTGATCGGTGGGGGACTGGTCGAGGCGGGCGAAGTGCTGATGGAACCCGTCCGTGCCGCCTACCGGCGACACGTGATGGCGCCGGAGGAACGCGAGGACGTGCGCATCGTGTCGGCCGAACTGGGGGAGCGGGCCGGCGCCACGGGTGCGGCCCTCCTCGGTGGCCGGGAGGCCTCCGAGATCAGCGGCTGACCCTTCGTCCTCACCAGCTTGCGGTGGCTAGCGGCCCTATACCCAGCTATCCGCCGCTAGTTCGGCTTTGGGCGTACCGGCGGCGGCACGCCTCGATCTCACTGGCGGCGGCGTCGGCACCCTCGAAGCCGCGCACGCTCGAATGCTTGTTGGGCTCGAGCACCTTGTAGACCTCGAAGAAGTGCTCGATCTCATCGGCCAGGAACGGCGGCAGGTCGCCGATCTCGGACACCCGCTCCCAGCGGGGATCGCCGGCGGGCACGCACAACACCTTGGCGTCGGCGCCCTTGTCGTCCTCCATCCAGAACACCCCGATGGGCCGGGCGGTGACCCAGCATCCGGGGAAGGTGGGATCGTCAAGGAGCACCATGGCGTCGAGCGGGTCGCCGTCCTCGGACAGGGTGTCGGGAATGAAGCCGTAGTCGGCGGGATAGGCGGTCGCCGTGAACAGCCGGCGGTCGAGGCGGAAGACGTGGCGCTCGTGGTCGTACTCGTACTTGTTGCGGCTGCCCCGAGGGATCTCGATCACGACGTCGATGGGCGCGGTCACGGAGGAATGATCCCCGACCGCCCGCCGGGTGGCCAGGGGCCTGAATCGCCTCCTGGGCGCAAAACCCACCCATGTACCGTGGGCGCCATGAGCGAGCGTCCGGTGAAGGTGACGGGGCTACACGGTGAGAGCGAGCCCGGCCCGAGCGGCCGTGGGAGCGGGAAGCAAGACGCCGACGGCCCGAGCGGCCGTGGGAGCGGGAAGCAACACGCCGACGGCCCGAGCGGCCGTGGGAGCGGGAAGCAACACGCCGACGGCCCGAGCGGCCCGCTGCGAAGCAGCAGGAGCGGGCAGTAGTGGAGTTCCGCCGCATCACCGGGCTGCCCCCCTACGTCTTCACGATCATCGACGGTCTGAAGATCGAGGCCCGGCGAGCCGGATTCGACGTGATCGATCTCGGCTTCGGCAACCCGGACCTGCCGTCGCCCTCCCTGGCCGTCGACAAGCTGTGCGAGGCCGCCCACAACACCCGCAACCACCGGTACTCGTCCAGCCGCGGCATACCCAAGCTGCGCCAGGCCCTGGCCGACCTCTACCTGCGGCGCTTCGGCGTCTCGCTGGATCCCGAACGCGAGGTCATCAGCACGATCGGCGCGAAGGAGGGCTACTCGCACGTCATGTGGGTGCTGCTCGGACCGGGCGACGCCGCGCTCGTGCCGTCTCCGTCGTATCCCATCCACATCTTCGGCCCCCTGTTCGCAGGGGCGTCCGCCCGCGAGATCCCCATGTCGACCGACGGCAATTTCATCGAGCGGGTCCACGAGGCCTACGAGTACTCGTGGCCCAAGCCGCGGGTCATGGTGCTGAGCTTCCCCCACAACCCGACCACGGCCACCGTCGACCTCGAGTTCTTCCAGCAGGTGGTCGACTTCGCACGCGAGCACGGGGTCATCGTCGTGCACGACAACGCGTACGCCGAGCTGGGTTACGACGGATTCGAGCCGCCGTCGATCCTGCAGGCCGAGGGGGCAAAGGAGTGCGCCGTCGAGCTGTACTCGATGACCAAGGCGTTCTCCATGGCCGGATGGCGGCTCGGCTTCCTGGCCGGCAACGCCGACGTGGTGCAGGCGCTGGCCAAGCTCAAGTCGTACCTCGACTACGGCACCTTCCAGCCCATCCAGATCGCCGCCACGGTCACCCTCAACGAGGCCGCCGAGACGCCCAACCAGGTGCGGGAGGTGTACCAGCGGCGCCGCGATGTGCTCATCGACGGCCTCCACCGCATCGGCTGGGACGTGCCGCGGCCCAAGGGAACGATGTTCGCGTGGGCGCCGATGCCCGAGCCCTACCGCGACATGGGATCGGTCGAGTTCGCGTCGATGCTGGTGCGGGAGGCCCAGGTGGCCCTGTCACCCGGCGTGGGCTTCGGCCCGGGCGGCGAGGGCTACGTCCGCTTTGCGCTGATCGAGAACGAGCAACGCACCCAGCAGGCCATCCGCAACCTGAGGCGATCGTTGATCAAGCTCGGGTGAGCGTCAGCGGCGGCCGTTGTCTTCGCCGTCGCGGTCCCGGGACTGGGCGTCGTCGAGGCCCTTCTGGACGCCGGCGGTGAAGCTGGTGAGGAAGCTGTAGACGTCGTCGGCGGAGCGGGGGCGCTCGCCCCGGTGGAGGTCGGCCGGCGAGACCGTCCGGCCGGGGGTCACGGGCGGCGCGTCCGGCATGCCGGGCCCGACCGGGTACTCGCCGGTCGGGCCATGCAGCGACAACGGGTTGGCGTTGGGCATCTGCGCACCCCGCACGCGCCGCGTCAGCGGAGGCCCAGAGGAAGCCGGCGACGCCGGCCCAATCGGCTCGGCGCCAGCCGGCGGACCTCGCCGACCGGCGTCCTCGCCCACGCGATCGTGCCGCCCGGTGGGCTCGTAGGCACCCGGGGTCTGCCGGCCCGTCGGCGCGGGCGGAGGAGGCGGCGGTACCGGGGGCATCGCTTGCGGCCCGCGGGCCGTGGCCGGCGCACCGTACGGGGGTTGTCCCGGCATGCCGGGGATGCCTTGCAGGCGGGCCGAGTGGCGGCTCAGTGCCGCCAGTAGATCGCCGCTGGGGTCGGACCCCGGGGCCGCGCCGGCCTGCGAAGTCCCCGGCCCCGGCCCGGTGTCGGCCGGCGCGGCGCCGTTCGTCCGCGCCCGCTTGGCGAGCCCGCTCGAGGTCCGGCCCGCTGTGCCCCCGGGTGGTGGCGTCCCCGCCGCCAGTCCGGCGGGCGCCGGCCAGCTGCTGGTCGCCGGCGGCTGGTACTCGCCGGTACGCCATAGAGCCTCGGCCGCCTCGGTGCCGGGCGCCTCGCCCCGGGCGCTCATGCCCACGACGGCGGCGAGCGCCCCCGATTCGGACGGGCCCGGCGCGCCCGCCGGCACCTGGAGGGCACCGTCGCCCTCGGCCGACATCGGCGGCGCGCCGATGGTCGGCTCGGTGGTGAGCAGGGGCGGCGGGATGTTCACCGTGGCAGTGATGCCGTTGCCGGGCGAGGCGTCGAGCCTCACGCCGATGCCGTGGCGGGCGGCGAGGTTGCCGGCCACGTAGTGGCCCAGGTACTTAGACGGGGCGATCGTGAACGACTCCTCGCCGGCCAGGCGGCGGTTGGCGGCCTCGATCTCGGCCGGGGACATGCCGAGGCCCGAGTCGATGACCGCCAGCGTGTAGCTGGACCCGCCCTCGGCCGCTCCGTCTCCCCGGCCTTGCCGGATGCGGCCGCGGATGTCGACGGTTTGGTCGGGGGGTGAGAACACCAGGGCGTTCTCGATGAGCTCGGCGAGCAGGTGGGCCATGTCGGCGGCGGCGGCGCCGACGATGGTGGCGGGCTCCACGCCCCGCACCGTGACCCGCTGGTAGTCCTCCACCTCGCCCAGCGCCGCCCGGATCACGTCGGTCAACCGCACCGGGGCGGCCCACTTGCGGGGCGGCTCCAC
>JBKPAA010000109.1:0-7905 GCA_046726215.1 Actinomycetota bacterium | reverse complement strand
TACGCGGGCGGTGCCGCGCACGACGAGGTATTCGTCGAGACCCATGGCGTTCCGGTGCCCGGTCTCGAGCGACAGCACCACACGGGGGTCGCGCTCGACGTTGCGCAGCTTCTGGCGAACGCCGAGGTGGCCGCTCACGATGTCGTCGCGGTCGAGACCGACCCAGACGATGCTGACCTGGGGGCTGCCGTCGGCGTTGATCGTCACGAGATGCGCCAGCCGCCCGGCAGTCAGAACGTCGCGGGCCTCCGGTGTGAGCACGGTCATGCCGGCACGCTACCGGGCCTCCGGTCAGCGGCGGGATGGACCACCCGGCGGCGTTAGCGGGTGCCGACAGTCCAGGTCGAGCGCTTGGATCAGGTCTTGGCGGCTCACCGCAGGAGTAACCGGCCGGCGGGCGACACCGGCGGCGTCGAGACACCGGTTGATCGTTGACGGCGAGCAGCCGAACCGATCTGCGTCGCCGGGGCGCACACACCCGCCTGGTACAGGACAACGAGGTCGGCGTCGTTGCAGGCGACAGGCCCGTGTGAGGGCGGCGCCGGTCGATACCGGCGCCGGCGAGCCAGCGGTGCACGGTCTGCCGGCTGGCCCAGTAGCGCCCTGCCAGATCCGCAGACTCAGCCAGGCTCGCGCCTCTAGCGGACCACGCGGTAGCTCAGGTGGGTGACGAGGTCGGTACCGCTGACCTCCAATTGCTCGAGGTCGAAGTTGCCAACGCCCTCGAATAGTCGCTCGCCCTCGCCCAACACGACCGGCGCGACGTGCAGGCGGAGCTCGTCGATCGCGCCGAGTGCGAGGTACTGGTTCACTGTCGCGGCGCCGCCCGCGATCGCAACGTGGGCGTCGCCGGCCGCCTCGCGCGCTTGCGCCAGCGCCGACTCGATCCCGTCGGTGACGAAGTGGAACGTCGTGCCGCCCTGCATCGGTAGCGGCGGGCGCGGGTTGTGGGTGAGGACGAAGACCGGCCCGTGGTAGGGCGGCTCGTCGCCCCACCAGCCCTTCCATTCCAGATCCCATGCGCCACGGCCGGGGCCGAACATGTTGCGGCCCATGATGTACGCCCCGGCCGCAGTGATCGCTTCCATCTCCGCGGCGTTCTCGTCAGCCTGCTCGAACATCCAGCGATGCAGGCGCCCCTCGACCTTGTCCCCGAAGGGCGCATCGAGCCGCTGGTTGGGCCCCGCCGCGAACCCGTCAACCGACATCGCCATGTCACACGTGACCTTCGTCATCTGTATCTGTCCTTTCTCGATCGCTGTCGACGCTCGTCTGCGCCGGCACAGGAAGAGGTCGGAGCAACATGAGCGTTCTCGACATTCGGACGAGGGTCGAGCCAATCGGGGTTCACATCGATCGCTTCTGTCGGCGCGCTCGACCGAACGTCACTGTCGATCACCACCCGACGAGCTCGGAACGGCATGGGAGGCGGACGGCTGGCAGCACGCGAGTCCTCGAGAGATCGGTGCCTATGGACAGGGCCGGGCGGTGAACGCGTGGTAGCTGGTGGGACCGGACCCGCCCTACCACCATCCCGGGTTCGTGCTCACTCCACCATCCCCGGGCCTCGGTGACGATGGATGGGCTGACCCTGCAATAGACCGTGTCGCAGTCCTCCTCACCCAACGCGCCGTGGCCGGACCCGACGATCGATTTGACGACTTCTGGGCCGCGGTCGCCGCGACGCCTTGACCGAATTGCGCTCCCCGCCCGCGCCGCACCGGGCTCGGTAGATCGGCGGGCGCGATGGTCTGGAGCTGCCCACCGGCTTGCCGGTCGCTAGCGTTGGCCAATCCCGAGATTGATGAGCTCAATGGGCTGTGGCGATCAGGTGCAATCGCAGGCCCCAGTACCGGCGGGAGTGGCTGACGCAGGAGCCGTGGCCCGCCCATCCGGCTAGCCGGGAACACTGCGCGGTCGGGCGGCAGCGTCCGCACTCGCGCGGCGCTGATGGCCCGCGGCTCACTCGCCGTCGCCTGGACCTCGGCGGCCGTCCGGTGCAACGTCGTGGCCGCGGGCTGCGGCTGGTCACGTCCTCCACGGGCCGAAGTAGGCGTTGGCCCGGACCAGCACCTGGCGCCGGACGGGGTCCGCCGCCCGCGCGTCGGCCCCCGTGTCGATCGTGTCCAGGTCGGCGACGACCTCGGCGCCGTTCGCTGCGGTGGGTGCGGAGGTTGGTCTGGCCGGCGACAGGGCCTCAGGGTCGCCCGGCGTGCGGCACGGCGACCGGTTGGATCAGCACAATGCCATCCGAGGCGCTGCCGCCGGCGTAGTGGTTGGCCACGATGTAGAGCGTGCGGGCGTCTTCGCCGCCGAGCATGCACGCGAAACAACCACGGTCGGCTTTGACCGTGTCCAGCACCTCGCCGCCTTCAGCGACACGCGTGCAGCGCTGTCCGGGCACGCTGGCGTACCAGATCGCCCCTTCGGCGTCCCCGCAGATGCCGTCCGGGGCGGAACCCGGTCCGAGGTCGGCCCAGACACGCCGGTCAACCAGGTCACCGGAGTCCGTGATCGTCCAGGCGGTCAGCCGGTCAGCGTGGGACTCGGCGAGCACGAGCGTGTCCTCGCCGAGGACGATCATCCCGTTCGGGAACCACACGTCGTCGGCGACCTGGCGGCTGCTCCCATCGGGCAGCACGACGGCCACGATCCCCGGCTTCGGCTCCTCCCACGGCATCGAGCCCGGCATGTCCACCCACACCCGACCAGCGGCATCAACGACGATCTCATTGAACGGCTGCCCGGTCGCGCCATACGGCTCCAGGTCCGGACCTGCCACCACCCCACCCGGCGTGGTGGCGACGAGCCGGCCGTCGGGAAGCCAGTCGATCGAGAACGGCATCCCCTCCACCCGCGCCACGACCTCGCGGTTCCCGTCGGCGTCGAACGCCAGCACGCCACCCGCCACCCAGTCGCACATCCAGAACCGGCCGTCGTGCCACCGCGGGGACTCGCCCATCTGAATCCCAGTCGCAAACACCTCAGCCATACCCGAACAGACGCCCACCGCCCCCATTTCTCATCGATCCTCCTTCGCGGCGTCACCGAAGTGCTGGCCGACCGAGGCTGTGACCTGCGGGTCTGCATCACGGACATGTCCATGATGAGGCGTCGAGCGGGCGGGTCCGTTGTTCGCCGAGAGCCCGGGCGGCTTGCTCTCGGAGGTATGCGTTCTCGGGCCGACAAGCGGTTGGATCTCGACCCGATCACGCGTCCACGACGCAGCCCAGACCTCTCGTCGGCTACGTCGTAGACACCTGATCAGGACTCCAGATACGTGCCGTTTTGAGGGCACATGAGGTCCATCTTCTGTTCAGACCGGCGTCAGCGTCTTCACGTGGAGGCCGATGTTCTGTGCGCCTTCCGGCCTCCCTTCTGGCGCGCCGGGTCAGGTCGCCGCTGCGAGCTGGACGCCGTGGCGGCTCGCGACCCGTCCACAGATAGCTGTGACGGGCTCGGCACCGTGTTCGCCTGCCGCCCGTACGTAGGTCACCAGCGCTTGGAGCGCCCAGAACCACAGGTCATCGGTGCGCCACCAGCTCACCTCGTCCAGCAACCCGGGATCGACCCCGGCCCGGACCATCGCCGCCGCCCGCAGCGCGTACTCGGCCTTGTGGTGCTGGGCCCTCGTGTGAGCCCGGTCTTCGGGAAGGTGGCGCCTGCGAATGCCTTCGAACTCGAGGGGCTGCTCCCGGCTCGCACCGCCTTCCTCGATGGCGTCGGCCGCCAGCTCCAGCAGGACCTCACCGGGGAACGTGTTGTTCTTGGGGTGCAGCGGCGCCAGGCGTGCGGCGATCTCGCCGAGCTCCACACCGCCGGCGATACCCGCCAGCGCGACCCGGATCGCCGTGGCCCGGTCCTCGGCCGTGGGTCCCTTCTGCTTCGCCATCAGCCCGACCGTACTTGGGCTGAGCGACACAGTCGGGCGCGCGTGAAGGGATGGCGAGAACCGTCGCTGGGAGGCCGCACATCGGATCTGGCGTGGCCGCATGCCTACGACTCCGGGGCGGCGGTTTCAGTGTGTTGCGGGCCGCTGCGATGATCGCCATGCGCGATCGTCTACGACGATGGTCCCGGCGAGGCGGTCTGGCAGCCCGTCCGCGCGAAGGAGCGCGTAACGTTCAAAGTGGCGTGGGGGCCGGCACCACGGCACAAGCGCGAACGTTCGAATGGCTCCTCGCCTCCATCCGGGCGCCTCGAGTGTGTCGGCGCGAAGGACTCGCACGCCAGCGCATCTCTTGCCCAAGGTCATCCCCCACGCGGCGATGGCGGCGACCTCATAGACCATCAGCAGCACCGGAGCAGCGACCAGTGCCAGGATCCACAGTCCCCAGGGTGGCAGACCTATAACGAACCCAATGCCGACCATGACGGCGACAAGCCCGACGAAGAGGATCCAATCGACAGCCTCGCCAACGATCCGGCTTCGACGGGTCGCTTCGAGGTCCGAGTGAGGTGCCGACCTGATCACCACGCGGTTGCGGCGTCGACCGCGTCGTTCGGCCTTGCGGTGTCGCCGTGGTCTGCTGCTGGCCCGAACCACCGTGCCTCCCCATCTTGTGGGCGGCAAGGCTACGCCGCGCATCCCGACGGCTCGCCGTGCCGGGGTGATGATCAGCCATTGCCTGGCTTCGGTGGTCGACACCGTAAACGCCGCGATGGACGCAGCCGACCGTCACGTCCTCGCATAGCTCGACAACGGCGACACCGGCCAGCCACGCCCAGCAGATATGGGCGACCGACTCCCTATGAGGGTCAGTAGCGCTCCGCGACCGCACTCCGGCCTGACGCCTCTGTGTTCGGTCGGACTATGTTCCGAACGGGAGGATAGGAGGAGGTGTATGGACTCCGCGCAGAGCTATCCGCCGGGCACGCCGGTGTGGGTCAACCTGCAAACAGCCGCCGGGCCTCTGGTGGCGAGCCGGTTCTATTGCGCCCTCTTCGGCTGGAGGGTGCTGGCGCGGCATCGACCGCTAGACGACGCGTCGGGCTGGTGGGTCTTCCGCTTGGCCGGCAAGGACGTCGGCGACATCGGTCCAGGTCGGAAACCGTCCTGGACCATGAACATCTCCGTGGACGATGCGGATGCCACGGCACGAGCGGTCTTCGACCGGGGCGGTGGGGTCTCCCTGTGGCCCACCAGCTATTTCGACGCCGGACGCATGGCGATCTGTACGGACCCGCTGGGTGCACGGTTCGCGATCTGGGAGTCGGCGGGTCACCTCTCGCCCGACGTGATGCACGAGCCCGGTTCGTTTACCTGGTGCGAGCTGACGTGCCGGGATGTCGATGTGGCGAAGCAGTTCTACGCCGCCGTGTTCGGCTGGGAGTCGAAGAGCCCTCCCTTCGCTGAAGGATCGGGCTACAGCGTCTTCTTCCTCCCTGGTGTCGAGCGGACTGTCGCCGGCATGGTGCAGATGGACGAGCTATGGCCGGAGGACATCGCGCCGCATTGGATGATTTATTTCGCCGTCGCGGATACGGACCTCACCGCCGCCCGGGCGGCCGAGTTGGGGGGCACGGTCTCCGTGGAGCCCTTCGACCTGTTCAACGTGGGACGTGTCGCTGTCCTCAACGACCCGGAAGGTGCCTCCTTCTCCATCCTCCAATGGAGCGAATGAATGGTCACGTTCCGGATTCGACCTTGACAGGGACCTCAAGCTCCAGGTCGGTAAGGAGGCGCTCGGCGGCGCTTTGGGGGGCTGCCCTGCTCGAGGTTGGCCTCGTTGTGCACGACCGCTCGCCGTCTTCCACATCGACTGATCTGGGCCGGGTTCATTCGGCAGGACCGGCGGCCGTCGGCGCAGCGTCTGACACCGCGGGCGTTAGCTGGGTGAGCTGCGCAGGGCTCTGATGAGCGACAGGTCGCACCCCGCGAGTCGAAGGCGTTCTTGTCCGGCCTTGAGGTGGCCGGCTGTCGGCGCATTTCGGCCGATCCCGAAGAGCGCGAACGGCAGGAACAGCCAGTAGATCTACCACTGGCCCACGATCAACGTTGTGATGAACGCAAGCAACGCGGTCCCTTGGGAGAATGTCGCCCGCAGGAAGAAGCGACCGCGATAACTGGCTGCAAGCGCCGCTAGGTCGCTGCAATCGAGCGGGCGTCGGCCGAACACCTCTGCCGCCGCCCAGCACAGAACGGACGCCACCGCGAACGCGGCGACCCACCCGCCGGCCGGCTGGGTCGGGGCACCACCGGCGATAAGCAGAGCGACCACGCCGAGGGGGAGGATCACCACCGAGAAACTCAGCCACACCTCGCGGATCATCGTGAGCCCATCCCGGGTGCCCGTTGATCGCCGGGACCCAGGCACGAGGATCAACAGGTGCGTGGTGAGAGCTCCCATCCCGGATCCTCATCAGGATTGAAAGCCGCCACCCCGGCTCCTTCTCGGCGGGTACTCCAAGCATCGACGCAGCCGCAGCAGCAGTCCAAGCGACACGGTTTTTCCTTGAGCGCCGGGGCGCTGGCCCGCTGCTGTGCCACACATACTGCCCTGAACCGAGCGCCCGTCGCCCGCCCCTCGCCCGCCCGATCCCGGATACAAAAAGTCGAGGCGCGAGATCGGGCAGATCTGGCGGTTGCCGGGCTACGTCGTCTTGACGACGAGGACCGAGCAGTCCGCCTTGTGAGTCACCGCATTCGGGATGCTGCCGAGCGCGCGGCGCTGCATGCCCTTGTTGCCCACGACGAGGATGTCGGCGCCGCACTGCTTCGCAAGGCGGACGAGCACGTCGGAGGGGTTGCCCTCCTCGGCGAGCGTCCGGCAGCGAACGCCCTCCTGCCGGAGCCGCGCCTCCGTCCGCGCAACCACGTCGCGCTGCTGTGACGATTCGTCCGGGTGGTTGTAGGCGGAGAGCAGGACCAGCTCCGCCTCGAACCGCCGCGCGACCTCGGCCGCCATCTTCACGGCCTCAGCTGCCGTGGCGGACCCATCGACACCGACGGCGACGGTCGTGACCATTGAGGGCGTGAGTATGTCCGGTCCGCGCGCGAATGTCCACCTTCTGACAGAACCGCCGGCGGCTGGACCGTATGGCCCGTCGTCCTGAGGGGGGAAGTCTCGACCCGCCACAGCCACGCATGTAATTGCCCGAACCGAGCGCACCCCGCCTGCCAGGACCGCAGCACAGAACGCCGCACGCGGGTGAGGCAGATCTGTGTCGCCGGCCTGGGACCCGCAGGCACGGGTACTGGCGCTACCCAGAAACGTTGTACACCCAGCCTTCTTGCCAGGCGAAGTCAGCCGCCACCAACGTCTCGAGGGGCACGCCGTTGAGGTGGTGGTCCAGGGCCCAGCGAGTCGCAACGTGGCCCACGACTAGCACACGAGCCCCACTCCATCGCAGCGTAAGGTCGTCCAGCCACCTTGCCGCCCTGGCGATGGCCTGCCGCCAGCTCTCGCCACCCGGGTACGGCTGGTCCAGGTTGCCGACGCGATCCCGCATGTGCGTGTCCGCCGAAGTGCCGTTGCGGTCGCCGTAGTCGCATTCCCGCAGACGCCAGTCGAGCAGGACCGGGGGATGTCCGGACGGGAAGGCGATGGCGGTGGTCTCGACAGCCCGGCGGAGGTCCGAGCTGAATACGGCGGCGATGCCGTCGTTGCGGCGCCGTTCACCAAGCTCTTCGGCCAAGCGACGCCCGCGCGCGGACAGTCGGCTGTGCGCCCAACCAGAGGCCACACCACGCTCGTTGTCCTCGCTGAAAGCATGCGTCTCGAACACAATCGTCGTCGCCATGGGTCGAAAGTAGGACCCGCTTCCGGGCGAGGGCCGGGAGGTCGCCACGCGGCTGCCCCTACCGCCGGATCGATGGGACTGCGCTTCGGCGCACCGATTAGCCGCTGCAGGCGGCCCTTGCCTGTCGAATCGTCAGCGCAAAGACGGGCGCGAAATCAGGCA
>JBKPAA010000108.1:0-17570 GCA_046726215.1 Actinomycetota bacterium | reverse complement strand
ACGTCACGCCCACCGAGCAGGGACAGTACGTCGGCCGCTGCGCCGAGTACTGCGGCCTCAGCCACTGGCAGATGAGCTACACGGTGCGCGTCGTGTCCCAGAAGGAGTACGACGCCTGGGTCGCCGAGCAGCGGGCCGCACCGAGTGACACCGGCGGCGCTGTGGCCGGCGAGGGCTCCGGCTCGTGACGACCCTCGAGGAACGCCCGGTCGCCGCCGAGGAGCCGCCCGAGCCCGAGCACGGCGCGCAGGGGCTGCTGGCGTTCCTCACCAGCACCGATCACAAGCGCATCGGGATCTCGTACATGGCCACGGCCTACGCCTTCTATCTGGTGGGCGGGGCGCTGGCGGTGGTCATCCGCTCGGAGCTGTACGAGCCCGGCCGGCAGGTCGTGTCCCAGGGCCGCTACAACGAGATGTTCACCATGCACGGGAGCATCATGTTGTTCCTGTTCCTGGGCCCCTTCGCCTTCGGCCTGGCGAACTACTTCGTGCCGCTGCACATCGGCGCCCGCGACATGGCGTTCCCGCGGCTCAACGCCCTGTCGTACTGGTTCTACCTGTTCGGTGGGCTCACGATGGTGAGCGGGTTCCTCACGTCCGACGGGGGCGCCGACTTCGGCTGGACGGGCTACACGCCCCTGTCGAGCATCGTGCGCACGCCCGGCATCGGGGCCGACCTCTGGATCATGGGTGTCGCCCTCACCGGGCTGTCGGGGATCCGGACCGGCGTCAACATCGTCACGACCGTCGTTGCCATGCGGGCGCCGGGGATGCGCATGTTCCGCCTGCCGATCTTCACATGGAACATGCTCGTCACCAGCGTGCTGGTCCTCATCGCCTTTCCGGTGGTCTCGGCGGCCGCGGTCATGCTGTTCTCGGACCGCCAGCTCGGCTCGCACATCTACGATCCCGAAGCGGGTGGTTCGGCGATCCTGTGGCAGCACCTGTTCTGGTTCTTCGGCCACCCCGAGGTCTACATCCTGGTCTTGCCGTTCTTCGGGGTGATCACGGAGGTGCTGCCGGTGTTCTCCTGGCGCCCCGTGTTCGGCTACGCCGGACTGGTCTTCGCCACCATGGCCATCGCCGCGCTGTCGGTGGGCGTGTGGGCGCACCACATGTTCGCGACCGGTGCGGTCCTGCTGCCCTTCTTCACCGGATTCTCGATGCTGATCGCGGTGCCGACCGGCGTGAAGTTCTTCAACTGGATAGGCACCATGTGGGGCGGGAGGTTGACGTTTCCGACCCCGATGCTCTTCGCGCTGGGGTTCCTGTTCACGTTCCTCCTCGGCGGCCTGACGGGCGTGATGCTGGCGGCGGCCCCCATCGACTTCCATGTGACCGACAGCTACTTCGTCGTAGCGCACATGCACTACGTCCTGTTCGGCGGATCGGTGTTCGCCCTCTACGCCGGCGTGTACTACTGGTGGCCCAAGGTGACGGGGCGCGTGCTCGACGAACGCTGGGGCAAGCTGCACTTCTGGATGACGCTCGTCGGCTTCCACCTGACGTTCTTCGTCCAGCACATCCTCGGGCTGGAGGGCATGCCCCGGCGGGTGGCCGACTACCTCGACAGCGACGGCTTCACGGGACTCAACCAGATCTCGTCGATCGGCGCGTTCCTGCTGGCGGCGTCGACGCTGCCGTTCCTGTGGAACGCGGTGCAGACCCTGCGGGGACGCCAGGGCGCCGTGGCCGGCGACGACCCGTGGGGCGGACAGACCCTGGAGTGGATCACCAGCTCGCCGCCGCCACCCGAGAACTTTGCCGGACCACTGCCCCCGATCCGCTCGCAGCGCCCGGCTTGGGACTTGCGCCACGCCGGCGACGCGGCTGACACGGCTCATGGCTGACGAGCGGGAGGCGCCGAGGGTCGACGACCGGGTGGTCCCCTGGCGGGTATTCCTCGCCGTCGGCGTCGCCGTGCTGGTGCTGGGAGGCATCTACTGGGCCACCGCCTACGAGGAGGGCGGCACCGTCATGTTGATCGTGGCCGGGGTGCTGTCGTTGGTGATCGCCGCCTACCTGTGGCTGCGGACCCGGAGCCCGGCGCCCGAGCCGTTCGACGCCGCCGCCTCCCGCGGGGAGGCGACCGCGGCCCGGCGGGCCGACGAGGCGGCGCACTACCTGCCGCACGCCAGCGTGTGGCCGTTCGCCATCGGGCTCGGCGCCGCCACCGTGGCCAACGGTCTGGTGCTGGGGGTGTGGCTGATCGTTCCCGGTGCCGCGCTCATGGTCCTGGGCATCGCCGGCTTCGTCCGCCAGACGCGCCGCCGCGACTGACCCCTCAGCCCCGCACGGTGAGGGTGTCGACCAGGTCGGCCTCGATGTCTGCGTCCGTGAAGGCGACGTCGCGCCATTGCTTGTCCGAGAACGCCTTGGTGGCCCCGGTGTAGATGTCGCTGGACCGGTCCTCGGTCTCGCCGTACGTGAGGAAGACCCGAGCCCGTGGGCCATCGTCCGTGAAGGACACCGCCATGAGGAACGAGGTGCCGTTGTTGATCGGATAGCCGGTCTCGCCACCGACCCGCGCCAGCGACGAACCCGGCACGAGGGACTCCCGCTTCGCCTGCAGCACTGCGGGATCGAGGATCGATGCCCCGCTACCCCAACCCACGATGTTGGTGGTGCCGTCACGGGCATCGCCGCCGTGGATGGGAATCCGCTCGCCGTCCCGGGACGCGAACTGCACCTCCCCGAGGGTGGCGTCGACCTCGAATCCCGCCGCCTCGAGGCTCTGGACCGCCCGCGCCAAGTTGACCAGCACGGGATCGGGGGCACCGCCGCCCGGCGCCGGCGCCAGGCCGGCCGGGGTGTCGATCGGGCGCTCGGGGTCGAACGGCTCGGCCCACAGCGATCCGGCCCGGGTCAGGTCGGCGGTGTCGACACCGGCGAGCAGTTCCCGCCACAACGGCGGCCCGGCTCGGTCGACGTCGTACACGCCGTCCCATGCCGCCAGCACGCGACACGCCGGGCCGACGTCGAGGCGGGTCGCCGGCAGGGGGGTGGCGCCGTCGTCGCCGCCCGATGGCTCCTGCGTCGGCACGTCGACCGTCTTCGCGCCCCGGCAGCGCTCCACGACCGGCTCGAGCAGCACCCGCGACGTGTAGCCCCGGTTCTGCACCGCGGCGGCGGCCAGCTCGTCCAGCGTGAACAGCCCGTCCTCGCCTGCCGGCCCGGCCGTGGTGGTGTCCCCCAGCACCACGGCATTCTCCCGGGTGCGGGGCGAGCGGGCGGTGCGCTGGGCGCCGTGGAGCGGCGAGTAGTCGCCCTCCAGCATCTCGGTGGCGTGCGGGAGCCAGAACGAGTCGTTGGCGTTGAACACGTAGTCGTCCCGCTCGACCATCGGCTGGTCGGCGGCGGGTATCAACCCGGGGTCGCGGGCGCCGTCCTCGTCGACCCATTCGTAGAGCGGATCCGACCCGTCGAGCAGCACGGCTCCGTTGTCGGCGGCGATCCGGGCGATGGGATCGGTCTCGAGCGACGCCTGGTAGGCGGCTAGCGCCTCGTCGGAAAGGTTGGGGGTGGCAGACGTGTCGGCGTACCACGTCCGGCCGTCGTCGGACACGGCGATGGTGTTGAACAGCGGCACGCCGTTGACCTCGCGGTGGACGTCGATGAACTCGTCGAGGTTGTCGGCCAGCAGCATGCCAACGTACTGGTCGATGAACTCGTCGTTGTCGATGTTGGCGTCGCGGTAGCTGATGGTGGCGGCGTCGGTCCAGCCGAAACCCGGGAAGTCGATGATCGGCCCGTAGTGGCTCGACCACATCGTCCGGGTGACGTCGCTGATCCGGCCGTCGTCGCCCCGCACCTCGACGGTCACGTCGCGCGAGGTCATGTCCCGCCGCCCGTGCCCGTAGACGTAGGTGGTGGGCGAGCCGGGCACGAGCTCGAGCCGGTAGGCGGTGAACCGGTTGCCGGCGGAGACCGTGTGGGTCCAGGCGAAGTTCTCGGTGACGCCGATGCCGATCCCCGGCAGGCCAGACAGCTGCACCCCGTAGGCGTCGAGCTCGCCCGGGATCGTGAGGTGCACCTCCCAGAACCGCAGCTCCCCCTCCCACGGAAAGTGGGGGTTGGCCACGAGCATGCCGCCGCCGTCGGCCGAGCGCTCGGCGCCCACGGCCCAGGCGTTGGAGGCCATGTCCTCGGGCCTGGGGACGATAGACGCCGCCGCCTCGTCGGGGGACGCGGTGGTGCTGGCCGCAGAACCCTGGGGCGGCTGTGCCGAGGCTATGAACCCGGTGAGGGCGCCGCTGCTCGCCTGTAGGGCGACCGACCGCGCATAGGCGTAGACCTCCACCGGCTCCAGCGGGCGGACCCACTCCTCGCCGGCACACCACCCGGGCAACCCGTCGGCGCCCACCTCGTCGAGCTGGGCGTTCCAGCCCGCGGTGAAGGCGGTGATGAGCTCGACCACGCGTTCCGAGGCACCCTCCCAGTCGTCGGAGGCCCGTTCGAAGACGCCGATCGCCTTCCAGGCGATGTCCGAGTCGACGTTGGCGTCGTTCTCCCCGGCGCCGAACCACCGCGCCCGTTCGCCTCGGACCTTGACGACCTGATCGGCCAGGTCACAGGCCCGGTCCTCGCCGCTCGCCCACCCCTGGCCGAAGGCGAGGTCGGCCAGTGTGTCGGCGGTGATGTGGGGAACCCCTGCCGAGGTGCGACGAATCGTGGCCACGTACGTGTCGCCGACGCCGAGGACCTCGGCCGCGTCTTCGCCGGCGGCGTCGTCCGAGTCGTCATCGCCGCTGCACGCCCCCGCGGCGGCGGCCAGGGCCAGCGCCGCCCCAACAAGCAGGGCCGTGCGCCGGCCCGATCGCCCCCCAACGCGGGTCATCGACCGTTCTATATCAGGCGGCCGGCACTGGCGCCCGGCGTTCGTGGGGCGGAGGCAGCCGCCTGCATCCCGGGCGCTACGGAGCGCGTCTCCCCACCAGGCGAGGTCGTCGAGGAGCACCGCGAGGCGGGCCTCGGTTCCCCGATCGTGGGGGCGGCCGTCGGCCTCGTATGCCCGGTGCACCCGCGCGATCAGGACCGCATTGCGCAGGGGGACCAGTTCCGCCTCGATCGCGATGTGCGCCAGGTGCTCGACGGCCCGGGCTCCGCCCACGGGCCCCGCGCTGTAGCCGACGAAGCCAGCCGCCTTGTTGCGGAACCCGAAGCTGCCGAACACCGATAGGTATCGCCGGTAGCGATGGCCCGGTTCCAGCGCTGCACAATGGGATCGGGGTAACCCCCACCCTCCGCACCCATGACCGTCTCTTGTGTCTCCCCGAACATCGGCAGCCGCCAGTCGCGCAGGTCGCGCACCTCGACCGCGAAGGCACCATGCGCTGCGGACCGATCGGCGAGCCAGGGCAGCACCAGGTCGGCGGCGCGACCCGGCCGGGTGCTGCCGACGACGATCTTGAGCTCGAGGGTCATGGTCGGGGCCGTAAGACCTCAACCTGACTTGAGGTCAAGACCGGTACGGCGGCGGGTGCAGGACGTCGGAATACTTGCACGCGCAAGTTGTTGACCCAAGGGATCAGAAGGAGCGCTATGCCAGCCATCACCGTTGCCGATCCCCTCGAGCTGCCGGCCGTCGCCGAGCCCGACCCTGCGACGTCGACCGAGCGGCCCGTCCGCACGGTGACCACCGCACCCGCCGGGCTGGAGGGTGAGGGCTTCCCCGTGCGCCGCGCGTTCGCGGGCGTGTCGAGCGCCGACCTCGATCCCTTCATCCACATGGACCAGATGGGTGAGGTCGAGTACGCGCCGGGCGAGCCCAAGGGCACGCCGTGGCACCCCCACCGCGGCTTCGAGACAGTCACCTACATGATCGACGGGACGTTCCAGCACCAGGATTCGACCGGTGGCGGCGGGCTCATCACCAACGGCGACACGCAATGGATGACGGCCGGCGCCGGAATCCTCCACATCGAGCGCCCGCCGGACGACCTGGTCGCCAGCGGCGGGCTGTTCCATGGGATCCAGCTCTGGGTCAACCTGCCCGCCGCCGACAAGTTCACCCCGCCTCGCTACCAGGACATCCGTGGTGGCCAGGTCACGTTGCTCCGCTCCCCCGACGGGGGCGCCGTCTTGCGGCTGATCGCCGGCGACCTCGCCGGCCACCACGGCCCCGGCGTCACCCACACCCCGATCACGCTGGTCCATGCCACCGTGGCCCCCGGTGCCCAACTGGCGCTGCCGTGGTCGCCCGACTTCAACGCGCTGGCGTACGTGCTCGCCGGGAGCGGGACGGTCGGCTCGGCGCGCCAGCCCATCCACAGCGGCCAGCTGGTGGTGTTCAGGCCCGCTCCGAGCGGCCGCGGGACCGGGGGGAATGCCGGGCACCTCGTACTGGGAACGGTGGGTGCGACCCAGGACAGCCCCGCCCCCAACCTCGAGGTACTGCTCCTCGGCGGCCGGCCCATCCGGGAGCCGGTGGCACAGTACGGGCCCTTCGTGATGAACAGCCGCGCCGAGCTGGTGCAGGCGTTCGAGGACTACCAGGCCGGCCGCATGGGCCAGATCCCGGCGGAACACCTCGGCGACTGAGTGGCAATCCGGCCCGGCTCCCTTACACTGTACGGCTCCCGCCGGTCCGGCACATCACCGCCTCGTGTCGGACCGGTGGAGGCCGAGCCGGGGAACTTCCGGGCGGGGGCGGGCGTCCGGAAGTTGGCTGGGCGGGGTGGACCGCCGCGCAACCCGCTCGGCCGCCCTCAGACCCTCTCGGAGACGACCGCCTCCGCCGGGGTGGGGCCGCCGTGCTCGCTGCGCACGACGGCGAGGAAGCGCTCGACGGCGCGCACCGTGTGATGCACCCGCACCGACGGCAGGACGTCGAAGGCGTGTTGGGCGCGGGGCAGTTCGGCATAGACGACCGGATTGCGGGAGGCGGCGCGCAACCGCCGGACGAACGATCGGGCCTGGCCGACCGGCACCAGCGTGTCGTTGGTGCCGTGGAGGACGAAGAACGGCGGCGCGTCCGGCCGCACGTGGCTCATGGGTGAGGCCTCGTCCCAGACCTTGCGGTTGTCGGCCAGGCTGGACCGCATGACGCGGCGCTCGAGGAACGGAACCAGGGCGCGGCCCGCGGTCCCGTCCCGGTTGGTGAAGTCGTACACGCCGTAGAACGGGACGACGGTGGCGACCCCGGTATCGGCGTCCTCGAACCCGGGCTGGAAGCCGGCGACGTCGGGCGTCAGCGCGGCCAGAGCCGCCAGGTGGCCACCCGCCGATCCCCCGGTGATCGCCACGAACGACGGGTCGCCGCCGTGCTCTGCGATGTTGGCCTTGGTCCAGGCGAGGGCCCGCTTGACGTCGACGATGTGGTCGGGCCATTGCGCCCGGGGGCTGAGCCGGTAGTTGATGGCCACGCAGACCCACCCCCGCTCGGCCAGGTGGCCCATCAGGGGGTGCGCCTGTCCCCGCTTCTCCCCCATCATCCAGGCGCCGCCGTGCACCTGCAGCAACACCGGCGCCCCCGCATCGGCGGGCAGGTCGGCACGGCGCCAGATGTCGAGGCGGTTGTGGCGCCCGTGGTCGCCGTACGACAGGTCACGGGTGGCGGCGTAGCGGCGGCGCAGGCCGAAATCCGGCAGCAGGGCCGACCGGCGGGTGAGCGGCACGTCGGGTCGGGGGCTGAACGGTTCGGAGATCCGCTTGCGGTAGTCGGCGCCGAGACCCTCCTGCAGGGCGCGCTCGAGGACCTCGTCCGACCGGTTCGCCTCCCGGTGGAGGCCGACCAGCCCACCGCACGACGCCGCCGTCAGCCCCAACCCGACCGCACCCCGCAACCCCCGGGCGCCGCCGCCGCGGGCGCTCACCAGGCCCACGACCGCCTGGAGGCCGAGCGTGTGCAGCGGCATCTCGGAGGTCGGCAGCCCCGAGAGGAACTCCAGCGGCGACCCGGGGCTGGCCGCCGACCGGTCGAACGGTCGCCATGCAGCGGCCGTGACCGTTGCCGCCACGGCGCCGGACAGGAGGAACCGGTTGCGGGGATCCATGGCGCCAGATGTTACGGCCGACGGACTTCCAGGCGATTTTCCGCCGGCGGGCGATTTCGGCCGATCTTTACCTGCCCCGCCGATAGCGGCCGCCGCCACTCGGGTACAGTTCCTGCACACCGCGTGCATCCGATCGGGGGGCCTCGATGACGACGAACGACGGGACCGTAGGTCGCTATATCCACTGGATCCTCGTGGCGTTCTCGCTCGGGGCGGGGGTGATCCACTTCGCCTACAGCGGCGAGCACTTCGATGTCGGTTGGGCGCACGGCACCTTCTTCGCGGTCGTGGCGTGGTTCCAGATCAGCTGGGCCGTAGCCTTGATGGTGCGGCCGACCCGGACCGTCCTGGCGCTGGGTGCGATCGTCAACGCCCTGGTGGTCGGCGTGTGGATCATGTCCCGCGTCTGGGGTGTGCCGATCGGACCCGGTGCCTGGGACCCCGAGCCGATCGCGCTCGCCGACGCGCTGGCCACGGCGCTCGAGGTCGGCATCGTGGCGATCGCGCTGGCGGTCCTGGCGCGGCCGGCGCTGGCTCAACAGTCGGTCCGTCCCTCGCTGGGGATGGCGGGGATCGGTGTCACCGGGCTGGCGGTGGCGGTCGTGTCGACGCTGGCGCTCGCCCCGGCCTTCGCCTCGGAGGACCACCACGGGAGCGAGGGCGAGGCCGCCGGGCACGGGCAGAGCGCTGAGGCGGCGCAAGGCACCGACCACCATTCCGCCACCGGCGAACACGTCGAAGGCCACACGAATGTCGTCATCGCCGCCGACGGGACGTCGGCATGCGAGCAATCGGGTTACGGCAACGAGGGCAACGCCGGCCACGGGCACCGCGGTCCGGTGCCGTACACCCCGCTGGACGCGAAGACCCGCGCCACCCTCGCCGCCCAGGTGCAGCAGTCCGACGCGGTGGTTGCCAAGTACCCGACCGCCGCCGCCGCCGAGGCGGCCGGCTGGCGCCGGATCACGCCGTACGTGCCCTGCATCGCCGCTCACTACCTCAACGCCTCGGTGCTGGATGGCACGTTCGACCCGACGATGCCCGAGATCCTGCTGTTCGACGGCACCGACCCCGACAGCAAGATCGTCGGGCTCAGCTACCTGGTCTTCACCGATCCCGACAACCCGCCGGAAGGCTTCGCCGGTAGCAACGACCCGTGGCACATTCACCGCCAGCTGTGCATCGGCGCCCGGGGCGTGGTCGGCGACGAGAGCACCAGCGATGAGCAATGCGAGGCCCGCGGCGGCCGAATCGTCCCGCTGAACAACCTCTGGATGATGCACATGTGGAACGTGCCGGGGTGGGACAGCCGCTGGGGCCTGTTCAGCTCCGAGCATCCCGACCTCGGTGGGGCCATCGGCGACATCAACGCCGCGCCCGCCGGCTAGCGCGTCGGGGCCGGCGGGTCAGCTCACCGCCGCTGCGAGCCGGTCCTTCGCGACCTCGTCGAGCTCGGCGTACTCCTCGCCGGTGTCGACCCAGTCCTCGAACTGGATGACGCCGAGCTCCTCGAACCGGCGCCGCAGCCAGCCATCCGACGCGTCCAGGAGGCCGAGCTTCTTGCAGTTGGGAACGATCTTCGAGAACAGCAACTGCTGGAACATGTTCTCCTTGGGCGGGATCGCGAGCATCGACGTGACCACGGGACGCGGGTCGATGCCCATGCGCTCCCACACCTCCTGCTGGAGGAAGCGGTCGCGCATCCGCACCGCAGCCTCGAACGCGAACTCCTGGCGCTCGCGTAGCTCGGCGTCGGACAGGTCGCCGTAGTACTCCTTCAGCGACAGCACGCCGAAGGCGACGTGCCGGGCCTCGTCGGACATGACGTAGCGCAGGAGCTGCTTGAGCAACGGATCCTGGGTGAGCATGTGCATGAACCCGAAGGCGGCGAGCGCCAGGCCCTCCACCATGATCTGCATGCCCAGGTAGGTCATGTCCCAACGACTGTCGTTGATGATGTCGTCGAGCAGCATCTTGAGGTGGGTGTTGATCGGGTAGTGCCCGGTCAGCTTGGTGTCGAGGTACTTGGCGAAGACCTCGACGTGGCGGGCCTCGTCCAGCACTTGCGTCGACGCGTAGTACTTGGCATCGATCCAGGGCACCGTCTCGACGATTTTGGCCGTGCACAGGAGGGCACCCTGCTCGCCGTGCATGAACTGGCTGAGGCGCCAGTTCTGGCCCTCGATGACGAGGTTGGTCCACTCGCGCTCGGTGAAGTGCTCGAACGGTGAGCCGGGCCCCTTGGCCGCCTCGCGGAACCGCTGGATGACGGGGTTGCCACCCATCTCGGTGGCGAGCTTCTCGACGTCCACGTCGGTGTCCCAGGGGAGGTCGGTCTCGCCGTTCCACTGGGAGCCCTTGGCCTTCTCGTAGAGCTTGTTGAGTGCGGGCCGGGCACCCTTCTCGTAGTCCCACGTGAAGATGGCCTCGGCGTTGTCGGCCACGGTGTGGACGACCTCGTCGACGTCGGTGTTGGCGACCGCGAGGATCGCCTCGAGGTCGTCGACGTCGCTCCGGCCGATCAGCTTCTCATTGGTGGCCACGGCTTTGCTCCTTCCCGTCGCCGGGCGTGATGGAGTCCACGAGACGATCGATGAGCTGGCGCCATTCGGTGTCGCCCGAGTGCGGCAGGCCCACGGCCTCCATGAGCAGGAAGCCCATGCCGAGGGCCTGGCAGAACTCGGCGGCGGCGTCGACGTCGACCTCGGACGCCACGCTGCCGTCGCGGTGGCCGCCGGCCAGCACGTGGGTCATGAGCGACCGGAACTTCATAAGGCGTTTGCGCAGCAGCGCCGCCACCTCGGGATCGCGGCGGGCGGCCACCATGGCCTCGAACAGCAGGGGCCGCGTGTCGCGCCGAGCGGTCGGCAGGTCGTAGCCCGCGAAGCGCAGCCCGTCCGCCGTACCGCCCACCAGCTGGATGGTCGCGAACAGCGAGTCGACCTGTGCGGTCCCCACGGCGGCGAGCAGCAGGTCGGCCTTGTTGCGGAAGTTGGTGTAGATGGCGCCGGTGCTGAGGCCGGCCCGGCGGACGATCTCCTGCACCCGGGCGCCCTCGTAGCCCCGCTCCGCGAACACCTCGGCGGCCGCGGCCACGAGCCGGTCGCGTACCGAGGCGTCCGGACCCGTGGCGGTGCCGCGAGCGGCGCCGGTGCCGGGGGCGGTGGCGGTCGTCACGCGGTCCAGAATAACAATTATTCACCCGGCCGCTGCCTGACCACGACGCTCAGTCGGCCAACGGCCGGGCCTGACCGAGCAAGCGGGCGCCCGCCGTCGCCAGGTCGGCCAGCTCGCCGTGCGTGGGCCCGCGGTACGTGACGTAGCACTCACAACGGATCGGTGGATCGTCGCTGACGCCAACTGGTGCGGACGGGCCGCTGGTCCCGTCGTCGGGCACCCGCTCGCGACCCGAACGGTCGAGGCCGCCGTAACACATCAGTGGCTTGCGAAGCTCGTCGATGGGATCGCTGGCGCGATCGAGCCGATCGGTGGCGACCATGAAGTCGAGGAGCTGCCAGAGCGCCCCCGGCACGCCCTCGGGCCACAGGACGCGCCGCAGCGAGCACCAGTTGGGAACGTCGACACCGAGACAGTGGTACACACCGGTGCGCGTCCATGAGCCCGGCGGCGCCTTGCGGAAGCCGGCCTCTCGCGCCGCCAGGATCAGCGCCACCAGGTCGAGGTCGACGGAGCGACCGCACGACAGCGCCCAGGCTCCCAGCGCCGCGAGCAGCGACCGGTGCCGCTGCCGCCACGGTCGCACCGCCTCCCCGAGCGGAACCAGGGTCACCGGAGCGACAGGGGCATCTAAGGCAGACGCCGCGTTCGCCGCCTCGATGCAGCGCAGGCGGTTGGCTTCGGACTGGCGCTTGGCGACCCGATGCCTCGGGTGGCGCCGTCCGCCCGCGTCCTCGTCCTCGTGACAGGCCATCGACCACCAGCGTTCGGGCTTGAAGAACCACCGCCCGTCCACCGGGACGTACACGCGGCGGACGTAGTCGTCGCGGACGTACAGCAACGGCGCGAGCGTGCGGTCGACGGCCAACACCTCGGCGAGGTATTCGGCCGCGACCACGAGGCGATCGCACGCCGTCGCCAGGGCGATGCCCATGGCCGGTGTTCGCTCGGCCTGGGCGAGAATCGCCGCCTCGCAGGCGACGCAGGCGCACAGCATCGCCGCGGGATCGAGCGGGCGGTCGGGATGCTCGTGCGCGTCCCAGAGCGCATCGGGGTCGGGCAGGGGAACGACGTCGCCGGACATGACGGCCTCCAGACGTGGACGGGGTCGTGGAGGACGCCGTTGTGCGGTCGACGTCGAACCGGGCACGATAACTGTACGGGGCCGGTGTGACACTCATGCAGCGAGTCGACGTCGTCGTCATCGGGGCCGGCGCAATGGGCTCGGCGACGGCGTGGTGGCTGGCCCGTCGAGGGCGATCGGTCGCGCTCGTCGAGCAGTTCGAGCAGGGGCACGCCCGGGGCAGCAGCCACGGTGGGAGCCGCATCTTCCGCTACGCCTACGCCGATCCCGGCTACGTGCGCATGGTCCAGGCGGCACTGCCGCTCTGGCGGGAGCTGGAGGATGACGCAGGCACGACGCTCCTGGAGCTAACGGGAGGGCTCGACCACGGCCGGCCGGCGTTGGTCGGGCCCGTGGTTACGGCGATCGCGGCGTGCGGTGTGGCGCACGAACGCCTGACGCCAGACGCCGCCCAGGAACGGTGGCCGGGAATGCGGTTCGAGGGCGGGGTGGTCCACTGCCCGGGGGCCGGCCGCTGCCTGGCCGACGCCACCGTGCTGGCCCTGCAGCGTCGTGCCATGGCACTGGGAGCCGACGTCCGGTTCTCCACCGGGCCGGCCACGCTCACGTGGACCGATGACCGCGTGGCGGTGCGGGCCGCCGACCACGAGTGGACGGCCCCGGCTGCGGTGGTGACGGCGGGCGCGTGGCTTCCCGCGGTGCTGGGCTCGCAGCTCTCCCTCCCGCCGCTGCGGGTGACCCGGGAGCGGATCCAACACTTCACGCCCCGGCCGACGTCCGCTGCCCCGCCGGCGGACTGGCCGAGCTTCATCCATCATCGGCACGACGCCTGGCGCTACGGGCTGGTCAGCCCGGGCGAGGGCGTCAAGGTCGCAGAGCACATGACGGGGCCCGTCACCGACCCAGCGGACACGCCCCCCGATGCCGTCGATCCCGTGGCCGTCAAGCGGGTCCGGCAGTACGTCGAGGACTGGCTGCCGGGGCTCGAGCCGGTGCCCGTCCACCCGGCGACGTGCCTCTACACGACCACCCCGACCCAGGACTTCCTACTGGAGCGCCGGGGACCCGTGGTTATCGGCTCGGCGTGCAGCGGCCATGGGTTCAAGTTCACGCCGCTCGTCGGCCGTATCCTCGCCGACCAGGCGACGTCAACCGGATGAGGCCCTAGGGGCTGGAGGTGGAGCGCCCGTGAACGACCCGCGTGACGGCCTGGACCGCTCGGCCCACGCCGGGGCCGGGGACCCCGGGGTGACACCGCCGGACCAGGCGCCGGCGAGCCGCGCAAGGTGGCGCAGCGGGGCGGCGGCGGTCGGGGCCGCGACGTTGGTGGTCATCGCAGTCGTTACGGCCGCGGTGCTCCTGGGGCGGGATGACGGCGACGAGGACGTTGCCGCGGGTGGTGACGGCGGAGCCGGGTCGTCGGCGGACGGCAGGGGTGCCGTCGTGGCCGTGACCTACCAGGATGCCTCGGTGGGCACCGAGCCCGCGGGCCTCGCCCTGCGGTTCCTCGACGCCGACGGGAACGTCATCGCCGAACGGTCGTGGAGCGAGGTGGAGCAGCCGATCGAGGGCGTGCCGGGGCAGACGGTGGTCATGGGCGGGCTCGTGCAGCACGTGCCGGCCGGCGACCTGCGTCTCGAGGCCTCCCGAAGTGGCACTCTCCCGGCCGTTCAGTGCTCACAATCGTTCACGGCGGCTCCCGGTGACCGCCTGATCCTCCGCCTCGAGTTCGGGGCGAGCTGCGCGCAGGTCGGGTCCGTCGAGGACTGGGTGGCGAACCGTACCGGCCCGACGGGTGGCGACTACATCGCGCTGACGCAGGCCGAGGCGGAGGATCGGGCAGAGGCGGCCGGCCTGACCGCCCGGGTGCTTGGCGTCGACGGCATGGACCTGGCCGTCACCATGGACTTCCAACCCAACCGACTCAACCTGATGTTGTTCGACGGCACCGTCGTGGCGGCCGCGCTCGACGGCGAATAGGCGTCGGCCACAGCGACGGCTATCGGCCCGAGCTCGTCAGCCTCGTGCTCGACGATTGCCTGGAGGTCGCCGCCGACGGCTCGTCGGCAGGCGCGCGGTCGTCGTCGAGCGCCCGCAGCCCCTGCAGCGCCTCGTGGAACGGCGTGCCCGGGACGGCCACGTACAGGACCAGGCGCTGGTCGGTCTCCGGGACGTGCAGAACCTGGCAGTCGACCTCGATACGGCCGACGACCGGATGGTCGATGCGCTTGGTGACGCTGCGCCGGACGGCCACCTCGTGCGCGGCCCACATGGCTGCGAAGCGGGGTGAGGCGGCGAGGAGCTCGGTGACCAGCTCGCGGATGCCGGGATCGCCGGGGTAGCGGGCCGCCGCGGCCCGCAGGTCCGCCACCGATGAGCTGACGAACTGGGCGCTCTCCGGATCATCCCAGTGGATGGTGGACTCCGGTGACGTGAAGGCCCAGCGGATCAGGTTGCGGTCAGGCTCAGGCACGTCGGCCACGTTGCCCATGAAGTGGGTCGCCAGCCGGTTCCACGCCAGGATGTCGTACTTCGCGTCCATCACGTAGGCCGGCGTTTCGGTGAGCGCGTCGAGCAACGTGAGGATGGCGCCGGGCACCTCCCGCGCCGGTCCCGCCGTCGGCGGCGGTTCCTCGCCGGCGAGGTGGAACAGGTAGGCCCGCTCATCGGCGGTCAACAACAGGGCCCTGCCGAGGGCGGCCAGGACCTGCTTGGACGGGTTCGGGCCGCGGGCCTGTTCGAGGCGGATGTAGTAGTCGATCGATATGCCCGCGAGCTGGGCGACCTCCTGCCGGCGCAGCCCCGGCGTGCGCCGCCGTGGACCGTCGGGAAGTCCCACATCGGGAGGCCGCAGGCGGGCCCGGCGGCTGCGCAGGAACGTCGCCAGCTCGTCGCGATTGACCATCGGTACCAGGATGCCGTGCGTGGCCGCCCAACCGCTCGCGTGGGCGCTCCGCAGGGTGGTACCGCTGGTCCCAGGCTCGACCGGACCTGCGAATCCGGCCCCATCGAGCGGCGGGCCCGGCAGGCTGGGCCCATGACAATCACACCCCTCGCGCTCATCACCGGTGCCAACAAGGGCATCGGCTACGAAGTGGCCCGTCAGCTCGGCACCCGCGGCATGACCGTGTTCGCGGGGGCCCGCGACGCCGACCGGGGCGCGGCCGCCGAGCGAACCCTCCGGGACGTCGGCGTCGACGCCCACCATGTGCCGCTCGACGTGAGCGACCAGGAAACGATCGATCGGGCCGCGCAGCGCATCGAGGCGGAGTACGGACGCCTCGACGTGCTCGTCAACAATGCCGCCATCACCGGCGGTCCCGAGTCCGGGCTGCCGAGCCAGACGCCGCTCTCAATCCTGCGCCAGGTGTACGAGACAAACGTCTTCGGCGTCGTCGCCCTCACCAACGCTGTGCTGCCCCTGCTTCGCCAGGCACCCGCTGCCCGGATCGTGAACGTCTCGAGTGAGGTCGGATCGATCCAGTCGACGCTCGACCGCGACGGACCCCTGTGGCGCATGACCTCGATCCCCTACGTCTCGTCCAAGACTGCGCTCAACATGGTCACGGCCCAGTACGCCAAGGAACTCTGGGATACGCCCATCAAGGTCAACGCCGCCAATCCCGGCTACTGCGCCACCGATCTCAACAATCACAGCGGCTTTCGCACCGCCGAGCAGGGTGCCGAGGTCATCGTCTACCTGGCGACGCTGCCGGAGGACGGCCCGACCGGCACCTTCTATGGCCACCTTTGGGTCGAAGGTGCAGCTCTGGACGACCCGCAGTACGGCTCACTGCCCTGGTGAGCGGCGCGGGGCCCTGTCACCGTGGGTTCGGGGTCAGTTCCAGCTGATCCAGCGGTCGTCGAGTCGCTCGCCTGGCGGATGTTGCCAATCCGGTCGCAGTAGGCCCTGCCGGTGGGCGGCGGCGGTGGCGGATCGCCCCGGAGCGGGTGGTCGTGGTCGGGCGGGTTCGAGGCGGCGGCCTCGGTGATCGGTGAACGTGAGCCCATCGGGGTCGTTGGGGTCGCCGCTGACGGTCAACCGTCCGGTGTGGACCATGCGGTGGTGCCGCCCGCACAGGGCGAGCAGGTTGGTGGGGTCGGTCCGGCCGCCGTGGGTCCAGTGCACCAGGTGGTGGATGTGCAGCCACCGGGCCTGGTCGCACCCCGGGACGCGGCATCCCCCGTCGCGGTGCTCGATGATCAGGCGCTGGCGGGGGTTGACGGTGCGTTGGCGGCGACCGGGTGGCCACCGGTTGGCCGTGGCGTAGGAGCAGGTAGCGGACGGTACTGTCACAGGACAGGTAGTCCGCCACCCCGGTGGGAACGACCGGGCCCAGGTGCAACCGGGGTGGGACCTGGCGGTCGGCGTCGAGATGCATGATCACTTGGGTGCGCTCCCCCGGAGGCCGGCCGCCGCCCGTGCCCGGCTCCAGCCCGTCGAGGCCGGCCGGCGCCAACCGCAACAGCCCGTCGGCCCACGACCCGTCCCCGGGATCGTGCGGTCGGTCGAGGCCCTGGTCCGGGTGGCGCAGCCGAAACTCGCGGTCGCGACCCACTTCCAGGGCCTTCTGCACCAGCGCCCCCTGTTCCGACGGCAGGCGGATTGAGCACCACCGCATGCCGTCGTCGCCGAAGCCGAACTGCACCGAGCGCCGGCTTCCGTCTTCCGGCCCGCCGGTTGCCTCGTCACTGGGGTCGTCGTCGGCGGTGTCGACGGGCTGCGGCTCGGGCTGAGCGCGGGGCAGGCTGGGCAGCACCCGCTGGAGCTGGGGAACCGTCAACGACTGGGCCAATTCCGCTACGGCGGGGTCGTGGTCGGCGTCGGTGTGCCGGACGATCACCGCCGTCTGGTCCTCGCTCAACGATCCCGCCGCGAACAACCCGGCGCTTTGGGGCAGCCCGGCGAGCGCCCGCGCCATCCCCACCAGCCGCCGGGCACGCGCGGGCGACATCCCGCAGCGCCACACCACCCAGTGCTCAGGTGAGCGGATGCCGAAACCCTCCCATGCGCCGGTGCGCAACGCCTCACCGATCAGGCGCAGCAGTTCGGCCGTGACCACGTTCAACAGGCCCGCCGTCTCGGCCACCTGGTCCTCCAGCGAGCGGGCATCGCTCGTAACCTTCTCGGCAGCCTCGGTCAACGACATGCAACTAGCATACACGAACATGTGTATGGCGTATCTACTTGAGTGCAGTACTCTCATGATGTGGTGGTCGCGGATGGTGACCTGAAGCCGGAACGGAGTCCGCGATCGGGGCGGGACTATCCGGGGACCTGGCAGGAGTTCGAACGTTGGTTCCTCGACGACG
>JBKPAA010000107.1:0-32306 GCA_046726215.1 Actinomycetota bacterium | reverse complement strand
CGTCGTCGCCGCAGCTGTGGCTGCGCCTTCCTCCTGCGTCCTTGCCAGCGACGAATCTGCCTCGGCGATACATCCACGGAACTTCCGCGAGCGCCCACTAGCCGACGAGATCGAAGGGTTCCTCACCGGCGCGACGGCGGTCTCGGTCGCTGACCGAGTGCTCGCCACGGTGCTCTTCACCGATATCGTCGGGTCGACCGACAGGGCCGTTGAGCTTGGGGATCAACACTGGCGCCGACTGCTCGACAGACACGATGAGATCGTGGGGCGCCAGATAGAACGGTTCCGGGGAAGAGTCGCCAATACCACCGGCGACGGCTTCGTGATCGTCTTCGACGGACCAGGACGGGCAGTGCGCTGCGCGTCTGCCATTCGAGACGCCATCCGTCCACTAGGCATCGACATCCGGGCAGGCGTCCACACGGGCGAGATCGAACAACGAGGCGACGACGTGGCTGGCATAGCGGTTCACATCGCTGCCCGAGTCTCGTCGCACGCAGAGCCCGGCCAGATCGTCGCCTCACGGACGGTCGTCGATCTCGTCGCCGGGTCCGGCATCGGCTTCGTCGATCGCGGCGAACACGACCTCAAAGGCGTCCCCCAACCATGGCGGCTCTACGCCGTCGAGGGTTGACCAGGCGTTCTCAGGCCGCGGACCCGAGCAGCTCGGTCGACGCCTTCGGCCGTTGGCACGTCAGGTTGCGGTGGCAAAGCTGGGGTCGCGCTTGATGTGGGCGAACGTGCTGCGAGCGTTCCAGCTCGGGAAGGCTCGGACCAGCCATGACGGACCGTGGAGTCGGATGCGGGAGTCGCGGGTTGCCTCGGCCCAGGTGAGCTGGCCGGCGTGCCACTTGACGAAGGCTTCGGCTTCGGCGGTGATGTAGAGGTCTTCGTCGAGACCGGAATACGTCTTGCAGATCTCGGTCTCGCCGCGCTCGAGCAGCAACCAGTACCGCTCGTGGGGCCGGAAGCCGGTGAAATCCAACCGGATCACGACGCGCCGGTCCGGGAGTCGGTCCCGGCGGAGCGCGTTGCACATCGACCACAGCGCCACGAACGGATCGAGATTCTCGGGGGCGATCTCGAGCCAACGGGCGCCCCACTCGCCGAGCGTCTCGCAGACCTTGAACAGATCGTGGCCCGAGCTCGTGAGCTGGTAGCGGTGACCGCGCCCCTGGGGTTTGGGTGCCGATTCGACGACGCCGAGTCGTTCGAGCTGCTCGAGCCGCTGCGTGAGCAGGGTACGGGAGAGCCCGGGCGCGCCCACGAGGATCTCGCCGAAGGTCTCACAGCCCAGATGCAGGTTGCGGATGATCAGCGGCGTCCAACGCTCGGCGAAGATCTCCGCGCCACGGGCGATCGGGCAGTACTGGCCGTAGGTCCTCACGAGCGCAAGTGTCCCGCGCCTCCCGGCCGCCGTGAAGTCCAGATTCCTTACTTAGAAGTCCAGATTGCTGACTTCTCTGCGGTGCCTCCCGATGTTGCGCTGGGTCCGTCCGCCAGAGGAGGAGCGATGAGAGCACCAACCACGCTGCAGATCCCCGGGTTCCGGGGCGACCTGATCGCCCCGGACCACCCTGACTACGACGACGCCCGAGCCGTGTGGAACGGCACGGTCGACCGACGCCCCCGACTGATCGCCCGCTGCAGCGGCACCGCCGACGTGGCCGCAGCGGTGCGCTTCGCCCGCGCCCGCGACCTCGAGATCGCCGTACGAGGCGGGGGCCACAACGTGGCCGGCACCGCGGTGTGCGACGCCGGGATCGTGATCGACCTCTCCGCGATGCGCGCCGTCTCCGTCGACCCCGTCGAGCGCATCGCACACGTCCAGGGTGGCGCCCTGTGGGGCGACGTCGACCACGAGACACAGGCACACGGTCTGGCCACCACGGGCGGCATCGTGGGCCACACCGGCGTCGGCGGCGTGAGCCTGGGCGGCGGCATCGGCTGGCTCATGCGCAAGCACGGGCTCACCGTCGACAACCTCGTGGAAACCGAGGTGGTCACCGGGGAGGGCGACATCATCCGGGCGTCGGCCGAGGATCACCCCGACTTGTTCTGGGCGCTGCGAGGCGGCGGCGGGAACTTCGGCGTCGTCAGCTCGTTCCGGTTCGCGTTGCACCCCGTCGGCCCCACGGTCATGGCCGGACCGGTCTTCTGGGCTGCCGAGGACACCGCCGACGTCCTGCGTTTCTACCGCGAGTTCGTCGCCGACGCGCCCGAGGAGCTCGGGAACGTCATCCGGCTCGGCACGATCCCGCCGCTGCCGGTCATCGACGACGAACTGCACTTCCAGCCGGCCATCGCCGTGGGCAGCTGCTACGCCGGGCCTGTCGAGGACGGGGAGCGCGCCGTCCGTGCGCTCCGCGAGTTCGGGACCCCGCTCGTGGACCTGGTCGGACCCACGCTCTACGTCGACCACCAGAGCAGCCTCGACGACACCGTCCCGCATGGCTGGCACTACTACTGGAAGGCCACCGACCTCACCGGGCTGTCCGACGAGGTCATCGACACCGTCGCCGAGCGCGCCTACGGCGCCACCTCACCGAGGTCGTACGCGGCGATGTTCCACATGGGCGGCGCGGTCGCCCGCGCCCCGCGCGATGCCACGGCGTATCCCGGTCGCGACGTGGACCACAACATCATCATCGACGCGGTGTGGCTCCCTGAGCAGGACGACTCGATCGGCGCCGCCGAGACGGCGTGGGCGCGGGAGTTCCTCGACGCCCTCCAACCCCACCGCGCCGGCGTCTATGTGAACTTCCTCGATTCCGACGACGACACAAGCCGAGTGCGCGAGGCCTACGGCGACGACACGTATCAGAGGCTCGCGGAAGTCAAGGCGAAGTACGACCCCGAGAACGTGTTCCACAACAACAAGAACATCCAGCCCGGCAAGCCGGCCCACTGACGCGTGCGGGTCCCTTCGCGAACGCTCACGGACCGGCGACCATAACGACGGATCGGCCCGGAGACGTTGACGTACCGCGGTAGCTTCGGCTAGTGGCCTCGGTCGGCATCAAGCTCTCGCCCCAGAACTGCGCGATCGGGGACCTGCGCGCCGTCTGGCGCATCGCCGATGAGGCCGGCTTCGACCACCTCTGGGCCTTCGACCACTTCAACCCGATCTTCTCCGACGTGGCCGGGGACGTCTTCGAGGGGATGACGCTGCTGGCCACCATGGCAGAGGCGACCTCGCGCGTGCGGATCGGGCTGATGGTCGCCGGCAACACCTACCGCCACCCAGCGGTGCTGGCCAAGATGGCGACGACGATCGACCACTTGTCGGGCGGGCGGCTCGAGTTCGGGCTTGGCGCCAGCGGCGCCGAAATCGAGCACGCGATGCTTGGGATCCCCTTCTACACGGCCGGTGAGCGCATCCGCAGGCTCGGCGAGGCGCTGACCGTCTGCCGCAAGCTATGGACCGAGGAGCGCGCGTCGTTCGACGGCCGCTATTACACGCTCACCGACGCAATCTCCAACCCCAAGCCCCTGCAGCGGCCGCACCCGCCGATCTGGGTCGGCGGCGCGGGCGAGAAGTTGACCTTGCGCGTCGTCGCCGAGCACGCCGACGTGTGGAACGTGATCGGCTCGGTCGAGGAGGTCGTGCGCAAGGCGTCGGTCCTCGATCAGCACTGCGCCGAGGTCGGTCGCGACCCCGCGGAGATCAGGCGCTCGGTGCAGCCGCGCTTCGACCCCGCCGACCCCGCCGCGATGGTCGACTTGCTGCACGCCTACATCGAGGCGGGCTTCACTGAGAACATCATCTACGTGCCCCCCGGGGATGAGCCGGTCAGGGCGGCAGAGATCGCCGCCGAGCGAGTCCTCCCCGAGATCGTCGGTCAGCGCGCGTAAGACGGCTAGACGTCCCTGCGCCCTATCGCAAGAGGGGGAGGGGTGGTGGGCGGTTGGGTGGGGTGGTGGTGCGGACCCGACCTTGGGGGCGGTGACCTCCACGGTGGCGTCGGGGAGGAGTTTGGTGTGCCAGCGGGGATGGTGGAGCAGGTGGTGATGCCGGGCGCAGACGAGCACGAGGTTCGCCAACTGCGTCGGCCCGCCGTGCACCCACGGGCGGAGGTGGTGACCTTCGCACCAGGCGGCGGGGCGGTCACAGCCGGGGAACCGGCAGTGCCGGTCGCGTACGACCAGGGCGTTGTAGAGGGGGGTGGGGATGGTGCGGGTGGTGGTGCCGTAGTCCAAGATGGTGGAGCGGCCCTGGGTGAGGACCCGGTGTAGGGCGGCGTCGCACAGCAACCGGTCGACGGTTTTGCGGGTCAGGGGGGTGCCGTCGACGCTGCCGGCTCCCGCAGCCGCCAGGGCCTGGTAGCGGTCGATGTCGATGACGAGGTTGAGGTGGGGGCGGTGGCGGCCACCGCGGCGGCGGTGTTGGTTCTTCCGGGTCAAACTGTTCGGCGTCATGCTGTCGCTCTGAGCAGACCCCGTCCGGCCGAGGTGCGGCGAGTCGGACGCCGCAAGTAGATTCCCAAACGATCGGTAGGTTGCGACGGAGGGACGGATGCTCGATCACGCCATCAGCGGGGGGACGGTCGTCGACGGCTCGTCCGCCACTCCGGCGCGACGCGCCGACGTCGGCATCAAGGACGGCCGCATCGTCGCCGTCGCCGAGCCCGGCCAGCTCGACGAGGAGGCGGCGCAGACCATCGACGCCACCGATCTGGTCGTGGCACCCGGGTTCGTCGACCCGCACACGCACTACGACGCCCAGCTCTACTGGGACCCGATGGCGACGCCGTCGAGCTGGCACGGCGTCACCAGCGTCATCGGCGGCAACTGTGGCTTCACGCTGGCGCCGCTGCGCGAGCGCGACGCCGACTACACCCGCCGGATGATGGCCCAGGTCGAGGGCATGCCCCTCGCCGCCCTCGAACAGGGCCTGCCGTGGAAGTGGGAGACGTTCGGCGAGTACCTCGGCGGTCTCGACGGGTCGCTGGCCGTGAACGCCGGGTTCATGGTCGGCCACTGCGCCCTCCGGCGGTACGTCCTGGGCGAGGACTTCGGGCGGGAATCCACCCCGGCCGAGCAGCGGCAGATCGCGGGGCTCCTCCGGGAGTCGCTGGCGGCCGGCGGGCTGGGCCTGTCCACGACCCGCTCGAGCACGCACGTCGACGGCGACGGCGAGCCGGTGCCGAGCCGCCATGCCTCGGAGGACGAGGTCCTGGCGCTCTGCGAGGTCGTCAGGGAGTTCGAGGGCACGTCGCTCGAGGCCATCGTGCAGGGCTGCCTCAACCGCTTCAGCGACGAGGAGATCGAACTGCTGGCCCGCATGAGCAGCGCCGCCCGGCGACCGCTCAACTGGAACGTCCTGACCGTCGCCGCCGATGACCCCGGCAAGATCGACCACCAGCTGCGGGCGTCGACCAGGGCCAACGAGCTGGGTGGGCGGGTCGTGGCGCTGACCATGCCGATCTTTGCCGACAACAACATGAGCTTCCTGACCTTCTGCGCCCTGTGGCTGTTGCCCGGCTGGCGCGACGTGCTCGCCGTCGACGCGCCCGAGAAGATCCACCGACTCCAGGACCCGGCGGTGCGGGCCGAGATGATGGAGAAGGCGGCGACATCGCCGCTACGCCGGCTCGCCGACTTCGCGAACTACCTGATCGGCGACGTGTACGCCGAGGCCAACGAGCCGTACCGCCACCGCAGGGTCGGCGACATCGCCGCGGAACGGGGCGACGACCCGTTCGCCACCATCGTCGACATCGCGGTGAACGACGAGCTGAAGACCGTGCTCTGGCCCATCCCGGCGGCCGACGGCGACGCCGACTGGGAGCTGCGGCGCACGGTGTGGGACCACAAAGATGTGCTGCTGGGCGGGTCCGACGCCGGTGCGCACCTCGACCGCATGCTGGGCTCGCCCTACCCGACGCGCTTCATCGCCGACTGCCTGCGCGGCCGCCAGCTGGTGCCGCTCGAACGGGCGGTGCACCTCATGACGGACGTGCCGGCGCGGCTGTTCGGCCTCCGGGACCGCGGCCGCCTGGCGCCCGGCTACCACGCCGACGTCGTGCTGTTCGATCCGGCCACGGTCGACGCCACGCCCGCGCGGATCGCGTTCGACCTACCGGGCGAGAGCAAGCGCCTGCTGGCCGATCCCCTCGGCGTGGTCCGGGTGCTGGTCAACGGGCGGGAGACCATCGTCGACGGCCGGCCGACCGGCGTACTGCCGGGCGCGGTGCTGCGCTCGGGCCGGGACACCGCGGGGACGGAGACCGGGCCCGGTTGATCAGGCGATTGCGCCCTGCTCCTGGAAGCGGACGATGTCGTCCCAGTCGTGGCCCAGCTCGAGGAGGACCTCCTCGGTGTGGGCGCCGGGCTCGGGGGCGGTGCCGAGGGTGGTAGGGGTCTCGTCGAACTGGACCGGCGCGCGGACGACGGTCACCTTGCGCCCGCCGGGATGCTCGACCTCGGCGACGTAGCCGTTCTCGCGGGCTTGCGGATCGTCCAGCACCTCGAGCTGGTTCTGCACCACCTCCCAGGGGGCCCACAGCGAGGCCAGCCGTCGGCGCCACTCGTCGAGGGGGGCGGACCCGAAGGTCCGGGCCAGCTCCTCGACGCAGGCGGCGCTGTTGTCGGTGCGGGCTCCGGCGTCGACGAAGCGCGGGTCGGACAGCAGGTCCTCGCGTCGCAGGTGGCGGCAAAGGTCGGGCCACCAACGGTCGGACTCCAGCATGGCTAGGCCGATCCAGCGCCTATCGGCGGTCCGGTAGGTGCCGGTGATCGGGTTGGTGTGGCGCCGCTGCCGGCGGGTGAAGTCGGCGCCGATGGCGGCCGAGTAGACGATCGAGCTGGAGTTGACCCACATCGCCGAGCCCAGCAGCGAGACGTCGACCACCGACGGCTCGCCCGTCCGTTCCCGCTTGAGGAGCGCGGCGGCGACGCCAAAAGCGATGTTCATGGCGCCGGTCTTGTCGCCGAATCCCGGGAGCGTCGGCGGCGGCTGCGCGTCGCCGGGGCTGAGCGAGTCGAGGATGCCACCGCGCCCGAAGAACACCGCCGAGTCGTAGCCCGGCTTGCCGCCCTCGGGGCCCCTCGGTCCCACGGCGTCGGCCCGCACGTAGATGACATCCGGATTGCGGGCGCGGACGTGCTCGACGTCGATCTGCATCCTTTGGCGGGCGGCCGGCAGGAAGCTGGTCATGAACACGTCGCTGCCCGCCGCCAGCTCGTAGAGGACCTCCCGGCCGGCGGCCACCGCCAGGTCGAGACCGACGCTGCGCTTGCCGCGGTTGGTCTGCTCCATGGCGATGCTCACCCCGTCGACGTTGGGTGTGACGCCACCGGTGCTGAGGCCGCGCTGCGGGTCGCCCCGCACGGGATGCTCGATCTTGATGACGTCGGCGCCGAAATCGGCCAGGACGGT
Source organism: Actinomycetota bacterium (assembly GCA_046726215.1). Taxonomy (GTDB): domain Bacteria; phylum Actinomycetota; class Acidimicrobiia; order Acidimicrobiales; family VFJN01; genus DASQUK01. Next base: position 24,925 of record JBKPAA010000107.1, on the reverse strand, counting down.
GGCCGCCGCCGGCACCAGTACCCAGGTGCCGACCTCCAGGATCCGATAGCCATCAAACATCCGTTTGACAGTAGCCTCGGGTGCCATGTTGCAGGGGGAGAAGGTCCTGGTCGCGGGCGCCACCGGCCAGGTCGCGCTGCCGTTGACGCTGGCCCTGGCCGTCGACAACGAGGTCTGGGCGACGGCCAGGTTCAGCGACCCGGGTGCCCGCCAGACGCTCGAGTCGGCCGGGGTGGCCTGTGTGGCGGCGGACCTCGTCGACGGCGACCTGGGCGCGCTCCCGAGCGACTTCGGCTACGTCCTCAACTTCTCGGTCGTGAAGACCAACGACTGGGGGCGGGATCTCGACGGCAACGCGGCGGTGTCGCGGCCCTCATGCACCACTGCCCAGGGGCACGCGCATTCCTCCACTGCTCGTCGACCGCGGTCTACCAGCCCGACGGTCACCGGGCCTTCGCCGAGACCGATGCGCTCGGGGACAACCATCGGGTGTGGCCGTTCCTCGAGACCTACAGCATCTCCAAGATCGCCGCCGAGGGGGTTGCCCGCAGCCTCGCCCGCCAACTCGGCATCCCCACCACGATCGCCCGCCTCAACGTGCCGTACGGCGACAACGGGGGCTGGCCCGCGGTCCACGTGGACATGATCCGGGGAGGCGTGCCGGTCCCGGTCCACGTCGACGCCCCGAGCGTCTACAACCCGATCCACGCGGACGACATCGTCGCCATGGTCCCGGCCATGCTGGCGGCGGCGTCGGTGCCGGCGACGGTCGTCAACTGGGCCGGCGAGGACGCGGTCAGCATCGAGGACTGGTGCGCGTACCTGGGCGGGCTCATCGGGCGGGAGCCCACGTTCGAGCCGACGGATCGGACCATCGGGAGCGTGACCGTTGACCTCACGCGGATGCACGCCCTCGTCGGCCACGCCAAAGTGCCGTGGGGGGAGGGGTTCGCCCGTATGGTCGCCGCCCGGCAGCCAACCCCGACGCGCCAGTGAACGACGTGACGCTGCGGCGTGCCGACTTCTCGTTGAGCGAGGAGCAGGAGGCCGTCTGCGCCACGTTCCGGGCGGCCCTGGGCCGGCTGGAGGACTGGGCATGCGCGCTCATCGCCGAGCACTTCCTCGGGATGCCCAGGAGCCGGCCGGGGCTCGCCGGCACGTGACGGGCCGGAGGGTCCACTAATGGCCACCAAGCCGGTCCCGGTGCCGGACCCGCAGTCCGAGGGGTTCTGGGCAGCAGCGGCGTCGCACGTGCTGGCCATCCAGCGATGCACGAACTGTGGCTGGTACGCCCACCCACCCAACGTCGTGTGCAGCAACTGCCTGGCGCCGGAGCCGTCGTTCCGCTTCGAGCCCGTGAGCGGCCGAGGCCGGGTCACGACCTGGACGGTCGTGCACCACGCCTTGCTCCCCGCCTTTGCCCCCGACGTCCCCTACGTCGTGGCCGAGGTGGAGCTGGAGGAACAGGAGGGGCTGCGCATGGTCGCCCGGCTGGTGGACGTACGAAGCGGTGACCTCGCCATCGGCACACCCGTCGAGGTGGTCTTCGACGACGTGGCGGTGGGCATCGCGATACCCCACTTCGCACCGGGCGCCGGGCAGCGGTGAGCCGCCCGCGGTTCGAGGCCCGGGGCAGAGTGGCGATCGCCGGCTACGCGCACAGCCCGATCGTCCGGCACGCCACCGTTCCGCTGGGGGCGCTCACCGTCGAGACCTGCCTGCGGGCGATCGCGGACGCCGGGGTCACCAAGGACCAGATCGACGGATTCACCACCGGCGCGCTGTTCCCATCGAGCGGGGGCCGCGCGCCCGTTGACGGCGTGCACGTCGTGACTTCGGCGTGGCTGGTCGAGCAGTTGCGGGTCAAGCCCCGCTGGCTCTGCGGCTTCCAGGGCATCGGCCAGCTCCCCGGCGCCGTCATCCTCGCCACCGACGCGATCGCCAGCGGCGCCGCCGACTACGTGGTGGTGCACCGCGCGATGTTCAACCCGACCGGCGGCTATCACGAAAACCCCATGACCCGGGCCGAGGGAGCGGCCCAGTGGGTCGCGCCACAGGGCTTCTGGGGGCCGCCGACCCAGATGGCCCTGCCGTACATGGAATACATCCAGCGCTACGGGGCCACACGCGAGGACATGGCCACCGTGGTCGTGGAGGCCCGCAGCAACGGCGCCGCCGTCCCGTGGTCGCACTGGTACGCCGAGCCGATCACCGCGCAGGACTACCTCGGCGCGCGGATGATCGCCGAGCCGCTCTCGGTGCTGGATTGCGACATCCCGGTCACCGGCGTCGGGGCCTTCGTGCTCACCAGCGCCGAACGTGCCCGGGACATGCCGCACCGCCCCGTCTACGTCGCCGGCTACGCCCAGGGCCATTGGCGACCGGCGACCGGGGTCAACGTGTGGCCGCTCGACGACCTGATCGAGGGCGGCCGCGAGGTGGCCCGGATGCTGTGGGACAACACGGGGTTGAGTCGGGAGGATGTCGACCTGCCGCTGGTCTACGACGGGTTCTCGCCGTTCGTGTACTTCTGGCTCGAGGCGCTCGGCTACTGCGAGCGCGGCGAGGCCCACCGCTTCGTCCGGGACGGCCGGATTCGCACCGGCGACGGGCTGCCCGTCCTGTCGGGGGGCGGCGCCCTGGGCAACGGCCGCATGCACGGCGTGCCGCAGATGCTCGAGTGCTATCTCCAGCTGTCGCGCCGCGCCGGTGAGCGGCAGCTGCCGACGGCCGAGGTGGGGTTCGCCTGCCAGGCGGCACCCAGCATCGGCGGGGTGGTGGCATACACGTCAGAGCCGATGCGGTAGGTCCCGCTACCGTGGGCCTGGACGTCGGCCGACGAGGGGTGCACGAGATGAGTGGTGGGACGGCGCTCGACCTCGACTGGATCGTCTCGGTCGATGATCACGTGATCGAGCCGCCGCGGGTCTGGCTCGACCGGCTGTCCAGGAAGTACCACGACGTCGCTCCGCGGATCGTGACCGAATCCGACGGCCAGGAGTACTGGGTCTACGAGGATCGAAAGACGATCACCGGCGGGCTCGGGGCGGTCGCCGGCCGCCGCCCCGAGGACATCACCGTCGAGGGCTTTCCCTACAGCGAGATGCGTCCGGGTTGCTACGACCCGAAGGCGCGGCTGGCCGACATGGACGAGGCCGGGATCCTGGCGTCGCTGAACTTCCCGTCGATCCCCCGATTCTGCGGGCAGCTGTTCTGGGAGGCCAGGGACAAGGAGCTCGCCCTCCTGTGCGTCCGGGCCTACAACGACTGGATGATCGACGAGTGGTGCGCCACGGCGCCCGGGCGGTACATCCCGCTCACGATCATCCCGCTGTGGGATCCGCGGCTCGCCGTCGACGAGATCGAGCGCACCGCGGCCAAGGGCTCCCACTCCTTCTGCTTCTCCGAGAACTTCGAGCCGCTCGGCCTGCCCACCATCCACGACTCCGGCGGCTATTGGGACCCCGTGATCGCCGCCGCCCAAGACAACGAGCAGGTCCTGTCCATCCACATCGGGTCGTCGTCCACGATGTACAAGGTGTCGTCGGACTCGCCGTTCATGGCCAACATGTCGATGGGCGCCATCCGTCCCGCGGGCTGCATGCTCTCGTGGATCTTCAGCGGCATGTTGCAGCGCTTCCCGGGCGTCAAGATCGCGCTGTCCGAAGGCTCGATCGGTTGGATCCCGTGGTTCCTCGAGCGCGCCAATCAGGTGCTCAGCACCCAGAAGTTCTGGGTGGCGAAGGGCCTCCAGTACCGGGGTTCCGCCGAGGGCGCCCACGCCGTCACCCGGGGTGTCGACGTCCATGCAATCGACGTCTACGAGGACTACCGCAATCACTTCTACGGCTGCTTCATCGACGACATGACCGGGCTCCGCATGCTCGACGTCGTCGGCGAGGACAACGTGATGATCGAGACCGACTACCCGCACTCCGACACCACGTGGCCGCACTCGATCAAGCTGGCCCACGACCGACTGCATGGCCTGCCCGAAGTCGTGCAGTACAAGATCCTGCGAGGCAACGCCGAACGGCTCTACCGGTTCACGCCGTCGGCGCCCCCGGCGAGGGCGGTCTGACCTTCCGCCGTCAGGCGGCGATCAGCACCGCCGCAACCCCGGCGACGGCGAGCCCCGTCCGCTGGAGGCCCGTCAGCCGCTCGCCGAGGACGTAGCGCGCCAGCAGGATCGTGCCGGCCGGGTAGAGGGCGGTCAGCACCGCGACGACGGACAGCAGGCCGTGCGACAGCGCGAGCACGTACAGGACGTTGGCGGCGGCGTCGAGAAGCCCGCAGCCCACAGCCGCGGCGAGGGCCGCCCGCGGTGGCGCCGCCGCGGTCACCCGGGCGGCGCCGAGGGACGCGAACAGCGACACCGATGCCACGCGTGCGCCCACGAGCGGCCAGATCCCCGCGTCGCCGCCGGCGCGATCGAGCGCCACGAAGAACAACCCGAAGGCGACGCCCGCCCCGATGGCAAGCAAGAGCGGCTGCAGGCCCAACCCACGCTCGCCGTGGGTGCCGGGCCGCTCCCTCGACACCATCGTCACCGCCACCAGCGCCATGCCGATGCCGCCGATCGCCGCGAGCGGTGGCCGCTCACCGGATCCCAACCCGGCCATTACCGGCACCGCCGCGGACAACAGGGCGGCGACGGGGGCGACCACGCTCATCGACCCCAACGAGAGACCCCGGTAGAAGAGGGCCACGCCCGCCCCGCCGAAGAGGCCGGCGACGCCGCCGACGGCCAACGCCCTCGGGGTGACGTCGCCACCCAAGGCGGGTGCCGCCAACAGCAGCATGACGAGGCCGACCACGTGTGACCACAGGACGACCGCGGTCGACGGCTCGCGGCGGGCGGCCATGCCACCGAGGAAGTCGCCGACGCCGTAGGCGGCGGCAGCGGTGAGGGCGAGGAGTGCGGCCATGGGGTTCGCGGTGGTCTCCGTGCGGTCGGCGGCGACGAGGTCGACTGGTGCACCACACTGACCGCTCGGTGCACTATAAGTCATCGGTCGCTCTGATGCACCCTCCGGTCGGTACGATGTACCGCATGCCGGATACCGCGGCGGTGGCCGCCGCCGTCGCCCGCAACACGCGCCGCCTCCGCACCGCCCGCGGCTGGAGCCTCGACCAGCTGGCGTCCCGCAGCGGCGTGAGCAAGGGCATGTTGGTCCATGTCGAGGGCGCCCGCACCAATCCGAGCCTCGGCACGATGTGCAAGATCGCCGAGACGCTGGGCGTATCCCTGGCCGCGCTCGTCGAGCTGCACGAGGCGCCGGCGGTGCGGGTGGTCCAGCCGTCCGAGACCGCGCGGTTGTGGTCCGGGCTGGAGGGCAGCGCCGGTGACCTGCTCGTGGGTTCCGACGAGCGGGACCACATCGAGATGTGGCGCTGGACCCTGGCGCCCGGTGACCGCCACGCATCCGAGGCGCACGTCGACGGCACCCGGGAGATCGTCCACGTCCTCGACGGGATCCTGACCGTGGAGGTCGACGGCGTGTCGTACACGGTCGGTGCGGGTGGAGCGGCCATGCTCCACACCGACCGACCCCACGCCTACGGCAACGACCGGAAGCGCCCGGTGCGCTTCGTCATGGTCGTGATCCAGCCCGACGCCGACCTCGAGGACTGGACCGCAGCGCTCGAATCCGGTGCCGAGCCCTGACAGGCGGTCGCGCGGTCGCGGGCTCGACCTGTGGCGCCCGCGATCGCCGACTCTCGTCGCGACCGCGCCGGCGGGACAAAATGGCGGCAGCCCGATCGACATCGATGGAGGGTGCGGGTGACCGAGGTCAGTGCGGTGCGACAGCGTCCTCCGCGCACCGGGGTGCCACGCCTCGATGCTCGGGGGATCACGAAGCGCTTCGGCCGCCTCACGGTGCTGCGCGACGTCACCCTGCGCATCGGCCCGGGCGAGGTGGTCGCCCTGGTGGGTGAGAACGGCGCCGGCAAGTCGTCACTGGTTGGTTGCCTCGCCCGCATCCTCGAACTCGACGAGGGCATCGTCCGGGTCGACGGCGCCCCGCTGCCCTCCACCGCCGACCAGGTGCGCCGGGCCGGCATCGAGGTGCTCTGGCAGGACCACGGGCTGTGCGACGACCTCGACGTCGTCGCCAACGTGTTCCTCGGCCGTGAGCGGGGCCGCTGGCTGATCGCCGAGAGCGACATGCGCGAGGTCGCGGCGTCGGTGCTGCGGCGGGTCGGGGCCGAGTCCCTCCCGCTGGATCGACCGGTGAGGGGGCTGTCGCGGGGTCAGCGCCAGCTCGTGGGGCTGGGCCGCGCGCTGATGTGCGCGCCGCGGCTCCTCCTGCTCGACGAGCCGACGGCGGCGCTGGGCGTCGCCGAGACCCTGCGGGTCCAGGGCGTGATCCGGCAGGCGCGCGACGACGGGGCGGGCATCCTGCTGGTAACCCACGACCTCGACCAGGTGTTCGCCCTGGCCGACCGGGTGGTGGTCCTCCGAGACGGCCGCGTCGTGGCCGACGTCTCGCCGCTCGAGGTGCACCGCGACGACATCGTGGCGCTCATGTCGGGCATCGAGATGGACTCGATGGCCCGCCGCCAGCTCCAGCGACTCCGGAGCCTGGTCGACCAGCTCTCCGATGTCGAGCCGGCGGCGTCGCTGCCCCTGATCGTGTCGGCCATGGCCGCTGCGCTCGACCAGGAGATGCTCTGCGTGCACCTGCTCGAACACCCCGACGGCGGTGCTCCGGTCCTGCGCCGCACCGCCGCGGTCGGGCTGCGCCCACCCCTCCTCGAGGTCAACGACCGCCTGCCGCTGGGTATCGCCGGGGGGTGTGCGGGCCTGGCCGGCGCCGAGGCCGAGGCCGTGGTGGTCGAGGACCTCGAGACCCATCCGGCCCCCGAGCGGTACCGCGGCGCCGCGGCGGCATCGGGGATCCGCAGCGAGTGGGCGACGCCGATCGTCGGCACGCATGGTGTGCTCGGCACGGTGTCCGGCTTCGCCACTTCCGTCGGCCGGCCGGAGCCGGCGCAGCTCGAACTGGCGCGGCTCTACGTCAGCTACGTGGCGTCGGCCATCGAGCGCGAACGGCTACTGACCGAGGTCTCGCGCCGCAACCGCGTCCTGGAGTCGTTGCGGGCGATGCTCGAGACCCTGGTCGTAACCCCGGATCGGGTCGTCGGCGGGCTGGGGGCGTCGTTGCTGGCGCTGAGCCGGGCGCTGGGCGCGGCCGGGGTGGCCGTGCTGATCGAGAAGGAGGGCGAGCTGGAGCCCCGAGTCGTCCACGAGGGCGTGAGCGTCGATCCCGCGACGGAGGCCAGGTACAACGACGCGGCCCGGCGCGTCCTCGCCGCGGGTGCCGACGGGAAGGCGCAGTTCGTCGAGCCGGACCTGGCGGCGGTCGCTCTCCGGCATCCCGAGGGCCGGGCGGCGCTGGTCGCGCACCTGCCCACGGGCGACACCCCCGCCGGCGACACCCTCGAACTGCTCGGCGACGCGACCCGATCACTGGCCCTGGCAATGGAGGGCGAGGCGCTCGAGCGCACCCGGCGGGAGGCCGCCGCTCTGCGCCGCTCACAGGCCATCCAGCGGGAGCTCCTCTCGTCGCTCAGCCACGAGTTGCGCACGCCGCTCACCGCCATCCAGGGCTATGCCTCGACGCTCCTCCAACCCGACCTCATCTGGGATGCGGCGTCGACCGATCGCTTCCTTCGCTCGATCGCCACCGAGGGTGCGCGACTCGGCCGGCTCGTGGGGGACCTGCTGGACTCGACCGCCATCGAGTCTGGCGTCCTCCGCCTGCAGCGCCACTGGTGTGACGTCCGGCTGGTCGTCGAGGCCGCTATGCGCCTGGTGGCCGACGGCTCGCCGATCCGGGTCCACGCCGACCCCGACCTCGAGCCGGTGTGGGGCGACCACGACCGCCTGGAGCAGGTGTTCGTCAACCTGCTCGAGAACGCGGTCGCCCACGGCGCCTCCCGCAACGGCATCGACGTGACCCTCCGGCGCGGCGCGAGCCGGGGCACGGTGGAGGTCGAGGTCTTGGACCGCGGGCCCGGCGTCCCGCGGTCGCTGGCCGGCCGCATCTTCGAGCCACGCGTGCGGGGTCCCGCCGACGGTGGGGGTGCCGGGCTCGGCCTGCCGATCGCCAAGGGGATCGTCGACGCCCACGGCGGCACACTGACGAGCGTGCCGGTCGCCCGCGGCGCCTGCTTCGTCGTCGCCCTGCCCTGCGAGCCACCGACCGACGCGTCGGACGCACCACTGGATGCGTCGTGGAGCCTGGTGGATGCTCCCCAGGAGCCCGATGTCACCTGAACGCACGACCGTCCTGCTCGTCGAGGACGACCAGAACATCGTCGACCTCGTCCGTTCCAACCTGATCGCCCGAGAGCACGACGTCGTGGTGTCGAAGGACGGCTGCGACGCCGTCGCCATGCTCGAGGCCAGCGAGCCCGACGCCGTCCTGCTCGACCTCATGCTCCCGGGCATCGACGGCTTCGAGCTGTGCCGCGAGCTGCGCGAGCGGTCGTCCGTGGGCATCATCGTGCTGTCCGCCCGGCGCGCGGAGACCGACAAGGTGCGGGCGCTCAACCTCGGGGCCGACGACTACATGACCAAGCCGTTCGGCATCGAGGAGCTGCTGGCGCGCATAAACGCCACGCTCCGGCGCAGCCGCCCGGCGCCGCTGGCACCAACTGCGCCGTCCCTGGTCAGGGCCGGCGACGTCGAGATCGACGTGGCGGCCCGCAAGGTGACGAAGGCCGGGAACCTCGTGCACCTCACGCCCACCGAGTTCGCCCTGCTGCGCGAGTTCGTCACGAACCCGGGCGTCCTGCTGACACACGCGACGCTGCTGCGCCGCGTGTGGGGCCACGGCTATGAGACGCAGACCGAGTACACCCGCGTCTACATGGCGCGACTGCGTGCCAAGCTCGAGGATCCCGACGGCTCGCCGCTGTTCATCACCGAGCCCCGGTCCGGCTATCGGTTCGTGGCCACATGACCGATGCCGCGCGCGGTTCTTCACGATTCGTTCACACCGAGGGCGCAACGTTCGCGTTCTGTTCGCGGCCGCCGTCGTACCTTGCCCTGGTTGAGAGGTCGATATGAGGGGGAACGTATGTCCGTGAGAAGGCGCACGTGGCGGGTATTCGCGGCGCTGGCCGTTCTGGGCCTGATCGCCGCCGCCTGTGGCGATGACGACGACGACGGCGGAGGCCAGGCGGCGACCGGCGGCGGCGAGGAAGGGGGCAGCATCTGGGTGCTCCTGCCCGACACGGCGTCGTCGGACCGCTGGGAGAAGGACGACCGGCGCTTCTTCGGCGAGGCGTTCGAGGCCGCTGACCTCAAGGAAGGCGACGACTTCACGATCGTCAACGCGGAGGGTGACGCCGCCACGCAGCAGTCGCAGGCCGAGCAGGCCATCGCCGACGGCGCCAGCGTGATCGTGCTCACCAGCCTCGACACGGGGTCCGGGGCCACGATCATCGACCAGGCCAAGGAGGCCGATGTCCAGGTGGTCGAGTACGACCGGTTCAACACCGGCGGCTCCGGTGGTGCGGCCTACGTGAGCTTCGACAACGTAAAGGTGGGTGAGGCCATGGCCGAAGCCGTGGAGCCCGCCATCGACGCCCTCAACCTGTCTCCCGCCCGCGTCGTGGAGCTCAACGGTGGCGAGGAGGACAACAACTCGTTCCTGTTCAAGCAGGGCTACGACGCGACGGTGAAAGAGCGGGTCGACGCCGGGGACTGGAAGCTGGTCGCCGACCAGTTCGTCCCGGGCTGGGACAACGCCGACGCCCAGACGCTCATGGAGCAGATCCTGGTCGACAACAACAACGGCGTCGACGCTGTGTTCGCGGCCAACGACGGCCTGGCGAACTCGGTGATCAACGCGCTCGAGGGCGCAGGAATCGGCCCCGTTCCCCTGAGCGGGCAGGACGCCACCCAGGCCGGCATCCAGAACGTGCTGCTCGGCAAGCAGACGGTGAGCGTCTACAAGCCGATCCAGGACGAGGCCGGCGTCGCCGCCGCGATTGCGCTGGCGCTCCGATCGGGCGACGACATCACGGAGGCGGCGGAGTCGTACAAGTCGGAGCTGCCGTCCGGCGGATCCGACGTGTCGGTCATCGGCATCGAGGCCGAGTCGGGCGAGCCCTCCGACCAGACCGAGGGCGACGGGATCGTGCCCTACGTGGCCCTGGTCCCGATCGGCGTGACCGTCGACAACGTGGCCGACACGGTGATCGCGGACGGGTTCAGGACGGTGGAGGAGGTCTGCACCGGCGACGTGGCCAGCACCGAGTTCTGCCAGCAGAACTCGTGAGCGTGAAACCTCGGGGGTCGGCCGGTCACGAGGTGCCCTCGTGACCGCGCCGCTCCTCGAGTGTGAGGGGGTCTCGAAGGCGTTCGGCGCGGTACAGGCCCTGTACCGCGTCGACTTCGAGGCCAACGCGGGGGAGGTGATGGCCCTCGTCGGCGACAACGGGGCCGGCAAGTCGACCCTCGTCAAGTGCGTCGTGGGGATCTACCCCTTCGACCAGGGGAAGGTGCGCTTCGAGGGTGAGCCCGTCGACATCCACGGGCCCAGGGGCGCCGCCCGGCTCGGCATCGAGGTCGTGTACCAGGACCTGGCCCTGGCCGACAACCTCGACGTCACGGCCAACATGTTCCTCGGCAGGGAGCGGACACGCAGCGGCTTCATCCTCGACGAGTCGAGCATGGAGCATGCCGCCGAGGAGACGCTCGACAGCCTGTCGGTGACCACGCTCGGATCGGTGCGCCAGACGGTCGCCGGCCTGTCGGGTGGGCAGCGGCAGGCCGTCGCCGTCGCCAAGTCGGTCATGTGGAACTCGAAGCTCCTCATCCTCGACGAGCCGACGGCCGCGCTCGGCGTGGCCCAAACCCGCCAGGTGCTCGACCTCGTGCGCCGCCTGGCCGACCGGAACCTGGGGGTTGTCGTCATCTCGCACAACCTCCACGATGTTTTCGAGGTCGCCGACCGGATCACGGTGCTGCGCCTCGGGCAACGCGTGGCCGTGCTGAACCGGGCGGAGACGAACCAACAGGAGGTGGTTCACGCCATCACGGCCGGCACGCTCGACCACGTGCCGGGAATGGCCGACGCCGGAGTTGCGGAGCCATGACGATCGATCCCCGCACTGAGTCGAAGATCGGCACCAAACCCCCCACGGAGCCCGAGGTCACCCCCGAGGAGCCGCTGCCTGCCGCCACCGAGGTCCCGCTCGAGGCGCCGGCCGATACGCTCGGTGACTACGTCCGCCGCTGGTGGCAGAGCGTGCGCGCCGGCGAATTGGGCGCGCTGCCGATCGTGGTGGGGCTGGTCGTCATCGCCCTCGTGTTCGGCACGCTCGACGACACGTTCTACACCGAGCGCAACTTCACCAACCTGCTGCTGCAGATGGCGGGGTACGCCACGATCGCCATCGGGGTCGTGTTCGTGCTCTTGATCGGCGAGATCGACCTCTCGGTCGCGTACGTCAGCGCCGTGGGCGGCGTCTTCATGACGCTCCTCCTGCGCCCGGACGCCTCCGACTGGCCCTGGTGGGCGGCCATCGCCGTCGCGCTGGGCGTGACGACCGCCATCGGGCTGCTCCAGGCGCTGGTGATCACGAAGGCGGGCGTACCCTCGTTCGTTGTCACGCTGGCGGGGCTCCTCATCTGGTCGGGCGTGGTGCTGATCCTGACCACGCAGTACTCGACGTCGGGGACCATCCGCATCCAGGACGACACCGTCGTCGGCATCGCCAACAACTTCCTCAGCGACGCCGCGGGCTGGGTGTTGGGCGGCGTAGGGGTTGCCGTGTACGCGCTGTCACAGCTGCAGACGTCGCGTTCGCGCCGGGCTCGCGGCCTCGACGCCAAGCCCGCCGTGGTGATCGCCCTGCAGGTGGTGGGCCTCGCGGTCGTGATTGCGGCGGCCATCTGGTACGCCAACCGCGACCGTGGCGTCCCGCAGGTGACCGTCCTCATGCTGCTCCTGTTCGTGTTCTGGTCGTTCATCGCGTCCCGGACGCGGTTCGGTCGGCACGTCTACGCGGTCGGCGGCAGTGCCGAGGCCGCCCGCCGGGCGGGCATCAACGTCGACCGTGTCCGCATCCTCGTGTTCATGATCGCCGGCTTCATGGCGGGCCTGGGCGGGATCATCTTCGCGTCCCGCCTGCGGTCGGTCGCCACCAACACCGGTGGGGGGACCCTGCTGCTGAACGTCATCGCCGCCGCGGTCATCGGCGGCACCAGCCTGTTCGGTGGGCGGGGTCGTGTCGTGTCGGCGCTGCTCGGCGCCCTCGTGATCGTCGCCATCGACAACGGCATGGGCCTCCTCAACCTGGCCAACGGCACCAAGTCCGTCATAACCGGCCTGGTCTTGCTTGCCGCGGTGCTCGTCGACGCCCTGTCGAAGCGCCGCCGGGCGGCGCGCGGCGTGGTGTGAGCGCACCGCAAGGCGCGGTCGCGGCGGTCGCGGCCGTCGCGGCCGGGCTGCTCCTCGCCGCCTGCTCGGCGGACCCGTCGGGTCGCGGCGACGATGCGTCGAGCCGCCCCACGACCCGCCCCTCGGCGGCCGCCACGGCGGACTCACGCCCCGGCCCCACGCGGATCGAGCTCGTCGACGTGGCGGCCGAGGTGGGGCTCGACTTCCGGCACGGGGCGTTCCACTGGGGTGTGACGCCCGAGCCTGCGGCGACGCAGGGGGCGGGGGTGTGCTGGCTCGACTACGACGGCGACGGCTGGCTCGACCTCTTCGCCGTCAACTCCTACGCCGAACGGGAGGCCGGCCGTTGGGAGGAGGCGGGCGGCCTCCCGCGGAGCGCGCTGTTCCACAACGTGGAGGGCGAGTTCGTCGATGTCAGCGACGGCTCCGGAGCCGACGTCGCCATGCAGGGGAACGGCTGCGTGGCGGCGGACTTCGACCTCGACGGCCACACCGACCTTTACGTGACCGGTGCCGAGGCGGGCGCACTGCTCTGGAACGAGGGCGACGGCACCTTCACGGAGGGGGCCGAGGAGGCTGCGGCCTCGGCGATCGGCTGGTACGCGGGGGCCGCCGTCGGCGACGTCGACGGCAACGGCTGGCCCGACCTGTTCGTCGCCGGTTACGCCAACGTGGGCAGCCCGATCACCGGAGCCACGCAGGGGTTCCCCAACACCTACACGGGCGTCCGCGACCTGCTCTACCTCAACCAGGGACGCGCCCGCGGCGGGCGGGTCAGCTTCCGCGAGGTGGGCATGGAGGCCGGGCTCGAGGTGGCCAACTTCGAGTACGGGCTCGGCGCGCTCTTCTCCGATCCCGATGGCGACGGTGACCTCGACCTGTACGTCGCCAACGACACCAAGCCCGACCGCCTGTACGACAACGTGCCGTGGCCCGGCGGCGCCAGGGCCGACCCGGACGGTCTCGGCTTCCGGTTCGAGGAGCTGGCCGGCAAGGCCGGGGTCGCCGACCCCGGCGCCGGCATGGGCGTGGCCGCTGCCGACTACGACGCCGACGGCCGCGAGGACCTGTTCGTGACCAACGCACGCGGCCAGGTCCACGGCGTGTTCCACGGCGAGGTGTCCGACAAGGTCGACCCCTCCTTCGCGGACGTGCGGGACGACCTGGGGATCGACCTGGGCGCCGCCACCGGTTGGGGCGTGTCCTGGGGTGACCTCGATCTCGACACCGATCTCGACCTCGTCGTCGCCAACGGCGACATACCGGTGACCGACCTCGCCGGCGACGCTGAGCCGGTGCAGGTGTTCGGCAGCCAGGAGGCGCAGGGATCGATGGCGACCTACGAGGACGTCGGGGCCGCGGCCGGGCTCGCCGACGTCGGACCCCTGCTGGCCCGGGGCTCGGCGACCGCCGACTTCGACAACGACGGCGATCTCGACGTCGCGGTGGGCACGATCGGCGGCCCGCTCGTTCTGCTCGAGAACCGGGCGGCGGGCAACTGGCTCGAGGTGGCCCTCGACGGGTTCTTCCCGGGCGCCATGATCAGCGTGTCGCTGGCCGACGGCCGCGAGCTGACGCGCGAGCTACAGGCAGGCAGCAGCTACCTGTCGTCCGAGGATCCCCGCGCCCACTTCGGGCTGGGCGACTCCGCCGAGGTGTCGAAGCTGGTGGTCAGGTGGCCCGGCGGCGACGTGACGACCCTCGACGACGTCGCGGCCAACCGGGTCGTGGTCGTGGAGCCACCCGGATGAGCGCGGTCGGCGCCCGATGGCCGGCCGTCGTTCTGGCCGTTGCCGTCCTCGGGCTCTCGAGCTGCACCTCGGGCTCGTCGGGATCGTCCGGGTCCTCGAGCGCCTACATGATCGATGGCTGCAAGCCGGCCGACAGGCACGGCCGCTCGGTGGCCAGGGTGTGGGACGAGGCGCTGCTCGACGCCATACGTCGCGACGTGCCGGCGCCGACGGTCCACGCCCGGAACCTGTTCCACACCTCGGCCGCCATGTGGGACGCGTGGGCGGCGTACGACCCCGACGCCGACGGCTACTTCGTCGACGAGAAGCTCGAGGCCGACGACGTGGATGCCGCCCGGGACGCGGCGATCAGCTTCGCCGCCTACCGCATCCTGCTCCACCGCTACTCGCTCGCGGCCGGGCTCGAGGCGACCTTCGGCGAGCTGGTCGAGAAGATGGAGTCGCTCTGCTACCGCATCGACTACACGAACACCGAGGGCGACTCGCCGGCCGCCCTGGGCAACCGCATCGCCCAGACGGTGATCGAGCGCACGCATTCGGACGGATCGCTCGAGGAGCGTCGCTACATCGACACCGACTACCGGCCGGTGAACCGGCCCCTGGTGGTGGCGGATCCCGGCGCCCAGATGCGCGACCCGAACCGGTGGCAGCCCCTCGCGCTCGCCCGGATCGTGGCCCAGAACGGCCTGCCGATCCCCGGGAACGTCCAGCGGTTCGTGGGCTCGCAATGGGGTCACGTGAAGGCGTTCGCGCTCCCGGGGTCCGGCGCGGCCGACGGCCTGCCGGTAGACCCGGGACCCCCGCCGCACCTCGGCGACGATCCGACGAGCGCCGACGCCTTCAAGGAGTCGGCGGTCGACGTGGTCCGCGACAGCAGCTACCTCGACCCGGGCGATGGCACGACCATCGACATCAGCCCCGCTGTGATCGGCGACAACCCGCTCGGCACCAACGACGGTCACGGCTTCGACGTCAACCCCGCGACGGGTGAGCCCTATGCGCCCAACGAGGTGCTCCGCGGCGACTTTGCCCGCGCGCTGGCGGAGTTCTGGGCCGATGGGCCCGACTCGGAGACGCCACCCGGCCACTGGAACACGATCGCCAACGAGGTGTCGGACACACCGGGGCTCGAGCTGCGCATCGGTGGGGAGGGCGCCGCGGTCGACCGACTGGAGTGGGACGTCAAGCTGTACTTCGCCCTCAACGGTGCCGTCCACGACGCCGCCGTTGCGGCCTGGGGGGTGAAGGGCCACTACGACTCGGCCCGGCCGATCTCGATGATCCGGTACATGGGCGGCAAGGGCCAGTCCAGCGATCCCACCGGTCCGGCCTATGACCCCGACGGCCTGCCCCTCGTCGACGGGCTGATCGAGGTGGTCACCCCGGAGTCGAGCGCCCCCGGCCAGCGTCACGAGCACCTGGCGGACCACGTGGGGGAGGTGGCCATCAAGGCATGGCAGGGCAACCCCGACACGCCGTCGCAGGCGAGTGGGGTCGGCTGGATTCGGGCCGTCGACTGGGTCCCTTACCAGCGGCCCACGTTCGTTACCCCGGCATTCGCGGGCTACGTGTCGGGCCACAGCACGTTCAGCCGTGCCGCCGCCGAGGTCATGGCGGCGTTCACCGGTGACCCCTACTTCCCCGGCGGCATCTCGCACTGGACGGTCCCGGCGGGCGAGCTCGTCACCGAGGCCGGCCCGAGCCGCGACGTGACCCTGCAGTGGGCCACCTACTTCGACGCCGCCGACCAGGCGGGGATCTCGCGGATCTTCGGTGGCATCCACATCCCGGCCGACGATTTCGAGGGCCGCAGGCTGGGGTCCCTCTGCGGCCGGGACGCCTGGGCGCTGGCGGAGCGCTACTTCGGGGGTGACGCCCGTTCCTGATCGGGCACGGTTCGCCCGCTTGACCGGGCAGTCAATAAGGTCCTCGCATGGACTTGAACGGGATCTCTGCCATCGTCACCGGCGGGGCCTCGGGGCTCGGCGCCGCCACCGGACGGGCGCTCGCCGGCCGCGGCGCCACCGTGGTCATCGCCGACCTCGATCGCCAGCAGGACAAGGGCGACCGCCTCGCCAAGGAGATCGACGGCCTGTTCGTCGCCTGCGACGTCACCCAGACCGACCAGGTCGTCGCCGCCGTGGACGCCGCCAGGGAGCTCGGGCCACTGCGGGCGTTGGTCACCGCCGCCGGAACCGGCGCCGCGACCCGCACGATCGGCAAGGACGGCCGCTACGAGTCGGCACACGATCTCGGCCTCTTCCGCAGGATCGTCGACATCAACCTGATCGGAACGTTCGACTGCATCCGCGTGGCGGCCACCGCGATGTCGCAGACCGAGCCGCTGGCCGACGGCGAGCGGGGCGCCATCGTCACCGTGGCGTCGGTGGCCGCCTTCGACGGCCAGATCGGCCAGGCCAGCTACTCGGCCTCCAAGGGCGGCGTCGTCGGCATCACCCTGCCCGTCGCCCGCGACCTGTCGGTGGTCGGCATCCGGCTCAACTGCATCGCCCCCGGGCTCATCGACACCCCCATCTACGGCGAGGGCGAGGCCAGCGAACAGTTCAAGGAGCGGCTCAAGCGCGACGTCCTGTTCCCCGACCGCCTCGGCACGGCCGACGAGTTCGCCAGCATGGCCGTCGAGCTGGTCTCCAACAGCTACATGAACGCCGAGGTCATCAGGGTCGACGGCGGCGTACGGATGCAGCCGAAGTGACCGCCGGAGGTCGGCCGGCTCCGCTCGGTCCGCGCGCCCGGCGGGCGATCCAGGTGGGGTGGTCGGCGATCGCCAGCAGCTCGTCGTCCCCCGACGAGTCACCGTAGGCCCAGAGCTCGACGTCGGCGCCGGGACCGAACCGGGAGTCGAGCCAGGCCATCAGTCGGGCCACCTTCTCGGGGCCCCGAGTGTTGAGGCCACCCACCACCCCCCCGGTGAGCGTGCCCGAGGCGTCCGCCACCAGCTCCACCGCCAGGGCACCGTCGAGCTCGAGCTTCTCGGCGAGCGGCCGGAGGTAGGCGCCGAGCGAGGCGGAGACGATCACGACGGCGTGCCCGCGCCGTCGGTGCCATTCCAAGCGCTGCTTGGACTCGGGACGGAGTGCGGCGAGGAGCGCGGGCACGTACGCCCGCCCGAGAGAGTCGAGCCGCTGGGCCGACCAGCCGCGGAACAGCTCGCCGACCAGTGCCACCTTGAAGGCGTCGCGTGCGCGGGCCCGCCGTGCGGCGATCGCGGAGGCCCGACCGATCGACCAGTTCCCGCAGCTCCGCCGGAGGAACGGGAGCAGGGTGTCGCGCCGGGTCAGGGTCCCGTCGAAGTCGAATGCCGCCACGCCCGGACGGCCCACTAGCCAAGCACCGCCCGCAGGGCTGTCGGCAGGTCGGGGTGGGCGAAGTCGTATCCGGCAGCGGTGAGCGCGCCGGGCACGGCCCGCTGGCTGACGAACAAGAGCTCGTCGGCCATCTCCCGCCCGAGGACCAGGCGGGGCCCGAACGGCGGCACGGGCACGACGGTGGGACGGTGCAGCGCCGCCCCCAACGCCTTGGTGAACTGCGCATTGGTGATCGGGGACGGGCCGGTCACGTTCACGGGCCCCGACAGATCCTCGCGGTCGAAGAGGAACCGGATGACGCGCACCTCGTCGTCGATCGACACCCAGCTCATCCACTGGCGGCCGGAGCCCAGCCTTCCGCCGACGAAGAACCGGAACAGCGACACCAGCCGGGGCAGGATCCCGCCGTCTCCAGCCAGGACCAGGCCGCTGCGGAGGAACACGGTGCGGACGCCGGCGTCCACGGCCGGCTGGGCGGCCGCCTCCCAGGCCTGGACGACGCCGGCCAGGAAGCCGTCGCCGGGGCCGCTCGCCTCGGTGAGCTCCTCGTCGCCGCGATCCCCGTAGTAGCCGACGGCCGAGGCGGAGACGAACACCGCGGGCCGGCGGGACAGCCCGGCCAAGGTGCGGGCCAGGAGGTCGGTGCCCCCCGTCCGGCTCCCTCGGATCTCGCGCTTGCGCTGGGGTGACCAGCGCTTGTCGCCAATACCGGCCCCTGCCAGGTGGACGACCGCGTCCATGCCTTCGAGGCGGTCGGCGTCGATGGTCCCGGCGGCGGGATCCCAGCGAATGGCGGTTGGCTCGCTCGATGGGCGGCGGACCAGCTGCCGCACCGTATGTCCGTCGTCCCACAGGGACCGGGCCAGTGCGGATCCGATCAGCCCACTGGCGCCCGTGATCGCGACCTCCACTGACCCCTCCCTGGGCGTCGGTGGCTCGGTACGGTACGGCGTCGATTCAGCAGCCACCCAACCCGGAGGACGAGCGGTGACGGACGTCTACAAGGAGTTCAGGGACTTCATCACGCGCGGCAATGTCATCGATCTGGCCGTCGCCGTCGTCATCGGCCTCGCCTTCACCGGGGTCGTCAACGCCATCGTTTCGGGGCTGATCACGCCGCTGATCGGCATGATCGGCGGCACGGACTTCAGCGACCTCGACTTCGCGATCAACGGCAGCACCTTCGAGTACGGCGAGGTGATCAACGCGATCCTCCAGTTCGTGCTGATCGCCGCCGCGGTCTTCTTCTTCATCGTGAAGCCCATCAACGTGCTCAACGAGCGTCGGCGCCGCGGCGAGGAGCCCGAGCCCGAGCTGTCCGACGAGGCCGCCCTGCTGACCGAGATCCGCGACCTGTTGCGCGATCGCTCAGGCGTGTAGCTGCTCGCTGAGGAAGAGCTGCTCGCCCAGCGACTCGACCAGGCCGAGCTGGGTCTCCAGCCAGTCGACGTGGTCCTCCTCGGACGTGAGCATCTCCTCCAGCAGGTGACGGGTGCCGTTGTCGCCGTGCTCGACGGCCAGCGCGATGCCCCGGTTGAAGCGGGCTACCGCGGCGCGTTCGAGCTCGAGGTCGAGGCGGAGCTGCTCCACCGGGTCCTCCCCCAGCCGCACCGAGCCGAGGCGCTGCAGGTTAGGAATGCCCTCGAGGTAGAGGATGCGCTGGATGAGCTCGTCGGCGTGGCGCATCTCGTCCATCGACTCGCTGTCCGCGTGCTCGGCCAGTCGGCGGTAGCCCCAATTGGCCTGCATCCGGGCGTGCCCGAAGTACTGGCTCACGGCCGTGAGCTCGGCGGTGAGCACGTCGTTGAGCAGCTCGATGATCTCGGGGGGCGCATTCATGCGGGTGTGCCTCCGGACGGCGACGACAGCCCGGGAGGCTAGTGGACCCTCGCCGGAGTGCCTGGGGACCAGCTATGCGGCCGGCGGCGCGGGCGCGGCGTCCGCGAACACCGGGTGCAGCGCGAGGAGCGCCTCGATCGTCGGGCGGCAGGCGCCGCAGCGGGGGCCGGTGCCGGCGCCGCAGCGCCGGGCCACGTCACCAACCGTCCGGGCACCGGACTCGATCGCGGCTCGGATCGTCTTGTCGGAGACGACCTGGCAGTGGCAGACGATCATGGGGCCGTCGTGCCCTCCTGCTCCAGCTCAGAAACCGGCCTACGCATGGACTGGTAAGCATGCCTTACAAGCCCATAGTTGCGCAAGGGGTGCTCCCGCCCCGCGGACGCCAGCGGGTCATTGGGGGAGTTCTCGGGGCAGTGCAGTAGTTTCGCCGGCCATGCACGTGGTGATCGTGGGCTGCGGGCGGGTCGGCTCGGGACTCGCCCGGATCATCGAGGACAAGGGCCACTCGGTCGCCGTCGTCGACAAGGATCCCCGGGCGTTTCGGCGGCTCCACAGCGGCTTCGCAGGCAAGCAGGTCGTCGGCGTCGGCTTCGATCGGGACCGGCTGGAGGAGGCGGGGATCCACGACGCCGACGCGGTGGCGGCCGTGACCAGCGGCGACAACTCCAACATCCTCACAGCCCGCGTGGCCCGCGAGACGTTCGGCATCGAGCGGGTCGTGGCCCGCATCTACGACCCGCGGCGCGCGGTCATCTACGAGCGCCTGGGGATCCCCACGATCGCCACCGTGCAATGGACCATCGACCGGGTGGTGCGCCGGCTCATCCCCGAGGCCGAGGAGAGCGAATGGATCGACCCCAGCGCCGGGGTCGTACTGGTGGAGCGCGAGGTCGCCGCCAGTTGGGCCGGCCGCCCGCTGAGCGAGGTCGAGATCCCGGGGGTAGCTCGGGCCGTCGCGGTGGCCCGCATGGGGACCGCCCAAGTCGCCACACCCGACCTCGTCACGCAGGACGGCGACACGGTCTATCTCGCCGTCGCCATCGGCCACGTGTCCGAGGTCGACGAGCACCTGGGCGGGGCGGAGAGCAGCCGGAGCGTCCACAAGTGAAGGTCGTCATCGCCGGGGGCGGCGCCGTCGGCACCTTCATCGCCGACGAGCTCCAGCACGCGGGCCACGAGGTGCACATCATCGAGCAGGACGGAGACCGCGTCACCCGGATGCGCTCGACCGGCTACCCGGCCGGGGCCACTTGGCACGTGGCGGATGCGTGCGAGGTCGAGAGCCTCCGGAGCATCGGGCTCACCGACGCCGATGTGGTGGCCGCCGTCACCGGGGACGACGAGGACAACCTGGTCACCAGCTTGCTGGCCAAGCAGGAGTTCGCGGTTCCGCGGGTCGTGGCGAGGGTCAACAACCCCAAGAACGAATGGCTGTTCAACGAGAACTGGGGGGTCGACGTGGCGGTCTCGACCCCGCATCTGCTGACGGCGCTGGTGGAGGAGGCGGTGAGCGTCGGCTCGCTGGTTCGCCTGCTGTCGTTCGAGGGTGGGCGGGCCAGCCTGATCGAGGTGACGTTGGCCAGCGAGAGCCCGGCGGCCAACCGCGAGGTCGTGTCGCTGGACTTTCCCCGGGACTCGACGGTGGTGGCGGTGCTGCGCAACGACCGCGTGGTGGTTCCCAGGGGCGACACGCGGCTGCTGCCGGGCGACGAGGTGCTCGTGCTGGTGACCGCGGACAGCATCGCCGAGGTCCAGGCCATCCTCACCGGGGTGTGAAGGCCGCCGATCAGCCGAGGCGGCGGTGGAGGCGGCCGTCGACGTAGATGCCGGACGCGTCGGCGTCGCCCGACCAGGCGAACACGACCACCTCGTCGACGTCGGTCCGGGGGTCGCGGGTCACGAAGGTGCCCGCCCCGGGATCCAGCGGTCGCAGCTCGAGGCGCATGGGCTCGATGCCGAGGGCACGGAGCACTCCGGATGGCTCCGTGGTGGCGACGAGGGCGTGGGTCTCGGGATCGACGATTACGTCCACCCGTTGGTGCAACCGCTCGTAGCTGCCGCGGAGCCTCTCTGGATCCAACGCCGCCGTTCCCGATGCCGGGGGAGGCAAGGGTGACACGTCGACCTCGAGCAGATCCGCCGCCACCCGGGGGATCAGCTCTCGGGCCATCGCCGCCCCCGGCGGGCTGTTGGTTAGGAAGCAGAGGGCGAAGCGTCGCTGCGGCACAACCCGCAGGAATGCCCGCTGGCCGATGGTGTCGGCGTCCTGGCCCAGGCAGGTGAGCGGGCCCCAGCGGCGCACTGTCCAGCCCAGCGCCTGCTCCTCGCCCGGAAGTGACGACTCCACCTGTGGTTCCTGCATGGCGGCAACCGCCGCCGGGGCCAGCAGGTCGGCGCCGTCGGCGGACCGTCCTCCCTCGAGATGCAGGCGGGCGAACGCGAGCAGGTCGGCGGCGGGCGCCATCACCCCGCCCATCGGGCCGTTGGACCGCGCCAGCGACCAGCGCTGTTGGCGGGCCGCGGGCCCGCCGGGGGCATGGACGTGACCGGCGGCCACCCGGTGCAGCAGCGCGTGCTGGGGCAGCGTGAGCGTGGCACGGCAGCCGAGCGGGTGCGCCAGCCGGCGCCGCAGCACGCGGTCGAAATGATCGCCGGTGGCCACCTCGAGCAGGCGACCGGCCACCCCGAACCCCGTGTTGCAGAAGCTGTAGGTCTCATCCGGGGGGTGGATCTGACCGAGCCCGGCGAGGGTGGCCACGTAGCGCTGCAGCGCGTCGTCGTTCCAGCCCGTGTCGACCAGGTGGTCGCCCTCGATGCCGCTCGTGTGGGTGACGAGGTGACGGAGGGTGATCTCGATGGTGGCACCGGGGTCGGCCACCGAGAACTCCTGGAGCTGGGCCCGCACCGGCTCGTCGAGCGACACCAGTTCCGCGGCTTGGGCCTGCAGCAGCAGGGTCGTGGTGTACAGCTTGCTGAGCGAGCCGAGCTGGAAGAGCGTGTCGGGGGTGACCTCCACGCCCGTGGCCGCGTTGGCGACGCCCCAGGTGGCGACGGTCGTGTCGTCTCCCGACAGCACTCCACACACGGCACCGGGGACCCCGTGCCTCGTGCCCAGCTCGGCCAGCAGGTCTTCGAGTCGGCGTGCGTAGGCGTCCGTGAGTTTGGCGGGCGCGGGCATGCGGCGCGCACCGTAGCCCGCGAGCCGTGAGGCCCGGGCCTCCGAACTTGCGGCGCTTGCGGACGCCATCGCGTCGTCATCCGCCGCAAGTTCGTGGTGGGCCTAGCGTGGGGCCCGGAATGAGCACCCGACGCCTGATCGTCGCGGCCCTCCTGTGCGGCCTCGCCATCCTGGTGGCCTTCGCCATCCAGCTGGCCCTCGTGCTCTAGGACCGCCCCGCTGCACCCGGTCACCGGGCAGGACCGTGCCGGTAGAGTCACGGCGTACGGCCCACCACTCGATCCTGGAGGTGGTTCCCACGGCCGATCACTTCGATGTCGTCGTCATAGGCGGCGGTCCCGGCGGGTACGCGGCCGCCCTGTACGGTGCCAGCGCCGGGCTCAACATGGCCCTGGTCGAGCAGCGCTGGATCGGCGGCACCTGCCTCAACGTGGGCTGCATCCCGGCCAAGGAGCTGCTCGAGACCGCCCACGTCTACCGCACCGTGCGGGAGGCGGCGTCGTTCGGCATCAACGCCGGCGAGGCCCAGGTCGACTGGTCGGTGACCATGCAGCGCAAGCAGGCGGTCGTCGACGAGCTGGTGGGCGGCGTAACCACGTTGCTCAAGGGCCGGAAGGTCACGATCTACGACGGCCACGGCCGCCTGCACGCCGGGCGCCGGGTGACGATCTCGGGCGGTGAGTCGGGCCCGGCCCGAGCGGCCGAGGGAGCGGAGGACTTGGTGGAGGTCAGCGGCGACGCCGTGATCATCGCCGCCGGGTCCGAGGTCCGTACGATCCCCGGCTTCGACGTCGACGGCAAGATCGTCATGACGTCCGACGAGGTGCTGTCGATCCCCGAGGTGCCCGGCACCGCAGTGATTATCGGCGGCGGGGCGATCGGCTGCGAGTTCGCCTCCATGCTGTCCGACATGGGCAGCCAGGTGACGGTGCTCGAGCTGTTGCCCAAGATCCTGCCGGGCGTCGACAAGGACGCCGCCCAGGTCGTCGAGCGGTCGTTCAAGAAGCGGGGGATCGAGGTCCGCACCGGGGTGAAGGTGACCGGCCACGAGCCGTCGGACGGCGGCACGGTGGTGAACGTCGAGGGCAGCGATCCGATCAAGACCGACGTGGTCGTGGTGTCCGTGGGCCGCAAGCCCGCCACCGGCGATCTCGGCCTCGACGGGACCGGTGTGCAGATCGACGAGCGGGGCTTCGTCGTGGTCGACGAGCTGTGCCGCACGGGCGAGCAGGGGGTGTGGTCGATCGGCGACTGCATCGACACCCCCCAGCTGGCGCACGTCGGCTTCGCGGAGGCGATCGTCGCCATCACCGACATCCTGGGCGAGCCGGCGGTGCCCATCGACTACGGCCGGGTGCCGTGGGGCATCTACTGCCAGCCCGAGGTGGCCTTCGCCGGCCACACCGAGGACTCGGCCAAGGAGGCCGGGTTCGATGTCGTCGCCACCAAGCACCGCTACAGCGCCAACAGCCGGGCCAAGATCATCGGCGACACGGAGGGCCTGGTGAAGATCATCGCCGCCAAGGGCCCCGACGGGCGCGCAGGCCAGATCCTCGGCGTGCACATGGTCGGGCCCTGGGTGACCGAGCAGCTGGGCCAGGGTTATCTGGCCGTCAACTGGGAAGCCACGATCGACGAGGTGGCCCAGTTCATCCAGCCGCACCCCACCCTGTCCGAGGCGTTCGGCGACACCGTGCTCGACATGACCGGCCGCCGGCTTCACTGAATCGAGAGGACCCGATGGCCGACATCCAGATGCCCCAACTCGGTGAGACGGTCACCGAGGGCACGATCACCAAGTGGTTCAAGCAGGTCGGCGAGCAGGTCGCCGAGGACGAGCCGCTGTTCGAGGTGTCGACCGACAAGGTCGACTCCGAGGTGCCGTCGCCGGTGAGCGGGGTGCTGTCCGAGATCCTGGTGCCCGAGGGCGAGACCGTCGACGTCGGCGTCGTGCTGGCTCGCATCGGCGACGCCCCCGCCGGCGAGGCCGCGGCGTCGGCTCCGGCCGCCGAGCAAGCCCCCGCCGAGGCGCCGGCCGAGCAGCAGGCAGAGGCGCCGGCTGAGCAACCGGCCGAGCCCGAGCAACCGGCCGAGCCCGAGCAACCGGCCGAGCAGGAGGCGCCCGCCGAGCCCGAGGCGGAGCCGGTTCCTGGCGCCGAATCGGTTGCCGAGCAACCAGAACCGCGCCAGGAACCGCCCGAGGCGCCGGCGGCTCCCGCGTCCGCCCCGGCCACGCCCGCGGCACCGGGTGCCGAGGCACCCGCGGCTCCCGCGGCCGCGCCGGCCGCGCCCGCGGCCGAGGGCGCGCCCGCCAGCAACGGGCGGCTGCTGTCACCCGTCGTGAGGCGCCTGATCTCCGAGAACAACCTCGACCCCGCCGCCATCGCAGGCACGGGCCCGGGG
>JBKPAA010000106.1:0-10994 GCA_046726215.1 Actinomycetota bacterium | reverse complement strand
AGCACGTGGCCCAGCGAGACACGCACGCTCCGCCGGTACAGCGGATCGGCGGTCGTGGGATCGAGCAAGACGGCGTCCACGGCGAAGGCCACCGCGTTGCGGAACAACGCCCCGACGTTCTCGTGGTCGGTCAGGCCCTCGGCCACCGCCACCAGGCCGGCGCCCGACAGAACCTCGGCGGGCTCCGGCAGCGCCCGGCGATCGGCGGCCGCCAGCACGCCGCGGTGGAAGGCGAAGCCCGCGATCGCTTCGACCTCGTCGTCGGAGCGCACCACCACCGGCGCCCGGTCATCCACGATGGCCCGCACCCGCGCCGCTTTGCGCCCGGCGGTCAGCACCGAGCGGACGCGGTACGGCGAATCCAGCAGCGCCTCCAGGGCCAGGACCCCCTCCACCACGAAGAACCCGCCCCTTCGCTCCACCTCGCGCCTTCGTTCGGGATCGTTGAGCGCCCGATAGTCCTCGAGCAACGGGTCGTCGCCGCTGACGGTCACGGTGCCATTTTGTTCAGCGCGTATTGTCCCGGACATGCCGAGCGACCTGTTCTTCAAGGGGATGAACACCTTCCACCGGACCATGCAGAAGGTGAGCGGCGGGCGGTTGGGCTGGGACGTGGCCAACATGCCCGTGGTGGAGCTCACCACGACGGGGCGAAAGACCGGCCGAGCGCACACCGTGCTCCTGACCTCGCCGGTGCGGGATGGCGACGCAATCGTGTTGGTCGCCTCCCGTGGCGGTGCCGATCACCACCCGGCGTGGTTCCTCAACCTGCGCGACAACCCCGGCGTCGAGGCGGCCGTCGGGCGCGAGCCGAAGCGGCCGATGCGGGCGCGTGTCGCCGATCCCGACGAGCGGGCCCGGCTGTGGCCCCAGGTCGTCGCCAAGTACAAGAACTACGGCAACTATCAGGCGAACACCGATCGCGAGATCCCGCTGGTGCTGCTCGAGCGAGTGCCGTGATGCTCCCGGGTGTCTGACCCGCAAGGGCCGCGCCCGAGCCGGAGGCTCCAGTGATCGTTGCCATCATCGGCCTCGTCGCGGCCATCTACGAGTTCCTCGCAATGGCGGTCTGAACTGCTCAATCCTTCGGTGTTGTGGCCATCCGAGTGCGACGCTCGGCTGCTGGTGGTGCTACGAGAACGCGGCCCCGGACGCGCCGCCGCCCCCGACCCGCAGGACAGGAGGCGGCGCGATCGCGTCAGTTCACGGGTTGATATCTACGCACCACTCGTCAGTGGCCCTGACGCGGTCGCCGCACGTCGCACCGAACTCCTCGTACCTCGAACCCGCAGGACTCTCCTGGAACAGGGAATCGCAAGCGACCATGCTGCCGTCCGCGCACCGGTCCCACAGCCGATCGAGGCTGGCACTGTCGCCGTACGAATCGTCCTTGTCGTAGATGACCAAGAGGACGATGAAGGCTATCAACGCGGCGATTCCCACAGCGCCGAGGGCCACCCCGGCGATCGCCATGCCCCTGCCTCGCTGCCAGCCGTTCGACCGCTTTACTTGGCGAAGGGCGATGAACCCGAAGATGAGCGCCAGGATCGAGCCGATCCACCACACCCAAACGATGCCGAGCACCATCGAGGCGATGGCGAACCCATTCCACGGCCGGCTGGCGTAGTAAGGCTGGTATGCCGGGGGGTACGGCTGCTGGGGGTAAGGCGGCGCCTGCTGGGAATCAGGCGGCTGCTGCGCGTATGGCGGCTGCGGCCACGGCTGCTGTTCCTGCTCCGGAGGAGGAGGGAATGGCGGCGGCTGCTGCGGCGGTTGCTCACTCATGCCAATCGCTCCCACGTGCCGATGCCCGCAACAATCGCCACGCTGGCCGCAACCATGGCGACCATGCCTCCGCCCCTGGTGATGAACATGGCTGCCCTCCCGTCCGGTTGGCTTGTACCAAAATGCAGACGGGATCGCAATGGTGACGGCGGCCCCACGGCCGAAAGGCGAGCAAGTCGGAGGCGTCAGGATGAGCCGCCTTCCTTCGCCTTGCACCGGTCAAGCAGCCGCCAGCCGACACAAAAGGACAGGTCATGCCGTGGCTCCACCTCCGACCCCGTCGACCGGGGGCGGCACTCACGGCACGGTCCGGCTAACAGGAATCAGACTCGGCCGATGGCTGTGGCGCACCTGCCCACCACACACGTGGCACCCGCGCTACTCGCAACCCACGCCATCCCTGTCGCGATCGAGGTCGTAAACGTCACTCCAATCACGGTTACGGTCCCGACGTATTTCGGGTCCATTCCCGCTCGCGTCGCCGTCATCGCGGTCGGGGTGTTGGCGCGCGTCGACCACTTCGGCCCAGGGTTCGTGCTCTGACACCCTGTGGAGCCGCTTGTCCGGTCGTGTGCCACGATGCCGGCATGACGGGCATCTGCGAGGGTCGGGTCGTCATCGTGACCGGTGCGGCCCGGGGCATCGGCCGCGCGCACGCGCTCGAGTTCGCCCGCCAGGGCGCCAAGGTCGTCGTCAACGACATCGGCGCCGAGCTCGACGGCACCGGCGGCTCGCCCAGCGCGATCGGGGCGGTGGCCGACGAGATCCGGCGCGGCACCGGCGGCGAGGCGGCGGTGAACGGTGACGACGTGGCCGACTGGCAGGGCGCACAGCGGCTCGTCCGCACCGCCCTCGACGCGTTCGGCCGGCTCGACGTCGTGGTCAACAACGCCGGGTTCGTGCGTGACCGCATGTTCGTGTCCTGCGGCGAGGACGAGTGGGACGCGGTGGTCCGCGTCCACCTCAAGGGCCACTTCGCCGTCTCCCGTTTCGCGGCCGAGCACTGGCGGGAGCGCGCCAAGGCGGGCGACGCAGTCGATGCCCGCATCGTCAACACGTCGTCGGGCGCCGGCCTCCTCGGCTCGGTGGGCCAGGCGGCGTACAGCGCCGCCAAGGCCGGGATCGCCGCGCTCACGCTCGTCCAGGCCGCCGAGTTGGCGCGCTACGGCGTGACCGCCAACGCCATCGCCCCCTCGGCGCGCACACGCATGACCGAGACCGTGTTCGCCGACATGATGGCGGCTCCGGACGATCCCACGGCGTTCGACGCCATGGCGCCCGAGAACGTGGCACCGGTGGTCGTATGGCTGGGTTCGTCGCAGTCGGCGCACGTGACCGGCCGGCTGTTCGAGGTCGAGGGGGGCAAGGTGTCGGTGGCCGACGGTTGGCAACACGGCAGACCGGTCGACAAGGGGGCGCGCTGGGACCCGGCCGAGCTGGGCCCTGTCGTCGACGAGCTGCTGGCCAAGTCGCCCGTACCGGCGCCCGTCTATGGCGCCGGCTGACGACAACCGGACTACGGTCCGAGCGCATGAGCGACCGGTCGTTCGCAACGCTGGCCGAGGGAGGCGGGTTCTTCGAAGGGCCGCGCTGGCGCGACGGCCGCTGGTGGGTGTCCGACTTCTACCGGCGGACCGTGTTCGCCATCGCCCCTGACGGCACCCAGGAGGAGATCCTCACCGTGGAGGCGCAGCCTTCGGGCCTCGGCTGGATGCCCGATGGCTCGCTGTTGGTGGTGTCGATGAAGGATCGGCGCGTGCTGCGGCGCTGGCCGGACGGCTCCGTCACCACCCACGCCGACATCAGCGATCACTGTGGCGGCCACGCCAACGACATCGTGGTCGACGCCCGCGGCCACGCCTACGTCGGCAACTTCGGGTTCGACCTGATGGCCGGGGCCCCGCCCTGCGGGGCGACCATCGTCCACATAGCCCCCGACGGTTCCGTGGCAAGGGCGGCCGAGGACGTCGCATTCCCCAACGGCTCGGTCATCACGCCCGACGGGTCGACGCTGGTCGTGGGCGAGACCATGGGTGGCCGCTACACCGCGTTCACCATCGGAGAGGACGGCTCGCTGACGGACCGGTGGGTGTGGGCCACGATCGCCGACGTGGCGCCCGACGGCTGCGCCCTCGACGCCGACGGCTGCATCTGGGCCGCGGACGCCCTGGGCAACCGACTGGTGCGGGTGGCCGAGGGCAAGGGCGTCGTGGACGAGATCGCCGGCCCCGAGGACCTCGGCGTTTACGCCTGCATGCTCGGCGGCGACGAGGGACGCACTCTGCTGGCCTGCGCCGCACCCGACTTCTTCGAGAGCAACCGTGCCACCACCCGCGAGGCCGTGCTGCTCACGACCACGGTCGACGCGCCCCACGCCGGTTTGCCCTAGCTGGCCTCCCGGCTAACCTTTGCCCGAGTCAAGTATTTACTTGCAGGAGGCAGAGATGGCCCTCACCGCCCCACTCCCCGTCGCCGATGTCGGCGACGACGTCCCCGCCGTTCGCGCCTTCAACCGGTTCTGGACGCAGCAGATCGGCCTGCTGCAGGCGGGGCTGCTCGACACGCCCTACTCCCTGACCGAAGCCCGGGTCCTGTTCGAGCTGGCCCAGGACGAGTCCACCGACCTTGCCGACCTGCGCAGCGCGCTGCGCCTCGACGCCGGCTACCTCACCCGCATCGTCGGGCGGCTCAAGGACGCCGGACTGGTCACCGCGAAGCGGTCCGCCGACGACCGCCGCCGCCAGGTGATCCGGCTCACCGATCGGGGACGGGCCGAATTCGCCACGCTCGACCTGAGGTCGAGCGAGGCGACCGCCGACATGCTCCGAGGCCTGTCGGGGCCCGACCGGCGGCGGCTGGTGGCGGCGATGACGACGATCGAGGACACGCTGGCGCCCGGGGCCGTCGAACCCCCACGGGCGTATCTGCTGCGCGAGCCCGGGCCCGGCGACCTGGGCTGGATGGTGCGGCGAAACGCCGAGGTCTACGCGGCCGAGTATGGCTGGGACCAGAGCTACGAGGCGCTCGTGGCCCGGATCGTGGCCGACTTCGGCGAGCACCACGACCCCGCCCGCGAGCGCGCCTGGATCGCTGAGGTGGACGGGGTACCGGTGGGCTGTGTGCTGTGCGTGCGTCGTGACGACGAGACCGCGCAGCTGCGCATCCTGTTGGTCGATCCCGCCTTCCGCGGCCTCGGCATCGGGGCGCGGCTGGTCGAGGAGTGCATCCGCTTCGCCCGGGCCGCCGGGTATCGGAGCCTGGACCTGTGGACCAACGACGTGCTGGTGTCGGCCCGCCGCATCTACGAGGCGGCCCGCTTCCAGCTGGTCGACGAGGACTGGCACCACAGCTTCGGTCACGACCTCGTCGGCCAGACGTGGCGCCTCGACCTGGATACGACCTAATTCAGCCGCTCGACGATCATCGCCATGCCCTGACCGCCACCGACGCACATGGTCTCGAGGCCGAAGGTCTTGTCCTCGTCCTGGAGGGCGTGGATGAGGGTGGTCATGATGCGGGCGCCGGTCATGCCGAATGGGTGGCCGAGGGCGATCGCGCCGCCCTTGACATTGAGCTTGTCCCACGGGATGCCCAGGTGGCGGGCGGAGGGGATCACCTGGGCCGCGAACGCCTCGTTGATCTCCACCAGGTCGATGTCGTCGATGGCCATGCCGGTGCGGGCCAGCGCCTGACGGGACGCCTCGATCGGGCCGAGGCCCATGATTTCGGGGTTTAGGGCCGTGACGCCCGAGGAGACGATGCGGGCCAGCGGCTCGATCCCCAGCTCGGCGGCCTTGGCGTCGCTCATGACGATCACGGCCGCGGCGCCGTCGTTGAGCGGGCAGGCGTTGCCGGCCGTCACTTCCCCGTCAGGCCGGAACACGGGCTTCAGCTCCGCCAGCTTCTCGACGGTGGTGCCGGGGCGGGGGCCGTCGTCCCTGCTGACGACGGCGCCGGACGGCGTGGAGATGGGCGTGATCTCACCCTCCCAGTAGCCGTTCTCCTGGTTGGCGACGGCCCGCTGCTGCGACAGCGCAGCGAACTCGTCCATCTCCCGGCGGCCCACGTTCTCGGCCAGCCGCACGTTCTCGGCGGTCTGGCCCATGGCGATGTAGATGTCCGGCAACCCTTGGGCCGGCTGCCACGAATCGGCGCCGTTGGCGCGCTCGGCGGTGCGGGCCTGGGCGTCGGCGAAGGCCGGGTTCGTCGGGCCGTCGTCGGCCATGCCGTTGCGGAACCGGCTCACGGTCTCGACCCCGGCACTGACGAACACGTCGCCCTCACCCGCCTTGATGGCGTGCGCCGCCATCCGGATCGTCTGCAGCGACGACGAGCAGTAGCGGTTGACGGTCACGCCGGGGACGTCCGGCATGCCGGCGAGGATGCCCGTGACGCGGGCGACGTTGAAGCCCGACTCGCCGGCCGGCTGGCCGCAGCCCATCATGAGATCGTCGACCGACCGGGGATCGAGCTGGGGCACCTTCTCCAGCGCGGCCTTGACGACGGTGGCGGCGAGGTCGTCGGGCCGGCACTCGACCAACGAACCTTTCATGGCGCGGCCGACAGGGCTTCGGGCCGTCGAGACGATCACGGCTTCAGGCATGTGAGCTCCTTGAGTGGTGGTGGGTGGCCTTGCCCGGGGCGCCGCCGGAAGCGCCGGCCTCGGCCCGCTTTTCGAGCCAGCGGCGGAAGCCGGCGGCGTTGGAGTGGATCCCGTTGAGGGTCTCGAGCTTCTCGCGCTTGGCGGGGTCGGTGCCCTCGAGCTCGGCGCCGAACGCCCCGGCCAGTGCGTCGGCGATGTCGCGGCCCTCGCGCCACGCCCGCTCGGCGACCTCGGCCCAGCGGCGCAGCGTGCCCTGAGCCTCGTCAAGGATCTCGAGCGGGTCGGGCACCAGACCGAAGTGGGCGAGGGCGATGCCGGCCGGCCGGCGTTCGGCGAAGCGCTGCAGCGAGGTGAGCGCCTGGTCGAGGTCGAAGTCGGGCGGCGGTGTGGCCGGCCGCAGGATGCCGATGTCCGGCAGGCGCACGCCCACCGCGTCGCCGGCGAACAGGATCCCCGAGTCGGAGTCGTGCAACGCCAGGTGGTGCTTGGCGTGGCCGGGCGAGTCAACGGTGGTCAGCGTGCGGTTGGACGACACGCCGATCTGCTCGCCGTCGGCCAGCACGTGCACACGGCCGGCCGGCGTGGGCGTGAGCCGGCCGTAGAGCGAGTCCAGCAGGTCGCCGTAGACCAGGGCGGCGCTGTTGACCAGCTTGGTGGGATCGACGAGGTGCCGGGCGCCCTTCTCGTGGACGTAGATGGTGGCGTTGGGAAAGGCGGCGGCCACGTCGCCCACACCACCGGCGTGATCGAGGTGGATGTGCGTCACGGCCACCCCGGCCAGCTCCCCCCCGTCGACCCCCAGCTCGCCCAGGCCGGCGAGCAGGGCGGGCACCGAGGTCTGGCTGCCGGTCTCCACCAGCACCGGGGACTCGCCGGTCATCAGGTAGCCGGCCGTGACCTGCTGCCACCCTCCGAGCAGCGTGTCGATCTGCAGGACCCCGGGGGCGATCTCGGTGTGCACCGGCTCGACCCTAACGCCAGGTCGGCCTCGACTGTCTCCGGCCCGACCCGGACCGCCGCCCCGTGGCCGCGTCGGCCTCCGGCCGACACTGTCTCCGGCCCGACCCCGACCGTCACCCCTAGCGGCCTCGGTCTGACGACCGAGCCCGTCATACCCGGTCGCTAACGTCGGCGCTGTGCCGAAGCCCCGCCCGATCCCTCAGACCCTGTGGGACGACCCCGACCAGCGCACCTTGTCGGTCGCCGAGGTGGGCGAGGCGGTGGCGGTGGCCCTGCGGCGAGCATTCCCCGAGGAGGTGTGGGTGCGGGGCGTGATCCGCAACCTCAACCGCGGCCGCGGTGGGATCGTGTGGTTCGACCTGATCGAGCCGGCGCCGGGCGGCGACCTGTCCAAGCCGCCGCTCGCAACGCTGCCGGTGGTGCTGTTCGACGACGCCCGGCGGCAGGTCAACGCCCGGCTGGGCGCAGGAGGCAACGCCGTGCGCATGGTCGACGGCACCGAGGTCCGGGTCCGGGGGCGGCCGGGTTACTGGCCGCGGGGCGGGCGGCTGCAGCTGCAGATGTCCGACATCGATCCGGACTTCACGCTGGGCCGCCTGGCCGCCGAGCGCGAGCGGCTACTCCGGCGGCTGGACGCTGAGGGGCTGCTCGGCCGGCAAGCCGAGCTGCCGGCCCCGCCGGTGCCGCTGCGGCTCGGGCTCGTCACCAGCGCCGGCAGCGCTGCCGAGCACGACGTGCTCGACGAGCTGCGGCGTTCGGGCATCGGGTTCCGGGTGGTCCGGGCCGACGTGCGCGTGCAGGGCTTCAACGCGGCACGGTCGGTGGCGTGGGGGCTGGGCGCCGTAACCGCCCGCGGCGTCGACGCCGTGCTGCTGGTGCGGGGTGGGGGCGCGACCACCGACCTGGCCGCGTTCGACAGCGAGCTCATCGCCCGGGCAATCGCCAACCTCGACGTACCGGTGCTGACGGGCATCGGCCACGACATCGACCGCACCATCGCGGACGAGGTGGCCCACGGGGCGTACAAGACGCCGACGGCGTGCGCCCAGGCGGTCGTCGACGACGTCCGGGGTTTCCAACGACGCACTGTCGAGGTGTGGCAGGACGTAGCGGTGACCGTGCGGCGCCGACTGCGGGCCGAGGCGCTGCGGTTGAGCACATGCGGACGCCACGTGGCTGTGGCGACCCGCCAGGGCTTGGCCGCCGCCGACCGCGATCTGGGCGCCCGCCCGCCGCGGGTGCGGCGGGCTGCGACCGGCGCACTCGACCGGGCCGCTCGGCTCGTCGAGCGCTCGGCCGGCCGCACCTCCTCGAGTGCGCGCGGACACCTGCGGGGCCGGGAGCTGGCGCTCGTGGCCGTCAGTCAGCGCCTGTCGCACCGCCCGCCGCGGCTCGTGGCGGCGGCCGCCCGCGACCTCGACCGGCTCGAGGCGCAGGTTCGCGCGCTCGACCCGGCGCGCACGCTCGCCCGGGGCTGGTCGATCACCCGCGACCCGGGTGGCCGGGTTCTGCGCTCGGCCGCCGACGTGGCCGAGGGCGACGCACTCACGACGACGTTGGCCGACGGCGACGTCCGTAGCACGGTGACCGAAGCGCGAGAGGCAGGCGATGACTGAGCGGGAGATCGGCTACGCCGAGGCGCTGGCCGAGCTGGAGGAGATCCTCGACGAGCTGGACGGCGACGAGGTCGACGTTGACGTGCTGGGCAGCCGCGTGCGTCGGGCCGCCGAGTTGCTGCGCCTGTGCCGCGATCGGATCGCCAGCGCGCGATTCGACGTCGAGCAGGTGGTGGCCGAGCTCGAGGCCGAGACGGCGAATGTGCCCGCCCCCGCCCGCGACGAGCCCGCGGCCGACGCCGACCGGGGGTCCTGAGCCGCGACAGCGCGAGGCCCGGTGTGGTCCTCACCACGATGTCCCGGCCCGCCGGGGGGCGCCGTAACGTGGGGCCGGCCATGCGCTCCCGCTCATCCGCCCCGTCGCCGCCAGGCCTGCGCGCGGTCGCGGCGCGTGTGGACGAACGACTCGGGCGGCTGTTCGAGGCCGAGATCACGCGCTGGCAGTCCCTCGACCCGGCGGTCGCGGCGCCGCTGCGGGCCTTACGGCATCTGGTCGAAGCCGGCGGCAAGCGCCTCCGACCGGCGTTCTGCTACTGGGCGTTCGTGGGCGCCGGCGGCGACCCGGACGATCCCCGCATCGTCGACGCCGGCGCCGCGTTCGAGCTGCTCCATGCCTTCGCCCTGGCGCACGACGACGTCATGGACGGATCCGACACCCGCCGCGGCGCTTCGACGACCCATGTCGCATTCGCGCGGCGGCACCGATCGGCCGGCTGGCGGGGTGAGGACCGACGCTACGGCGAGGGCGTCGCCATCCTCATCGGCGACCTGTCGCACGTCTACGCCGACATGCTGCTGGGCGACGTCGGGGCCGACGCCGCCGCCGTCTGGCACGAGCTCCGCCTGGAGCTCAACGTGGGGCAGTACCTCGACCTGTTGGCCACCGCCCGGGCCGATCGCGACCGGGTCATCGCCCACCGCATCGCCCGCTACAAGTCGGGGAAGTACACGATCGAACGACCGCTCCACGTGGGAGCGGCGCTCGCGGGGCGCCTCGACGACCTGCGGGGCCAGCTGTCGGCCTACGGCGACCCGCTGGGCGAGGCCTTCCAGCTGCGCGACGACGTGCTGGGTGCCTTCGGCGATCCGGCGGTGACCGGCAAGCCGGTAGGGCAGGACCTGCGCGAGGGGAAGCCGACACCGCTCCTGGCGGCGGCCGTCGAGCGGGCCGGCGACGGGCGCAGCAACCTGCTCGATCGGGTGGGCCAGCGGGAGCTGTCCGACGGCGACGTGGCGGCGATCCAGCGGCTGCTGGTGGACAGCGGTGCGCTCGACGAGATCGAGCGGCTCATCGCCGGCCTGACGGCGCGCGCCATCGACGCCATCGACCGCGCCGACATCACGTCGCAGGCCCGCGCCGAGCTTGTGGACCTCGCTCGCTTCGTGGCCGCCCGCGACGCCTGACCGACGCGAGCGCCGACCGCCCCCTACGAAGCCGCGAACAGCGCCAGCGCCCCGGCCTGATCGACCTCGCGGACCCCGGGCTCGGCGGCGACGGCCGCCAGCCACGGCGGTCGCACCCGGGCGCAGACCGCCAGCGCCACGTCGAGGCCCGACAGCGTCGCCGCCAGGCGGGCGTAGGCGGTGGCGTAGTCCGCCGGACGGACGTCGTGGCTGAGCTCGAACAGGGCGTAGGGGTCGGGCGGGCCGGGGGTCTCCAGTGGCTCGGGCAACACGTAGGGCGTCGTGGGCTCGGTGCCCCCTCCCCTGAGCCCCGGTCCGTCGTCGAGGATGGCGCCACGCACGAGCTCGGGTCGGGCGCCGGCGATGAGCAGCGCCACGTAGGCGCCGAGGCCCCGCCCGTAGAGCGTGGCCGGGCCGAGCTGCGCCAGCGCCGCGTCGACGTCGGCCATGAGCAGCTCGCAGAAGTAGCCGCCACCCACCGGCAGGCTGGACGCGCCATGACCGGTGAAGTCCAGGGCCCACACCGGTCCGGGCCAGGCGGTCAGGTGGTCGGGCACGGCCGCCGGCGACCGTTCGCCCAGCCCGTGCAGGTGGAGCAGCGGGCGCCCGCCGCCGTCACGCAGGCC
>JBKPAA010000105.1:0-21561 GCA_046726215.1 Actinomycetota bacterium | reverse complement strand
CCGCAGGAACAGGGCCAGCAGCGAGCCGCCGAACCCGAAGCCGATCAGGATGGCCGAGCTGGTGTTCTGGAACACCATCATGATCAGGGTGGCGCCGATCAGGCCCAGGCCCACGCAGAACATGCCGCACACGCCGCCGGTGCGGAACGCCACCTGCAGGGCCGGGGCCATCTCGCCGGTGCGGGCGGCGGCCGCGGTGCGGACGTTGCCTCGCACCGCCAGGCTCATGCCGATGAACCCGGTGAGCCCGGACATGACGCCGCCGGCGAGGAAGGCCAAGGTGCGCCAGCCGCCCGACTCGGCGAACGAGAGAGCCTCGACGCCGCTCGGCTTCTCGACCGCCACCGAGGTGAGGAACACGACCACCGCCAGCGGCACGACGATGAAGCCGATCGTGCGGAACTGGCGCTTGAGGTAGGCGAGCGCGCCTTCCTGGATGGCCTTGGCGATCTCGATCATCCGGGGCGTGCCCTGGTCCGCCTCCAGCACGCGGCGCATGAGCACGAAGCCCGTGGCGATGGCCAGCAGCGCCGTCAGGGCCGCGCCGATCAGGACGAACCACTCACCCCCTCGCAGGGTGAACTCCTGGTAACCGCCTTCGGTGGCGAGTAGCGACAGCATCGTCGTACTTCCCTCTCCCGTCTGAGTTGCTAGCTGTCCGCTGACCGGGCGTCGGCCGTGCGCCCGTCTGCCGGTCGTGCGCCGTTGACCCGCCGCTCCTCGTCGGCGGGTATGCGCCTGGTCACGTACACCTGACGAGCGACGCGCTCGCCGATGGTGCGGGTCTGCCCGTCGACCTCGACCACCAGCGGCCCGTCGAACGGGTGCTTCTCGACGACCGTCACCTGCACGCCGGGCACGACCCCCAGCGTCCCGAGGAACGACAGGATCTCGGCGTCGGTCGACCCCGACACCGCCACCTCGGCCACGTCGCCGGGCTCGAGGTCGTAGAGCTCGGGCGTGTTGGGCAGCTCGTCGGCCTCGGCCCGGGGGATCGGGAACCCGTGCGGGCACGTCTCCGGCCGGTGCAGGGCCACGTAGAGCCGGTCGATCACCTCGTCGGGCAGGTCGTGCTCGAAGGCCACCGCCAGTGCGTCGGCCTCGTTCCAGGCGTAGCCGAGCATGTCGGCGAGGAAACGCTCGACGATGCGGTGAACCCGAATCGCGGCCACGGCGGCCCGCCGGCCATCGCCGGTGAACCGAACGCCCTGGTACGGACGGTGGTCTACGAGCCCCCGGTCGGCCAGCCGCTTAACCAGCGTGGTGACCGTGCCGGGTGACAGCCCGAGCCGTTCGGCCAAGGTGCCGGTGTGCGCTTCGGAGCCGTCGCGGGTGAAGCGGTAGATCGCCTTGAGCGCCTCGCGCTCGGAGCGGGTGAAGTCGTTCTGCATGAAGGGGTTTGGCACCGTCAAAACTCAGGCTTCGGGCGTTGCGATCTGCTTGCCTACCACGCCGCGAGACCCGTCCCCAAACCGGGACGTATCGGCCACGTGCTACGCGAGCCACCTGCTGAGCGACTCGACCACGCAGGCGGGTTCGCCGCCGCCGTCGACCTCGACGGTGATGCGGATCGTCGTCTGCACGCCGCCGGCGACCTCGGCGCACGCCACCAGCTCGGCGGTGCCGCGCACGCGGCTGCCGGCGCGCAGCGGCGTCGGGAACCTGACGGCGCCCGTGCCGTAGTTGACGCCCAGCGATGCACCCCGCACCTCCACGATCTGAGGGAGGAACAGGTTGGTGAGCGCCAGTGCGAGGTAGCAGCGGCCGGGGTCGCCGGTGGCGGCGGCGAAGTGGTCGAGGTGGTCCTGGGTGATCCCGAGCCAGTCGCTGGCGCCCAGGGGCCGGCCGACTGCGGCCCGCACCTCGTCGAGCGACGTGAACACCGTCCGCGCCATCGAGTCCTCGGGATCAGGGATGCTGGGAGCTCACGCTCACGACCTCGCCGGTCATGTAGCTGGAATAGTCGCTGGCCAGGAACGCGATGACGGTTGCCACCTCCCATGGTTCCGCGGCCCGACCGAACGCCTCGCGGCCCGCCAGCTCGTCCAGCAGTTCGTCGCTCGTCACCCTGGCCAGGAACGGGTGCATGGCGAGGCTGGGCGCGACGGCGTTGACGCGCACGCCGAAGGGCGCCGCCTCCAGAGCGGCGCTGCGGGTCAGCGCCATGACGCCGGCCTTGGCGGCGGCGTAGTGCGACTGGCCCGCCTGCGCCCGCCATCCGAGCACCGAGGCGTTGTTGACGATCACGCCCGAGCCCTGGGGGCAGAGGATGCGCAGGGCGGCTCGGGTGCAGCGGAACGTACCGGTGAGGCACACGTCGACCACCCGACGCCATTCATCGTCGGTCATGTCCACCAAGTCGGCGGTCCCGCCAAGGCCGGCGTTGTTGACGACCACGTCGATCCGCCCGTGCCGTTCGACGGCGGCGCTGAACAGAGCCCGAACATGCGCCTCGTCGGTCACGTCGCAGGGGACGGCCAACGGCGGCTCGCCGCCGGACTCCGACCGGAGGGTCCCGGCCAACGTGCCCAGCGCGGCGGCGGTCTCGCCGAGGCGCCGTTCGTGGACGTCACTGATCACCACCGTGGCGCCCTCGAGCACGAGGCGGCGGGCGGCGGCCGACCCGATCCCGGTGCCCGCGGCGGCGGTGATGACCGCGACCTTGCCGGCCAGCAAATCGTGCCCGGCCGGCTCGGCCGGCGGCGCCGGCGCCTGGCTCATGTGAGGGCCCCGCCGACGGAATGCCCCCACGCCAGGGTTCCCGAGGCAATGGGGCCCGCCGCCCCGAGGGCCAGGTCATGGGTTCCACGACCGGAACTCAGGACCTCGGGCTCCGTCCACCGGAACCCATGACCTCGGGACGGCGACGGCCGGCGCTCGCTCATCGGGGCTCCTTGGGCAGGCCGAGGGCGCGTTCGCCGATGATGTTGCGCTGGATCTGGTTGGAGCCGGCGTAGATCGTGTCCGCACGGCTGAACAGGAAGAGGCGCTGCAGGGCCGGCTCCGCGACCACCATCGCCTCCGCGCCGAGCACGTCCATCCCCAGCTCCCCCAGCCGCCGGTGGAACGTCGCCCAGTACAGCTTGGTGATCAGCGCCTCTGGTCGCAGCGCCGCCGACTCCGGGCCCGAGAGCGTGCGCAGCGCGTTGAGCCGCATGATCTCCAGCGCGATGTGGGCCTGCGTGATCCGGTGGCGCACGACGGGTTCGTCGATCGTCCCGGTGCGTCGGGCGGCGGCGACGATCGCGTCCAGCTCGTTGCGGAAGTTGAGCTGCTGGCCCAGCGTCGAGGCACCCCGCTCGAACGCCAGGGTCCACATGGCCACCTTCCAACCGCCCCCGACGTCGCCGACGACGTGCGCGGCGTCCGCGCGGGCGCCGTCGAAGAACACCTCGTTGAACTCGCTGTCGCCGGTGAGCTGCAGGATGGGCCGGATCTCCACGCCGTCCTGCCGCATGGGCACCAGGAGGTAGGAGATGCCGGCGTGGCGTGCCGCGCCCTGGGGGGCCGGCGACGTCCGCGCTAGCACGAAGCACCAGTCCGCCCAGTGGGCGAGAGACGTCCACACCTTCTGCCCGTGGATCACCCACTCGCCACCGTCGAGCTCCGCGCTGGTTGCGAGGTTGGCGAGGTCGCTGCCGGCGTCGGGCTCGGAGTAGCCCTGGCACCACAGCTCGGTGCCGGCCACGATCGGCGGCAGGAAGCGACGCTGCTGGTCGGCCGTCCCGAAGGCGATGACGGTGGGGCCGAGCAACCCTTCGCCGATGTGACCGACGCGCCCGGGGCCCTGGGCACGCGCGTACTCCTCGAGGTAGACGACCTGACGGCGCAGCGACAGGCCGCGCCCGCCATGCTCCTTGGGCCACCCGACGCAGGTCCAGCCGTGGGCGCCGAGGTGGCGCTCCCAGGCCAGCCGCTCGTCGAACAGCGCGCGTTCGTCGCCCGGCCCGCCGCGGCCACGCACCACCGCGAAGTCGCCGGCCAGGCTCTCCTCCAGGAACGTGCGGACCTCGTCGCGGAAGGACCGGTCGTCGGCGCTGTCCCGCAGGTCCACGTCAGGTGGAACTTGCGGTGGTTACGGGCGCCATGGCATCGCTATCCACCGCAAATTGGGGGGTGGGCTCGCCCTCCCGCCCGCCCGCCGCCCGCTCGGCGGTCCCGCGCAGCTGCAAGTATGCCAGCACCGCCACGCCATAGATGGCGAGCGCCGACAGCTGCACGGCGCGGAAGCCGAAGGTCATCGACAGGATGGTCGTGAGCACCGAGCCGATGACCGAGAAGAAGCCGTTCACGGCCCAGCCCCACGCCGTGTACTGCTCGCTGTGGTCGGTGAGCCCCGCCACGAGCCGCAGGCCGAGGGGCATGAACATGCCGAGGCACACGCCGAGGGGGGCGAGCACCAGCACCGCCACCAGCACCCGGACACCCAGCGACGCCGACTGCAACGAGTCGGTGAGCGCGTCGAGCCCGAACCGGTAGAAGAGCGTGAGCCCGGCGAGGACCACCAGGACCGCCGGCAGGGTGGCCCATGTCCCGCGTGCGCCCAGGCGCCGGCTCAGCAGCGCGCCGATGCCGGTGAAGACGAGGATCGATGCCAGCGTGACCGTGAGCGAGTAGGTGGGATAGCCGAGGAACAGCACCAGCCGCTGGATCATCGTGATCTCGAAGAACATGAAGCCGAGCCCGAGGGCGGCGAAGTAGACGCCGGACATGCCCTTCGACGGCAGGCTGGCCCACGTCTTGCGCACGGCCACGAACGGCAGCAGCAGGAACACCGCGGCGTAGACGATGGACAGGGCCAGCAGCAGGAGGAGGACCCGCTCGCCCACCATGTCGCTCTCGTTGTCGCGCACGTTGATGGACTTGGTGATGTCGCCGAGCACGTCGGGGAAGTCGCTGAAGTGCCAGAAGAAGGGAGCGTCGTCGGTGACTGCGTCGATGGCCCGATCGTGCGCCGCCACCAATTGGTCGACCGCTTCGTCGCTGCCGGCCCCCGCCAGCCGGTTGACCAGGTGGTCGCCGAGCGCTGCGGTGTCGGCGCGGCCGCCGGGCGCGTAGATCGGCTTGTTGTTGGGGACGTTGGCCACGCTGGTGGCGAAGGCGTCGACCTCGTCGGGCGTGAACGGGGTGCGCTTGACGATGATCGTCGACAGCGAGCCTTCGCCGGGGGGCATGTAGGCCGCCACCATGATGTGCTGGCTGGGGTCGTCGACGCCGAACCGGCGGAGCGCCTCGCGCGCCGTCACCACGTAGCGGCTCGTGCGGTTGGGCCGGCCCAGGAAGTCGAGCTCGCCGAACTGCACGACCATGACGCCGTCCTCGGTGAGGTGGTCGAGCGTCTCCTCGATCATCTCTGTCGTGTAGAGGTAGCTCTCCGACAGGACGAACGCGCCCGACGAGGCGGCGTTGTTGGCGGCGTAGCTGTCGGGCGCCACGTACCACACGAGGTCGTAGGAACCGTCGCTGCGCGCCAGGTAGTTGCGGGCGTCCCCCTGGTGGAGGTGGACCTCGGGCCGATCCGGCAGGTGCCCCGTGTAGTCGGCGAAGTGGTCGGTCAGCAGCGACACCGTGACCGGGTTCAGCTCGACCGCCTCGATGTCGGGCGCGTCGAAGTAGAGCGAGGCGAGGATCTCCTGCCCGCCGGCAGACCCGACGATCAGCTCGTGCTCGGGCGGGGACCCGAGCACCCCGAAGGGGATGGATCGCGTGTCGGTGTCGAAGCGGCTGAGCGTGTCGACGTCACCGTTGAACCGCCACAGGCCGGAGCCGAAGAGCCCGTCGTGGAGAAGGAGCCGGTTGTCATCGGTGAAGGTCTTGGAGACGTCGACCCGGAAGACTGGCCCCCAGTCCGAGTAGATGACGCCGCGCTTGTCGGGCGCCAGGTGCTTGCTGGCCTCGGTCCGGACATCCGGGAGGTCGTCGTGGACGGCCACACCCAGGGCGAGCGCGACCGTCAGCACCGCCGCCCCGGCCCGGTAGAGGGCTCGCGGCGGCACTGTCAACAGGCCCACGACGGCGAAGATCAGCGCCGAGCACATCACCACGCCCGGCGGGTCCAGGCGGATGATGAGCGGAATGGCGAGCAGGCAGCCGAGCCCGGCGCCCACCAGGTCTGCGAAGTAGAGCCGCCCCACGCCGTCGCCGGCCCGGCCGAGCATGGTGGCCACGATCACGCCCAGGGCGACGAACGAGGCGAACAGGCAGAAGGAGATCAGCGCCAGTCGTCCCAGGTTGGTGAACGAGGAACCCGACCCGTAGTCCCAGATGGCGAGGGTGTTGAGGGGCAGGCTGGCGATCGCCCAGTAGCCGAGCGGGATGCTCACGGCACCGGCCAGCGAGCACACGGCCACGACGCGCTCGGTGCTCGCCCGCCGGATCGGCGGCCAGATGGACACGGCGATGCCGCCCGAGCCGATGCCGAGCAGGCTCAGCCCGATGACCAGGTAGGTGAAGTAGTAGAGGAGCTTGAAGGAGACGATGCGGGTGTAGCTCACCTCCAGCAGGAGGCCCGCCATGGATACGAGCAGCAGTGCGAGCCACGGCGGCAGCCTCGTCCTGTCGGTCGTGTTGGTAGCCATGTCGGTCACGATCCCCCAGCGGCCGTGGAACGTCTCCTAGGGCGGCGCCGACAGTACCGGGCCGCCCGTCGGCACGGAAAGCGTTCGAAGCATCCGTCGAAGCGTTCGGC
Source organism: Actinomycetota bacterium (assembly GCA_046726215.1). Classification (GTDB taxonomy): domain Bacteria; phylum Actinomycetota; class Acidimicrobiia; order Acidimicrobiales; family VFJN01; genus DASQUK01. The sequence goes on along the minus strand of JBKPAA010000105.1, from coordinate 14,873 downwards.
TCGGCACAAACACCCGTACCCTGCTCTGCATGAGCGAGCGTCCCGGAGGGCGAGAGAGCGAGCGAGGCCCGAGCGGCCCGCTGCGAAGCAGCAAGAGCGGGGAATAGGTGCGTGTCGGTGGCCGAGTCGGTGGTGGGAGCGTGAGCGCTCACCCCATGCTGGGCGCCGACCCCAGCCAGCTCGCCGGCGCCACCGTGGACCGGTCGCTGGTGTGGAGGGTGTGGCGGTTCGCCCGGCCCTACCGCTGGATGCTCCTCGTCTACCTGGGGATCATCGTCGCCACCGCGCTCGTCCAGTTGGCCCCGCCGCTCCTGTTCCGCAGCATCATCGATTCGGCCATTCCCAACGGTGACCGGGCGTACCTCAACCTTCTCGCCGGCCTGGCGGTGCTCGCGGCCCTCGGCAGCGCGGCGCTGGCGGTCGCCGACCGCTACGTCTCCTCCCGCGTCGGTGAGGGCGTCATCTACGACCTGCGGGTGGCGGTGTTCGCCCACGTCCAGCGCATGCCCGTGGCCTTCTTCACCAGGACGCAGACGGGCGCGCTGACCAACCGCCTCAACACCGACGTCGTCGGCGCCCAGCGGGCCCTGACAGGCACGATCGGGTCGGTCGTCTCCAACGTCATCACCCTGGTCACCACGCTCGTGGCCATGGCGCTGCTGGAGTGGCGGCTGACGTTGCTGTCGCTGGTGGTGCTGCCGCTGTTCATCCTCCCGGCCAAGCGCGTGGGGCGCCGCCTGCAGGCCGTCACCCGCCAGCAGATGGACCTCAACGCCTCGATGAACACCACGATGACCGAGCGGTTCAACGTGGCCGGCGCCCTCCTCGTGAAGCTGTTCGGCCGCGGCCGCGACGAGGAGCGCAGCTTCGCGGCGCGGGCCGACGGTGTGCGGGTGGCGGGGATCAAGGCGGCGCTGCTCGGCCGTACCTTCTTCATCGCCCTTGGTCTGGTCGGCGCCATCGGCACCGCCGCCATCTACTGGGTCGGCGGCCTGCAGGTCGTCTCGGGCGAGCTTTCGATCGGGACGTTGGTGGCCATGGCCGCCTACGTCGGCCGGCTGTACGGACCGCTGACTGCGCTCAGCAACGCGCCCGTCGACCTCATGAGCGCCTTCGTGTCGTTCGACCGGGTGTTCGAGGTGTTGGACGCCCCCCTGCCCCTCACCGATCGACCCGGCGCCGTGGACCTGGTCGGCGTCCGGGGTCAGGTCGAGATCGACAACGTGTGGTTCGCCTATCCCACCGAGACGATCGTCCCCACCCTCGAGCTCGACCCCGCCGTCGCCAGCCCCTCCACCGACGGCCGCGGCAACGGGGAAGGCGGCCGGGTACGCAACGTGCTGCGGGGCATATCGGCCCGGGTCGAGCCGGGCGAGCTCGTGGCGCTGGTGGGGCCGTCGGGGGCGGGCAAGACGACCCTGTCGATGCTGATCCCCCGCATCTACGACGTGACCGACGGGGCGGTGCGCATCGACGACCGCGACGTCCGGGACCTCACGCTGACATCGCTGCACGGCGCCGTCGGTGTCGTCACCCAGGACCCGCACATGTTCCACGACAGCGTCGGCAACAACCTGCGCTACGCGCGCCCTGACGCCACGTGGGACGAGGTGGAGGCCGCCTGCCGAGCCGCCCAGATCCACGACGTCATCGCCCACATGCCCGACGGCTACGACACGGTGGTGGGGGAGCGGGGCTACCGGCTGTCGGGGGGTGAGAAGCAGCGCCTGGCGATCGCGCGCATGCTGCTCAAGGACCCGGCCATCGTGATCCTCGACGAGGCCACTAGCAACCTCGACACCGAGAACGAGGCGTTCGTGCATGAGGCGCTGGGGGTGGCGCTCGCCGGACGGACGAGCTTCGTGATCGCGCACCGCCTGTCGACGATCGTCTCCGCAGACCAGATCCTGGTGCTCGACGAGGGCCGCATCGTCGAGCGGGGGCGCCATCCCGAGCTGGTTGCCAGGGGTGGCCTGTACGCCGAGCTGTACCGGACGCTGGTGCGTGACGACGTCACGGCCGCCGATGAGACCACGGCGCTGGGGCTGGCCTGACCGGCGTTCTCTTCGCGGGATTGGCCGCGCCAGCGGCCGATTCCGCGACCAGAACCAGGATCAAGCGACGTAGTCGAGCAGCACGGCGAGGAGGAACCCGCCCGTGGTCACCAGCCCGCTGACGGGGCCGCCCCGCTCGTGGGCCTCGGGCATCATCGTCGACGCCAGCATGGTGAGCACGGCGCCGGCTGCGAACGCGGACAGGAACGCGATCGTGTCCACGCTGGCGCCGTCGAGCAGGGCGTAGCCGGCGAGGGAGGCCAGCGTCGACGCGGCGACGACGATCGCCCACATCCGCATGATGCTGCGGACCGATCGACCCTGCTTGGACAACCCGGCCGAGGCCGACAGCGCCTCCGGGACGTTGGACATGAACACCGCAGCCACGAACACGCCGCCGACGTGACCGCCCTCGAGCAGCGAGATGCCGATGGCCACCGACTCGGGGATGCCGTCCAGCACGGCACCCACCACGATGGCGGCGGGGTTGCCCTCCTCTCCGGCGCCCGTCGACGCGTCGTCAGGGTGCGAGCGCTTGCGGTCGGCGCCGCCTCGGCGCGACACCGCCCAGTCGCCCACGAAGTAGGCCGCCGCCCCGGCGGTCATGCCCGCCGTTGTCGGCCCCCCACCGCCGTTCTGGAGGGCATCCTCCACCAGGTCGAACGCCACCGAGCTGATCAACACGCCCGACCCGAACGCCATCACCAGGCCGATGGACTGCGCCGACCACGGCCGCCACAGGGCGAGGGCGGCGCCCAGCAGCAGCGAGCCGGCTGCGAAGAACCCCCAGAAAGCGGCGGCGAGCACACCGGGGGTTTACCGGACCGCGGGTCCTCCTATGGGGACGTGCGGTCGCGCAGGAAAGCGACGTCGTCCTTGCGGCCCTCGGGGGCGGTCTCGCACACCACGGGGGCGCCGGCCGTCGCCACCACGGCGACGAGCAGCTCGGGGTCGATGGTCCCGGTGCCGATGTTGGCGTGGCGATCGGCGCCGGACCCCGCGGCGTCCTTGGAGTCGTTGCAGTGGACCAGGTCGATGCGCCCGGTGATCGCCTTGATGCGATCGACGGCGTCGACCAGCGCCTCACCCGCCGCCCAGGCGTGGCAGGTGTCGAGGCAGAAGCCGATGCCCTTGTCGCCGATCGCCTCCCACAACCCGGCGATGGTGTCGAAGTGACGGGCGATCGCATGATCGCCGCCGGCGGTGTTCTCGAGGTACACCGGCACCTCGGACTCGAGCTGTTCCAGCCCCTTGCGCCAACGGGCGAAGCCGGCTCCCGGCTCGTCGTCCTCGGTGACGTGCCCGCCGTGGACGATCACGGCGCGGGCGCCGATCTCGGCGGCGGCGTCGCATGTGTTCTGCAGGATCTTGCGGGACGGGATCCGGATGCGGTTGTTGGGAGACGCCAGGTTCACCAGGTAGGGGGCGTGGACGTAGATCGGCAGCTGCGACGCCCGGAGCTCGTCGCTGTCGTCCCGGGGCGGCGGCTTGCGCCAGCTCTGGGGGTCGCCGAGGAAGATCTGCACGAGATCGGCGTCCTCCGCGGCGGCGATGGCAAGGGGGTCGGCCTGATTGACGTGGGATCCGATGAGCACCCCATCAGGCTACGCCCGCCACCGGTCTAGCCCGATCGCCTGATACCCCGCTAGGGTATGTGTGTGCCCGGCTACAGCATGACCAAGGACGACTACCTCACGCGCCTTCGCCGGATCGAGGGACAGGTGCGGGGCCTCCAACGCCTGATTGAGTCCGATACCTACTGCATCGACGTGTTGACCCAGATCTCGGCGTGCACCAGCGCCCTGCAGAGCGTCGCCGTCGGCCTGCTCGACGAGCACCTGCACCACTGCGTCAGCGACGCGGTGGCGTCCGGGGCGCCCGATGCGGCCGACAAGGTCACCGAGGCCACGCGGGCCGTCGAGCGCCTGGTCAAGAGCTGACCGCTTCGGCCCTCAGGGACCGACCTCGATGTCGAGCTCCTAGGACCAGTGGTCGGTCGACGAGCTGCTCGCACGGGTGCGCTCGGCGGAGGAGGCCGCGGCGCCCAACTCGCTCGTGTAGGAATCCCGGACCGAGTAGACGCGTGGCGTGGGGTTCGAGGCCTCGACCGTGCGCGGCAGCTATGACCGGATAGCCCGGCAGTACGCGGAGGAGTTCGAGGACGAGCTGTCGCACCGCCCGCTCGAGCGGGCCCTGTTGGGGGCGCTCCCGGAGCTGGCCGGCCTCGGCGCCGCGCCGGGCGTCGTGGCCGACCTGGGTGCCGGCCCGGCCCACGTGGCCCGTCACCTGCGCGGCGCGGGCGTGCCGACGGTGGCCGTCGACCTCGCACCGGCCATGGCGGCGGTGGCCCGCCACCGCAACCACGTACCCTCCGCCGCCGGCTCGCTGACCGCGTTGCCGCTCGCTTACGGCTCGCTCGCCGCGGCCGTCGTCTTCTATGCGGTGATCCACCTCGACGACGCCGCCCTGGCCACCGCCGCCGGCGAGTTGGCGCGGGTCCTGCGACCCGGCGGCGTCGCGCTGGTCTCGTTCCACATCGGCGACGAGGTGCGCCACGTCGACGAATGGCACGGCGCCACGGTCGACCTGGACTTTCGGTTCCTGCTGCCCGAAGCCCTTCGCCGGGTGCTGGCGGACGCAGGCCTCGTCGTCGAGGCGACCCTCGAACGCGAGCCGATCGCCGGCGTCGAGGCCCAGACCCGGCGGGCCTATGTTCTGGCGAGACGTCCCTGAGGGCTCAACGACGGCGGGGTCACCCGCCGGCCGGGCGGATCGGCACAGCGCCGACGACCGGGGTGTGGAAGATCACCAGGTGCCTGATGGGCCGGTCCTGGTGGGCGTTGGCGAAGCCCTGCACCCGGCCGCGCGTGCCGGTGTCGACGTCCGCGCCGCTCCGGCGTCGAAGATCGTCGTGGGTGATGGGGGCCATGTACCCAGCTTGCGCGACCGTGGTTGCAGCGAGCTTGGAGACGGCTTGAAGAACACATGGCCTTCGACCGGCACCGCCGCAACGCCTCCGCGAGTCGATGCGGGTCCGCAGGTCAGGCCCGGTGCCAGCGGAAGGTGTGGGAGCGGAAGGTGTGGGATTCGAACCCACGGTGACCCGGAGGCCACAACGGCTTTCGAGGCCGCCCCATTCGTCCGCTCTGGCAACCTTCCGGGGCTGCAAGCTACCAGCGAAACCTGCAGGGTCCGGCCGGGCCGGGCGGCGTCATACCACCACGGTGCGAGGTCTCGTGCCCGCGGCGTCGCCCGGGGAGTAGGCCTCCCACGCCTGGGCCAGGCGGCGCACCGTCTCCTCGAGCACGGGCGGCTCGGCGGAGAAGGGGAACCGGAGATGGCGCTGGTCCTCGCCGGTGGGTGACATCAGGTCACCGGGTATGACCTCGACGCCGTAGCGCAGCGCCACCTGGGCGAACGCCGATGCCGTTCCCGCCGGGAGCCGGATCCAGAGCGACGGGCCGCCCTTGGGGCGGCGCCATTCCCAGGTAGGGAGCACGTCGTCCAGCAGGCGGCCCAGGAGCTCGAGGTTGCGCCGCAGCATCGCCCGGTGGTCGGCCCGGAGCTGATCGAGCTGGGGTGCGATCCGCGCCGCCACCGCCTGGTCGAACAGGGGGGAGCCGAGGTCGTTCATCGCCTTGAGCTCGGCGAGGCGGGCGACCAGCGAGCGTGGCCCCCTCAGCCAGCCCATCCGCAGCCCGCCCCAGGCGGCCTTGCCGAACGATCCGGCGCTGAGCACGGTGGCATCGGAGCCGGCGAAGGCGGCGATCGAGGGAGGGCGGTCGTCGTCGAGCGGGCAGCTCTCGAGGGCGTTGTCCTCGATGATCGGCACGCCCGTCTCGGCGGCCAGCTCGGCCAGGTCGCGCCGGCGGTTGACGGCGAGCAGCGCCCCGGTCGGGTTGTGGAACGTGGGCATGAAGTACAGCGCCGCGGGCCGAGCGGCCGACATCGCCGCCCTGACGCCCCGCACGTCCACCCCGTCATCGTCCACCGGAACCGGCGTCAGGCGGGCGCCCCGAGTCCGGAACACGTCGAGCGTGCCGGCGAAGCTGGGCGACTCGACGACCACCACATCACCCGGCCGAACCAACAGCTGGGTTGCCAGGTTCACGGCCTGCTGCGCGCCCGTGGTGACCAAGACCTCGTCGGGCTCGGTGGGCGTGCCGTCGCGGGTCAGCATTGCCGCCAGGGCGTGCCGCAGTTCCGGCAACCCGGCCGGCGCGTACCCGACCTGCGTGAGCAGTTTGGGCCCGTCGGCGGTGACCACGTCGACCATGGCCTCGGCGACCGCCGGGTGGGCCGGGAAGATGGCGCACGCGAGCGAGATGACCTCGTCGTGCGTCTCGATCAGCGACCGGTAGACGGGGCTCAGGGTGAGGCCGGTGGCCGGCACCGTCCTACTCGTCGACCGCCGACGCACGCGGGTGCCACTGCCTCGTCGGCTTTCCAGTAGCCCCTCGGCCCGCAATCCGTCTAGGGCTGTGACGACAGTCGACCGACTCACTGCGAGCCGGGTTGCCAACTCGCGTTCGGCCGGCAGGCGCTCACCGGGCAGCAGGAGGCCCTGCTCGATCGCCCGGCGAACCGCGTCCCCGAGCTTGCGGTGAAGAGGCCCTGGGCCTTCGGACCAGGCCCCAAGCGTGCTCTCTATGGGCTGATTCATACCAAAACTTCCGGGATTGGCTATGGAGCGGCGTCCATTCCGGCGCCAAAGTACATGCCAATCGCCGCATATGCCAGAGCCAATGACTCCAAATTGGACTGTGAGCGCAGCCCAAGGTCGGAGACCGAAAGCGAGGGTCTGATGGAACCCATGCTCCCGTTCCTGGCGGAGGAGCGAATGCACATTCTGCGGCGGGATGGCACGTTGGTGCGCCGAGGCCGTCGCGCCACACGGCGACGGCTGGTCGATGCCCTGATGTCCCGCGTGGATGGCCGGAGCGCCCGCAATGTTTGACGTCTACTGCCCCAGCCACGGCGCCCCGGTGCTGCTCGACACGTCCCGCATCGAAGCCATACGCAACACCGCCGAGGGTCCCATGCTCGACTGGCGGTGCTGGTGCGGCGCCAGGGGATCACTCCGCGGCGGGACGGCATCGCTGAGGCGGCACCGCGCCGGCGCCCCGGCAGCGTCCGACGCCGCCTGAGGCCGCCTGAGGACCGAGCGGCCCATCCCCGAGGCAATGGGTTCCGCCCCCAGCGGCCCGAGGTCATGGGTTCCGGATCCGGAGCCCATGACCTCGGCCTCGGAGATGTGGACCTATGACCTCGACCTCTGTCGGCTCCTCAGCCGGCGCCCCGCCGTTCCTCGAAGAAGCCGGTGAGGAGCATCGTCGCCTCGTCCGCCCGGACCCCTGATATCACCTCGACCTCGTGATTGAGGCGGGGATCCACGGCCAGGTTGTAGAGGGACCCGCAGGCACCCGCCTTGGGGTCGGCGGCCCCGAAGACCACTTGATCGACCCGGGCCGCGACGAGCGCCCCGGCGCACATCGGGCAGGGCTCGAGCGTGACCACCAGCGTGGTGCCCTCGAGCCGCCATGATGCCACGACCTCGGCGGCGTCTCGCAGGGCCAAGAGCTCGGCATGGGCCGTTGGGTCGCCCGTGCGTTCCCGCTCGTTGTGGCGCTGGGCGATCACCTCGCCGTCGCGCAGCACGACGGCGCCCACGGGCACGTCGTCGTGGGTGACGGCCAGAGCGGCCTCGTCGAGGGCAAGCTCCATCGCGGCATCGAGATCCACGGCGCCCGACGCTACCGGCTTCGGTGAGCGGCGCTGAGCGAGCCGCCCAATGAAACCTAGGCCGACGGTCGCCGATCACCCTGAACCGATCCGTCTGGCATCACGAGGAGCCAGGCAGCGCTCCCAGGCGCATCGTGGGCGCGGCGGCGGCGCGGTCGAGGTCGAATGAGCTGCCCGGCGGGCGCTCGATCAGTTCGTGCTGGGCAGCCTGAACCGCTCTCGCTCCTCCGGGTCGTCGAAGCCGATGACGGCCCAGGTCTCGCGTGCGCCGCTGCGTCGCACACCCTCGACGCGGTGGTTGCCGTCCTCGAGGAACAGTTGGCCGTCGCGATAGGACGCGATCACCGGCGGGGGGTCCCACCCGTCACGCGCCTTCTGCTCCAGATCCTCGACATCGTCGCTCCAGTAGTCTTCGTCGACCGCGCACAGGACCGGCTCACCGGGAGGGCCGGCCAGGCGCTTCAGCTGCTCCAGCGGAACCTGTAGCGGGCCGAGCCACCAACGGGGGCGGTTGGTGAGCTCCTCGGCCAGCAGGCCGTTGTCACTGCCTGGGCTGGTGAGGAACTCGGCCACCCACTCTCCGAGTTCGTCGCGCTCGGCCGCGGCTCGCGCCGCATCGACCGAATACCTGTCGTCGTCCGTCATGCCGCACGCTTACCCGGTGGGTGCGGGTCTACTCGCTTGGCCTGGCGCCGGCGTGAGCCGGGGGGAGGGGACGAGGTGGCACGCCTCGTTGAACGTGTGCAGCGTCCACCGGCCGTTTTGAGGCTCCCAACCCCACTCGGTGAGCCCGGTGTTCGTAGGTGCGAGCCGTGCACCGTTCACCGGTTGCCTGATGCCGAGAAGCACCCGCATCGACGCCATGATCACGCCGGCGTGGCACACGGCCACGACCGTTCGACCCTCGTACGCCTGAGCCAGCCGCTCGAGCACCTGCCGCACGCGCTCGTGGAAGCTGTTCCAGCTCTCCCCCTCGGGAGCGAACACCCGGTCGGGGTTGCCTTCCATGTCGAAGGATCCGTAGCGGACTCCCCACTCGGCCCACTCCAGGCCGTCCGCCGCACCGGTGTGCACCTCGCAGAGGTCGCACTCACGGCCGAAGGTCTCGATCCCGAGGCCGGGGGCGATGATCTCCGCTGTCTCGACGGCCCGCGGGATGACGCTGGAGAGCAGGACGTCCGCCCGGACCCGCACTGAGGCCGCGAAATAGTCCCGTAGAGCAGCGGCCTGCTCGCGGCCGCGATCGGTCAGGCCGGTGCAGCCGGTCGGTCCCCCGATGATCCCGTGGAAGCCGGCGTGCGCATCTCCGTGGCGGACGAGGATCAGACGCATCACCAGTCACCGTACGGGTTCGGGCTCCGATCCAAACCTCCAAGCGCCCAGCCCCGCGTCCCACACGAACGGCCCGAAAGGCAAAAGCCCAGATCAGACGCAAACTTCTCGAGGACGTAGTCGGCGAGCCTCGGGCCCGGCGCCGTCGCCGATCGCGTCTCCTGTGGCCTGCCGGAGGATCAGGGCCGATGGCCCTCGGTGCCGAGGCAGAGGACCTTCGGGTTCCAGTCCTCGAACGGCCCGGTGGGGTTTGCCTTCCACGCCCAGGCGTGGAGCTCGTAGAACGCCGGGATGCCGTAGCGGTTCGGGCTGGGCACGAGCATTAACGGCTGGCCGAACAGCGACGGTGGTTGGTTGTGCAGGGCGTCCCACGCCTGCTGGAACACGATGTACTCCACTCCGACCAGGGAAAGCTGGCCGTTCGGCTCGACCTCGTAGATCAGCGCCTCGGGCCTGGCGGGGTCGATGGTCGTGTCGCCGGCGAGCGTGCCGTTGACGAAGTGGATGCCCATCGAGCCGGCCAACGGCTCGTGCACGCAGCCGAGGAACTGCACGTAGCCGGCATCGATCGCGCTGTCGACGTTGCGGTAGTGGCGGGTGGCATCCCCGACCTGCTGCAGTGGCGCCGTTTCCACCTGCGGCCCACTACGGCGACTTCCGCCGCCCGTGCCCCCGGCCGTGGCGACCGGAACTACGGCCGCGACGGTGGCCAGGGTGGCGGCGAGACCGAGCGCGACGCGGGCGCGGCGCTTGGCGAGCCACCTCCACCATGTCTCTCCACGCCCGGCTCTCACGACGTCGGTCCCGTGTAGAAGTACGGGTCGAGGACCCGCACCTCGGAGATGGTGTCGACCGGTAGGCCGTTTGCGGTCGCCGCCCTCTGCACCGAATTCGGGCTCGGGCCGTCGTAGACGCAGAAGGTCTTGGTGCTGTCGGTCGAGACGTAGGACGTCACCCAGGTCACCTGCTCTTCGGCGTTGTTCTCGACGACGTTGAGGCAGGCCTTGGCCCCATCGGGGGTCATCGGGATCGCAAGTCCCTCCGGGAACGTTCGTTGGACGACGTAGCGCGGCATGGTCTTCTCCTTTCGGCGGGCCAGCGGTGATCGCGGCCGGCGAGGAGCGAACCACCCGAGGACCGGGGGCCGGTCGAGGCCTGGTCGGGCGCCGGTCGAGGTGCCGCCGTAGCGTGATCGGGTGCGCATCAGCCTGCTCGGGCCTCTGACGGTGGACGGTGAGTCAGGCGAGGTCGTCCTCCGGGCTGCGAAGGAACGGTCGTTGCTCGCCGCACTGGCGTTGAGTCCCGGTCAGGTCGTGGGGTTCGACAGCCTCATCGATGCGCTGTGGGGCGACGCGCCGCCGGCCAGTGCTCGCAAGACGCTCCAGACCTACGTGTCCAACGTGCGTCGCTCGCTAGGCGCTGAGGTCGTCGGCACGGCGGCATCCGGGTACGTGCTCCGCTCAGCCGCCGAGGACGTCGACGTCGGCCGGTTCCGGACCCTGGTCCAGCGGGGTGAGGAGGCGCTGAGGAGCGGCTCGATCCAACAGGCATGCGAGGACCTGGGCGAGGCGGTGGCGTTGTGGCGGGGCGACGCCTTCGCCGGCGTCGGAGCGGGCACCGGCCTGGCGGTCGTGGCCGTCCGCCTCAAGGAGGAGTACCTCAGCGCTCTCGAGGCCCGCCTCGCTGCCGAGCTGGCCGCCGGCCGCCACGGCGAGCTGGTGGGAGAGCTCCAGGCGCTGGTGCGGGAGCACCCGTTCCGGGAACGCCTGTGGGGACATCTCATGGTCGCGTTGTACCGGAGCGGTCGACAGGCGGACGCCCTCGCCGTCTACCAGCAGGCCCGGGTTCGACTGCGCGACGAGCTGGGTCTGGAACCGGGCGGCGAGCTGCGGCGTCTCGAGCAGGCCATCCTCGACCAGGACCCGTCGCTCGATGGCCCTGATCCCGAGCGTGCCCTCGCCCGACCCCGGACAGCAGATCCGCCCGTCGCCGGTGCGCTACGCGGTCACCCCAGACGGCGTGCACGTCGCCTACCAGATCGTCGGCGACGGACCGATCGATGTGCTGGCCGTCCCCGGTTTCGTCTCCCACCTCGACATGTGGTGGGACGCTCCCACCGACCGGCTGGTCCGGCGGCTGGCGTCGTTCAGCCGCCTCATCCTGTTCGACAAGCGGGGGATGGGTCTCTCGGACCGTCCCGCGCACATCGATGTCGAGCACTGGGTCGCCGACGCCGTCGCCGTCCTCGACGCCGCCGGCTCCGAGCGGGCCGTGATCCTCGGCATCTCCGCGGGGGCACCGACCGCGGCCCTGCTGGCGGCCAGCCACCCGGAGCGGGCGCGCGCTCTGATCATGTACGGCGGCTACGCCCGGTACCTCGCCGGCGACGACTACCAGATCGGGTCCGAGCCCAGCGGGCTCGACTCCCGCATCCGCCACATCGAGGCCAAGTGGGGAACCGGTGTCGGCATCGGAACCCTCGCAGGGAGCCGCGCCGCGGACCCGGCGGCACGCCAGTACTGGGCACGCTGCCAGACCGTCTCGGCGAGCCCGACCGCAGCCGCCGCCTTCCTACGCGCCCTGGCGGCCGTCGACATCCGCCCTGTCCTTCCCACGATCACGGCCCCGACGCTGATCCTGCACGCGACCCGCGACCAGAGCATCCCCGTGGAGGCGGCCCGGCAGAGCCGCGACCTGATCCCCGGAGCCAGGCTCGTCGAGCTGGACACCGACATCCACCTGATCTGGCTCTCGGACGTCATCGACGTGATCACCCGGGAGATCGAGGCGTTCATCACCCAGCCCACCGCGGCCGACGTCGAGCAAGCTCTCGCAACCGTGCTCGCGGTTGCCGACCCGCATCCCAGCCACCGACGGGAGACCACCATCGACACGATCATCGAGCGCTTCGGCGGTTGCCGGCTCCCACCGCAGGCACCCGGCCGGGCCAAAGCGACCTTCGACGGGCCCGCCCGAGCCATCCATTGCGCCCTCGCGCTCGTCGCCGAGCTCGGCCCCGAGGACCAGAACGTCGCCGGGGCCGTGCACAGCGGCGAGTGCGAGCTCCACTCCCACGGACTGCGGGGGGTCGCGATCGACCTGGCCGAGCAACTCGCAGCCAGCACCCCACCCGGCCAGGTGCTCGTGACCCAGACCGTCAGAGACCTCACCGTCGGTTCCACGATCCAACTCGAACCACGAGGCCGGCGCTCATTCAAAGGCATCCCGGGCGACTGGGATATCCTGGCGGTCACCTCGATCGATGAATGACGGCCCACCCCCGGCGGCGCGCATGGTGCTCTAGCCCGCCTGGGTGATCCGACCACGGTCCTGGAAGTTGTGGCCATGGTCCAGCTCGTCGATCAGTCCGGGGCGGGTCGGCTTCCAGTCCAGGAGTTGGCGGGTCTGGGCTGTTTCTCGTAGCGGCGCCAGCGGCGGTCGAGGCGCTTGTAGCGCTGCGAGGCGGGAGCCGGCCGTGGTCGAGGCGGTTGAGGATCCGCCGGACACCGGAGCTGGAGATGGCCACGTCGTGGTAGCGGACCAGGTATATCGAGATCTTGGCCTGCCCGAAGTGGTAGTTCTGGCGCAGGTAGAGGATCTAGCGGCGCTTCCACACGTAGAAGGTCTGGCCGAACTTGGAGGAACAGCAGCGACGGCGGCTCCCCCTGCCCCTCGACGTCCGCTGCCTGCTAATGGCACCCCTTGACGTGGGAGCTGTGCTGACGCGGTATCCCGAGGCGATCTCGCGCTCGGTAAAGGCAAGCTGAGCAAGGGACCGGAGGGAGATCCGCCATGGCCACAGCAACGACATCCGTCGAGAAGGCGTTCGACACCCAGGCGGACCTCAATGACCACCGCGAGCACTGCGCTCCGGCCGCGAGAACGCTCGCGTCCCTCGGCAGTGGGCTTCGCCAGCAGGTGAGGATCCATCGCAACGGCGAATTCGCGCTCTACACGGTGAGCGAGCAGATACACGAGACGAGGGACTCGGTCGTGCGCATGGGTCTCGGCGGCCGGCAGCGCCTCCAAGCGGAGGAGGAGTTCGAGGGTGTGCTGGACACGAAGGTCGTCGATCCGGACTTGTCCGACGGGGAGGCCAGAGATGCCGGGGAGCTGGTTGAGCGGCTGGATGACGATGGCTCCCAAACGCACCTCATCGCCATCGCCCCCCACGGTGGCGACATCGAGGCGCACACCGACGCGCAAGCCGAGCGGGTGGCCGCACGCCTCGGCCCGCAGCTGGCCAGCGCGTGGCGGAGCAAGGGCTGGGGGTCGGACGGCGGCGCCGGCGTTCGCTGGCATATCACCTCCACGGACCTCAACCCGGTCTGCTTCCCCTTGCTCAGCTCGGTGATGTCCCGGCGCTTCGCCCACGCCGTCGCCTTCCACGGCTTCAACGATGAACCGGGGGTGCTCATCGGGGGGACGGCGCCCGCCGAGGTGAAGGAGCGGCTGAGGCGGGCCGTCCGGCAGGTGCTCCCCGCGGGGCTCGACGTCCGGGTCGCGCTGCCCACGGAGCGGTACGGGGGCGACGATCCGAACAACATCGTCAACCGGCTCAGCCCGTGCGGTGGCATCCAGATCGAGCAGGGGCCGAGTCCCCGCCGCGATCATGGCTGCGACATCGCCGACGTCGTGGCCGATTTTTTCCGCCCGGCAGCGGCGCCTCGCGAGTCGTGGGCGCGCCGCGGGATCGAGGGCATGCTGGCTCGAGTGTGGGAGGCGGCGCAGTCAATCGTCGACCGCCTGCGCGGGCGCCACGCTGGCTGATGCCCGTGCCGAGGCAATTCTCAGACCGGTCGTGCCGCGCCAGAGTTCGGGGTCGGGCCGATCATCGCCGAGGAGGCTCACCGGCTACAGCGATCACATCACCGGCTCCACAACTGGGACCACCAGCCTGTGCGTGGACGGCGACGAGCGTTGGAGGACATCGCCCGGTTCTTCGGCATGCCAAGCCGTCCACGACGGCGGCCTACGTGAAGCGCCTTGGTCGGCGTCCGCAGCCGGTCGCGAAGCGGGCCGCTGCATCCTCGACGCCCAGGCCGCCCACGACGACCACGCTCAGCGCGAGGGGTCGGAATGACCTGGCCGATGTTGGGAGCAACGCTGGGAGCTACCGCCCCGGACCACGCGCATCGGTCGGGTACGGCACCGAACGGAACCCGAGGTCAGGGGGCTATCGGCCTGGAGGGTCAAAAACGTCCTGACCTGCGGTGCGGAGGGAGTGGTGCGGAGGGAGTGGGATTCGTTAACTGCCCTGGTCAGGGCCCATGCCGGGAGCAACGGTGTGAGCAACCGCCATGACCAGTGGCCGAGCACGTCCATCAACCGGTCACAGACGACGCCGATCGCCAGCGCCCACCACGCAGTGTCGGTGACCCCGAGCTGGTAGCCGTCCCGGCCGTGAAGGACGTGGACCCGTCGGACGGTCCAGCGCATCGTTGTGCTCCTCCACGCGCCCGGTCCGGCGCCGCCTGGGTACCAGGCGGCTGGTCTACAGGCCGGGCCTGCGTGGCTTTGCGATCGCGCGGCTGTCCATCACGACGATCGTATGCGGCCGCCGTGACAGCCTCGGCGTGGGGGGCCGCGCGTCGGTGTCTGGCTCCTGGCACGATTGCGGCATGGGTAGCCGACGACCTTGAACAGCGAACCGGTCTGGCAACCTGAGCGCGAGACGGTCGTCCCGCTGGAGCTGTTCTTCGACCTCGTTTTCGTCTTCGCCTTCACCCAGGTCTCCACCCTGCT
>JBKPAA010000104.1:0-8761 GCA_046726215.1 Actinomycetota bacterium | reverse complement strand
GGTAGGCGTAGAGCCGCATGCACGGCGTCATCGCCGCCGCGATGTGGCCAACCGGCTCGAGCGCGGCGACCGCCAACAAGAAGTCGGTGTACGCGGAGGTGGCGGGGTCGGCCGCCTGGTGAAGGTCGACGCCCCACCGGGTCGCGTAGCCCTGGTGGAGTTGGAGCTCGTCGACAGCCGCGTCGAGCAGTTCCCTGAACGCGATCAGCCCGTCTTGGTCCGGGCTCTTCGCCAGAGCCAACGCGTAAGCGCGGCAGAACGCGTCGAGGAAGACGGCATCCTGCCCCACGTAATAGGCGAAGGTAGCCCGGGCCAACTCTCCCGACGCGATGCCCTGAACGAACATGTGCTCCAGCGCGGCCTCGGCCAGGACTCGGTTCCGGTCCCATAACGAGTCGGCAAGCGAGGCCACGGACCAAGCCTAAGGCTCGGCATGGCCCTCGGCCGCCGAGGGCGTGCGGGTGGCACCCGGTCGCCGCCGACCGACCCGGCGATGCGCGTCACGGACCCCCCACCGTCATCGACGCGGTCACCGAGGAGGGCCACTCCCATCGGGTGCCGCAGCCGGCAGCAATCCGAGGCCGAGCACAGCCGCCGCCAACCAGCGCCACCAGCTGTGATCGACATGGCCGATGTCGCCGGTCGGATCGCGGGATACCGAAGGCCGCGATGTCCCCATCCACGCCTCCATCGGCATTGGGCTCTGGCTTGTCATTGTTGGGCGCCGGCGCTGCAGTGGCGGGTGCTTCGTGTCACTGGTGTCTTGGCGACGGTCCGCTGCCTGACGTTCGACGGGGTGCCTAACCCCGGCTGAGGTGCCTGTCCCTTGACGTGCAGCACGACCTGATCCCGCGCATTCGGCTCGGCCGCGACGGCCGTGGACGATGGGAACGTATCGTGACGACAGAGCAGGCCTTGGGGCGGCGGTAGCGGTGGGTTGGTGCCGCTGGGGTGGGGGTGTTGGATGGTGGGTACGAGTGCCATCACCAGGAGGCGAGCCATGCGTGCCAAGGTGGGAGACAAGATCATCGTCAAGGGTCATCACGTCGCTGAGCCCGATCGTGATGCCGTCGTGGTCGAGGTCCGGGGTGCTGACGGCACTCCGCCCTACGCCGTGAAGTGGTCTGACGGCCACGAGAGCATTTACTTCCCCAGCTCGGATGCTTCGGTGATGAACCGCACCGGCGGAGTCGATCCCAGCGCCAATCGCTGACCGCGAGATGCGCTGGAAGCGAGCGAAGCGGGGCTGCCGTCGAGGACGTGTTCACAGAAGCGCAGCTCGCACTGGGTCCGGGGGACGGTGGCCGAGCGCTCTGATGACGTGAGCGGCTGGTGCCTGGTGGTTCCGGCTCTGGGCCTCCGCCATGACGTGGAGGTTCGACATGAACACGACGATCTCGACAGCCTTGGCACCGGCTCCCGATCCGGCGTTCGAACGGCGCGCCTTTCGGTGGGTACCCGCTAACGATTCGGTTCGGGGGCTCGGGCGAGCATCGCCCGGAACCAAGACGGGAGCAGGACCCGGCCGTCGGGCCCGGTAAAGGGACCGAGCGCCGCCCGTACCGCTTGAGCCACAGCCGGTTCGCCCGATCGCCTGATGGCAAGGGCCATCGGCCCAGCGCCCATGGAGGCTCGTGCTGCGGCACCGGCAGCCTCAAAGACGACGGGACATTCGATCTTGGCGTCGTCACCGACGATGAGACCGGCGGCTGCGAGTACCTCCTCGAGCGTCCCGGGCTCGGAGAGGGCGAACATGCCGCTGTGCTTCATGCTCTCGAGCGCCTCTATGGCGAAGAGGGGGAAGAGCGGCTTGAACACCGACGCGATCGCCGATTCGGAGGCCCTGCTCGGGATCACCACCGCCACTGTCCGCCGCGACACCCGCCGGGCCTCCGCGAACGCCCGTACCTTGTCGTCCGCGAACTGGAAGGAGCTGAAGCCGGTCACCACGTCAAAGGAGTCACTTGGCCAGGGCTACGCCTCGACGTCACCGACACGGAAGTCACCGTCGGGCGTGCGCTCGGCGGCGATCTCGATCAGTTCCTCGGCCGCGTCGATGCCACTGACGCTGGCGCCGAGATCCGCGGCCAGGCGCGCGAAACGGCCGGCGCCGCAGCCGCAGTCCAACACGCTTACCCCAGCCCCGGCGTTCGCCCGGTCGAGCACATGATCGTACGCCGGTGTTCCCCAGCCCGCCGGACCTTCCCAGGTCTCGGCCCAATCCCGGGCACGCGCACCGAACAGCGGTCCCCAGCGGGCTGCGCTGCCGCCGGGTCGGGTCTCCTCCATGAGCGCCCCCTCCTCCGCGTTTGTGAGGTTCGAGAGTGAACGACACTGGCAACGATGCGGCTGGCGGGGACCCAGGAATAGGACAAAATCAGGACTAACCGAGCGCGGTTGGTGGCGCGACACTCGAGCCGTGCGCACGTACGGCCAGTACTGCCCCGTCGCCCGCGCCTCTGAGATCCTCGCCGAGCGATGGACCCCGATCATCGTTCGCAACCTCCTCGCTGGCTGCACCACCTACAGCCAGATCAGCGCCGGAGCCCCCGGCCCGTCGCGCAGCCTGCTCACTCAAAGGTTGCGCCTGCTCGAACGGGTCGGGGTGGTCGAGGTGCAGCCCAAGCCACGCGGTCGCGGCGTCGTCTATCAGTTGAGCGACGCAGGCCGAGACCTCCGTGATGTCATGTCGGCGCTGGGCGCCTGGGGGGAACGGTGGCTCGATCTCGGCGAGGAACACACCAACCCCCGTCTTGTGCTGTGGGCATGGTGCACCGCCTATCTCGACCGCGAGCGGCTCCCGGACCGCCGGGTAGTGGTCCGTTTCGAGTTCTCGGACCAGCCTGCCGACAACCGACGGGTCTGGCTGCTCGTCGATCATGGCGACGCTGAGGTCTGCAAGCACGATCCGGGGTTCGAGGAGGACCTCATCGTCGAGACCGACGCAAGGACCTTGGCCTACTGGCACCTCAAGCGCATCGAGTGGGCAGACGCAGTTCGCTGCGGTCGCATCCGGATCAAAGGCCCCCGCTCGCTCGCACACGCGCTGCCAACCTGGAACCGCCGTGGCTTCGAAGCAGACGAACCAGTCGGCTACAACCACCACGACGCCGGGGTGACCACTGATCGTGACCCTGACCATTCCGTTGGCGGGCACCGATCGCCGCGGTGCGGTTCCCATCCGAGGTCATCTCGCTTCCTGACACAGGTCCGACGCGCACACGAAGGGACGCTGCAGCGGAGGTCACGACCGTCTCCGAACGCCCTGAGACACCGCCGGAGCTCCGTCACCAAGGTGCCGGCAGGTCGCGCCCAGAACAGGCACACATAACGTCGGCCCAACACCGCCGAGAGCATCACGGAAAGAAGCCACTTCGTGCGGCGGTGAGACGGAACGAGCGCATAACGACCGTTCGGTGCTCGATCCCGACACTTTCCGCAGGAGCCTCGGGAGCGAGCCGGAGCCACACATAGCGACCGATCGGGTGTGCCAGGAGCGTCCGACGAGTTGTGTATCGGCGTGATCTGAGGGTCCGCAGCTGCGTCACGCTCCCGCTCCCACGCCTGCTCCAGCTGTGAGCTGGCGCGTCATCGGGGTTTGGTGGCCGTGACGATCCACGCGGCACCGCCGAGGGCGACGCCATCGCGTCCGGCATAGGGTGCCAACGCAGCGCGTACGGCCTCCCACGCCGCGCCGGCCACGTCCTCGCTGACATCGGCCATCAGCGTGGCCGCCATATCGGTACCCTGCATGAACACGACGGTGTCTTTGACCGTGGCGCCCATCGGCATCGGACACCGAAAGTCGTCAACGCTCACCTCGGCGAGGCCAACGCCCTCCAGCAGGGAGCGGATGCGGTCGGGCTCGGCGAGCGAGAACGGGCCGGGCCCACC
This sequence comes from Actinomycetota bacterium, assembly GCA_046726215.1. Taxonomy (GTDB): domain Bacteria; phylum Actinomycetota; class Acidimicrobiia; order Acidimicrobiales; family VFJN01; genus DASQUK01. The sequence goes on along the minus strand of JBKPAA010000104.1, from coordinate 4,867 downwards.
TGGCTCGCCCAGATCCGGCATCGGCACGTACGCCAGTGCCGCGCCGGCGGGGACCATCAGCCACTCGTTGGCCAGCAGCTCCTGCCAACACGCGAAGACGACCCGTCCGCCCGACCGCAACGAGCGGGCCAAGTTGGCGAACGCGGCGTGCGGGTCGTCGAAGAACATCACTCCGAAGCGGCTGACGACCGCGTCGAACCCGGCGCCAGGAAGCACGTGTACCTGGGCGTCGCCCCGCTCGAAGCGGACGTTCTCCAGGCCGGCGGCGCCGGCGCGGGTGGTCGCCATGGCCAGCATCGGCCCGGAGATGTCCAACCCCAGAACCGAGCCGTCCGGTGCGACCCGCGGCCCGATCGCCAGGCTCAGCGCCCCGTTGCCGCAGCCGACGTCGAGGACCCGTTCCCCCGAACGTGGCGAGAGCACCTCCACAATCCGGTCCCCGAACCCGCCATTGATCTGGTCATACCGCGCCTGCTGCGCAACCCAATGCTCGCCGCCCGAGCCGTCCCAGTACTCAACCTGCTCGACGTTGGGCATCACCCTCACCGTAGACGGCGTCGCCTTCGAGCACCCCCGCAGCCCGGTCAGTCTCCTCAGACGAACCGTCCTGCCGGGACTCGCGACCTCCCGGCGGCGGTGGGGGACGCCTGGTAGCGAACACGGGTCTCGGGCTTATGGGATGCGCCGCTCCCCGGTGCCCAATACGCGGGTGGCCCAGCGGGCGACGACACCAGTTGGCGAAGGGCTTGTGACCGTCGCCGTCGCGGCGCACCGGCAGCTGCCAGCCGTTGATGCCTGTGCCTGTAGGGACGTGCAGGGTGTTGGCCGAGTCAGGCATCGGCGCCGAAGAGACTCCGCACGACAGACCGCTCTGCCGCATATGCCTTCGACCTCCGGAAGTTCCCCTGGCGGCGCATCGAAGAAGCGCGCCAACCCTGCGTCGAGGATTCCCGCGGCGGCCGCGTCAGCGCCCCTTGCGTCGCTCAGCCGCGCAGCGTTCTCGGCCACTCGTCGTGCCCAGCACGTTCGTGTCCGGCGTGGCGCCGAAGTTGAGGGCCGGCGGGGCTGGCCGAGCCGTGGGCCTGATTGGAGGCGCTGGCGTGTCGGGCACATCGGTGTCGTCACGCGCCTGGATGCCGCTGCTGCGTCTGGCGATGGCGCAGGCGGCTGGCGCCGACCCGATGTTCGAAGCCGAAAGGGCGAGGCTTCTGGCCTCACCCTGAACCCATCGCCGGCCATCCACACCGGGGAGTGCGCCGGCGCCGAGCCAGGTCCCCCCCGTCGGACCTTGCGGCCTCGCCGGTCATCCAGCGCAGTCTGGGCCCCGTCCGGGCCCGATCCCGCGAGCCGCGAACCCGTGGCAGCATGCGCCTGGCCCGGCGAGCAGACGACTGATTCAGGAGGATGACGATGGATGAGCAGGCGCGGCAGACGGCGTTCATGTCAGCGCTTGTCACCGAACACTTCGTTCTCAGCGTCGGGCCTCCTCGGCGGCGGTCGCGTGTTGCGGCGTAGCTGGTAGATGGATGCCACGGCGAGGCAGGCGACGCCGAACCCACAGCCGGCCACGACGGCCGCTACGTCGCTCCCGTGGCCGAGGACCTCGTTGGTCAACAGCGCAACCCCGACCCCTCCGACGAGGCTGTTGACGGCGGCGACCGTGCCCGCCGTCGTGAACAGGACTACCGACCGCCGCGGCTTGGTGCCGAGCATCGCGAGCGCCTCCGCCGCCTCCTCGTCGGTGCCCTGCCAGACCGGGAAGTAGTAGGGAGCTTCGGGCGTCAGCTGACGGTAGAAGCCCCGGATGTGTGCGATGGCCTCCTGGACCCGGTAGCTGCCGATGGACGTGTCGACCAGCCGCACGACCGTGACACGCAGGGGCGACAAGCGAGCCGCGCCCTGCAAGGCGTTACACCCGCTCCTGTGCGCTCAGGCGGCTTCAGGCGAGCCACGCGAGCTGACTGATCGGGGACGTCGCTTGACCAGCGGTCTCGGACACGCGGAAACGGCAGAACGTGAGCACAGATCATCTGAGCCAGAACATCGAGCCCTCGCGCCCGGGGTGAGAGCGCCAGATCAGGCGCCTCTGTCGCCGGTCAGCCGACCGAGCCGTCCGCACCGACCGACCGCTCGGGTGCGCAGCGTCGAACGGACGGGTCGGTATCGTCGCGACGCCGTGTGAGGTTGCACGAGACTTTCGATGACCGGGGCCGCAAATCGAGTCGCTCTGGTTGTCGCCGGCCGCCTGCGAGAACGGACCGTGGGCGTTGGCGGGGTCGCCCGACCACCTCCAGGCGGCCGTCGCATCTATCGCGTCGTCGGGCGCCTGGGTCCGGGCCATCGATCCGGGCCCAGCCGTCACCGGGCCCGGGGACGCGCTCGCGATCCACCCGGCGATGCTCGCGGCGCCCCCCGAAACCCTCGCTCGGGGCCGGCGCTGACCAGCTGGATGGTCAACCGTCGGCGAGCGCTGCCTGCTCGCCGAGGTAGGTCAGGAAATCATCGTCTTGACGCAGGTCGGTGAGCGCCGTGTCGTAGTGGCGCTCGATGGCGGACAGCTCGTCGGCGTGCCTGGCGGCGAACCGTTCGGCGGTGGCGACGTCGGCGCGGTCGTAGCCGGTGGCCCAGCCCGCTTCGCAGTCCGCCAACACTTCCTCCGCCGCTGCCGTCATGGCCTTGTTGGCCGAGGCGACCCCACGGGCGTCACCCGGATCCGAAGCGACGATGCCGCCGACGGCTTGGGCGCATTGGCGGTATTGCGACTTGGCGGCGCGCAGCTCGCTAGAGGCGGCGATGTCCTCGTCGAGCTGGCGGCCGAGCGAGCGCTGGCGGTCCCAGATGTTGGGGATGGCCGTCTCGGCGGCACCCAGGCATCCCCCCGTGGCGAAGTCGGGGCCGCGTCCGTGGGGGATCGCTCCGGTGCGTTCGGCCTCGGCGACATCGGCTGCGCTTTCACCGAGCAACGTCTGGTAGTAGCGCTCACGATCACCGGGCGACAGGCGTTGGACATAGGCGCGGTTGCGGCTGGCCGGCGACCCCGACGCGGGCCACCGAGGTCCAACTCCGAGACCGGTTGCGATGTCTGCCACCCGGTCGGCCGGAAACGCCACGGCCGGCGTGTACTCGAAGCCGGCATCGCGCATACACACAGCAACCTCGACCTCGCGCTGGAACGCCTCGGCATAGGCGATGGTGTCGTCGCGCAGCACCGCCTCGGGCGATCGCCCAAAGCCCTGGTAGCCGTCGAGCGCAAACGCCGCTGGGTCCGACACCGCTCGGGGGTTGCCGAGATGGTCGTCGATGGCGTCCGCCAGTCCCCTGCCGCCGGCCTGCCAGCCGCAACCCTGGGCGCACTTGCCGTCGTGGGGGCCCATGAACCAGTCGCTGGCCGCCTTGTTGGTGTGGAAGAACAGCTCCACGTACGCCACGTGCGCCGCGTTGGCGCTGCACTCGGCCAGCACACCGAAACAGTTCCAACTGTTCCCGTGCCCGGGCACCACCGGGTCAAGCTTGGCGAGCAGCTGGTCCCGCAGATCGGTGCTGTTGGCGTCCCCCTCCTTGAACATCACCAGCACGTACTGGGCGGCATCACCACACCCCGCGCCGTTCGCGTTGGTGTGGGTGGGGACGTGCACCTGGGCGCCCACGTTGTTCGACTCCTGCCGGTTCACCAGGAAGCCGTCGTCGCGGGCGTTGGCACTCACGTAAACCAGGTAATTTCTACCCGCCAGGCCCTGGTAGGAGGACGTGTCGGCGGTTGCAGCCCACATGTTGGCGGTGCGCCCGTTGACGTTCTCCTCCCAGCCACACTCACCCCGACTGCCACTCGAACGGTGCCGCGGCGAGGACAGGTACACCCTGGTTGCGTGGCCGGTCCCGCCACCAAAGGTCATGGTCTCGGCCGTGACCTCCGGATACGGCGACTTGTGGCACGCACCCAGCAGCAGCGCCAAAGCGACCGGCAGCACAACAGCCCGAGGTCCCCACCGCCTGCTTGCGCCGGCACCCGGCCCCGCAACCCGTCCCACGATCCCCAGCGCGCCCAACGGGCCCTCCCGCGGTCAGCCTGCAGGCGGCACAGACCACCGCCAGCTCTTCTCCGTTGTGATCGAACCCGGTCGCCAAAACGATGCACACCACCCGAAAGAACCGTGTGGCCAGGGCCCTCACGCGCCCCCACGCGGGCGCGACGGCTAGCCATCAAGCCGGCGGGCCACCGCGCCAGACCGGCAGCGGTCGCCGTCCCGCCTGACTTCCAAGGCGGCGCGGGCGACCAAGCGGGTGGAGTCCAGGACCGGCAGCGGCGAGGTGTCCGGCCCGACAGCATCGTCGACCGCGACCCCCTGCGATCCCTCTCGGCCAGCTGCCCGGGACCCCGTGTGCACGCCATCGTGCTCGCCGGCCGAGTCGTTCACGGAACACTGTAGAAGCCCGCCTCGGCGCCCAAGTAACACACGGCTGGCCAGCCACGACTCCGACGATCAGCAGCGTGAACCGCGCGCTGTCGCCCCCAAGGAGCGAACTCGCAGTCCCATCGGCAAGGAAACAGCACACGGTCCTCCGGGCGTCTCCAGTGGCTGGGACCGCACGCCTCTTGTTCGCCTGCTCGTCAGCGGTCTCGATGACGACCGGACCAAGCTGTTCAATGGCGCGGGCGGCGCGCGGCTACCCAAGCGCCAGCTCAGAGCCGGTGGTCGAGCAGGCGATTGGCCCGGAGTCGCTGCCGCGATGCCTCGGCCCGAAGCCGACCTGCACCCGTCGTCATCGCTCAAAGCTCGTGGCCCACGGTGCTGTCCACGTGGCCAGGGATGCCGCCCTCGTGGCGGTCGCCCGTGGTCGAGGTGCCCGAGGGCTCGAACATCAGGAT
>JBKPAA010000103.1:0-8982 GCA_046726215.1 Actinomycetota bacterium | reverse complement strand
TACGCCCACCGACCACCCCGTCGCAGGGGCCCAACGCCCGCGCCCCAACATCCCCCTTGACACAAAGAGGCTTCGTTCGGTAGTGCAACCGGCGGATCACTTGGTTCCGGCTAAACCCGTTTGCTCGGCCGCGATGAGTCGGGCGCCGTACGACGGTCTGCATTGCCGACCGTCGCCGAGAGGAGGCAATGCCGAACGTGATCGCCGACATCACTATGTCGCTTGACGGGTTTGTGACAGGGGACGGCGCCGATGGACAACACGGGCTCGGCGATGCACCTGAGCTCCACACGTGGGTCATGCAGCAGGACGCGGTCGACACCGAGATCCTCGAACAGGCGACGGCGGAGAGCGGTGCCGTGGTGATGGGACGGCGGTTGTTCGACATCGTCAACGGCCCCGATGGTTGGAACAAGGACATGGGGTACGGCGCCGATCAGACGGGGACGCCGCCGTTCTTCGTCGTCACCCGTCAAGAGATCCCGGGCCGACCCGCGGGCGTCACGGTGGCGGTGTCGTCGCCGCGCTACGCGCCGACGAGCCGCAGAACGTCGTCGGGCGTGGCCGGGCCGTCGTGGATCAGCTGGCCGTCGCGTAGCGCGACGCAGCGGTCGACCCGCTCCACGTACAGCGGGTCGTGGGTGGCGACCACCACGGTGGCGCCGTCGCGGTGGGCCTGGTCGAGCAACGCCAGCAACGCCTGCTTCCCCGGCGCGTCGAGTCCCACGAACGGCTCGTCGATCAGCAGCACGTCGAGCGGGCGGACGAGGCCCAGCGCGATCGACGTTTTTTGCCGCATGCCCCGGCTGAAGCGGGCCGGGAGGTCGTCGGCACGGTGCAGCAAGCCGATGCGGTCGAGCAGGGTGTCGAAGACGTCGACCGGCGCGTCGACTCCGTGGAGCGCCGCGACGTACGCCAAGTGCTCGCGGACGCTCAGGTCGTCGTACAGCACGGGATCGTCGGGTATGAAGCTGACCGACGCCCGCGCGGCTGGGGTGCCGGCCGGCGCACCGGCCACCTCGATCGATCCATCGCTCAGCTCGAGCAAACCCGCGGCCGTACCCAGCAACGTCGACTTGCCTGAGCCGTTGTGACCGACAAGCGCCACCCGCTCACCGGCACGGATGGCGAGGTCGAGGGGACCCAGGGCTACGAGGTCGCCATACGACTTGGCCGCCCCGGCGGCGACCAGGATCGGGGGCGGGCCCGCCGGCGCCGTCTTCCGTCGCTTCTCACGCCGCATGGACGGCGCCCTCCTGCTCTCCCGACTTCCCGGCGGGGAACGCCTGGTCCATCGCCGCCTTCCACCACGCATGCAACCGGTCGCGCATCCGCAGCCAGCCGCCAACGAGCACGAACATCACCACCACACCGACCGCCGCCGCACCGGCCGCGGCGGCCACGGGCCGGCCGTTTTCGGCCGCGGCACGTGCGGCCAGCACGGGGAGGGTCCCGAGAACGGCGAGCGCGGGCGGCCAGGCGGCACGCACAACGATGCGCATGCCGGCCACTTCCGGTGGCACCAGGCTCCAGGCGTCGCCAGCCGACACGTCCGGCATGCCACTCACCACGCTGGTCACCGCCCCCGCCACCGATCCCAGCGCTGCCGGCACCGCACAGATCGCTGCCACGGCCAACCCGCCCAACGACGGCTCGACGAGCAGCGCCGCCGCCGCGCCGACCACGGCGACCAGCGCCATCACGCCGACGCTGACGGGGAGGTGGCGCACGTGGATCTCACCCCGTTCGATCGGGACGGACCGCGACCGGGTCGGGTGGTCGACCTCCTGGGCCAACGGCTCGACCGCGTCGAGGCCGGCGACGTAGAGCGCCAGGCCTGCGATGACCACCAGCGCGGTCGTGCCCGCCCAGACGCCCCGAAGCGCCAGGCCGGCAGCGACGGCGAGGAGCACCATCCGACCGACCCGAGCCGCCGGCCACCGCACCACCCCCCGCCAGCCGCGCGTCCACACGGGGAAGCGTCCGGTCCCCCGCACGCCCAACCGCACCCACGGCCGCAGTCGGGGCAGCTCCATTGCCAGCTGCCGCCGCAGCACGATCACCGTCCGCAGGTCCTGCAACGTCGCGGCGAACCGAAGCTGGCCCACCAGCGTCGACCGGCGCTCCGCCGCCTCGACCGACAGGCGGCCCACCCGCAGGAGCCCCACCGCGACCACGGCCAGCGACACCGCCATCGCCACCATCCCCCACGCGCGGAACGCCTCAGGCCACATACCGATGGCACCCCACGCCGTGAGCGGCGAACCGTCCAGCACACCGAGCACGTCCGCCACCGCCAGCGCTCCGACCCCGATGCTGACCAGCGTGCCCAGCCACGACGGCAGTCGCCCCGCCGACGCGCACAATGCGACGCCGTACGCCAAGACGACCGTGCTCGCGGCGAACAGCGCCCCGCAGGCCATCCAAACGGCGGCGTGGTGTTCGAGCCGCCGCGACGCGAGGAGGCCCGCCACTGCGCCGACCAGCGACGCCACGAATAGCAGGAAGCGAAGCTGGCGCAGCACCGGGCCCCGGACCGCGCGGGCGCGGTCCACGGGTGCCAGCAGCACGTGGCGCACTTCGGCCCGCTCGAGGGCGAGCGGGCCGCCCCGGCTGCCCGACCGCAGGCCGATCGCCAGTGCGACGGCCACGACCGCCCCCAACCAGTCGTCGCCCTCGGTTGCCACCCGGGCGAGCTCGCCCGCGGTGAGCGGACTGTCGCCGATGGCGGCCGCCGCGAAGTAGAGCGCAACCGCGCCGAAGATCGCCGTCATGTAGGCCTGGTACATGGCGTCGATCCAATGGATGTCCGCCAGCCGCTTGCGGCGCCGGTAGCGGCGCCAGTTGGCGAGCGCAAGCTCCAGGTCAGCGTCAGGATCTGCGGTCAACACCGAGGGGCGACGCTACCCGCACGGCAGGTGACATCGACTTCGCCGGTCTGACGTCGGCTGACCCGAGCCGTCATGGACGCTCCGGATGAGCAGGCCAGCCACCTGACCACCGCCTCGGTTGGTGGCTACGAGTTGCGTAACTCGGAGACGGCCGACGGGCTGCCGATCATCGACGCGACGACAACCTGGGGCTTCGGTCCGAGTCGGGTGGGCCGTCGTCGCCGGCGCCGGCTGCCGGTCGTGGGAGGCTGGCCCGATGGGACACGCCTGGTCACGGATGATCCGGTCGCTGGCGCCGGGCCGCGCCGGAGCCCGCGTCGCCGGCTATCCGACGTCCGCCAACCGCGCCTCGTCGCTGCACCTGTTCTGGGAGCTGCCGGCCGGTACCGGTGCCGTCGTGGGGGCGTCGGTCGCGCTGGTGGTCGAGGCCGCCCCGTCCGTTCCCGACCTGTACTTCTGGGCGCTCCAGGCCTCCTTCGTAGACGGCGCCGGCCGGCGCCATGGCGGCGGTCACCTCGGGCTGCAATGGCACCGCCCGCACCCCGGCTCACGGGCCGTCAACTGGGGAGGCTACGGGCCCGACGGGCGGACGCTCGACGGCTCGGAATCTCCGTTGCCCAGCGCCACGCGCAACCCCAACACCCGCGACCTGTGGTGGGAGCCGGGCCGTCCCTACACGCTGACTATCGAACCCGCGGCCGAGGGCGGTTGGGCGGGAACGGTTGACGGCGTGCGGGTTCGCAGGTTGGACGCCGGGGGCGACCGGCTCGACGGGCTGATGGTGTGGTCGGAGGTGTTCGCCCGGTGCGACGCACCGCCCGTGGCGGCGCGCTGGTCGCGCTTCCGGGCCACCACCGCGCAAGGCGAGGTCGTGGCGCCGGTGGCCCTCCACGTTAACTACCAGGGCCGGGCCGATGGCGGCTGCGACAACTCGACGGTGGTGGCCCACGGCGACGCCGTCAGCCAGATCACCGGCACCGAGCGGGCGGTCCCTCAGGGCGCCCGCCTGCCGCTCGGCGCGCGCGCACGCTGACACCGCGCCATCAGGCATCGTCGTCAGAGGCGGCGGCTCCGGCGCCCGCACGGTCGGGTTCGAACCGGGCGAGCGGCGGTCGCTTCCGCCTCGGCCCGAGCATCACCAGCGCAGTCCTCCATAGGATCGCCACGTCGGTCCGGAAGCCGATGCGGTCGACGTACTCCTCGTCCAGGCTGACCTGACGGTACCTGTCGAGGAAGCCGTGCTCGGCGAGCTCCAGCTGCGCATAGCAGGTGAATCCCGGCCGCACCTCCTGGCGGTGCCCGCCCCCACCGGCCTCGACGAGATGCTCGGCCAGGAGCGGCCGCGGCCCCACGAGGCTCATATCGCCGGTGAGGAGGTGGAGGATCTGGGGGAGCTCGTCCACTCGGAGGCGCCTGACGACCCTGCCGTAGTTCGTGATGCGGTGTCGCTCCTGGTAGGCGCGCCCGCGGCCTGGAGGCCCCGCCATGGTCCGGAGCTTCACCAGGACGAACGGCTTCCCGTGCCTGCCGACGCGGGTCTGCGTGAACAGGACCGGCGGGCCCTCGATCAGCAGGCAGCCACCCGCCGCCACGGCGAGGACGACGAGCGCTGGCCCGAGCATGATCGCCGCGACGACGACGTCAAGGAGACGCTTGATCGCTGGGTACAGCCTTCGAGACCGCATCGTCGAAGGCCTCTCCTCGCACGTGTTTGTCGGGGAACAGCGACCCCGTGCCGCATCCCGGCGAGAACACCACCGCGGCCCCGGCGACGTCCATGGCGCGCTCGACGGCCTCATCGACGTGGGCCGCGCGGACGACGGCGTCGAAGCCGGTCGTGCGCAGGGAGGCCTCGATGTTGGGTGCCATGGGGCCCGTGGTGCAGACCAGGACGGCATGGGGATTGGCCCGTACCGCTTCTGCGAGCGAGTCGAACTCTCCGGGCCGGTAGCGCTGGCGGTCACCGCCGCAGATGAGCACGAACCGGTGGTCCAGGGTGGCGACCAGTGCCGCGGTCGAAGCCGGCATGCACGACGTGGCGTCGTTGATGAACAGTCGGCCGCTCGCCTTCCGCGCCTGGTGGCGGTGGCGCGGCACCATGGCCATGAGGGAACGGGAGCGGTGCTCCACCTCCTCGCGGCTCACGCCGACGAGGAGGGCGGCGGCCGCGGCGGCGACCGCGTTGTCGCGGTCCACGGCGGGCAGCTGAGCCGCACCCGGGATCGAGCAGCACATGCCGTCAGGGCCTCGGAGGCCGTCCGCCACGAGCCGCCACGCACCGCCGCTTCCGTACGACGTCCCCCGCTTGGCGACGGCGGCCGCGTCCGGGTAGGCGGCCGGTACGGCGGCGTGGTAGAGGAAGTCTCGACACCTGGTCGCCAGGGAGTACTTCGCTCGGCGGTAGGCCTCGAAGGACCCATGGTCCGGCTCGTGGTTCAGGGTGATCCCCGTCAGCACGCCGACATCGAGGATGCGGCGAAAGCCGTTCCTCAGATGGCGGTTCGAGGCCTCGAAGGCCATGCAGCGCTCGGCCGGTTGCCCGGCGAGCGCGGTGAGGTCGGAGAACGATTCCCGATCGTTTCCGCAGCAGACGCCGTCCACGAGCGCGGCCGCGAAGCGAGTGGTCGTGGTCTTCCCATAGGAGCCCGTGACCCCGATGATCGGGCCCCGCCACAGGTCGAAGCATGCGTCGGGGTAGTAGACGAACCGGGCCTGCAGCGGGTCGAGCCGGGCGTTGGTGGCATGCAGGAACCAGGAGACCGGGGCCAGGATCGCGTCCGCCGTTTCGATCCCGGCCAGGTACTCGGTGCCGGCGCGCAGCTCGCGGCACCGAGCAAGCGCGGCCCGCGCACGCTCGCGGTGGTCGGGTGGTTGGAGGCGGTGGGCGGCCCAGAAGGCGGCGTCGAGGTCGACGGACGCGTCGTGGAGGACGATGTCGTCGCGACCCTGCTCGACGAGGTAGCGCACCATGGCAGCGGTCTCCAGGCCGGCCGCGCCGACGGCGTGGATGCTGCCGCCGGCGGCCAGCCGGTCGATTCGCCGGTGTCGCTCGTCGGCGGTCACCCTGCCGGTTCCTCGAACCACGACGGTTCGGGCGTGAGCCTCCGGACGCGCAGGGCGGTCTTGCCGCGCCGGGCCACCGGCATCGCCGCCCGGGCGATGAACGCGTCGAAGTCGCCGACGAATCGAATCTCGGGAGGGTCGAGGAGGCCGAGGTCGCTCATGCGGCTGTGGAGGGGGTACCGGTGCCGCAGCTCCTCGCGGAAGCCGGCGGGCTCCGTCCCCTCGACCACGATCGTGAGGTTGTTCCGCGGGTGGAACACAAACCATCGGGCGGCGGGAAGGTGGCTGGCTATGAGGTCGCCCAGGTCGTACGTCGAGAACAGCTCCCCGTAGTTGAGGACGTCGTCGCAGCGGCCGAGGATGCGATCGAACGTGAACCGTCGCGCACCGCCGCAGACAGTGGGACGAAGCCCCTCCACCACGTCGTAGGTGACGAAGCGGACGACCGGAAAGCTCGTGCGCTTGATCGAGCTGATGGCGAGGACGACCGCGTCGGACCCGCCGTCGATCAGGTCCTCGGACTGCGCGACCTCCGCCGGCGCCGCCTCCGGGTAAAGCCCGTCCATGAAGTGATAGGCACCACAGGATCCGCAGCTGTGGGCGATCGTTCCGATCTCGGTGGAGCCGTAGGTGTCCATGAGGTCGGCCGGGCCGATGCCGAAGAAGCCCTGGGCGTGAGCCCGAGCCGAGGGGAACAGCACCTCGCCGTTGGTGATGATCCGGCGCACCGACGTCGGCCGCTGGTGGCGCCGCTCCAGGCCGACGATCAGGTTCTCCAGGATCGACGGCGAGCAATAGAGGACGTCGGGGGCGAATTCCGCAATGACTGCGCACTGATCGTCTAGCGCGGACAGCCCCGCATCATGGACCTGCAGCCCGAGTGCCTCCAGGACCGTGTGCGCGGAACCGGCATTGTGGCCCACCGCCAACGAGATGAATCCCCGGGCGCATCCGCTCAGCCAGGGAGCGAAGAGATCCCGCTTCTCGGCGACGTACCACGCGTCCTCGTCGGGTGTCCACGCGATGGGCTTGGGATATCCGGACGTCCCGGTCGAGGAAAACGACCGGGCCCCGTCGATCACGCGCCCATACCACTGACGTGCCCGCTCATGATCCAGGAACGCGAGGTCGTCGAAGCCGATGGCGTCGGCAGGCACGAGCGTCGGGAACCGCTCTCGGGCGTGGCGGAACACGACGCCCTTCTCCATCTGCTCGAGCACACCCGTGGATCCTTCAGGTCCCCGCATCGCGTTCCTCCAGTGTCTTCGCGCCTCCGTCACCCGGCCGCAAGCGGTGTCGAGACCTCGTCGCGGGACGGCCATCCCCCCGCCTCCAGCACCAGTGAGGCGAGGTCCTCGGCGGCGGCGGGGTGGGCGAGGCCGTGCATGGCGGCGGCCATGGCGGCCAGCCGCTCGGGATCACCCAGTAGGGCGGCCGCCACCCCGGCCAGACCGGGCCCTCCCATGTCGCTCTGGTCGAGCACGACGGCGCCCCCGGCGGCCGCCACCGCCCGAGCGTTGGCGGCCTGGTGGTTCGCCGTCGAGTGTGGAAGCGGCACGATCACGGCCGGGACCCCGGCCGCCGTCAGCTCGGCGATCGTGATGGCCCCGGCCCGGGTCAGAACCAGGTCGGCGGCTGAGTACGCGAGATCCATGCGGTCGACGAACGGCACGACGCGGACCGCGAGCCCCTGTGCCTCGGGGTCGGCGGCGTCCCAGGCGGCCCGCACCTCGCGTTCGTATTCCCGTCCGCTGGCGTGCAACACCTGCACGGCCCTGGGCTCCGGCCAGTGCGGGGTGGCAGCGATCAGCGCCTCGTTGATGGGTTTGGCGCCGTGGCTCCCCCCGAACGCGAGCAGGGTGCGGCGCTCGGGATCCAGATCGAATGCCGCCACGCCGCGGTCGCGAAGGGCCGCACGGTCGAGGTGGGACAGCTCGGGCCGAACCGGGTTGCCGACCACCACGGTGCGCTCCCGGGGCACCGGAAACGCGTCGGCCGCCTCGCGGACGCCGAGGGCGACGGTCCGGGCGACGCGAGCGGCCAGACGGTTCGCGATGCCCGGCACGGCGTTCTGCTCGTGCAGTACGACCGGGACCCCGGCGCGCCACGCCCCCACGGCGACGGGCAGGGTCACGTAGGCGCCCATGCCGCAGACAACGTCGAACCCGTGCCGGCGGACGAGCCGCCCGGCGGCCAGGGCGCCGCGGACGGCCGCGAACGGGGCGGCCAGGGACGCGACGGCGGCCCGCCGGAACAGCGGCAGGATCGGGAGCAGATCGAGCGGGAAGCCGGCCTCCGGCACGGCACGGGTCTCGATCCCCCGCGCGGTGCCGGCGAAGCGGACGGCGGCGTCCGGGTCGCGCTCTGCTATGGCCCGCGCCAGGGCAAGGCCGGGGAACACGTGCCCGCCGCTACCTCCTGCCGCGATCAGGACCCTGAGCCCACGCCCGGGGCCGACGTGATCGGTCATCCTCGCCTCCCCATGCGGCGGGCCCAGCCGACGGCGGCACGCTACCAGCCGAGTCGCGCCGGTGTTGCCTGCGGTCGACGCCGTCGTCGCCGCCGACGGTATCGACCGCCGGCCGCACCTGTCCGCGTAGCCTCTGTCGCCGGCGGCCGACAGGCCGGCCGCCGAGCATGTCCACTACGCCATGCCATGCTCGCCGAGAAGGAGAGGCACACATGGTCCAGCAGAGCAGTGATGGCGGCACGATCCCCGAGGCGGAGGAACCCGGTTTTCGACTCGGTGGTGGGGCGATCGCGACGCTCTCCGGTGGGGCGGCGCTGATCATCTTCATGGTCCAGAACACCGATGACGTAACGGTCACGTTCCTGGCGTGGGACTTCACCTGGCCGACGTGGCTGCTCACCCTCGTCTCGGCGCTCATCGGGGCGCTCGTGTGGTTCGGGTTGGGCGTGCTACGCCGTCACCGGCGGCGCAAGGAGCGGCGCGCGGCCAGACGGGACTGAGGGTTCATCAACCTGCCGGTGAAGGATCTCGCTAAGGCGACGGAGTTCTTCACCGGGC
>JBKPAA010000102.1:0-19238 GCA_046726215.1 Actinomycetota bacterium | reverse complement strand
CTGCCCGCCCGGGCGCTCCTGCCCCGCGGGGTGGCGACCGGCCCCATCGCCCGCGCGCCCGCGCACGCGCCGGTCACGCCGCCGGCACCGTGGTGGGCGGCCGACGCCGCGCCGTGGTCACCGGTCGCGTACAACGCCGCGTCGGTGTTCCCCCCGTCAGCCTCAGGACCGCCGGTGACCGATCCCGAGGTCGCCGGCACCAGGGGCGATCTCGACCTCAACTCCACGCTCGCCACCCCCCTGGCGCAGGGCGCCGGCGATGCCGACGGCACCCGCCCGATCCCCGCCGTGGATGCGGCGCCGGCCGACGCCGCGGTGGACGACCTCACCGCGGTCGAGCGGGCGCTTGCGAATCCCAGCATCATCGACCCAGGGCTGGCGCCGGGGCACTAGTGGGCGGCTCGTAGCCCGCCCCGCTAGCCGGCCAGGAAGCTGAGCCGAACGCGGCGGTCGGGGTTGTCGGCGTTGGTGTCCACCAGCACGATCGATTGCCAGGTACCGAGCGTCGGACGCCCGCCGAGCACCGGAACCGTGAGGCTCGGGGCGATGATCGCCGGCAGCAGGTGATCGGCGCCGTGACCGGGCGATCCGTGACGGTGCCGCCAGCGGTCGTCCCGCGGCAGCATCTGGCCGATCGCCGCCAACAGGTCGTCCTCGCTGCCCGCACCGGCCTCGATGACGGCGAGCCCGGCCGTCGCGTGCGGCACGAACACCGAGACCAACCCGTCACTCCGGCCGCGGCAGAACTCGGCCACCTCGCCCGTCAGGTCGACGACCGCGGGGCGGGTGCCGGTCCGTACGGTCAGCTCCGTTGTCTCCATCAGGGCCGACGCTAGGCCGTAGCACGCGCCTCGGGGCCAGTCAGAGCTTGGCGTCCTCCGGTAAGGTCTGCTCGAGCGTGCGGGTGCCGGCGAACAGGTCGCCGTGGGTCTCCACCCGGGCCACCACGTCAGACGCCTCGAAGGAAAGCGGCTCGCCGTCGGCGGCCGCCTCGACCTCCTCCCACGTGACCGGCGTAGACACGGTGGGCCGGGGGCGGGCCCGGAGCGAGTACACGGCCACGGTGGTCTTGTGCCGGCTGTTCTGGCTCCAGTCGACGAACACCTTGCCGGGGCGCAGCGACTTCTTCATGTTGGACACCACGGCGTCCGGGTGCGCGCGCTCGAGCAGTTGGGCCACCGCCTGGGCGAACCGGGAGGCCTGATGATGCGTGTGCGGCCGGTTGAGCGGCACGTAGACCTGGAGGCCCTTCGACCCCGACGTCTTGGAGAACCCCTGCAGGCCCAGGCCCTCGAGCACGTGGCGGACATCGAGCGCCACATCGGCGCACTCCGATATCGCCGCCGGCGCCCCGGGGTCGAGGTCGAACACGCACATCGTCGGGCTGTCGATGTCCACGCCGTGGGCCATCGGGGCGTGGATCTCGAGCGCGGCCATGTTGCCCGCCCACACCAGCGCCGGTGCCGAATCGAGGCAGCAGTAGTGGATGTTGCCGTCCCGGTCGCCGGGTCCCAGGACCGTGCCCAGCCAGCCCGGCCGATGCGACGGACAGCGCTTCTCGAAGAAGGACCCGGCGTCCACCCCGTTGGGGTACCGCCGCAGCGTCACCCCCCGGTCCTCGAGGTGCGGCACCATCGCCGGCGCGACGCGGGCGTAGTACTCGATGACCTCCGCCTTGGTGGTCCCCGCCTCGGGATAGAGCACCTTGTCCAGGTTGGACAGCGTGAGCCTGCGGCCCTCGACTTCGACCGTGGCCGAACGCCCGGTGGTGCGTTCCGCCACTACGCCGACTTGCGCCTCGGCGCCGCCTTGGTCGACTTCGTCGCCTTGCTGGCCTTCGCGGATTTGGTCGCCTTCGCCGCCTTCGCGGGGCGACGCGCCGGCTTGGCCCCGTCGGCGTCGCCGTCAGCCGACCCGCCGCCCCCTGCGGCCGCGGCCTTTGCCGTAGGGTGGCGCTTTCGTGCCTCCTTGGCATCGCGCACGCTGGCCTCGAGCGCAGCCATGAGGTCGACGACCTTTTCCTCCGCGGCCGGCGTCGGCGGGGCTACGACCTCTTCCTCGCCGGCGGCCTTCCGGTCGATGAGCTCGAGCACCTGGTTGCGATAGGTGTCCTCGTAGCGCTCGGGCTCGAACGGCTCAGTGAGCGACTCGATCAGCTGCTCGGCCATCCGCAGCTCCCGCTCGCTCACGTCGACGTCCTGCATGTCCTCGACGCCGTCGAGCTGCGCGGGATTGTTGACCTCGTCGGCGTACACCATCGTCGACATCACCAGCATCCCGTTCTTGGGACGCAACGCAGCCAGGTACTGCTTGGTGCGCATGACCAGGCGGGCGATCGCCACCTTGCCCTGCTCCTCCATGGCCCGCGTCAGCAATGCGTAGGGCTTGCCGGCCCCCCTGTCGGGTGCCACGTAGTAGGCGGCGTCGTAGAAGATGGGGTCGATCTCCTCGAGGTCGACGAACTGCTCGATGTCGATCGTGCGGGTGGCCTCGGGATCGAGGGCAGCCAGCTCGTCGTCGCCCACCAGCACGTAGTCACCCGTCGAGAGCTGGTAGCCCTTGGCGATCGCCTCGTTGGGCACCTCCTCACCGTCCGCGGCCGACACCTTGCGGTATTGGATCCGGGAGCCGGTGCGGGTGTCGATCTGGTTGAAGGACACGTTTTTGCGCGACACGGCGGTGAACAGCTTTATGGGGATGTTGACCAGCCCGAAGCTGATAGCGCCGCTCCACATGGCACGGGGCATGCCTGGAAGTATGCCCTGGCGCCGTCTCGCTGTGTCATGGCCGGTCACATTCCGTCGGCAGGAGGAACTCTGACCTGGGCAGATGCCAAAGCCAACAACCGGTTCCTGGCGCCGAGTTGGTTGCTCACCAACCAATATGGCACCGGGAATGCGGCCGCACGCGGGCGTCAGCCGGTGGCGCCGACCCGTGGGAACCGGCCCAGGCCGTTCCACAGCGTGCGGGTGAGCAGGTCGGCGGCCTCGTCGAGGCTGCAGGCGCGGTGTTCGACCCACTCGCTGGCGCCCGCCTCCAGCATGCCGATCACGCCGCGCGCCAGGAGCCGGTCCACGGGCCCGCCCCCCCACGTGTCGGCGATGCGCTGGATCCGGGCGCGTCGGGCCTGCTGGACCGCCGGGTGCTCCAAGGCACCGCAGGCCGCGAACAGCGGCCATGACGCCGCGTTCTCGCGGACCAGCATCATGTAGCGGCGCACCAGCGCGCGCAGCCGGCTCTCGTCCACGGGGACGTTGTCGAGCAGGCTCGACAGGTCCTCGTCCAGCCCGGCCAGGCTGTGGAGGTACACGGCGGCCAACAACCCACCCCGGTCTCCGAAATAGGCGTACACAAGCGAGCGCGACACACCGGCGGCGTCGGCGACCTCCTCGAACCGCACCGTGGTCGGGTCACGCCCCCGGAAGATGGTCGACGCCGCCTCGACGATCTCCGCCCGTCGGCGCTCGGGCGCCAGGCGGCGGCGCCCCGGCGCCGACCGGGCGGGCCGCTGGGGCGAGGGCGGCGCGGATTCGGCGGGAGACGACATGGTCGACCGGCGCCTAACCCTGCGCCGCCGTGACCTCCACGGGTGCCGCCGACGCCTGCTCACCCACCAGCGGGTAGTGGCAGGCGACGAACTGTCCCTCGGCCACCTCACGGGTCTGGGGCTCCTCGGCGGCGCAGAGCTCCTGGGCCCGCGGGCAGCGGGTGCGGAACCGGCAGCCGCTGGGCGGTGCCAGCGGCGAGGGCAGGTCGCCGGCGGTGAGGCCGCCGGGCCCAGCGGGGGCCTCGGGGTCGGGCACCGGGATCGACGACAGCAGCGCCGCCGTGTAGGGATGGGCCGGGCTGGCATACAGCCGGTCGGGCGCAGCCACCTCGCAGATCTTGCCGAGGTACATGACAGCCACCCGGTCGCTGACGTTCTTGACCACCGCCAGGTCGTGGGTGATGAAGATCAGCGTCAGCCCGTATCGCTCCTTGAGGTCCTCCAGCAGGTTGAGGATCTGCGCCTGCACGGACACGTCAAGGGCCGACACCGGCTCGTCACAGATCACCAGCTGGGGCTCGAGGACGAGGGCCCGGGCGATGCAGATGCGCTGGCACTGGCCGCCCGAGAACTCGTGCGGTCGCTTGTCGCGCGCCACCTCGGGGTCGAGCCCGACCGCCTCGAGAACCTCGTCGACGCGGGCGCGGCGCTCGTCGTCGTTGCCGCGGCCCCAGATCTTGAGCGGCGCCCCGACGATGTCGCCGACGTTGCGGCGGGGATTGAGCGACGAGATTGGGTCCTGGAACACGATCTGCATCTGCGGCCGCAGGACCCGGAGTCGTTCCCCGCCCAGCGCCGTGAGCTCGTGGCCCGCGAAGGTCACCTTGCCGGCGGTCGGCTTGGGCAACTGGATGACGGCCCGGGCCGTGGTTGACTTGCCGCACCCGGACTCACCGACCAACCCCAGCGTCTCTCGCTCGGCGACGTCGAAGCTCACGTTCGACACTGCCGAGACGTGCCGCCCCTGCCCGGCCGGGAAGTCCACGACCATTCCCTCGACCCGGAGGAGCATGTCACTGTCAGGGCGGAGGTGGGCGGTCCCGCTGCCGGCCATCAGTCGTCACCCGCCGCCTTGGCCACGTCGCCGGCGACCGCCAGATGGGCCTGCGGCACCTCGGCCGCTAGGTTGCGTTCCAACGCCTGGCGACCGGCCTCGGTGCCGACCGGGAACCAGCAGCGGTAGACATGGCCGGGCTCGTCGCCCTCGATCAGCGGTGGCTGCTCCTCGTGGCAGCGGTCCTGCGCGTACGGGCAACGCGGTGCGAACCGGCAAGCCCGGGGGGGGTCGATGAGGTCGGGGGGCCGGCCGGCGATGACGTTGAGCCGGGTGTGGCTCGGGTTCTCGAGCCGCGGGATCGACTCCACCAGCGCCGCCGTGTACGGCATCCGCATGTTGGCGAACAGGGTCCGGGTGGGTGCCTTCTCGACGATCTGGCCCGCGTACATGACGGCGATCTCGTCGGTGTGCCCGGCCACCACCCCCAGGTCGTGGGAGACGAGCACCATCGCCATCTGCCGGTCGCGCTGCTGGCGGCGCAGCAGGTCGAGGATCTGAGCCTGCACGGTCACGTCGAGGGCGGTGGTGGGCTCGTCGGCGAACAGGAGCTTGGGACCACAGGCCAGCGCCACCGCGATCACCACCCGCTGGCGCATCCCGCCGGACAGCTCGTGCGGGTACTGGCGCAGCCGCCGCGCGGGCTCCGAGATGTTGACGGACTTCATCAGCGCCAACGCCGTTTCCTGCGCCTCGGAGCGATCCATGTCGAAGTGGAAGTCCAGCGACTCGGTGATCTGCTTGCCGATCCGCATGACCGGGTTGAGCGACGTCATCGGGTCCTGGAACACCATGGCGAGCTGGGTTCCCCAGAAGGAGCGCATCTCGGCCGGGCCCATCTGGTCGAGCCGGTGTCCGTCGAAGTCGATCACCCCCTTGCGGGTCACGTTGCGACTGGGGAGCAGCCCCATGATCGAGCGGGAGAGCACCGACTTGCCGCAGCCCGACTCGCCGACCAGGCCCAGCGTGCGGCCCCTGTCGAGCGTGAACGACACCCCGTCGACCGCCTTCACCGTGCCCCGGGGCGTGGTGAAGTGGGTGGCGAGTCCGTCGACGTCGAGGAGGACCCGCCCGGTGGGGGGATGGATCGTGCCCTCGGCGGGGACCACGTGCTTGCGACCGGCCGAACGCAGGATGCTCATCGCTGCGGCCCCGCCACGCTCACAGCGCGCTCTCCCGCACGTCGAAGCGGGCCCGGACGATGTCGCCCAGGAAGTTGAGGGCGAGCACGGTCAGGAAGATCGCCACCGTCGGCGCCATCACGATGTAGGGAGCCTCACGCAGGTCGGATCGGCCCTCGGCGATCATGTTGCCCCACGACGGCGTCGGCAGCTGGATGCCGACCCCGAGCAGGCTCAGACCGCCCTCGGCCACGATGACGACGGCGATGCCCAGCAGCGCGATCGAGAACATCGCCGGCAGCACGTTGGGCAACACCTCGCCGATCATGATCGAGCGGTTCCGGGCGCCGATGGCGCGCGAGGCCGTCACGAACTCGCGCTGACACCACGACAGCGTGCTGGCGCGGGTGATGCGGCCGAGGACGGGAATCGACACGACGCCCAGGGCGAGGATCAGCACCACCATCCGCCGGGTGCTGCTGACGCCCCCACCCGCGAACACGGTGACGAGCGTGACCGCGAGGATGAGCTGGGGGAACGAGAGCAGGACGTCGAACAGCCCGGTCAATCCCGTGTCGGCCCGGCCGCGGAAGTAGCCGGCGATGAGGCCGAGTGCCCCGCCCAGGATGAGGCCGAGCAGCACCGCGCACACGGCCAGCAACAGCGTCGCCCGCGCCCCCCAGATCACCCGGCTCAGCACGTCGCGGCCGAGGCCATCGCCACCCAAGAGGTGGCCATCGGTGCCCGGCCCTTTCTTGGCGATCGAGGCGATGCTCTCGTTGGGGTCGTCGATGGGCAGCACCGGGGCAAGCAAGGCCAATGCCACGACGAGGATGAGCCAGGAGAGGGCGGCCCAGCCACCGATGCCGAGACGTCTTCGCCGCGCCGCCGCCTCGGCCTCGGGCTCCGGGCCCTCGATCGCCGCCACGAGGTCGACGGGTTCGAGCGTCGTCGTCGGGATGAGCGGCGGTGGCGTCGGTGCAGCGGGATCAGGCTCGGGCATGGCGGATCCTCGGGTCGAGCACGGTGTAGAGGACGTCGACCAGGAAATTGATGAGGACATAGCCCACCGCGATGATCGCCACCAGGCTCTGCAAGGCGATGTACTGGCGGGCGTTGATCGCCTCGTACAGCAGCGTGCCGATCCCGGGCAACGAGAAGATGACCTCGACGATCACGGCACCGCCGATCAGCACGCCGACGTTGAGCCCGGCCACCGTGAGCAGCGTCAGGCTGGACGGCCGCAGCGCGTGGCGCCAGAGGACGCGGCTCGGCGAGATGCCCTTCGACTTGGCCATCAGGATGAAGTCCTCTTGCAGCGTGGCGATCATGTCGCTGCGCAGGAGCCGCATGTACACGGCGATCTGGCCGAGGGCGAGGGCGATGGCGGGCATGGCCATGCGGCGGAGGTGCTCGATGAGGTCGTCGCTGGGTTTGACGTATCCGCTGACCGGCAGCCAGCCGAAGCGGACGCCCACGTAGTACGCGAGCACGAGGGCGATGGCGAAGTTGGGGATGGCCAGTAGCCCGAACGCGCCGGTGTTGGCCGCCTTGTCGAACCGCGACCCCGCACGGTATGCGGTGAACACACCGAGCGGGATGGCGATGACGAGCGCCAGCACCTGCGCCTCGATCATGAGCTGGAGCGACACCGGCAGCGCGTCGCGGACCCGATCCATCACCGGCCGGCCGCCGGTGACGCTGTAGTAGTTCCCGAGGTCCCCGGTGACGAAGTTGCCCACCCAGCGCCCGTACTGCACGTACACCGGGTCGTCGAGCTGCAGCTCCTGTCGCAGCGCCTCCTTCTGCTCCGGGCTGGCGAACCCGGCGATGGCGTCGACGGGGTCGCCCGGCAGCATGCTCGTCAGCGTCGCCACGAACAGCGTGACGAAGAACAGGACGACCACCAGGTGCGCCAGGCGACGCAGGATCATCGTCAACGCGAGCCCCCGCGGTCTACTGCTCGACCCACATGTAGGTGACCGGGTGGCCGACGGCCAACCCGGGGAACGGTTCCGCGCTGGTGGGGCCCTCTCCGGGGACCCCGTGTACGTCGGGGGCGGTCGCGACCGTCCACGGCGTGTAGTAGGTCCAGAGGTTCCAGACCTCTTCGGCGAAGCGCCGGTTGAGGTCTTCGTAGATCTGCTGGCGGGCGGAGTCGTCGGGGTTCGTGCGCCCTTCGTCGAGCAGCCGGTCGATGTCGGTGTCGTCGAACCGGGCGAAGTTGATGGGGTTGGGCGGGTTGCCGTCGAAGGACTTCCACCACACGTATTGCGTGTCGGGGTCACCACCGGGATGGTTGCGCCAAGCGATCGCCTCGAAGTCGCCGCTGATGGCGTTGTCGATCTGGGTGGACTGGTCGACCGTTATGATCTCGACCTTCATGCCCACGTCCTCGGCCTTCTCCTTGACGAACTGCGCCTGCTCGATAGTGGCCTGCGCCTGGGTGGCCGTAAATGTGAACGAGAGCGGCTGGCCGGTCTCGTCCTCGTACTCCTGCACGAGCTGCTTGGCCTTGTCGGCGTCGTAGGTCGGGAACCCGCTGTCGTCGAGGTTCCCGACGTTGCCGGGGGCGAACGGCCCGTTGGCATGGGTGAGTATGCCGTCGCCGAGGATCGCGTTGAAGTCGTCGAAGTTGAACGCGTACGCCAGCGCTTCCCGGGCCTTGAGGTTGTCGAACGGCGGCTTGGACGAGTTGAGCATCACGTAGGACACCTCGCCGAAGTCCGACGACTCGTAGCCGTTGACCTCGCCCGACTCGGTGCGGTCGCGGAGGTCCGACACCGTCTCGGGGTCGCTCGTGTGCATGGCGTTGATCTCGCCCGACAGCAGGGCGTTCTCGCGCTGCTCTACCTCGACGATGGGCCGGAACTCGATCTCGTCGAGGTACGGGAGCTTGTTGCCCGCGGCGTCGGTGGCCCAGTAGTTGGGGTTCTTCTTGGCCTGGAAGTGCTGGTTGGGCACCCAGTCGGTCATCATGAACGGCCCGGTGCCGATCAGCTTGCGGTCGCACGACTGCGTGTCGTCGAGCTGTGCTTGCGCCATGATGCCGAGGCGACCGCTGCCATAGAGGTAGGCATCGAACGCCACCCACGGCTCGTGCATGGTCACCGAGACCGTCAAGGGGTCGACGACATCGACTTTGGCGACGTTCGCGAACACGAACGTGTACAGCAGCGGGTGACGAGCGGGGTACTGCCCCCGGTAGGCGTCGAGGTTGTTCTTGACCACCTGGGCAGTGAGATCGCTGCCATCGTGGAACTTGATGCCCTCGCGCAGCTTGATCGTCCACTGGGTGTAGTCGGCGTTGGGCTCGACAGACTCGGCCAGCCAGGGTTCGTATTCGCCCTTGGCATTCGGGCGCATGAGCGTGTCGTAGATGGCGTCGGCGACCATGATCCCGCCGATGGCGAGCTGCGCCTCGGGGAGGCACCAGCCGTCGGTCGTCTCGGCCTCGAGCCCGTAGACCACCTTGCCGCCGGGCGTCGGAGTGCCCTCGTCGCCGCCGGCGGCGCCCCCGCCACCGCCCCCGTCGTCGTCGCCGCCACCGCCGCAGGCGGCGGCCACCATGGCCAGGGCGAGCAGGCCTGCCGCCCGCCGCATCCACTTCCGACGCACTGCTGTCGAAGCCACGTCATCCCCCTTACGTGACGAGCGTCACAACAGCGGAAGCTAGGGGGCGGGCTGGACTCGTGTCAAAGACGATCGCATGACGAACTGCGAGGATGACGGGGAGATGACCCGTGGCTGAACGACCGGCAAGCGCCAAGCCGTCACAGGCTGGCAAGCTGCCGGGCATGATCCACCGTTTCCGTCGCCCCGGCGTCGCCCTCGTCGGCCTGGTCCTCGCGGCCCTGCTGGCGGGCGCGTGCCAGCCGATCCCCCTCGCCGGCGGCGCAGTCGGCCACGGTCGGGGCCCCGAGGTCACCATCAACCAGATCCAGGTGCTCGCCTCGCACAACAGCTACCACGTAGAGCCCGAGCCGGCCCTACTGGCCGCGCTGCGTGCCGCCCTGGGGCCGGCGGCCGACGCGTTCGAGTACACGCACCGGCACCTCGCCAACGAGCTCGACGCGGGGGTGCGCCAGGTGGAGCTCGACGTCTTCGTGGACGATACCGCCGGCGGCCGCTATGCCCGACCCAAGTTGGTGCCTTTGCTCGGCCTCGCCCCGGTCGATCCGGCGCTGGCCGGTCCGGGACTCAAGGTCCTCCACGTGCAGGAGGTCGACTACCGCTCGACCTGCCCCACCTTCGTCGACTGCCTGAACGACATCCGGGACTGGTCCGACGACCATCCGGCCCATCTACCGATCACCATCCAGATCGAGGCGAAGGACGACGTCATCCCCGACCCGGCGGGCCTCGGCTTCGTCCAACCCCTGCCCTGGACGGCCCCGGACTTCGCCGCCCTGGAGGCCGAGATCCGCTCCGTGTTCGGTAACGACGACATCATCAGCCCAGGGGACGTCAAGGGCCGTTCCGCCAGCCTGGCCGACGCCGTGCGCAAGGGCCGCTGGCCAACCCTCGACGGGGCACGCGGCCAGGTCATGTTCATGCTCGACGACAAGGGCGCCAAGCGTGACGCGTACCGGGCGCAGGTTCCCGACGTCGACGACCGGCTCGTCTTCGTCGACGTGCCTCCGACCGATCCCGACGCCGCGATCACGGTCGTCAACGATCCGATCGGCGACGCCGCCCGGATCCGCGAGCTCGTGGACGAGGGCTTCATCGTCCGCACCCGGGCCGACGCCGACACCGCGGAGGCCCGGACCGGCGACACCAGCAGGCGGGACGCCGCCTTCGCCAGCGGCGCCCAGTACGTGTCGACCGACTACGTCTTCCCCGACGACCGGTTCGGCACCGGCTACGTCGTCGACCTCCCGGGAGATGGCGCCGCCCGCTGCAATCCGGTCAATGCGCCGAACCGCTGCAAGAACGCGGATCTGAGCGGCTGACCGGCGCCGATTACGTACCCCGCTTCAGGGAAATCCCCGATGTGCGGTGTCACTCCTGCCCGACCCCCACCCGCCGCCCCTGATTGCGTCGGTCTGCCGACCGACCCTGTCACACCTCAGGCGTACAGTCCGTCAAAACAGGGACCAGAGGGGTAGGAGCGCGGCGGCACCTACCCCTCGGGTCCGTGGATCGCGGCGTTCACACGAGGCGGCGGTCGGTGGCCCAGCGGGTGAGCTCGTGGCGGCTCGACAGCTGCAGCTTGCGCAGCACCGACGACACGTGGGTCTCGATCGTCTTGATCGACACCTGCAAGCGGCGGGCGATCTCCTTGTACGTGTAGCCCCGGGCCAGGAGTCGCAGGACCTCGCGTTCGCGCCGCGTGAGCTGGTCGAGCTCGGGATCGAGCGACGTGCCAGGGGGAAGATCGCCGGCGAAGGCGTCGAGGACGAACCCTGCTAGCCGCGGTGAGAACACGGCATCGCCCTCGCGCACCCGCTCGACCGCCGCGGCCAGGTCGTCGGCCGCGATCGTCTTGGTCACGTAGCCCCGCGCCCCGGCGCGGATGACCGCGATGACGTCCTCGGCGGCGTCGCTCACCGACAGGGCCAGGAACACGACACCCCGCTGCGTCTGGTGAACGGCCTCGATCACGGCCTTTCCCCCGCCGCCCGGCAGGTGGACGTCGAGCAGCACCACGTCCGGTCCCGTCCGCCGGATGCCCTCGACGGCCGACTCGACGTCGACGGCCTGGCCGACGATGTCGACCCGGCCTGCGAGCTCGGCGCGCACGCCGGACAGGAACAATCGGTGGTCGTCGACCAGGAACACGCGGGTGGGCCGGGTTGGCGTCACGGCGACTCCGCCTCCAGCGCCAGCTCGAAGGTCACCTCCGTGCCCTCGCCGGGCGCGCTGTGCACCTGGGCACGGCCGCCGTGGCGCGCCATGCGGCGCACGATCGAGTGGGTGATCCCGCGCCGATCGCCATTGACGGTCGCGGGGTCGAAGCCCCGCCCCCGGTCGCGAACGAACGCCTCGATCCTGGTATCCCCAACCACCTCGGCGTACACCGACACCTCCGCGGCCCCGCTGTGCCTGGCGGCATTGAGGACCGCCTCCCGCACCGCCGCCACCAGGGCGTCGACGTGGTCATCGACGGGGCACTCGCCGACGACCACGACGTCGACCGCCACGCCGTGGTCGGCCTCGACCTCGTCGGCGACGCCGTCCAGAGCGGTCGCCAGGGTGGCGGGGGCATCCGGCGGCGACGTTCGGCGGCCGTCGTAGAGCCAGGCTCGCAGCTCCCGCTCCTGGCGCCGGGCCAGGCTGCGTGCCTGCTGGGGCGCATCGGCGTGCCGCTGGATGAGCGCCAGGGTCTGCAGGACCGAATCGTGCAGGTGGGCGGCCATCTCGGCGCGTTCCTCGTTGCGGATCCGCTCTCTCCGCTCCTCGCCGAGCTGGCGCACCAGCCGCGCCACCCACGGGCTGAACAACAGCGCACCGCCGAGCAGGCTCGCCAGCACTGCGATGCCGATGTTGCCGACCGCGGCCAGGGCGCCGTTGGTGGCAAGAAAGAGCCCGATGCCGGCGATCAGCAGGCCGGCACCGACCAGCACCCGGACCCACACCATCCACCCGCCGCGGAACGCCTCGACCGGGTTGCCCGGCAGCCGGGTCGCCGCCTCCCGCCAGCGGGCCCGGTCGCTGTCGCCGGCCCGGGCCAGGACCAGACCGAAGCCCGTGGCCGCCACCGCCGCCGGCCAGACGACCTGGTCGGGAAAGAACGGCGTGACCCAGCGGACCAGCAGCAGGACCCCGAGGGTGATGCAACCCACCGCCAAGGCGAGCTCGCTGGCGCGCCTGGTGCCGGGCCGGAGGCCCGGCACGGCCGCCTGTTCGATGGTGCCCGCGGTCTCTTCGGGGAGCACCGCCCAGGCCACGAGGTACACCACCAAGCCGGCGCCGTTGGCCAGCGCCAGGATGGCCGCCGCCAACCGCACCACGATGGGATCGACGCCAAGCCATCGGGCGAACCCCGCGCAGACGCCCGCCACCATGCGTCCGTCGCGGGGGCGGACCAGGCCCTGCGGAAGGCCGGCGATCAGTGGTCGCTGAGTCGAGCCCATGGTCGGGTTCAGGTGCGCCGTCGGGATGACGGGCACGTCCATGATGGCAACTACGCGGCGAAATCGCCTCCGGGGAGCACTCGGGGACATCCCCGATTGTGACCGGATCGCCGCCTCCCGATGATTGGGCCATGGAAGTCCCCCCCGACGCGCCGCCCCGGCCCGAGGATCGGCCCGCCGGTCCCCGCCCCCGGCGGCTGGTCCGCGAGCCGGAAGACCGCAGGATCGCCGGGGTGTGCGCCGGGCTGGCCGACCGCCTCGGCGTCGATGTCTCGCTCGTGCGCCTGGGTGCGGTGGTCCTCGCGATCTTCACGCCCGTCGGCCTCATCGCGTACCTGGTGGCCTGGGCCGTCATCCCGGAGCGCCGGCCCGACGAGCCCCGGGTGGTGGCACCCCCCGCAGACCTCCCGCACCTGGGCCGAATCCCCCTCTGGCTCTTGGTGCTGGGTGGCGTCGCGCTCGCCTGGGCGCTCGGCGACGGCTCCTGGTGGTCGTGGTGGCCGAACGGACCAGTGCTGGCCCTGGCCCTGGTCGGCCTCGGCATCTGGCTCCTGGTTCGGGACGACCGGCACGATGACGGCACGCCGGGCTCCGTGGGTCGGGCGAGCCCCGGAGGCCCCGGATCCGCCGACGCCAACACGCTCGGCGGTCGTGGCACTACACTGGATGATGGTCTCGCCGAGACCCTCGAAGCGAACGAGGGCGCCGGGCCATCGGGCGAGTTCTCTCCTCCGGTTTCGCCCTGGTGGTCCGGCGCCGAGACCGGCGCCTCGGGCACCCAGGCGGGGCTTGCGCCCCCCATGGCGTCCAGCCGGCCGTCGGACCGGTCCCATGTCGCCCTGGCCGTCGTGGCCGTGTTGCTGATCGGCGGTGGCCTGGCGTGGCTGCTGCACGTGCTCGACGTGGCCACCCTGTCGCTGACCGACGGCCTGGCCGCCGGTCTGATCGTCATCGGACTGGGTCTCGTCGTCTCGGCCTGGCGCGGTCATGCCTGGTCATTGGCGATTCTGGGGGTGCTGTTCGCCTCGGTCATCGTGCTCGCCGAGGTGATCGACGTGCCGTTCGACGCCGGCGCCGGAGATCGCCGCGTGGCCGTGGACACCCGTGGCGAGCTGGCCGACAACCACGAGCTGTTCGCCGGCGAGCTGACGCTCGACCTGCGCCGGGCCCCGCTGACCGCCGACACGACCACCCTGGAGGCCGCGGTTGGGATGGGGCACCTGCGGGTGATCGTCCCCCGCGATGCCAACGTCGACGTCGACGCCCGGGTCAAGGCCGGCGTCATCACGGGCGACCTGGCGCCGCCTCTCGACGACGGCGGCGTCGACCAGCACGAGACGTTCAGCGCGGGTGACTCCGAGGCTGCCCGGAACCTCCGCCTCGAGCTCCGGGTGGGGATCGGTGAGCTGGAGGTCGACCGTGGCTAGGCACCGCCTCGACCCGGTGGCGTTGGTCGTCGGCGCAGTGTTCATCGCCGCAGGGGCGATCGTGCTGGCCGGCGGCGAGCTCATCGACGAGGGCCGGGCGCTGGTCCCGGCCGGGCTGGTCGCCGTCGGTGTCGCCCTGCTCGCACACGTGGGCCGGCGGGCCCGTCCGCCCGCCCCGGTCGTGGCCCAACCCGGTTCCGGGGTAGCCGCCGACACCGACCTCGACGCGCTGCTCGCCCCCGTCGACGACGCGCTCGCCGACTGGGACCGGACCCACGGCCACGCCGGTCCGGCCTACGACACCGACGCCACCCAGACCGCCCGCACTCCGACCGACGAGCCCGACGACGTCACCGACGAGCCCGACGACGTCACCGACGATGCGGCCGACGACGTCACGGGGGTCATCGACCCGACCGAGCGCTACCCGCGGCCGGGGCCGGAGTGAGCGGGGCCTTCAGCTCGCCAGGACCGCCCGGGCGACGAGGTCCGTGCCGAAGGCCGTCAGGATCGCCAGGTACAGCAAGCCCGTCGCCGCCATCACCGCCGAGTAGTAGCGCTCACGCAGCGCCGCCCGGGTCACGATCACAAGCCCGAGCGTGGTCACGACGCAGGCCACCCAGAACCACCCGAGCGTGCCGCCGTAGCCGTCGTCGATGCTGCCGCTCAGCACCGATCCCATCCCGGTCGGCCACAACAGGGCGACCACCTCGAACGGCCAGATGATGCCGGTCCAGCGGACCAGTTCCAGCAGCGGTCCACGGGCCAGTCCGGGCTGCACCAAGTACCAGTGGCCCAGCAGCATGGCGTCGGAGATCGATCCCAGGAACGCCGCTCCCACCAGCACCCGCACCACCGACAGCAGGGCCGGCCCGCCGGCGGCGATGCCGGCCGCCACGAGGCCCGGGATCCCCACCAGCGGCGCCAGCAGGTCGAGCTGCGGCGGGAACTCGGCGACGGCCGCATCGGGGCCCTCGGGGCGCCGATCGATCCCGGTCATGGCCGCCACCCGCGCCGAGCGCCGCTCGATCCGCTCGCGCTCCCCCGCCACCCCCGCCTTGCGCCGCGCGACCGAGACCGCCAGCGCCACCCCTGCGGCCGCGGCGACCGCCAGGGACGACGCCTCGCGCACCGGCACCGGATCGAGGGCCATGCCCACGACCAAGGCGCCCAGCGCCATCGCCCCGTAGACGCTGCGCAGCAGCCAGCCGTAGCCGATGCCGACCTGACGCCGCCGGGTCGTGACCCACAGGAACAGCAGCCCGCCGACGGCCCACTGCAGCAGGACGGTGGCGGCATCAAGGCGGATCACATCGTGACGGTAGGGCGGCGACGCGTCTTTGAAGAAAAACCGGGGTATAGGCCCCGATGATCTTCAAAGAGGTCAGGCGTCGAGGACCGCCAGCCCGTGGTCGGCCCGGTTGAGCTCGTCGGGGCCGGCCTCGGTGGCCACGATGATGTCCTCCAGGCGCAGCCCGAACCGGCCGGGCACGTAGATGCCGGGCTCGATCGAGAAGGCATGCCCGGGCACCAGCGGGGCGGCGTTGCCCGCCACGATGTACGGGTCCTCGTGGGCCTCGACGCCGATGCCGTGGCCGGTGCGGTGGATGAACAGGTCGCCGTAGCCGGCATCGGTGATGATGCGTCGGGCCACCGCGTCCACCTCCTCGCACGACGTGCCGACCGTGGCGGCGGCGACGGCCGCCCGCTGGGCCTCGTGCAGCACGGCGTAGGCCTCCGCCACCTGGGCCGGCGGCTCGCCCACGTGCACGCAGCGGGTGATGTCGCTGCAGTAGCCGACGCCCTCGCCGTCGAGCATGGTGCCGCCGAAGTCGCACAGGACGACGCCACCGGGCCGGATCACCCGGTCGGCGGCCTGGTGATGGGGGCTGGCGGCGTTCTCGCCGGCGGCCACGATGGCGAAGTTCACATGCTCGTGGCCCTCGCCCACGATGCGGCGGCCGAGGTCGGCGGACACCTCGGCCTCCGTGCGCCCGGCCAACGCAATCGCGCCCGCCCGCAGGTCGGCGGCGACGCGATCCACGGCCTCGGCGGCCCGGCGCAGGGCCTCGACCTCGGCCTTGTCCTTGACCGCCCGCAGCGGCCCGAGGACCGCGCTCGCCGTGACGAACCGCGCCGCCGGCAGCGCGGCCTGGAGACCGAGCACGAAGCTCGCCCAGGTTTGGTCCCCGATCGCCAAGGTGGCGGCGGCGCCGGCAAGCTCGGCGACGATGGCGATCGGGTCGTCGGTCTCGTCCCACGGCCGCAGGGTGAAGATCTCCGGCCGCTCGGCCACCCGCGGCGCCTCGAGCCGGGGGACCAGCAGCGTGGCGTCGCCGTCTCGGGGCAGCACGAGCATGGTGAGCCGCTCGAGGGGCATGGCCGCATAGCCAGTCAGGTAAGGCAGGTCGGGCCCGATCGACAGCAGCAGCGCGTCGACGCCGAGCTCGGCCATGCGCCGGCGGGCCCGGTCGGCACGTTCGCTGAGCATGCGCACCATCGTACGGGTGAGCCTCCGCCCCTCTCGGGCGGTCCGTCGACGGATCTCAATGGGTGAGGGCAACCGCCAGTCCGGCCCCACTGGCCGCACCGGCCGCTTGGCGGGCGTGGTAGCTCGAACGCGTCAGCGGGCTCGACTCGACGTGGGGGATCCCCATCGCCTCGCCCAGCTCGCGGTAGCGGTCGAACGTCGCCGGCTCGACCCAGCGCGCCACCGGCAGGTGGTGGGTCGTCGGCCGCAGGTACTGGCCGATGGTCACGATGTCGACGCCCACGGCCCGCAGGTCTGCCAGGGTGGCGTGCACCTCGGCGTCGGACTCGCCCATCCCGACGATGAGGCCCGACTTGGTCACCAGCCCGGCCTCCTTGCCCCGCGCCACAACTGACAGGCTGCGGGCGTAGCCGGCCGACGGACGGACCGCCCGCTGCAGGCGGGGCACGGTCTCGACGTTGTGGTTGAACACGTCGGGCCGGGCGTCGATGATCGTGGCCAGTGAAGCCTCGTCGCCCTTGCAGTCGGGCACGAGCACCTCGATCTGCACGCCCGGCGAACGCCGCCGGATGGCCCGGATCGTTTCGGCGAACGCCCCGGCGCCCCCATCGGGAAGGTCGTCGCGGGCCACAGCCGTCACCACGGCGAATCCCAGTCCCATCCGCTCGACGGCCTCGGCCACGCGGTCGGGCTCGGTGGCGTCGAGCGGCCCGGGGAGGCGGGTATCGACCAGGCAGAACCCGCAGGCCCGCGTGCAACGCTCGCCGTTGATCATGAACGTCGCCGTGCCGTCGGCCCAGCACTCGAAGATGTTCGGGCAGCCGGCCTCCTCGCACACGGTCACCAGCCCGAGGTCGCGCATCGTGTGCTTGAGCCGGAGGTAGCCGGGAGCGGTCCGGAACGTCGACCGCAACCACGCAGGCTTGCGGGTCGCGATCTGGAGGCCCTCGGTCACGCCGGCCTGCGTCAACCGTCCCCGGAGCCGGACGGGTACGGCCTCGCCCGGGCCCTCGCCCCGGCTGAACGCCGAGAGGTCCCCCGGTGCGTGGCGCCAGACGACGTCCTGGCGATCGGCGCCGGCACCCTTTCCCCAGAGCTGCACCGCCCGGGCGGCGACGGCGTCGACGACATCCCGCATCGCGACGCCGATGCCCTCGTCCGCGAGCGATGTCACCCGCTTGTCGGGGATCCCGCAGGGAACGATGTAGCCCCAGTAACGCATGTCGGGTGCGACGTTCAGGGCGAAGCCGTGCATCGACCGCCCGCGTGTGAGCCGCACGCCGATGGCGGCGATCTTGCGGGGATCGTCGCCGCGGGGATCGACCCAGACGCCCGGGTACTCCCGGAGCCGACCCACGTTGGGCAGCCCGACGTCCGTCAGCGCGTCGATCAGCAGCTGCTCGACCGACCGCACGTAGGCCACGGTGTCCGCCATCCCGTACTTGTCGCCGCCCCGCTTGGCCGGCAACGACACGATGGGGTAGCCGACGAGCTGGCCGGGGCCGTGGTACGTGACGTCCCCGCCCCGGTCGGTGCGGACCAGCTCGGCGCCCACGTCGGCCGGCGGCACGAGCACGTGGCGCATGTCGGCCCGCTTGCCGAGCGTGTAGACGTGCGGATGCTCCAGCAGGAGCACGTGGTCATCGGGCGACGATGAATGCATGGCCCGCTGCAGCGCCCAGGCCTCCCGGTAGGGCACCCGTCCGAGCCAGCGGATCCGCAGCGTCATCTCTCAGGCGAGCTCGGGGGCCCAGTCGCGGGTCTCGATGATCTCCTTGATCTCCCGCAGGAACGACGCGGCGTACGCGCCGTCGAACGCCCGGTGGTCCCAGGTGAGCGTGATGTTTCCGACCGAGTGGATCGCGATGCCCTCGCTGCCGTCGGGCAGGTCGACCACGACCGGCCGCCGCTTGACCCCGTCGGTCGAGACGATCGCCACCTGCGGCTGGTTGATGATCGGCAGCGTCATGGTCGTCCCGAACGGGCCGGGGTTGGTGATGGTGAACGTGCCCCCGGCGATGTCGTCGGGGCCCAGCTGCTTGGCCCGCGCCCGGCGGGCAAGGTCGCTGATCTCGCGGGCCAGCGCCCGCAGCCGCTTGCCGTCGGCGTCGTGGATGACCGGCACCATGAGCCCCTTGAAGTCGAGGTCGACGGCGATGCCGAGGTTGACGTAGTTGTGCACGATCAGCTCGCTCTCGCCGAAGCTGGCGTTCACCTCCGGATACTCCCGGATGGCGTCGATCACCGCCCGACTGATGAACGGGAGGTACGTGAGGCTGAAGCCCTCCGCCGCCTTGAACGCCTCGCGCTCGCCGGACCGCACCCGCTCGACGCCCTCGAAGTCGACCTCGATCGACGCGTACACGTGGGCCGAGGTCTGCTTCGACCGGGTCATGTGCTCGGCCGTCCGCCTCCGGATGTTGGTGTGGGCGATCGACGTGTCGCGCTCCCCCGCCCGTGCGACCGGCTGGGCGGCGGGCGCCGGGGCGGGCGCGGCGGCCGGGGCCTGCGCCGCGGCG
>JBKPAA010000101.1:0-37127 GCA_046726215.1 Actinomycetota bacterium | reverse complement strand
GGGACGGATCGCTCGATGGTGGTCGCATGTCGGTGTGGACGACCTCCCAAGGCCTCGTCGGTGACCTGCTCCTCCTCTTTGCCCGCCAAGGGCGTCGGGCTGGGAGCTGCCGCCGCCCGGCGCGCGGTAATGCCCTCCCGTCGTGGCAGGTCTACGCCCCCGACGGCGAGCACAAGCTCCTGACCGCGGTACCGCTGCCCGACCAGCTCCTCATTGAGCTCCGACGCCAGGCCGGATTCAGCCAGGCGGACGTGGTCATGCGCGCTGACTTCCGGCATGCATCCGATCTCAACAACATCGAGCGCCGCCGTGGGCGGGATGCGGTACGGCGGAGAACCTTGCGGCGTGTCTACGAGGCGCTCGCCACGGCAGTGCCCAGTGCGCCGTCCCTTCCACGGCTGCGCCGGCTCGTCGATGGTGACCTGCTGTGGGACGAGGTCGTCGCGGTTCGCGACACCGGAACTGTGGATCGCATCTTCGATCTCGAGGTGCAGCCAGGGCGACGAAAGATCGAGAACTTCCTCGCCGGTCACGGTGGCGTGTTCGTCTCGAACACCGCGGGCTTCATCGATGCTGGGTTTTCCGGGCACATCACGTTGGAGTTGTCCAACGTGGCCAACCTGCCGATCACGCTGTATCCGGGGATGAAGATCGGGCAGGTGAGCTTCCTGCGCATGACGACACCGGCCGATGTGCCCTACGGGTCGGCGCGGGTGGGATCGAAGTACCAGGGTCAGCGCGGGCCCACCCCCAGTCGCTATTGGGAGAACTTTCGGGACCAGGACCCCTGACGAACCCGACGTAGGGCGCGTCCTGAACAGTCAGTCGCCCAGGGTCTCCAGCCGACGGGCGTCGCGCTCCTCGAGCGCCTCGAGGAGGTGCATGGAGATGTCCGCCACCCGCACCTCGTCGTCCTCCTTGCCGGCGGCCTTGGTGCCGTCGTCGATCATGATGTAGCAGAACGGGCAGGCCACGGCGATGCGGCTCGCCCCGGTTGCGATGAGCTCCTGGCTGCGCTCGTCGTTGACCTTCTTGCCGACGGTCTCCTCCATCCACATGCGGGCGCCTCCCGCGCCGCAGCACATGCCCTTGGTCCCGTTGCGGCCCGCCTCCACCACCTCGATGCCGCCCAGGCTGCCGATGACCCGCCGTGGCGCCAGGTAGACGTCGTTGTGGCGGCCGAGGTAGCACGAGTCGTGGTACACGACCCGCTCGTCGAGCCGGGCGTCGCTCATGTCGAGGCGCCCCTCGGCGATGAGCCACTCGAGCAGCTGGCTGTGGTGGATGACCTCGTAGTTGCCGCCCAGCTGCGGGTACTCGTTCGCCAGGGTGTTGAAGCAGTGGGGGCACTGGGTGACGATCTTGTGGACGCCCATGCCGTTGAGCGCCTCGACGTTCTGCATGGCGAGCATCTGGAAGATGTACTCGTTGCCGGATCGCCGGGCGGGGTCGCCGGTGCAGTTCTCGGACGGCCCGAGGATGGCGAAGTCGAGGCCGGCCCGCTGCATGAGCTTCGCCATGGCCACGGTCACCTTCTGGTTCTTGTCGTCGAAGCTGCCGGCGCAGCCGACCCAGTACAGGTACTCGTGGTCGAAGGGTTCGCCGGGCTCGACGATGGCCACGCCCTCGACCTTCGAGGTCCAGGCGCCGCGGTCGGCCTGCGCCATGCCCCACGGGTTCCCCGAATTCTCCATGGACCGGTAGGCGGTGCCCAGCTCGGTGGGGAAGTTCGACTCCATGAGCGACAGGTAGCGCCGCATGTCCAGGATCTTGTCGAGGATCTCGATGTTGACCGGGCAGATCTCGTCGCACGCCTTGCACGACGTGCACGCCCAGATCTCGTCCGGCGTGATGCGCTCGAACAGCGAGTTGGCGGAGACCGTGATCTCGGGATCCACGCCGATGGGTGGTGACACCGGGGGCGTGCCGGTGAGCGCCATGACCTCGCCGGTCTTGAGCACGATCTCGCGGGGATCGAGCGGCTTGCCCGTGGCGTGGGCCGGGCACACCGATGTGCACCGACCGCACATCGTGCAGGCGTCGGTGTCGAGCAGCTGCTTCCACGTGAAGTCCTCGACGGTGGCGGCACCGAACGACTCGAGCTCGGTCTCCATGAGGTTGGGCAGCGCCTTCATGGCGCCCTTGGGGCGCTCGCGGTCCCGCAGGTACATGTTGAGCGGGGACGTGAACATGTGGCGCAGCATCGTGACCGGCAGGATCACGAGGAACACCATGAAGCTGACGACGTGGGCGACCCACCAGCCCTGGTGCCAGCCGGCGAGGCTGGCGCTGTCGTCGACGAGGCCCGACAGGGGGTAGCCGATGATCGACCACCTCTCGAAGTCGGGCCGTCCGGCCAGGGCGATGCGGTAGGTCTCGGTGCCGAAGCCGGTGACGCCGATGGCCAGCAGCGTGCCGAGGATGACGAGGTGCTCGGGCTTGGACTTGATGCGGATCCTGTACGGCCGCAGCACGTAGCGCCGCACGATCGCCCATCCCACCCCGAGCACGAACATTGCCCCGGCCACGTCGCCCACCAGCGAGTAGCCCCGGTACACGTCGCCGTGGAGGAACTTCGCGCTCTCCGGAAGCTGGTGATCGATCTCCAGGACCGTGGTGACGGCGAGCAGGACGAGGAAGCTGAAGTAGATGAGCGAGTGCATGATCCCCGCTGCCGGGTCGCGCAGCAGCGTCTGCATGTAGACGCCGGCGCGGAAGTCGGCCAGGCGGCGGCCGACGTTGGCCCGGTTGGTGCTGCGGTCGTCGGGAGCGCCCCGTTCCCAGTTACGGACCCGCCACGAGAACACCACGGCGCCGTAGACGATGAGCACCGGCAGCGCGGTATAGAAGACGGCCTTCCAGGCCGAGGGGATGTTGCCGAAGACCTCCCGCTGTACGCCGGAGTCGTCGTGCCACTGGAGCACCGTCGCCACCACACCCGACGCGACCGTGAGGAGGGCGAAGGCGATGCCGATGCCGACGGCGATGTCGCGGGGCCGGATCCGCCGCACCAGTGCCGGCGTGCGCGTGCGCTCGGCGGCCTCGTCGGCGGTCGTCGCGGTGCTCACGCCGCGGAAACCTATCCAACCGGACCAGAGGCGTCGGAATCCGTCCGGGCCGGTCCCCGGTAGCAGGATCCGCGCTCAGCCGTAGGTCTGGCTGTCGAGGTCGCGCACCTTGCTGGCGAGGGCCGCCAGCATCTTGTGGTTGAGGGCGGGCACCTCGTCGAGCAGGCCCGAGAACTCCCGCGGCCCGAGCACCAGCACGGTCAGCGGGGTCGCGGCGGTGACCGTGGCGGTGCGGGGACCGTGGTCGAGCAGGGCCAGCTCGCCCACGCAGTCGCCCGGTCCCAGCGTCGTGATCTTGTTCCCTGCCCTGGAGACGTCGGCCTGGCCTTCGACGATGATGAACGCCTCTCGGCCGATCTCGCCCTGGGTGACGAACTGCCTGCCCTGCTCGATGTTCATCTCCGTCGAGGCCTTGGCGACCGCCCGCAACTCCTTGGTCGTCGCCCCTGCGAACAGGGGGACGGTTGCAAGGTGGTCGAGGTATTTCTCGCGTGCCATGGCGCCGGAGCTTAGGGATCCCTCGGGCCGCAGGTGTGGACGTTCATCCGAACGAAACAATCGCGAAACCCTCGGCGCGTACCTTGCCGGTTCGTGGAGGTGGCGCTGGTCCACTGGCCGGCCGAGCAGGATCGGCGCGAAGAGCTCCGTCGATCGGGACAACCACGATTGCTGTTGGTCGAGAGTGGCTCCCCTCCGATCCCGAGCGACGAGCTCGAGGACTGGATCCGGCTCCCCGCCGGCGACCTCGACCTGCGGGTGCGCGTCGAGGGCCTCCGCCGCCGTACGGGTGGGGACAGCGGATCGGCCCCGATGCTGGACGACGATGGTGTGCTTCGAGTCGGCGACCGCTGGGTGTCACTGCCCCCGGTCGAGGCCCGGCTCACCGCGGCGCTGATCGACCGGTTCGGGGCCGTCGTCAGCCGTGATGCCCTTGCCCGCTCGGGCTGGCCCAGCGGGTCACCGGGACGCAACGCGCTCGACGTCCACGTGCTGCGGCTCAGGCGCCGGCTGTCGCCCCTGCGGCTGGCGATCCGCACCGTGCGGTCCCGGGGCTACCTCCTCGAGCGGTCCGACGGGGGCGGAGAGGTCGGGCCGGATCCCTTTCGCCCCGCGCGTGCCGACGGCGGCCTGCGGCCCATGAGCGTCGGCTGACCCGAAACCCGCAGGCACATCGTCCAGGTGAGCCCGCGATCCACGGTGGCGCCATTTTGCGCCGACGGGCGAAAGAGACGCGAAAGGAATGCGTGTCCGTGGCGTAACAGATGCACAACCGACGGGAAACCGGCGGCACTTATGGTCCGATCGTCCAGTAGCAGGCAGCCAAGGCCGGAGGTGCCAGCGTGCTGCATCTAGTCACGGCAATCGTCAAGCCCCACAAGCTCGACGCGGTCAAGGTCGCGCTCACGGGCGTGGGCGTCACGGGCATGACCGTCACCGAGGTGAAGGGATTTGGCCGGCAGGGGGGACACACCGAGACCTACCGCGGTGCGGAGTACCAGATCGATTTCCTGCCCAAGGTGAAGGTCGAGGTGCTGTGCCCCACCGACGAAGCCGAGAAGATCGCCGACGCGATCGCCGAGTCGGCCCGCACGGGGAAAGTCGGCGACGGGAAGATCTGGATCAGCCCGATCGATCGCGCCCTGCGCATCCGTACGGGGGAGCAGGGGAACGACGCCGTGTGATCGATCCGATACCTCCTCGCAAAACGCACGACCACGACAAAGGAGTTCCGTGTGGGAGCCCATGTAACGCCCACGACAACCAATGAGAGTCAGCGGACCGACCGGATCGGAGGTGGCCGATGATCGCATCGGTTCTCCAAGGCGCCCCCGAGGAGGTGACCCTTCTCGGTCAGGAGGTCAACCTGCTGTGGATCGTCATCGGCGCCGTGCTGGTGATCTTCATGCAGGCCGGGTTCGCGCTCGTCGAGACCGGCTTCTGTCGGGCGAAGCACGCCGCCCACGTGGTGTCGACCAACTTCGCCATCTTCGGCCTGGGGTTCGCCGCCTACTTCCTCGTCGGGTACGCGTTCATGTTCGGCGGTTACAGCTACAACCTGCCCGGTTTCGACTTCGGGTATGACCACGCCATTGGCGACGCCGCCATCGGCAGCGGCAACTGGGTGTTCCTGTGGAAGGGCGGATTCGCCCTCAGCGACCTGTCCGGGCCGTTCGGCGCCGCGGTCCTCGGGTTTTTCCTCTACATGGTCGCCTTCATGGACACGACGGCCACCATCCCCACGGGCGCCATGGCCGAGCGCTGGAAGTGGAAGAGCTTCATCGGCTGGGGCTTCTTCTGCGGGGCGCTGTACTACCCGCTGTTCGGCGCCTGGACGTGGGGCGGCGGCTGGCTCGCCAAGACGTGGGACACGATGGGCCTCGGCGCGGGCTACGTCGACTTCGCCGGATCGGGCGTGGTGCACACCATGGGTGGCGTGGCCGCCCTAGCCGGCGCGCTGGTGCTCGGGCCCCGCATCGGCAAGTTCGGCGGCGACGGGAAGCCGAGGGCCCTGCCCGGCCACCACATCCCCATGGCCCTGCTGGGCACCTTCATCCTGCTGTTCGGCTGGTTCGGGTTCAACGCCGCGTCGACGCTTGCCGCCACCGATGTGCAGTTCGCCGTCGTGGCGACCAACACGGCGATCGCGGCCGCGTTCGGAGCCACGGCGGGGATGTTCTGGATCATGCGCCGGGGCGGCAAGCCGGACCCGGGCATGATGGCCAACGGCATGCTCGCGGGGCTGGTGGCCATCACCGCTCCGTGCGCGTTCGTCGACCCGTGGGCGGCGATGGTCATCGGCATCGGGGCCGGCGTGCTCGTGATCGAGGCGATCTTCTTCGTCGAGCGGAGGCTCAAGGTCGACGACCCGGTCGGTGCCATCTCGGTCCACGGCGTCTGCGGCCTCTGGGGCGTCCTGTCCGTCGGCATCTTCGCCAACGGCCGCTATGGGGGCGGCTGGAACGGCTCCGGCGTCAGCGCGGTCACCGGCGTCATCGAGGGCGAGTGGGGTCAGCTGGGCGCGCAGCTCCTCGGAGCGCTCGTGCTCGTGACGGTGATGTTCGGCTTCGCCTACGGCTTCTTCAAGCTGCAGAACGCGCTCACCAAGGGTGGCATCCGGCCTACCGAGGAGGACGAGCTCGTGGGTCTCGACCTGCCCGAGATGGGGGTGCTGGCCTATCCCGAGTTCCTCGGGCACGGCGGCGTGCCTTCCCCCAACGCTGCTCCCGCCCCGACCGGAGTGCCCGAACAGGTCGGCTGACCGACCCGCCAGCAAGGCGTGTGAGCGAGGGGCGGCTTCGGTCGCCCCTCGCCTGCGCGCCTCGATGGCGCGCACGTCACGGGTGCGTTACGTGTGATCCGGCTGCCGGCGGGGTACCCAACGTGCAGCCGTTGTTCCGGTCCGTCGTGCATGCGGCGACAGGCCCGAGCCGAGGGTGCCGGGACGCGAAGGAATCACCGAGGAGGACCCATGGTTTCGAGTACGGGTGTTCGAATCCCGCTCGCGAGTCTCATCCTGCTCGTCTGGCTGATTATTGGGGTCATCGTTGCCTTCAACCAGGGGTACGACCAGTTCGACACGTGGTCGCAGTTCGCGACGTTCCTGCTAGCCGTCGTGCTCTGGCCGATCCCCGCGACGGGTGGCAGCGTCGGCATTGCGTTCTGACGGGCGTTCACGCCTCGGGGGCGCGGGTCGAATCGGGCCCGCGTCCCCGGCGCGTCACGGCACCCGATCGCTGCGGGTCAACCGCCGGCCTGGCGGGCGACCGCGTCGGCGGCGGCCGCGATCTCTTCCGGTGACCGCAGGTAGCGCTCGATCGTCGGCTTGGCCTCGAGGGGGTGGAAGTCGTCGCCCAGGTCGTAGACCAGCGGCTCGCCGGTGGGGATGTTGAGCTCGGTGATGTCGGCGTCGGAGATGCCGTCGATGTGCTTGAGCAGCGCCCGCAGGCTGTTGCCGTGCGCCGACACCAGCACGACGCTGCCGGCGGTGAGGTCCGGCACGATGGCGTCGTACCAGTACGGCAGCATCCGCTCGACGACGTCGGCCAGGCACTCGGTGTCGGGCACCAGTTCGGGCGGCAGGGCCGCGTAGCGGGCATCGTGGCGCACATTGCGTGGGTCGTCGCGGTCCATCGCGGGCGGGCGCACGGCGTAGGAGCGGCGCCAGAGCTGCACCTTCTCGGCACCGAACTTCTCGGCGGTCTCGGCCTTGTTGAGCCCTTGCAGGTCGCCGTAGTGGCGTTCGTTGAGCCGCCAGTGCCGCCGCACCGGGATCCATGAGCGCCCTATCTCCCGCAGCGCCAGATCGGCCGTCCGGATGGCTCGCACCAGCACCGACGTGTGCACCACCTCGGGCAGCAACCCCCGTTCCGCCATGAGGCGCCCACCGGCGATCGCCTGCGCCTCGCCGGCGGCGGTTAGGTCGCTGTCGTACCAACCGGTGAACAGGTTCTTGAGGTTCCACTCGCTCTCGCCGTGGCGGAGGAGCACGAGCGTCCGGGCCATCGGGGAAGGGTCAGCCGTTGCCTTGCGGTTTCCCGGTGCTCTCCGTGGTCTCGCTGGGCCGGAAGCGGCCGATCACCAGCGTGACCGTAGATCCCTGATCGACCTGGGAGTTGGCCGGCGGGTTCTGGCTGAGCACCCGGCCGTCCTGGTTGGGGTCGTTGGTGTTCTCGTCGGTCGTCTGGACGTCGAAACCCTGGAGCAGCGCCCGAGCGTTGTCCTCCGTGCGACCGACCACGTCGGGCACGCCGACCTGCCCGCGCCCCGACGACATGACCAGCGTGATGGCCTGGTTGGCGGGGGCCTGCTGGCCGGCCCCGGGCTCCGTGCCGATGGCCTGGCCCTCGGGCACGTCGTTCGATGGCTGCTGCCGGGCCTGGATGTTCCCGGTGAAGCCCGCACCGGACAGCGTGTTGCGGGCGTCGTTCTCGCTCTGGCCCCGCACGTCGGGTATCGGGATCGTGTTGGGCCCCGACGAGTAGAAGATCGTCACGGTCGAGCCGACCGCGGCCTGGCTGTTGGCCGCCGGGTCGGTGCGGATCACCACACCGTCCTCGACGTCGTTGTTCTCCTCGGCCTTCTGGCTGGGGACGAAGCCCGCGCCGATGATCGCCTGGCTGGCCTCGTCGAGCGTCCGGCCCACCACATCGGGCACCGCCGCCGTCGCCGGGCCGGCGCCGACGGTGATGGTGACCTCCGACCCCTCCTCCGCCTGATCGTTCGCCTGGGGATCCTGCTTGATCACCCGGTCGCGCTGCTCTGCGGTCGACTGCGCCGACGCCCGCTTCACGTGGAAGCCCTCGCCCTCGAGCGTTAGCTCGGCCTCGTCGGCTGGCTGGTTGACGACGTTGGGCACGGTGACCAGCGTGGGCTCGTCGTCGTTGTTGGCGAAATTGCGTGCCAGCAGGAACAGCAGCCCGGCGAGGATGAGCAGCAACAGGATGAGGACCGGCAGGAACCAGCGGGAGCGCTTGGGCTCCTCCTCCTCGGGCTGGGTGTAGTCCCCGTACGGGCCGTAGTCCCCGTAGCCGTCGTCGCCGGCCCAGCCGGTCGCCACGGCGGTCGACCCCATCACGTTGGTGGCCGCGGGGTCGATCGGCGGCGCCAGCACCGGCTCCGCCAGGATGCGCGCTCCGTCGAGGTAGCGCCGCAGATCCGCCCGCAGGTCCTGTGCGGTCGGGTAGCGGTTGGCCGGGTTCTTGGCCAGGCACTTGAGTGTGATCGCCTCGAGCGTCTCGGGCAGGGCGGGGTCGATCTGCCGAGGCGGGACGGGATTCTCCTGCACGTGCTTGTAGGCGATCGCCACGGCGTTCTCGCCGGCGAACGGCGCCTGCCCGGTGGTCATCTCGTACAGCACGCAGCCGAGGCTGTACAGGTCGCTGCGGGGATCGACAGGCGCGCCGCGGGCTTGCTCGGGGGAAAAGTAGGTGGCGGTACCCATGACCGAGCCGGTCTTGGTGAGGTTGTGGTCGGAGTGGTCACTTATGGCCCGGGCGATGCCGAAGTCGGCCACCTTGACGCTGCCGTCGGCGGTGACCAGCACGTTGCCGGGCTTGACGTCGCGGTGGACGACGCCGTTCCGGTGGGCGAAGCCCAGGGCGGCGGCG
Organism: Actinomycetota bacterium; assembly: GCA_046726215.1. Taxonomy (GTDB): domain Bacteria; phylum Actinomycetota; class Acidimicrobiia; order Acidimicrobiales; family VFJN01; genus DASQUK01. Next base: position 27,952 of record JBKPAA010000101.1, on the reverse strand, counting down.
ATGTCGGCCGTGATCTCTGCGGCGCGGTCGGGGTGCACCCGGCCGTCGTCTCGCAAGATCTCGGCCAGGGTGTGACCCTCCACGTACTCCATGACGATGAAGTACGTGCCGTTGGCCTCGCCCCAGTCGAAGACCGACACGATGTTGGCGTGCTGCAGGTTGGCGGCCGACTGGGCCTCGCGACGGAACCGCTCGACGAAGCCGGCATCGGTGGCCAGGGCCGGGAACAGGACCTTGACCGCCACCGGTCGGTCGAGCATCTGGTCGCGTGCGAGGTAGACCTCGGCCATGCCGCCGCGCCCGAGCCGCCGATGCAACTCGTAGCGTCCGTTGAAGATGACTTGCCCCTGCTGAGACGACATGTGGACCTCAGGTTATGAGATGGGGGTGTTGGCGCCCGAGTTCGTGCCTCATTGCTCCGCACCCGAGTCGGTGCCCCCAGTTGCCTGGTCGGCCGGGCCAGCCGGCTGTTCCAGGGCCTGCCGCATCACCGCAGCGGCGATCGGCGCAGCCACTCTGCCACCAGTTTGCTCGCTCACGCCCGGCTGACCCTCAACGATCACCGCGACGGCCACGCTGGGCGCCTCGCCGGGCGGCCCGGCGAAGCCGATGATCCAGGCGTGGGAGCTGTCGGTGGAGCCGATCTGGGCGGTCCCGGTCTTGCCCCCCACCTCGTAACCTTCGAGGCCGTCGTCGAGCTGGGTGGCGGTTCCGTTCTGGACGACCGAGATCATCCCTCGCCGGAGCAGCTCGGCGGTCGGGCCGCTCATGGCCCGGGTCCACACGTCGTCGGTCGGGATCGTGTCGACCAGCTCGCCCTGGTCATCGCGTACCTCGCGCACCACGTGCGGGGTCATGACCTCGCCGCCGTTGGCGACCGCAGCCGCCACCAGTGCCATCTCCAGCGGGGTGGCCCGCACGTCGTTCTGACCGATCGACGACTGTGCGAGTTTCGGCGGGTCGTTCTCGAAGTCGGTCGGGAACGACGACCTGGCGGGCCGTGGCAGGTCGATGGGTACGTCGTTGTTGAAGCCGAAGGCCTGGGCGGTGTCGACCATGGCGTCCGCGCCGGCATCCTCGGCGCCCATCTCGGCGAACGCCGAGTTGCACGACGCCTCCATGACCGGGAACAACGTGCCGCCGCATGTCGCACCCCCGAAGTTGCCGATCGGCCGTCCGACCGGCCGACCGCCGGCGCCCACGGGCTGGTAGGCACTGCGGGCCGGGTACTCGGGCTGGTCCTCGGTGACGCCGCCGCGCTCGACGCCGGCCGCGGCGGTGACGATCTTGAAGGTGGAGCCCGGGAAGAAGTTGTCCTGGTACGAGCGCGCCAGGATCGGCTTCTCGGAATCGGCGTTCAGGAGTGTCGACGCCTGCTCCGCGGCGTTGAAGTCGTGGCTGGCCAGCACGTTGGGGTCGTACGAGGGGAACGACCACAGGGCCAGGATCTCGCCGTTGCGAGGGTCGAGCGCCACCACGGAGCCCTCGCGCTCGCCGAGCTCCTGGCGCGCCACCTCTTGCACGTCGTTGCGCATGGTGAGCGTGAGGTCGCCGACACGTTCGCGGTCGACGAACAGGTCGGACAGCTTCCGCAGGTCGAAGTCGATCGTGCGCCCGGCCAGCTCGTCGTTGTAGCTGCGCTCGAGGCCCGCCGACCCCAGCTCGAACGCGAAGTAGCCGGTGACATGGGCGAACAGCTCGCGTGTCGGGTACTCGCGTTGCAGCTTGTACTGGTCCTTGGACGGCACCGAGCGCGCGACGACGGTGCCGTCGGCGGTGATGATCGATCCCCGCGGGCTGGAGAAGTCGCGCTCGACCTCCCGGTTGTTCGCAGGGTTGTCCTTGAGCTCGTCGGCCTCGAAGATCGTCAAGCGGTTCACCTGGAGGAACAGCGCCGCGTAGCAGACGACGAGGAACACGCCGATGTTCCGGATTTGCTTGCTCATGCCACAACCTCGGCCACCGACTGCGCCGCCATGCCCTCGGCCTGCCGCTCGGCGGAATCGTTGGAGATGCGCAACAGCAGGGCCAAGAGGACGTAGTTGGCCAGCAGCGACGAGCCCCCGTAGGAGATGAACGGCAACGTCACACCGGTGAGCGGCAGCAGCCGGACGACGCCGGCCATGATGATGAAGGCCTGGAAACCGAGCAGCGTCGTCAGCCCGACGGCCAGCAGCCGCTCGAAGCCGCGCGCCGCCTGCTGCGCGATGCGCAGCCCGGCGCCGATCATCAACAGGAAGGCGATGAGCACCGCAGTGGCTCCCAGCAGGCCCAGCTCCTCACCGATGGCGGCGAAGATCATGTCGCTCTCGACCACCGGGATCTTGGTCGGGGAGCCGAGCGCGAGTCCCCTCCCGGCAACGCCACCGTCGGCCATGGCGAACGCCGCCTGCACCACCTGGTACCCCCGGTCTTTGCCCCAGGGGTCGAACCAGAGGTCCACCCGCTCCTGCACGTGGCTGAACGAGTTGATGGCGAAGGCCGCGCCGGCAGAGAACAGCAGCACGCCCACGGCCAGGTAGGACACCCGCTCGGTGGCCACCCAGATGAGCACCAGGAACAGCGTGAAGAACAGCAGCGACGAGCCCAGGTCGCGCTCGGACACCATGACCACCAACGACGCACCCCAGGCCAGGAGGACGGGCCCGAGGTGCTTGGGGTCGGGCAGCGAGAACGGTCCGTAGGCCCGGTTGATCGCCAGGAGCTCACGCTTCTCCCACAGGTAGCCGGCGAAGAACACCGCCAGCGCCAGCTTGGCGAACTCGCCGGGCTGGAAGTTCACGGGGCCTAGCGAGACCCAGATCCTGCTGCCGTTGATGGTGCGACCGATGACGGGTACCAGCGGCAGGAGCAGCAGCACGATGCCCACGAAGCCGGCCGTGTAGCGGTAGCGCTCGAGCATGCGGGCGTCGCGCACCACGGCGAGCGTGGCAATGAACGCGGTGACGCCGAGGATCATCCAGATCGACTGCAGGCCGGCGAGCCCGTCGGGGTGGGCGCGGGCCTCGTCGATCCGCACGACGAACACGAAGCCCAGCCCGTTGAGCAGGCTCGCAAGCGGCAGGAGCATGCCGTCGGCCTGCGGCGCCAGGCGGCGGACGGCGATGTGGGCCACCAGCGGCAGACCCACGATGATGGCCAGGAACGGACCGGTGGTGTTGGGGATCGGGCTGTTGTCGGGCAGCGTGGTCAGCACGTAGGCGCCGACGACGAACATCGTGCCCAGCACGAGCAGGCCCAGTTCGGTGTTTCGGCGGACGGTGCCGATCATCGGGCGATAGCCATGGTCACGGGCGTGCGGTGGTGGCGGTCCCCGGTCGGGTGGTGGTGGTCTGAGGTGCGCTCGTCGTGGTCGTCGGCCGCGTGGTGGTGGTCGTCTCGCCGGTGAGCGCGTCGGCGCGCTCGCTCAACCGGTCCACGTAGCTGTGGGCGTCCTCGAGCGAGGACTGTTCCTTGCCGGCAGCGAGGTCGTCCCGGGTGTCGGCAGGCACGCGGGACCGCTGGATGCTGGTCGTCTCCTCCAGCACCGGATTGAGCCACAGGACGCCTCCGGGACGGCCCTTGAAGATGGCGACGCGGTCGCCCTCGAAGCCGACGAAGTACGTGGAACGGCCGTACCACTGGATGGTGGCGAAGGCGCCGCCCACCAGGGCCAGCAGGATCAGGGAGAACAACAGGACCCGCCAGGTGAGCCGGCGGCCCTGCGGTCGGGACTCGATGCCCCGGACGGGGCGGCCGGCCCTGCCCCCCTCGTCGCTGCCGTTCGTGGCCAGGGTGTCGAGCGGGACCCCGGCGCCGGTGGCGCCCTCGTCCTCGGTCCCGGTGGACGTGCCCGCGGCTTGGGCGCGGCCGACGAGGCCGGAAGGTGCGCCGGCGGCCACGGCATCGGATGCCGCGCCGGCTCGCCCACCGTCGTCGACGACGTCGACGACAACGACCGTGACGTTGTCCCGTCCGCCGCCCTCGACGGCCAGCCGCACCAGCTCGTCGGCGGCCACGGCGGGATCCTCCGCACGGCGCAGCACCGACGAGATGCGGCCCTCGGGAACCTCGTTGAAGAGCCCGTCGGAGCACAGCAGGTAGCGGTCCCCGGCCATCGGCTCGACCGTGAGCGTGTCGACCGGAACCCGCTCGTTGACGCCGAGCACCCGGGTCACGATGTTGCGCTGGGGGTGCACCGCCGCTTCCTCTGGCGACAGGCTGCCCTCGCGGACGAGATCCGCGACCAGGCTGTGGTCATCGGTGAGCTGGTCGAGGTCGCCGACCGAGTAGCGGTAGACCCGCGAGTCGCCAACGTTGGCGACGGCGAGCAGCTCGTCGCCGTCCTCGTCGACCACGGCCAGAGCCACCACCGTGGTGCCCATGCCCATGAGGTCGGGGTCGGTGGCGCCGGTCTCGTACACGGCCTCGTTGGCGCGCTCGATGGCCTCGACCAGGCCGTCGACGGTGCGGTCGGAGAAGCTGCGCCCGAGGGCCTCGCAGGCGATCTGCGACGCCACCTCACCGCCCCTGTGCCCGCCCATGCCGTCGGCGACGGCCCACAGGCCGACGTCGTCGCGGGCGACATAGTTGTCCTCGTTGATCGAGCGAACGCGTCCCACATGGGTGGCGCCACCCCAACGCAGGGCCGTGCGGCCGGCCATGGCCGTCACTCCTGGCCCCTCACGTCAACTCCAGGACGGTGTTGCCGATCTGGAGGCGGTCGTGGCGCTTGATCACCATCGGGCCCGCCACCCGCCGCCGGTTGAGGTAGGTGCCGTTGGTGGAGCCGAGGTCCTCGACGTACCAGTGGCCCTCACGCTCGAACACCCGGGCATGGACCTGGCTGGCGTAGGCGTCGTCGAGCGGCACCTGGCAGCCCGCGGCCCGGCCCAGGGTGATCTCCTCGTCGAGCGCAAAGGCCCGACCCCGCAGGCCCGCTGGTTCGACCACCCGGAGCTGCGGGTGGCTCGAGCGGCTCGGGCGGGCCGGCCGGCGGGCCCTGCCCCGCCTCGCCGTGGGTCCGGCGGCGACCTGGGGGACGCGGGCCGCGTTGACCTCGGTCCAGACGGCCCGAAGCACGCGCAGGAAGAACAGGTACAGCAGGACCAGGAGAAACCCGGTCAGGAGTCGGAGCAACTGCTCGGTCACCGAGCCGGAGACTATCGGTCGCCGCGAGGCGGGCCAGAGCAGAGCGGGTCCTGCGTTGGGCTGGTCACGGAGGGTGTCCGCCGGCCAGCGGTGCGCTGGATCGAGGTCAGCTTGCCTCGAACCGGAGGCGGGTGTTGCCGAAGGTGAGCTCGTCGCCATCGGCCAGCATGCGCTGCTCTACGCGCACCCCGTTGACCTTGCTGCCGTTGGTCGAGCCAAGGTCGGTGAGCACGAAGCCGTCGCCCTGGGGGCGGATCTCCGCGTGGTTGCGGCTCACGTTGGGATCGGCGAGCACGATGTTGCAATCGGGCCGCCGCCCGATGCTGATCGGATGCTCGGCCAGCGTGAACCGCTCGCCGGTGGGCAGCACCAGGCTGCCGGCGCCGGCGCCACCGGGCCCTTCCCGGAAGCGGGCCTCGATCTCGAACCAGCCGGTGCCGAACCGCTCGTCGACCACCAGCTCCACGTCCACCGGCCCCATGAAGCCGTAGTTCTCGTCGCGGGCGTGGGCGCGGGCCGCGTCGCACAGCTCGCGGCGCAGGGCGTCGCGTACCTCGCCGAACTCGGTGTAGTCGTCGGACGACAGGTAGACGATGAAGTGGTTGGGCGCCACCTGGGTGCCACGGACGCCGATCGAGCGGCCGTCGTCCATCTCCCGAGCGAGGCGGCGAGCCAGCTCGACCGGGCGGATGCTGGACCGGAAGGCGCGGGCGAAGGCTCCCTCCACCATGCGCTCCAGCCGTCGCTCGAACCCTCGGATGGCCACGACGCCCCAGGCTACCGGCGCCGTCCCCCCTTCATCCGGCGGCCGCTTCGCCGGTGGGAGCTGCGCAGGGACCGCGCTATCTTGTCTTGTCTTGTCGCTCGGGCGAGTGGCGGAATTGGCAGACGCGCTGGCTTCAGGTGCCAGTGGCCGCAAGGTCGTGGGGGTTCAAGTCCCCCCTCGCCCACGGGGTTCCCGCAGGTCGGCGGGGGTGTGGGACGGGCGAGATCGGCGGACTTCTACCCGACTTCTACCCTTGCGCCCGCAACTACCGCTCTGCCCGCGCTGCGGCTGCGCGCGCTGGGCCCAATGCGAGGAGTTCGCGTGGGGCCAGAGGTGGTCGCCCGGCAGCAGCGACGGCTATCGCTCCGTGCGGACCCGCCGAGCCGGCTCTCTGTGACACGTTGCCATCGTTCAGTCGCATAGCGGTCCGAATGGGGCAGACGGCTGTGGGCAGACGACGGGATCTGCCCGGTGGCGGTCATCGCGAACTGCTCGTTGATGGCCACGTCCTCACGCTGCGTCGTCAGCTTGTCGGCGCACCGGCTCATGCAGATCGTCATCCACCGGCACTCTGGCCGTGGCCACGGCGGCGTCTGGGCCGACGTTCGAGGACGCGCGTTCCGGGACGCTCGCGCTTACGCCGTTGGCACCCGTACCGTCGTCACGCGCTCATTCCGGTGCGAGATCGCACGACGCAGATGCGCCGATATGGCGCGGCTGCCGGGCCTCGAGCCAACGTTGCTTGGCGCGGTGTTCTGTGCGGGTCGTCATCGGCGAGGACGGCGCCGATGTCGCCAGCCAGCCGCATGGACCGCGCGAACATGGGCTGTTGAGCCTGCCGAGGACGAGGAGGACGTCTAACGTTGAGTCGGGAGATGAAGCGCGTTCGAGGAACCCGTGGGCGGGCTGAGCTTGGGAAGTCCGCATCGGACGTCGACGAAGCCCGGCCCTTTCTCGAGCTGGCCCGGGAAATCCAAGCCGAGGTCGCACGCATCGCCGCCGATCCCTCGACGCACGGCGATTTGCTGGTCGAACTCCTCGAGCGCATTCCTCGGGAGGAGCGCATGAAGCTGGCACAGGCCATATTCGACCAGCTCCCCCTCGAGCGTCAGTGGGCCATCATCGAACACGTCTATGGCGACGAGGAGATCGGTGCCTACCTCGAAGCCGAGCGTTCAGTCCGACTCGCCGAAGCACGCACGGTCGGCCAGCGGCTGGACGTGGCACGGCGGGCTCGGGTTGAGCACCACCTCGACACTCGTGACGTCACCCGGGGCGAGGTCCTCACCCTGGGTCTTTTCCGCGAGCACGACGTTGGGGCCGCCGTCTCCCGGGGCAACACGTCGTCCACTTGTGCACGGCGGCTCGTCCTCAGGTGCCTGGGGGAGGGCAGGTTTCAGGTGATGCAGGACGTGTTCAACCCCAATGGGGGGTACTTCGTCACGGCTGAGTACTCCGAGGAGACTTGGCGCACGAGCGATCGCCTCTCGGGCCACGCCATGGTGCGGGTCGGCTCGATCACCGAGAACGCCACCGGTCTATCGTTCGAGCCGGTCGTATACCCCGGCGGTCGCGCCGACTTCGAGGTGGGCGGCCGGCCGATCCCCGGTCGCCTCCATGTGGGCTTCGCTATGTTGAGCGACGTTGACATCTTCGTCCGCTGACTGTCGGGAGGCGGCATGGCCATTGCGATCGGTTTGGCGGTTTTCGGCGTCCTGCTGGTCGTGGCGGCCCTGGGGAGCTTCCACTCGATCGGCCCGTCTCAGGTCGGCTTGGTCACCAAGCGGATCGGGAGGAAGCTCGCCGCCGACCAGATCCTCGCCCTGGAAAGCGAGGCCGGTTACCAGGCCGACCTCATGATGCCGGGCTTACGTTTCAAGCCGTGGCCCGTCTTCGCTGTGGAGCGCCACGATTGGGTCCAGGTTCCGCCTGACCATGTCGGTCTCGTGATCGCTCAGGTCGGGAGCCGGCTTCCCACCGGCGCAAAGTCGGCGGTCTACAAGCCCGAGTTCGGGAACTTCGCCGACGTCCGGAACTTCTTGGGCAACGGCGGCCAGCGGGGCACCCAGCGGCCGGTCCTTCCTCCCGGTACGACGGCACCCATTCATCCGGTCGGTTTCGTGGTGGTCACCAGCGACCAGGTGTTCGGCAAGATCGTCTCGGACGCGGCCGAGAAGGCCATCGGCCAGGTCGACCCGGCTGTGCTCAAGGTGGCGCACATCACCCCCCAGGGTGACCGCGACATTGTCGGCGTCGTCACGACCCTGGAGGGGCCGCCGTCGGGCGGCATCGCCAGCCGCATCGGCGGGTTCGACGACGTGGCAGCGATGGAGGGCTCGGCCACGGGCTCGTCCATTCAGATCATCCAGGCCGTGCTGCGATCCAAGAATGATCTGCACGACAACTACCAGGATTACCAGGCGTTCCTTGACAACGGCGGCTGCATCGGGCTTCAGCACGACCCGATCCTGTATGGCTCGTACCTGTTGAACCCCTTTCTCGTGAAGGTCGAGCTCCGCGAGATGCTTGTCGTGCGCCAGGGCGAGGTCGCGGTCATCAAGTCCTACGTCGGCCTGCCCACCGAGGACACGTCGGGCGAGGAGTTCAAGTTCGGCTCCATCGTCGAACCCGGTCACCAAGGCATCTGGTCCGAGCCGTTGCGCACGGGCAAGTACACGCTCAACCCGCGGATCTACGAGGCCGAGATCGTCCCGACGTCGATCCTGACGCTGAACTGGTCGCAGGCCACGAGTGAGGCCCACAGCCTCGACGCTCGGCTCTCGCGCATCGACGCCAAGAGCAAGGAGGCGTTCACCTTCAGCATCGATCTGCAAGTGCAGATCCACGTGCCCGACACGCGAGCGCCCAAGGTCATCAGCATGGTGGGCACGATGCAGAACCTCGTGAACGAGGTGCTCCACTCGGCCGTCGGCAACTACTTCCGCAACAAGCTCCAGACCTTGGGCGCTACCGAGTTCATCGAGAAGCGGGACGAGGTCCAGCACGCTGCCGAGGCGTACATCCGCCAGTACCTGTCCCGCTACGAGGTCGAGACGCGTGGCGTCTACATCCAGGACGTGATCTTTCCCGCCGATCTCGTACAGGTGCTCACGAGCCGGGAGATCGCCGCCCAGGAAAGGGCCACGTTCGCGCAGCAGCAGGCGGCCCAAGAGGCCCGGGTCAGCCTCGAGCAACAGCGCGGTGTCGCTGACATGCAGGCCCAGCTCGCCCAGGCCAACGTGTCGATCGACATCGAGACGGCCAACGCACACGCGGCACGGGCCCGAGCCCATGGCCAAGCCGACGTAATCACGACGACTGGCGGCGCAGAGGCAACCCGCACCCGCGCCCTCGGCGAGGCCGAAGCCGCAGCGGAACAAGCCCTGGGCCTTGCCCGAGCCAAGGGCTTTGACGCGCAGCGGCAGGCTATCGGAGCGGCGCAAACCGCGCTCGTCGCCGCACTGCGCGAGGTCGCATCCGGTGACGTCAAGATCGTGCCCGACATCCAGGTCGGGGTCGACGGGGGTGGCGTGATCGGCGGGCTGGGCGCGCTGTTGATGCGCAGCCTTGCCGACGGAAGCGATGCCCGACGCCCGGCGTCCGAGCCGCTCGATGAAGCGGCCCCCGACGCCGACCATGGGGTCGAGGGCAACAGCGAGGACGCTGACGAGAGCGAGCCTGAACCCTCAGCCAGGGCCTGAGGACCGATCATCGTCTACGCGCGCCCATAACGACCCCGGCGATACGGCCTCCACCCCGCACTTAGCCGGCGTTCTGGTGTCGCTTGGTTGCCGGCCTCGGTTCCGGAATCGGTGGTCTGGACGGTTCGGAAGCCGGCAGAGTAGACGCGGCTTCCGCGTCCGCGTCGCGAGCCTGCCTAGGACGACGCTCCTGCCAACGCTGGCCCGGCCGGGCACCGGTGGGCCCATTAGACGAAGGTACCGGGGGTCTCACCGCGAGGCGCTACGGGATGGCCGAATAGGTGTCAGCCGCTCGGGAAGGTTGACTTCCGCACTTCTTGCGGATCCGCCCTCGCCGGGCTGGTGTGCACCGGAGTGGCCGAACCGGTCCAGGACCGCGACGCCGCCGGCCGATTCCGCCCTGGTCGCTACCGGCTCCACGTCGACGAGCTGCTCGCGGGCGACACCGACGCGACGGCGACTCCGACGCGTTCCCGCCCGAGATCCCGACCACGTTCCCGGCCCGCACGACACGCCGACCACTCGCAGCTCTCGCTCCTCACGCCGAGCTGACGATGCCCACTCACGTCCCCGCCACGGCCCGAACCGATCAGCACGACAGACAAGTGCCCGCCGGCGGCGGGGGAATCCCGTGCTGCGGGTGACGACCATTCACGCCAATACCGCGGGAGTCTCAGCGCGCTACTACACCCGCTACCTTGCCGACGAAGGGCCGGACGGCGAGGGGTACTGGCTGGGCCGCCAAGCCAGCGGCCTGGGCCTCTCTGGCGCGGTCTCGACGGAGGGCCTGGAAGCCCTCTTGTCGGGCCACGACCCCAGGACGGGGACACGGCTGGGTCGGGCGCTCATCGACCGCTATGACGCCAAGGGCAGGCTGATCCCGGCCGTGGCCGGGTTCGATGGCACCTTCTCAGCGCCCAAGTCCTTATCGGTGTGGTGGGGTCTCACCGAAGATCCGGGGCTGCTCGAGGCCCACGATGTCGCGGTGCGGGCCGTGCTCGAGCACATCGAGCGTTACGGCGCCACCACCCGCGTGCGGGTCAACGGCGCCCGCCAGCACCCCGACACCCAGGGCCTGACCATAGCGGCGTTCCGCCAGGCGACCTCCCGCGAGGACGACCCTCAGATCCACACCCACGTTGTCTTCTCCGCCAAGGTGCGCGCGCCCGACGGGCAATGGTTGGCGTTGGACGCCCGCTACCTCAAGCGTCACCAGCGCGCTTTGGGCGGGCTCTACCAATCCGTGCTGCGGGGCGAGCTGAGCACCGCTACGGCGTGGCGTGGGGACCGGTCCACAACGGCCAGGCCGAGATCGCCGGCATGCCCGCCGAGTTGCTCGCGGCGTTCTCGAAGCGCACGGCCCAGGTCGACGCAGCCCTCGCCGACAAGATCACAGCTTTCCGGGACCGTGAAGGACGAGACCCCTCGCGCTGGGAACGGGCCGCTCTGACCCGCGAGGCAGCTCGCGACACCCGCGCCGCCAAGACGCACGCTTCTGCCGGCGACCTCGCCACGGCATGGCGAGATGAGGCAGCTGCGCTCGGCTGGACCGCCGAACGCGTCGTCACCGCGATCCGCACCGCGGCACGTGCCGGACCGGCGCGCCAACCCCTCACCCTGGCCGAGGTCGTCGAGCAGCTCTCCGCCCGTGGCTCGACCTGGACCCGCGCCGACGTGCTCCGAGCCGTCTGCGACCTCGCACCACCCGTGTCGCAGATGTCAGGACACGACTGGGCCCAGGCAATCGAGGACGCCTGCGACCGCGCCGTCCAGCGCTGCGTCACCCTCGACCCGCCCGCCACCGGCCCGGCGCGCGCCTCCGACGGTCGGTCCATCTGGCTCGCCCCCACCGAGCCGCACCTCACCCACGAGCACGTCATCGCCCAGGAGGAGCGCATCTTGCTGTTCGCCATGGAGGCGCACGAGGCGCCGGCCCGGCCGTCGCGCGCGCTCGACCGCCACGGCCTCGACGTTCTCCAAGCAGACGCAGCCGCCGCCGTGGCCGGCGAGGACCGGCTCGTCCTCGTCGTCGGGCCGGCCGGCACCGGCAAGACCACCATGCTGCGCCGCGCCGCCGACGACCTCCGCCGCAACCACCGGCCCGTGTTCGCGGTCGCGCCGACAGCCAAGGCCGCCAAGGCCGCCAAGATCCTGCGGACCGAGACCGGCATCCCCGCGGACACAGTGGCCAAGCTGCTCCACGAATGGCGCCACCGACAGCCGGCCGACACATACCGGCTGCCAGCTGGCACCAGGCTTGTCCTGGACGAAGCAGGAATGACCGGAACCCGCAGCCTCGACCGGCTCGTCACGCTCGCCGTGTCCCAACGGTGGCGACTGGTCCTGGTCGGCGACCCCCGCCAGCTCCAGCCTGTCGGCCGCGGCGGCATGTTCGACCAGCTCTGCCGCAGCGAACGCACCCACGAGCTGGCCACCATCCACCGCTTCCGGCAGCCTTGGGAACAGGCCGCGTCCCTGAAGCTGCGGGCCGGCAATCCCGAGGCCCTCGACGCCTACATCGACCACGGCCGCGTCACCGAAGGCACCTTTGAGCAGCTCGCTGCCGAAACCGCCCGAGCGTGGATCCACCACACCGCGGCCGGCCGCCGCGTCGCGGTCGTCGCCGAGACGAACGAACACGTCGACACGCTCAACGCCGCGATCCAACAGGCAGGCCGCCAGCGGGGCGCGCTCGGCCGCCAGGTCGTCCGCGTCGCAGGGCCCGAGACAGCGGCTATCGGCGACATCGTCGCCACCCGTCGAAACAATCGGGGCGTGCGCACCGACCGCGGTGAGCCCGTCCGCAACCGCGACCGCTGGGCGGTTGTCGGCGTCAGCCGGAACGGCGGTCTGACCGTGTCACATCTCGAGGGCCACGGCCAGGTCACACTCCCAGCCGAGTACGCCCGAGCGCATGTCAGGCTCGGCTACGCCGCAACCGGCCAAGGCCATCAGGGCGACACCGTGGACATCGGCATCGGCGTCGTGACGGCTGCCACCACACATCGCAGCCTCTACGTCGCGACCACCAGAGGCCGCGCCGAGAACCGGATCCTCGTCGTGACCGACGAACCGGGGCAGGCGCGCGATGTGCTCGAACAAGTCCTCACCAACGACCGCGCCGACACGCCAGCCGTCGTGCAACGACAGCACCTGGCCGCCCAGGTCCCCGGAGTTCGCCGTACGCCGAACGACCTGCAATCGGCCGAGAAGGCTGTCGCCGTCGCTCGGCGGGCGCTCGACGACGCAAGACAACGCGCCCAGCCGTTCCTCCGGCCCCTTGCCGCCGCCGAGGCCGACCTACACGCCGCCGAGGCCGATTTGCGAGCGAGCCACGCCGCCCTCGCCGAGGCCCCCCGGTGGCGCCGACGAGGGCTTGGGCAGCGCGTCGAACACGCGGCCCAAGTCGTGGACACCGCACGAGGCCGCCGAGACCTGGTCGCCTGGGGAGCGGGCCCCCTCGTCACCGAGATCGAGGCGCGAGCCGCGGACCTTCACCAGGCCGAGGACGAGGCCACGCGGGCCCGGCTTCGCGACCGTCTTGACCGGCTCACGTTTGCCTCACCCACCCGGGGCCTCAGCCGGGCCGTCGGCATCGATCCGCCCGGGCTCTGATCGGTGGACCTGACTCCGGCGGGACCACTCGGGGTGCGACAGAGAACCAGGCTCAACCGTGGCCACAAGACTGTCTCCAATGACTCGCGACATCCAGCAGAGCCTTCGTCGGTGTCGCCGCCGGGATTGAACTAAGGGAAATGGGTGACCTCGTGACTTACTGGAGCAGAAGCGGGGGTAGGGGGATCGATTTCACGACTTTGTACGGGACCGAGCGGGAAGGGATGGCGCGTTCGCTGCTTGTGATCAGTGGCGACGCCGAGGCTGCGCGCGACGCTGTAGCTGAGGCATTCAGCCGGGCCTACGAGCGATGGCCTCGCGTCGCATCGATGGACTCGCCCAGCGGGTGGGTCTACCGCGTGGCACTCAATGAGCTGCGACGCCGCATGCGCCGCCGTGCTCTCGAGTCTCGATTGCTGCGACGGGAGCGACTCCATCCGATCCCGCCGCCGGATATCGATCCGGAACTCTGGGATGCGGTGGCGGCGCTCCCCCGACGCCAGCGTGAGGCGATTGTGCTCCGTTACGTCGGTGACCTGACCGAGCAGGACGTGGCTGGTGTTCTCGGTATCAGCGAGGGAGCCGCGTCCGCGGCCCTGGTTGCAGCTCGCCGACGACTGGCCTAGCAGCTCACCGACGCCAAGGAGGCCAACGCGCAATGACTGCCGTCGAGGATCGACTCCGGGATCTGCGCCGTTCGGTCAGGCCGCCCGATCTGCCCACGGCCGACCAGGTGGCGCGGCGGGGACGGCGCCGCCGGCGCCAACGCCGGGCCGTCGGTGTGCTCGGCGCGCTGACGGTGTTGGCGCTGGTGCCGCTCGTCTTGGTGCGCCTGAGCGATGGCGGCGACGAAGGACGGGTCGTCAGCGGCGGCCCGCGGGATGCGCTGGCGACCGTCCGGGCGGCGGTCGGGCAGACTGTCGCGGCCGGCAGCTACGAGATGGACCTGGTCACGACGATGACCCAGCCCGGGACGGGTCCCTGCGCCGTGCTCGCTGGCCCAGACTCGAGCCCAACGGAGCCGACGTGGTGCGAGACGTCAGGAGCGCTGACGAACCAATTCACCGGCCACGCCATCGTCAACCTCGAGCCGTACGCGATGGTCTCGGAGACAAACAGCCCGAGTCTCGGTGCGATCACGACGCACGTGAACTCGACGCACGTGTGGCAGCTGGGCGGCGCCACCGTTGGTTATGGGCCGCGCAAACCCGGCCTGTCCTTGGCCGACTATTCGAGCCAGGTGGTCGGTACCCTCGGACGCGGGCCCGGCGGACTCGCCATGATCTCGATCGCGAGCCGGGGCGGGTACCTCAACCTCGAGGAGGAAGCCGTCGCGAGCGCCGAGCCCGCCGGCACGGGAACCGTCGGCGACGTCGCGGTCACCTATTACGACGTCACCATCGACGTCACACGACTGGTCGACGCCCCGAACCTCAGCAACATCCAGCGCCAAACGACCGAGGCCGCGCTCCCCCTGCTCGAGGAGAGCGGCTACCAGGGCACGACCGAGCGAATCGGCGTCGACGACATGGGATACGTGCGCGAGATCAACTCGACCACCAACTTCGACGACGGCAGCAGCACGGTGCGCCACTCGTTGCTGTCGAACTTCGGATGCGCACCGAAGGTCTACATGCCGAACGAGACACCGCCACCGGCCACGACGCCCGCGCCATGCGCCACTACCACGACCGCGACGACATTGCCGTCCGGGACCGCCACCACGAGGGCCACGACCACCTCGCCGTCCAGCACGCCGCCGACGACGAATGCACCGGCGGACCTCCCAGGCTTCCTTCCGGCGCCTGGCTGGGAGACCGCGCAGGCAGGAGCGGGAGGAATGCTGGCGACCGCCGCCAATGTGCCGCTTGGCCCCGATGCACTGGAGGGCAACTTCCCAGCTTGGGAGACGATTGCGCGGCTCGAGGAGGGCGAGGTCCTGATGCAGGCGGCGTTCATCGCTCCGCTCGAGAGCTGGGGGGACGACGCCGCGCGAGGGTTTCCGCCGCGTTCACTCCCGCTCTCGCTCGACGATGCGTCCCCCATGTTGTCCTTCGAGGGGCAGCCGGCCCACATCTATGGCGAGCGGCTCGGGGCCACGGTCAACGGGTGGAACATCGACGTGCTCGTCTTCTACGGCGGCGGTGATCCGACAGCCGTGCCGCCGGTTCGGGCACAGCCGAGCGCCGAGACCCGGGCCGTGACCCAAGAGCAACTGGCACGGCTTGTGGTACCGCTGCCGCCTGCACGCCCGCGCTGAGCCCAGCTCCCCGAGGACACCCGCCCGCCCGTCGAACCTACGGCCCCGAGCGCACCTGGACAACGCCGACGGCACCTTGGTGGGCTCATCGGCGCCGCCGAACTTCTACCGAAACTTCTACCGGACGGGTTGAAGACCGGTAGAAGCGGGCGGCACGGTTCAGCACGCTGATCCGCGAAACCGCAGGTCAGAGGCACTATCCAACATCGGCGATCATCGATCAATACCCCTCGGATCGGAGTTCAAGTCCCCCTCGCCCACGTTGTTCGCGCAGGTTGGCTGGGGTGCGAGACCGGCGCAATTCGGCGGACATCGAACTAAGGGATCAGGACGATCTTGCCGAGGGTGTGGCGCTGCTCCAGCTCGCGGTAGGCGTCCCGCACCTCGGCCAGGGGATACGTGCGAGCGATCGGCACCTCGAGGCGACCGGACTCGATCAGCCCCGCCAGCTCCGCCAGCACCTCGGCGCGGGCGCCGACCATGTTGCCGTCGGTCTTGGCGCCGTGGCGCTGGGCGGCGGCGAGGTCGGCGATCGTGTCGATGCGTTCGGGGACGATGCCCAGCGAGACGGCGAGGTCGACGTAACCGCCGCCGAACGTGTCGATGAACGCGTCCAACGCGCTGCCGGCGGCGTCCCGGATGCGTTGCTCCACGCCGTCGCCGTACTCCACCGGCACGATGCCGTGGTCGCGCAGCCAGCCGTGGTGGGGCGGGCTGGCGAGCCCGAGCACGGCTGCGCCGGCGACGTGGGCCAGCTGCACGGCGATGGTCCCTACGCCGCCGGCGGCGCCGGAGACGACGACCGTGTCCCCGCCGCCCGGGGCCACGGCCTGCACGGTGGCGTAGGCGGTGGCTCCGGCGACGAAGAGCGCGCCGGCAACCTCCCAAGGCGCCCCGGCGGGCCGGGGGGTCAGGTGGCCGGCGTCGACGGCCACGAGCTCGGCGTGGCTGGCCCGGTCGTGGGTGAAGCCGATCACCTCGTCGCCGACCGCCACACCCGTCACCCCCGGGCCCAGCTCGTCGACGACGCCGGCGAGGTCGCTGCCCTGCCCGGAGGGAAACGTGGCCGGCCACCTCTCGTGCAACAACCCGCGGCGGATCGCCGCTTCCCCGGGGTTGATCCCGGCCGCCCTGACGCGGACCACCACCTGCCCGTCCTTGGGCACGGGACGGGGAACGTCGACGACCTGCAGCACATCGACATCGCCGTAGCGCTCGAATCGGACGGCTTGCGGCATGGCGTGGCCTCCTCGATGACAAGCCCTTCCCTTGCGCGTCGCCAACAATGCCGGCCCCCAGCATCGTTCGTCGATGGCTCGTAAGGATTGCGTCAGGTTGGGGAGATCTGCGGTTCATCGCCACGACACAAGGTGGTGACACCCGGGTCGTACGGTCGTAGCAGGGTGAGCCGGGAAGTCTGGTCGGCGGATCCGACGTCGCGCCCCGGGAGGGCTGGATGCACCAGACTCAGCACCCCGATCGAGCCGAACCCGAGCCCGTGGATGGCGCCGGCCTGGTGAGCCTGGGGATGCCGGTGCGGCACACATGGTCGGAGTCGGACCGCTTCGTCCCCCGGGCGGTCGTCCAACCCCTCCAGCGCGTGATGGAGCACGAGGCGGCCGGCGGCATCGTCATGCTGGTCGCGGCCGTCGTCGCCATCGCCTGGGCCAACTCACCCTGGTCTCACAGCTACGTCGAGCTGTGGCGCACTCCGCTACGCCTGGAGCTGGGAGCCGTGCTCGACCTCAACCATCTGACGCTCCAGGCCTGGGTCAACGACGCCCTGATGACCGTGTTCTTCCTACTAGTCGGCGTCGAGATCAAACGCGAGCTGGTGCACGGCGACCTGCGTGACATCCGCTCGGTCGCGCTGCCGATCCTGGCCGCCCTGGGCGGCATGCTGGTCCCGGCGGGCATCTACGCCCTGTTCAACGCGGGTGGGCCGGGCGGCGGCGGCTGGGGCATCCCCATGGCCACCGACATCGCATTCGCCGTGGGCGTGGTGACGTTGCTGGGCCGGCGCGTGCCGCTGGCGGCCAAGGTCTTCCTGCTCACGCTCGCCATCGCGGACGACGTCGGAGCCATCGTGGTGATCGCCGTCTTCTACACGGGGGAGCTGTCCGTCGGCTGGCTGGTTGCGGCGCTGGCCGGGCTGGGCGCGATCTTCGCCATGCGCCGGGCCGACGTGCAGTCGTTGGCGCCATACCTGGCCGTCGGGGCCGTCATCTGGCTGGCGCTGCTCGAGTCCGGGGTCCACGCGACGCTGGCCGGCGTGGCGCTCGGGCTACTTACCCCGGCGTGGCCGCTCCGGTCGCCCCGGCGGTTCCCGGCCGAGGCTCGCCGCCTGATCGACCGCATCGAGCGCGCCTACTACGACCGCATCCTCACCGACGCCGAGTTCGAGGCCAACGAGCAGCTCATGGCCGAAGTGTCCCGGCTGTCGGTGCAGTCCACGAGCCCGCTCGAACGGCTGGAGCGGGCGCTCGCCCCCTGGGTCGCCTTCGTGATCGTGCCCCTGTTCGCCTTGGCCAACGCCGGCGTCGAGCTGTCGGGCCACGCGGTGGGCGGGCTCGTCTCCGACCCCGTCACCCTCGGCGTGACGCTCGGCCTGGTCGCCGGCAAGACCGTCGGCGTGTTCACGAGCAGCGTCCTCGCCGTCAAACTGGGCGTCGGCCGCTTGCCGGCGGGGGCCGGCTGGCGGCACATGTTCGGCCTGGCCGTGTGCGCGGGCGTTGGCTTCACGGTCGCCCTGTTCGTCACCAGCCTGTCCTTCACCGACCCCGCGCTCGCCGACTCGGCCAAGGTCGGCATCCTCGCCGGGAGCCTCGTCGCCGGCGCCCTGGGCTTCGCCATCCTGCGGACGATGGCGCCGGTCGGTGTTCCGGCCGGCCGCGGGCCCGCCGACGACCACCGGAACGGAAGCCCCGCCGGGGGCGGCGACCCAGTGCCGGTTGATCCTCAGGTGTCCCTCAGTTTCGGACCCGCTCCAGTGCCACGATGAGTCCCGGCCCGCCGCCTCGTCCTACCTTGGCAAGCGGGCATCCAGGAGGAGCCTCGATGAGCAAGTTGAGCAAGAAGTTCAGTGCGCCGCTGGAGAAGAGCGAGGCCAAGGGCGGGTGGACCTACGTCGTGATGCCCGGGTCGGCCGAATACTTCGGTAGCCACGGCCTCGTGAAGGTCAGCGGCACGGTCGACGGCCACCCCTTCCGCAGCTCGTTTATGGCCCTGGGCGACGGTCGGCACAAGCTCCCCATCAAGGCCGACGTGCGCAAGGCGATCTCGAAGGAGGCGGGCGACACCGTGACCGTCCGCCTGGACGAGCGCCTCGACGACTGAGGGACCCGGCCATGGCCGTCAGCGGATGTGCAGGGCGATGGTGAACAGCGCCGTCGCCGCCACCGCCGCCAGCGCCCTGACGTGGTTCCAAGCGGTCCACTCGCGGACGTAGCGGGCCCAGTGGCCGGGCGCGTCGGGGCTGGACGGCTCGAGCCGGTCCAGCGCCTCGTTGCGAGGCACGTGGTACCCGCCGGTCAGGGCGAACGCGCCGACCAGGTAGACCAGGCCGCCGACCAGCAGGTACGGGGAGGCGTCGTCCCAGTCCACGAGCGACCCCACCGCCACGGCGGCACAGAGGGCGGCCGTCCCGACGAACACCCCGAGGAACGCCGGCCGCAGCGCGGCGGCGTTGATCGCCTGCATCGCGGCGATGGCGTGCTGCGGGGGCAGCTGCGCCAGCGACCGCATGACCATGACCGAGAAGGCGTAGAAGACGCCGGCCATGACGCCGCAGCCGAGGGCGGCGACGGCCGTCAGTGGGAACAGGTAGCCGTCGATCATCGAGGGCCCGCGGCGCCCTTCGCCGCCAGCTCCACGGTGCCGCCCGCGTGCAGGGGGTCGCCGATGAGCTTCAGCAGCGACATGCCCAGCCCGTAGGTGGTCATCCGCCGCAGTGGCGTGATGCGCACGAAGCATCCGTCCGAATAGTCGAGCTCTCCATGCCTGGTCAGGTTCTTCAGCTCACCGGCCCCGACCAAGCGGACGATGTCCGGGTCGTCGAAGCCGAGGATCTCCGCCCGCCCCTGGAACTGCACGGTCGACGGCGGACCCCCCACCGGGAGCCGGCGGATCGGGATCGACACGGCGACGTAGGGATTGTCGGCGATGTTGCGCGCCTTTCGGGTGTCGCGCGACATGTTGACGTACAGAGTGGTGCCGATCGCCTGGTACAGGACGCCTGCCACGTGCGGTCGGCCGCTCGGCGAGGTGGTGGCCAGCATGCAGAACGACCGCCTGGCAACGGCCTTGGCCACTTGTTCCAGCTCGGGCGTGTAATGCGTTGCTTCTGTCATGCGGTCAGTAAAGCCGCCGGCCGTGAGACGGGCCATAGCCAGGAAGCTCCATTCCATGTGTATGCGTCTACGATTCCGCCGCATGGATGCCATCGTGGGGTTGTTGGACGGCCCGAGGGCCCGGGGGGCGTTCCTGTTGAGGGCGCTCATGGACCCGCCGTGGTCGGTGCGGGTCCAGGACGAGGCCCCCCTGAGCCTGCTGGCCATGGTCCGGGGCGACGCCTGGGTGGTGCCCGACCGTCCGGGTGAGGCCGTGCGCCTCGGCCCCGGCGACGTGGCGATCACGCGGGGTCCCGATCCCTGCACCTTCGCCGACGATCCGTCGACGCCGCCCCAGGTCGTGATCCATCCCGGCGAGCACTGCACCACCCCCGACGGTGAGGACCTTGCCCAGGCGATGGATCTCGGCGTGCGGACCTGGGGCAACAGCCTCGACGGGTCGACGGTGATGCTCATCGGCACCTACCAGATGCGCGGCGAGATCGGCGAGCGACTGCTGGCGGCCCTGCCCCCACTCCTGGTCCTGAACGACGACGACGCCTGGGACTCACCCCTGATCCCCCTGCTCGCCGACGAGATCGTCAAGGACGATCCGGGCCAGGAGGCCGTGCTTGACCGCCTGCTCGACCTGCTGCTGATCGCCGTCCTACGAGCGTGGTTCTCGCGCCCCGAGGCCGAAGCGCCCGCCTGGTACCGGGCGCACGACGACCCGGTGGTGGGCCGCGCCCTGCGGATGATGCACAACAACCCCGACCACACCTGGACAGTCGCCGCGCTGGCGGCCGAGATCGGCGTCTCCCGCGCCGCCCTTGCCCGGCGCTTCACCGACCTGGTCGGAGAACCGCCCATGAGCTACCTCACCGCATGGCGCCTGACCCTGGCCGCCGACCTCCTGCGCGAGCCCGACGCCACGGTCGGTGCGGTGGCACGGCAGGTCGGCTATGGCAGCCCGTTTGCACTGAGCGCAGCCTTCAAGCGTGTCCGCGGAGTCAGCCCGCGGCAGCACCGGCTCGAGGCGGCACTGTCGGATTCGATCTCTACCTGGATGTGAACCTTTCCATGGCGGCCTTGAGCCGCCGAGCGGTCGAGCGCCGTTTCCACATCTTCAGCTTCCAGTGCCGACGGCGGCGCTGCGACGGCCGGGCCTTGGCCGGGTCGTGGTGCCGCTCGGCCCGGAAGCCGATGCCCGGTTCGATCACCTCGTCGGGCTCGACGCCGCCCTGGATCTGGCCGGTGATGTCTGCCAGGGCGGTGTTGACCCGGTGGCGTTCGGAACGGGCGTGAACCCTGCGCTCCTCGGGATGTGGGAGGACCACATCGCCGGTGCGGTGACGGTTGCTCATTCGTCTTCTCCTGACGAGAGCCGACGCTGTTGCTCCGTTCACCGCGACCGTAGCCGCCGGGCTGGGCGCCTGTCTCGGGACCATTGGCCCAAATCCGGTGCCTCCGAGGGCGCTTGGGCCGGCGGAGGGCGCACCGCCTAGCCTCGCGGCGTGCACAACGTGGCCACCGCCCCCCGCCCGGCCGCCGACACTGCCGTCCGGCGCCTGCTGCGCATCCCCGAGGGGCCGCCCGCCGCTGAGAATGCCGCCCAGCGGGCCTTTTCGACCTCCATCCTCGTGTCGGCCACCCGGTGCCTGCTGACCTACATCGTGCTGCCCTTCCTCGCGCCGATCATGGGTCTGGCGGCCGGGGTCGGCCCGGCGGTCGGGATCCCCATCGGCGTGGCCGCCATCGGGTCGAACGTCCTCACCATCCGCCGATTCTGGGCCGCCGACCACCGCTGGCGCTGGGCCTACACCGCCATCGCGCTGACAGTGATCGCGTTGTTGCTGGTCCTGATGGTCGAAGACATCCTCGACCTCGTGGGTTAGGCGACCCTCGATGCGCCGGCTCGGCCTGTTGGCGCTCGGGTGGATCGCCGTCGCCCTCGGCGGCCTCGGCATCGTGGTTCCGGGACTGCCGACAACGGGTTTCTTCGTGCTGGCGGCCGCGTGCTTCGCCCGGTCCAGCCCCCGATTCGAGCGGTGGGTGCTCGGCCTTCCCAAGATCGGCCCACTGGTGCGCGACCACCGAGCCGGGCTGGGCATGCCCCGGCGGGCCAAGGTCATCGCGATCGCCATGATGCTCACGGCCTGCACCCTCAGCTCGCTGGCGCTGGGGTCACCGCCGCTGGCCGGGCTCGTGATGGGTGCCGGCCTGATCGGTACCTGGTACGTGGGCTGGCGGATCCCGACGCGGGAACGCATGCTCGCCGCCGGGGCGGACGCGGGCGACCAGGCGCGGCCGGCCGCCTGACAGGCTGGGGAACGTGCGGTTCGTCGTGTACGGAGCCGGGGCGATCGGCGGGGCGATCGGCGGCCGCCTGTTCCAGGCAGGGCACGACGTGACGTTGGTGGCGCGGGGCGATCACCTCCGGGCGCTCCGCGACGACGGGCTCACGCTGGCGTCGCCCGAGGGCTCGCCCGTGCTGCGCGTTCCCACCGCCGGCCACCCGGCCGAGGCGGAACTGCGCGACGGCGCCGTCGTGATCCTGGCCATGAAGGGCCAGGACACGTCGGCGGCCGTGGCCGCCCTGTCACGCCATGCGCCGCCGGGAATCGGCGTGGTGTGTGCCCAGAACGGCGTGGAGAACGAGCGGGTCGCAGCGCGGCTGTTTCCCCGCGTCTACGGCATGGCCGTCATGCTGCCGGCCACCCACCTCGAGCCCGGTGTCGTGGTCGCCCACCTGGCACCGACGACCGGACTGCTCGACCTGGGCCTTTACCCGGCGGGCGTCGACGCTGTGGCCGAGGAGATCGCCACCGCGCTGTCCGGCGCCACGTTCGGCTCCCAGGCCCGGCCCGACATCATGCGTTGGAAGTACCGCAAGCTGATCCTCAACCTCGACAACGCCGTCGAGGCCGTGTGTGGGTCGGAGGCGGCGCGGTCGACACCGCTGGCCCGGATGGCCCGCGCCGAGGGTGAGGCATGCCTGCGAGCCGCCGGGATCGACGCGGTCTCGATCGAGGACGATCGTGCCCGCCGCGGTGACCTGTTCGAGCTCCGCCCGGTGCCCGGGCACGAACGGCGGGGAGGATCGTCCTGGCAGAGCCTCGCCCGTGGGCTCGGCAGCGTCGAGACCGACTACCTCACCGGCGAGATCGTGCTGCTCGGCCGGCTGCACGGCGTGCCCACGCCGGTGAACGACCTGCTCCAACGGCTTGCCAACCAGATGGCCGCCGAGGGCCGCCAGCCGGGCAGCGTGGCCGCCGACGAGGTGCTGTCCCGCCTGGCCCTCTGAGAAACCTGCCGCGGTCCTGGTGGCCAGGGCCCAAGATCTGCGGCAGGGAACCGCTAGGTGGACAGCTCGTCGAGGCGCCGCTGGAGGAAAGCCCGCTCCGGAGCCGTGCGGGCCAGCGCCAACGCCGCTCGGTACGAGTCCGCGGCCTCGTCCGCCCGGCCGAGGCGGCGGAGCAGGTCGGCGCGGGTCGCTGGCAGCAAGTGCGTGCGGGCGAGCCGGGGGTCGTCGGCGACGGCGTCGACGACGCCGAGCCCCACCGCCGGTCCCTCGGTGAAGGCCACGGCCACGGCCCGGTTGAGCTCGACGACGGGCGACGGCGCCACCCGGGCAAGCTCGCCGTAGAGTGCGGCGATCTGCGGCCAGTCGGTGTCCGCCCACGACGACGCGGTGGCGTGCAGTCCGGCGATGGCGGCCTGGAGCTGGTAGGGGCCCGGCCGGCGGCGCAGCAACGCCCGCTCCAGCTCCGCGGTGCCCTCGGCGATGCGGACGTGATCCCAGCCGCTGCGTTCCTGGTCCTCGAGCAGCACCAGGTCGCCGCCGTCCGACACCCGGGCGTCGCGCCGGCTGTCCTGCATCAGCATCAGCGCCAGCAGGCCCCGGGCTTCCGGCTCGTCGGGCATGAGCTCGACGACCAGCCGGCCCAGCCTGGTCCCCTCGTCGCACAGCTCGCGGCGGACCAGCTCGTCCCCGGCCGTGGCCGCGTATCCCTCCGAGAACACCAGGTAGATGCAGGCCAGCACCGGGGGCAGCCGCTCGGGCAACAGGTGGGCAGGCGGCACGCGGAAGGGGATGGCGGCGGTGCGGATCTTGGCCTTGGCCCGCACCAACCGCTGCGCGACCGTGGCCTCGGGCTGGAGGAAGGCCCGGGCGATCTCCGCGGTTTGCAGCCCGCACACCAGGTGCAGCGTGAGGGCGACCTGGGCGGCGGGGGCAAGGGCGGGGTGGCAGCACGTGAAGATCAGCCGCAGTTGGTCGTCCGCCGGCTCTGGCTTGGCCTCCTCGCCCGGCTCGAACGGGTCGGCCGGCTCGCTCGGGTCGGGATCGCGCCGATCCCCCGTCGCCGCCATCTCCTTCGCCCCCCGTCGTGACTCGCGCCGCGCCCGATCGACAGCGCGGTTCCGGGCGGTGGTCGTGATCCAGGCGCCAGGGTTGTCGGGGACGCCGCGGCGCGGCCAGGTGCGCATCGCCTCGACGAACGCCTCCTGGACCGCGTCCTCCGCGGCGTCCAGGTCGCCCAGCTGCCGGGCCAGCGTGGCGAGAACGCGCCCCGACTCGGCGCGGAACGCCCGCTCCAGGACCCGGTGCGCCGGAGTCAGCCGCCGACCTCCATGATGGGCCGCAGCTCGACCGCCTCCGCCGGGATCTTCCGGGCCACGGCCACCGCCGTGTCGCGGTCGCTGGCCCGCAGCACGTAGAAGCCGCCGACCACCTCGGCCGATGCGGCGAATGGGCCGTCGCTGACGATGACGTCGCCGTTTCGCACCTGCACGGTGGTGGCGGTGGCGATGGGATGTACCGCGCCGCCGGCCCGCACGGCGTCACCGGCCGCATCCATGAACCGCTGGTGCGCCACCATGCCCTCGTCCCACGCCGGGGTGTCGGGCCGGTCGCCCTCGGCCTCCTTGCCGTAGATGAACGCGACGTAGCGTGGCGTCTCGCCGGTGCCGGCCTCGCTGCCCTTGTCGAACCACTCCACCATCGGACGCAGGCTCACCCAGCCGCCGAGGACGGCGGGAATCTGGCGGGCCAGCTCGATGGCGTCGTCCAGCGTGTCGGCGTCCAGGACGTACAGGCCGCCGAGGGCCTCCGCGGTCTCGGCGTAGGGCCCCGCCGTCACCAGCGGCTCGGCGTCACCGTGGCGGATCGTGGTGGCGCTGGCCGCTTCCTGGAGGGCCTCGCCCCCGACGATGGCGTCGGCGGCGGTCTCGCCAAACCGCATGTACCCCTGCATCATCGTGTCGAACTCGGGCGTTCCCGGTGCCGGGCTTGCCGACTCTTCGCCGCCCAGCAGTGCGAGGTAGCGCATCGTTACCATCCTCCTCGTTCGAGCGACCGTCGCTCGTCATGATCACGACGAACGGACGGGCCCGGATCGACAGCCTCGCGCCATCGCGTCGTCCTCGACTGAGAACGCCCGTTATCCGCATGACACAATCCGGGCGATGCGCTTCGCGGAACCGCCCTCGCCGATCGACGTCGACGACGACGCCATCACGGATGCGTTGTCACACGCCAGCGTGATCCCGCTGCTGACGGCGGTCGCCTACGCCACCGGCGACCTGTCGGTGCTGCGCGACGAACTACGGCCCGACCCGACCCGCCTGCTCGAGCCCGACGGAGGCGTGGATGGCGATCGCCTGGCACTGGCGCGCCAGCTGGCGTTCGACGCGCTGACCCGGTTCCGGGACGGCGGCAGCGTGTCGGCGCCGCCCCCGGGCGACGAGGCCATGCGCCGCATCCTCGCGTTCGTCGTCGGAGACGAAGTGGTCGAGGATTACCTGCCGCTGTTCCTGGAGGAGCTGTCGGTGCACGGGGACGACCTGCGCGCGCCCGACTGGACCCTCGCGGAGCTGGCGCCGGACACCCCGTTCCGCGTCGCGGTCATCGGCGCCGGCATGTCCGGCATCGTGGCCGCGTACCGGCTCGCGCAGGCGGGCGTGCCGTTCGTGATCCTCGAGAAGGATCCGGAGGTCGGCGGCACCTGGTGGGAGAACACCTATCCGGGCTGCCGCGTCGACGTGGCCAACCACTTCTACAGCTACTCGTTCGCCCAGCGGGAGGACTGGCCGCAGCACTACTCCACGCGAGAGGTGCTGCTCGACTACTTCCAGACGTGCACCGATCGCTTCGGGCTGCGCCAGCACATCCGCTTCGAGACCGAGGTGACGTCGGCCGAGTGGAGCGACGAGAGCGGTTCTTGGACCTTGTGCCTGCGCACGCTGCAGGGCGAGGAGACCCTCGAGGCGCAGGCCATCATCAGCGCCGTCGGCCAGCTGAACCGCCCGTCCTTCCCGACGATCCCGGGGCGCGAGACGTTCGAGGGCGTGTCGTTCCACTCGGCCCGCTGGCGGCACGACGTGGACCTCCAGGGCAAGCGGGTGGCCGTCATCGGGACCGGGGCCAGCGCCGTCCAATTCATCCCCGAGATCGCCCCCGCGGTTGACGAGCTGCTGGTCTTCCAGCGCACGCCGCCGTGGCTGGTCCCCACCGAGGATTACCACCGCGAGGTCTCCCGCCAGAAGCAGTGGCTGTTCCGGCATGTCCCCACCTACACCCAGTGGTACCGCTTCTGGCTGTTCTGGCAGTACGCCGAGGGCGTACTGCCGGCGGCGCGGGTCGACCCCGAGTGGCCGGGTGGGCCGTCGGTGAGCCCGCTCAACGACACCGCACGGCAGCTGCTCACCGGCTACATACAGCTTGCGTTTGCCGGGACACCGGATCTGATCGACGAGGTCCTGCCCACCTATCCGCCGTTCGCCAAGCGGATCGTGCGCGACAACGGGGTGTGGCCCCAGGCGCTTCAGCGCGACAACGTCGAGCTCGTCACCGCCGGCATCGAGCAGATCAAGCCGACGGGCATCGAGACCGTCGACGGGCGGCACCACGAGGTCGACGTGATCGTCTATGGGACCGGCTTCACGGCGTCGCATTTCCTCATGCCGATGAAGGTCGTGGGCCGCGGCGGGGTCGAGCTCCACGAGCACTGGGACGGCGACGCCCGCGCCTACCTCGGCATCACCGTGCCGAGCTTTCCCAACCTGTTCCTGCTCTACGGGCCCAACACCAACATCGTCATCAACGGCAGCATCACCTACTTCTCGGAGTGCGAGGTGCACTACGTGCTCGGCTGCCTGGAGCTTGTGCTGCGCCAGCCGGGCCGTCGGGCCCTCGACGTGCGCTCCGAGGTACACGACGCCTACAACCGGCGCATTGACGAGGGCAACCTGAACATGGCGTGGGGGGCGTCGACGGTCAACACCTGGTACAAGAACGCCAAGGGCCGCATCACCCAGAACTGGCCGTTCACGCTGCTCGACTACTGGCGCGAGACCCGCACCCCCGACGCCGCCGACTACGAGTTCCTGTAGCCGGCCGGGACGCCCTGGGGGACCGTCACCGCGGGTTCGGTCCGCCCGTCGCGTCATCGCCCACGACCTCGCGTCCGCTCCTCGCCGAGGCGCTGTGGCCGGCCGATGCGAGGGCCGTCGTTAATGCGCCGAACAGCCTGCTGTCCTCGACGGCAAGAACGCGCTAAGG
Organism: Actinomycetota bacterium; assembly: GCA_046726215.1. Lineage (GTDB taxonomy): Bacteria > Actinomycetota > Acidimicrobiia > Acidimicrobiales > VFJN01 > DASQUK01. The sequence continues at coordinate 591 of JBKPAA010000101.1, read as the reverse complement.
CACTCTGACCTGGGCGTGGGCGCCAAGTACAACCGCCGGTGGTGCCTTCCGCCGATGACCCGTGGAGGACTCATGGGTGACCTGATCTTCGTGGTGGTGGTCGTGGCGTTCTTCGCTCTGTCCGTGGCCTATGTGAAGGCCTGCGAACGGATCGTGGGCCCCGACAGCGGGGCAGACATCCTGGGCGAGGGCGATACCGACGACGCCGCTGGCGCGCTCGAGGCGACCCCCGGTACGGCTCGGTGACCACCGACAACGTCGTCGGCCTGATTCTCGCCGTGCTGATCGCGGCCTACCTGGTCGCCGCCCTGGTCTTCCCGGAGAGGTTCTGATGTCAACGGCCAGCTGGCTGCAGTTCGTCGTCCTCATCGCCCTGGTCGGGGTGACCGCGCCGTTCATCGGTCGGTACATGGCGCGCGTCTACGACGCCGACGATCGCCCCGCACCCGGTGACCGCTTCTTCCTGCGGATCGAGCGGCCGATCTATCGGATGTGCCGCGTCGACCCCGGCCGCGAGCAGCGCTGGACCGTCTATGCCTACTCCGTGCTGGCGTTCAGCGTGATCTCGCTGCTGCTCCTCTACCTACAGCT
>JBKPAA010000100.1:0-35106 GCA_046726215.1 Actinomycetota bacterium | reverse complement strand
CTCCTGGAGCTGCTGGCCCTGCCCGACCACGACTTCCGGCGTGCCGACATCGTCGCCCTGCTCACCCGCACCACGGGTGGGCCGGGATCGGGCAGGAGGATCCCGGCGGCCGAGTGGCAGCGTATGTCACGGCAGGCGGGCGTCGTCGCCGGCCGCGACCAGTGGAGTCAACGGCTGGAGCGGCTGGCCGCCGAGCTCGGCCGGCGGGCGAGCGACATCGAGCTCGTCGGCACCGATCCTTTCGACGAGACGGGCGCTGAGAGGCGTCGCGAGGCGTTCGAGTCCATGCAGCGCCGAGCGCAGCGGGTGCGCGACCTGGCCACGATCGTCCTGAGGCTCATCGACGACCTGACCGAGGCGGGGGACGCGCCCAAGCCCTGGAGCGCCCGGGTGCGGTGGTTGCGGCGGCTCGCCGGTCGCCTGATGGGCGATTACGCCCGCCGTGCCAACTGGCCGGCCGAGGAGCAGCGCGCGGCCGATCGGGTCGACGCTGCGCTGGAGCGCCTGTCCTCGCTCGACGGCATCGACGATCCCCCGTCCCTCGAGGTGTTCCGCCGCACCCTCGAGCTCGAGCTCGATGCCGATCTGGGCCGCGTCGGCCGGTTCGGCGAGGGCGTGCTGGTCGGACCCCTGTCGTTCGCGGTGGGCCTCGACCTCGACCTGGTCGTCGTACTCGGGATGGCCGAGGGCACCCTGCCGGCGGCGGTCCACGACGACTCGCTCCTTCCCGACGGGGAGCGGCGCCTCGCAGGCGGCGAGCTGCCCTTGCGACGTGAGCGGGTGGGCCGCGAGCAGCGGCGCCTGCTGGCGGCCCTGGCCGCGGCCGACCGTCGCCTGCTGTGCGGACCCCGCGGCGACCTGCGTTCGAGCAGCGAACGGGTCCCGTCGCGGTGGCTGGCCGATCTGCCCGAGTGGTTGGACGACCCGGGACGCGGGCCCGAGCACGTCCCGTCCTTCGCCCACGCCGTGACCCACGCCGAGTTCCCGGCCACACAGCAGGAGTACCGACTGCGGGCGGGCGCCGCCGACGATCCCGTCGTCGAGGCCGGCAGCCGCGTGATCCGGGCGCGGCGCGGCCGCGACTTCACCCGATTCGACGGGAACCTGGCGGGCATCGCCGTCCCTTCGCCGCTCGATGAGGTGGTGTCTTCCACGCGGCTCGAGTCGTGGGCCGCGTGCCCGTTCGCCTATTTCGTCAACCACCTGCTGCACGTCGAGCCGGTCGAGGACCCGGCGCAGCAGCTCACCATCTCGGCGTGGGATCGGGGCTCGCTCGTACACGAGATCCTTCAGTCGTTCGTCGACGATGTGCTGGCCCGCCCGGTCGAGGGGCGAGCCGCTCCCGACCAACCGTGGTCTCCGAGTGACCATGACCGCATGCGCCAGCTCGCCGAGCGGGTCTGCGACGACTACGAGGCGCGCGGCCTCACCGGTCGCCCGGTGTTCTGGCGACGTGAGCGGGCGCAGTTGCTGGCGCTGGCCGATCGCTTCCTCACCGACGACGACACGCACCGGCGACGCGACCACAGCCGTCCGGTCGCCGCCGAGCTGCGCTTCGGCTACGGCGACGACGCCGACGGCGCCGGGCCAGTCGCGATGCCGCTCCCCGACGGCCGGAAGCTTCGCTTCCGCGGTTCCGCCGATCGCGTCGACGTCGGCGATGACGGCACGATCCACGTCGTCGACTACAAGACGGGCAAGGCCGACGACTTCCGGCGCCTCGGCCCCGAGAACCCCGACGAGCATGGCACCAAGCTCCAGCTGCCGGTCTACGGGCAAGCGGCCCGCCAGTTCGTCGGCCGACCCGATGCGCCGGTGCAGGCGCGGTACTGGTTCATCTCTGACCGCGAGGGCTTCCGGCGCATCGGATACGCCGTCGACGACCAGGTGCTTACCCGCGTGGGAGCGACGCTGGCGACCATCGTCGACGGCATCGAGCGGGGGGCGTTTCCGGCGCGGCCCGACGCCTCGGGCACGCCGTGGGTCACCTGTCCCTACTGCGACCCCGACGGGCTCGGCGTCGCAGACCTGCGGCGCGACTGGGAACGCAAGCGCGACCATCCGGCCATCGCCGCCTACGCCGAGATGGCGGAACCATGAGTACCGCCGGCGCTCCCCCCACGCTCCCCGGCCCCACCGCCGGCGCGGGGCCGGCCCGGCCCGACCGACCCGCGAGGGAGCGCATCGCGACGGCGCTCGACGAGACGCTGTTCGTCGAAGCGGGCGCGGGCTCGGGCAAGACGCGGGAGCTGGTCGGACGCATCATCAACCTCGTCACCACGGGCGCGTCCGGCATCGACGCCGTCGCCGCCATCACGTTCACCGAGAAGGCGGCCAGCGAGCTACGCGACCGCGTGCGCCGGCAGCTCGAGGCCGCGTTGCAACGGGCCGTCAGCGCCGCCGATGTCACGGTCGCCGATCGCTGCGCCCGGGCGCTCGACGACCTCGATGGCGCCGCCATCGGCACCCTGCACAGCTTCGCCCAGCGGCTGCTGGTCGAGCATCCCATCGAGGCCGGCCTGCCGCCGCGGATCGAGGTGCTCGACGAGGTGGCGTCGACCGTGGCCTTCGACGACCGCTGGGCGGGTTTCGTCGACGAGCTCCTCGCCAACGACGCGATCGAGCGCTCGTTGCTGCTCGCCACTGCCGCGGGCGTGCGGCTCGCCGCGCTCCGGATGGTCGCCTTGGCCTTCAACGACAACTGGGACCTGGCCGAAGCCCAGGCGCCGTCCGAAGCCGTCGAGCCCCCCGAGTGGGTGCCGCGACTCGAGGCGCTGCTCGACCAGCTCGACGGTGCCTGCGACGAACGGCACCTCGCCGACGACGACGACACGCTCCACCAATGGCTGTGCCAGCTCGACGAATGGGCGGGCCGGGTGCGGTCGGCGAGCGATGAGTACACCAAGCTGGGCATGCTGTCTGGCGACAGCAGGCCCAATGGTCGAGGGCGGGGCGCAAAGCCCCGCTGGCCCGACGACTACGACCTCGGCGGTCTGCGTGCCCGGGTCGACGATGTGACCGCCGGGTGCGACGAGCTGCGCACCGAGGTGGCCCTGGCCGCCGTCACCCGGCTGGCCGTCGGGCTACGCCGCTTCACCCTCGATGCCGCCGCCGAGCGTCAAAGGGCCGGTCGGCTCGAGTTCCACGACCTGCTGGTCCTCTCGCGTCAGCTGCTGCGCAGCCCGCATGGCCACTCCGTCCGCGGCGCATTGCACCGCCGCTACCGGCACCTGCTGATCGACGAGTTCCAGGACACTGATCCCATCCAGATCGAGCTCGCAGTGTTGATCGCCGGGCCCGATTCCGGGTCGGGAGACGTGGCCTGGGACCAGGTGGAGGTCCGTCCCGGCCACCTCTTCTTCGTCGGCGACGCCAAGCAGTCGATCTATCGGTTCCGCCGGGCCGACATCTCGCTGTTCCTGCGGGCCGCCGATCGCTTCGGGCCCGACGGACGGCGGCTGGCGCTCACGACCAACTACCGCTCGACGCGGTCGGTCATCGACGCCGTCAATTTCGTGTTCGGGCGCCTGATCGAACCCCAGGCGCACGAGGGCGTGCGCTCCCAACCCGGCTACGAGGCCCTGGTCGCCGTCCGCGATGACGCCCCGGTCGGGCCCGCGGTCAGCGTCATCGGGCGCAATCAGCACGGCGGCGAGCAACACGAGACGGCGCCGGGCGAGGGCCGCGCCACCAGCCGGGAGCGGAGACCCGGCCGGCTCACGGCCGACGACGTGCGGCGGCGCGAATCGGCGGACGTGGCCGCGACCATCCGCCGCGCGCTCGACGAGGGCTGGCTCGTCGACCGCTCGCCCGACGCCGACCACCAGGACTGGCGGCCGACGCGGGCCGGCGACGTGGCCATCCTCGTGCCGACGCGGCTTTCGCTCCCGGCCCTGGAAGACGCCCTGACCAGCGCGGGCATCTCCTACCGGGCCGAATCGGCGTCGCTCGTCTACGCCAGCCGGCTGGTCCGCGACCTGCTCCTGACCCTGCGCGCCGTCGACGATCCGAGCGACGAGCTCAGCGCCGTCGCCGCGCTGCGCTCACCGCTGTTCGGCTGCGGCGACGACGACCTGTTCCGCTTCCGCCACCTCCACCGCGGCCGGTTCGACCACACGTCCCCCCCTCCGGCCGGGGTTCCCGACGACGACCCCGTGGCCAACGGGCTCGGCTACCTCCGCCGGATGCACGACGTTCGGCAGTGGCGTTCACCCAGCGAGCTGGCCGACCAGGTCGTCCGCGATCGGCGGCTGCTCGAGCTGGGGCCCGCCGAGGGTCGACCGCGTGACCTATGGCGGCGAGTGCGGTTCGTGCTCGACCAGGCTCGGGCCTGGACCGACACCACCAATGGTTCGCTGCGCCAGTACCTCGAGTGGGTGCGCCAGCAGACGGCCGAGGGCAGCCGCGTCGCCGAGGCGGTGCTGCCCGAGACCGACGACGACGCCGTCCGCATCATGACCGTGCACGCGGCCAAGGGGCTGCAGTTTCCGATCACGATCGTGGCCGGCCTCTCGACCCGGCCCCGGCGCCGCAGTGCCGGAGCCGAGGTGGCCTGGCCGCCCGACGGGCAGGCGATCATCCGGGTCGGCAACAAGGTGCGCTCCGAGGCGTTCGAGGCCTGGCTGCCGCTCGACGAGCAGATGTCGCACGACGAGCGCGTTCGCCTGCTCTACGTCGCCTGCACCCGGGCGCGCGATCACCTCGTCGTCTCCCTGCACCGCGCCGCCCGCAGCTCCGAGCCCGACGATCGTGCCCGGCTCACAAGCGCCGAGCTGCTCACGGCGGCGTTGGGCGATCTGCTCGACGACCTCCCCGATGCCGCGCCTCCGGCCTACGACGTCGCCGCCGAGCCCACCGACACCTCCGACGCCGCGGTCGCATTCGCGCCGGATGCCGCGCCTGTGCCGGCCACCGCCACCGGCCCGCCCCCCGCCGTCGGGCTGCCGCCCTTCGACGACTGGCGTCGCACCCGCGACGCCGCGCTCGCCACCAGTGGTCGCCCGCGGACGGTGGCCGCCACCGCCCTCACCGACGACGGCCGTCCCGACGCGTTCGACGACCCGGGCCTGCGCAAACGGCCGCGCGACCTCGACCTGCCCCCGTGGCAGAAAGGCCGCTACGGCACCGCGATCGGGCGGGCTGTGCACGGGGTGCTGCAGACCATCGACCTCTCCAGTGGAGCCGGCATCGCCGAGGCGGTCGCCGCCCAGGCCGCCGCCGAGGGCGTCAGCGGCCATGAGCACCACATCCGCCGGCTGGTCGAAGCTGCCTTGCGGTCGCCCTCGGTGGTCGCCGCGGCAGCCGCACCGCACTGGCGCGAGCTGTACGTGGGCGTGCCGATCGGTGACGGCAGGACACTCGAGGGATACGTTGACCTCTTGTACCGGCGCCCCGGCGGGTTGGTGGTGGTCGACTACAAGACCGGGCCCGGCGGCGTCGACGCCGACCTCGATCCCCTCGTGCAGCGCTACCGCATGCAGGGCGCCTCCTACGCCCTCGCAGTCGCCGACGCCACCCGTCAGCCGGTGCTCGACATGGTCTTCGTGTTCCTGACGCCGGATGGTGCGGTCGATCGCTCCATCCCCGATCTCGCCGAGGCCGTGGCCGAGGCCCGCAGCTTCGCACTAGCCGCCGATCCCCGGCTCGCGGCGCGATGACCGCCATCCTCGGCGCCGACCAGGCCCCATCCGACGGCAAGCTACGGTCGCCGGCGATGCCGGAGTCCGAGGTCGAGCAGGGCCCAAAGGGTCGGGCGCCGACGACCGGCAGCGGGAGCCGCAGCGCCGATGCGCTCCGCCGGGTCGTGGCGGCGCTGCCCGGTGGCGGCGAGGGCCGGCCCGGACAGGTCGAGATGGCCGAGGCGGTTGCCGAGGCGATCAGCGAGGCGCGCCATCTGGTCGTCCGAGCCGGCACCGGGACAGGCAAGACGCTGGGCTACCTGGTTCCCGCCATCCTGTCGGGCCGCCGGGTGGTCGTGGCCACCGCCACCCGGGCGCTCCAGGACCAGCTCGCCACCAAGGACCTGCCATTTCTCGACGAGCACCTCGACCGGCCCTTCGACTGGGCGGTCCTCAAGGGTCGCTCCAACTACCTGTGCGCCCAGCGCCTCGCGGAGCTGGCTAGGTCCACCGGGTCGGCCGACACTGATCGCGGCGCCGACGGGGAACAGCTGGGCCTGGACGAGATCGACGGATTCGCCGAACGGGCCGACCCCGACGAACTGGCGCGCCTGTCCGACTGGGCCCGCACGACGTTCACTGGTGACCGGGCCGACCTCGACCACGAGCCCTCCGACGAGGCGTGGGCTGCGGTCAGCACCACCGCGCGCGACTGCCCCGGCGCCCGTCGGTGCCCCCGCGGCGACGACTGCTTCGCCGAGGCGGCTCGGGCTCGGGCGGCCGAGGCCGACGTGGTCGTCGTCAACCTGCACCTCTACGGGCTCGATCTCGCTAGCGACGGCGGCATCCTGCCCGAACACGACGTCGCCATCATCGACGAGGCCCATCAGGTCGACGACGTCATCTCGGCCACTGCTGGGGTCGAGCTCGCCGCCGGCCGCTTCACCCACCTCGCCCGGGCGCTGCGGGGCATCCTCGCCGACGCGGGTGACACCATCGCCCGGGTCGGCGACGCCGGGGGCCTGCTCACCGACGCCCTGTCGGGCCACCGCGACCGGCGGCTGGTGACCCCCCTGCCCGACGATCTCGCCGACACGCTGGTGCGGCTGCGCAGCCGCGTCGAGGAGGCACTCACAGCGCTGCGGTCCATCCCCGACGATGCCACCGACGACGCGACGGCGCGCGCCGTGCGCGCTCGGCAGGCGGCGACATCCGTCCTCGACGACATCGACGCCGTGGCCCATCCGGGCGAGGCCCACGTGCTGTTCGTGACCGGGCCCGAGCGGGCGCCAGTGCTGCGGCTGGCGCCCCTCGACGTGGCGCCCCTGCTGCAGCGTCGGCTCTGGTCGCAGCGACCCGCGGTGCTGACCAGCGCCACCATTGCCCCCGGTTTCGGCGCCCGGCTCGGCCTGCCGGCGGGCTCCGACGGGCTGCTGGATGCGGGCAGCCCGTTCGACTACCAGGCCAACGGCCTCATCTACTGTGCGGCGCACCTGCCCCGACCCACCGACCCGCGCTGGGCAGACGCCGCCGTCGACGAGCTGGCGGCGCTGGTCGACGCCGCCGGCGGGCGGACGCTGGCCCTGTTCACCAGCTACCGGGCCATGCACCGAGCGGCCGAGGCCCTACGCGAGCGGCTCCCCTATCCGCTGCTCGCCCAGGGCGACCTCCCCAAGCCCGCGCTGGTCGACCGGTTCGCCGCCGATCCCGAGACGTGCCTGCTGGCCACGATGAGCTTCTGGCAGGGCATCGACGTGCCCGGTCCGTCGCTGTCGCTCGTCAGCATCGACCGGCTGCCATTCCCGCGGCCCGACGATCCGCTCCTGCAGGCTCGCCGGGAGCACGCCGGTGCGGGCGCCTTCGACGCCATCGACGTACCGCGGGCCGCCACGCTGCTGGCACAGGGCGCCGGCCGCCTCATCCGCACCGCCAGCGATCGCGGCGCCGTGGCGGTGCTCGACCCCCGGCTGGCGACGGCGCGGTACGGGCCGAAGATCGTTGCCACGCTCCCCCGGATGCGCCGCACCAAGGACAGGGCCGAGATCGAACGCTTCCTCAGGACGCTTCGCGGCGCCTGACCCCCGTGGCCGGGGGTGCGGGGGGCAGAGGCTTCTGCCGGAGCCCCCTGCCGTCGCTCGATCCGTGCTTTGCCGGTCGAGCGACTCGCAATCGACGCCGCCGTGAGGCGGCGGCCAAAGCGGTGGGGGGAGGTCGAGGGGGGAGGCTTTCCCTCCCCCCTCGAAACCTAGAACCCGAGTCGATCCAGGGCCGCCGGGCGGCGCTGCCAGTCCTTGTCGACCTTGACGTGAAGCTCGAGGTAGGCGCCGTCGGGGAGCTGTGACCGCACCGCGGTGCCGACCTCCTTGAGAACCTCGCCCCGGTGGCCGATGACGATGCCCTTCTGGGAATCGCGCTCCACAAGGATCTCGCAGCGGATGAGCGGCCAGTCCCACTCCGTCACCCGCGTGGCGATCGAGTGGGGCAGCTCCTCCCGCGCCACCGCCAGGAGCTGCTCCCGCACCAGCTCGGCTACCCGGAACGCCTCCCTCACATCGGTGATCATGTCCTCGGGGAACAACCGCGGTCCGGCAGGGAGGCGCTCGACGATGTGCTCGACGAGTTCGTCCACCCCTGCCCCCGTGCGGGCCGACACCGGGAAGTACTCGGCGAGGTCGAGCTCGGCCGCGGCACGGAGCTGCTCGAGCACGTCGCCCGGCCGGGCGATGTCGACCTTGTTGACGACGACCACGGCATGGGGCGGCACGCGGTCCGCCACCCAGCGGTCGCCGCGCCCCAGCGGCTGGGTGGCATCGAGCACGAGTGCCACGACGTCGACGTCGCCGATGGCCGACTCGGCGGTCGCGTTGAGCCGCCCGCCCAGCGCGGTGCGGGGCTTGTGGATGCCGGGCGTGTCGACGAAAACGACCTGGGTGTCCGGCCGGTTGAGGACGCCCTGGATGCGATGCCGCGTTGTCTGGGGCTTGTCGGAAACGATGGCGACCTTGTGCCCGAGGATACGGTTGAGAAGCGTCGACTTCCCCACATTGGGGCGCCCGACCAGGCTCACGAAACCCGACCGGAACTCGGTGCCGGCACCGGGCTCCCGGGGATCGTCCACGGACCGGACCCTACCGTCGGCTCCGTCGCGGGCCCCGTAGTGGGCGGCTCACCGGAACCGTTCGATCCGGATCCGCACCGACACGGCTATGTCATCGAGCCCGGCGACACCACCCAGCGGCGGAGGCACGAAGCGGGGTGGGTCGGCCACCGCCGAGCCGGCCACCACATCCGGCACCGCGTCGCCGTCGTCATCCACCAGGCGCAGCTCGATCGTGGTGCGATCCCCCATCCGCCCCAGCGAACGCTCGGCGTCGTCCGCCAGCCATCGCAGCCGGTCCTCGCCGACAGCTCCGTTGGCGGCACGCGACGCGGCGTCGTTCAGCGCCCCCCGCACCACCGACGTCGCGTACAGGCCATAGAGCACCTGCACGGCCAACAGCAGGAACAGGATGAACACCACGAACCCGGCGGCGGTGGGGATGATCCCCACGCCGCGGTCGTCCTCAGCCGCCAATCTGCTCGATCTGATCGTTGGTCTTCTGTTCCGTCGTATCCCACATCGACTTGAACCCGACCCACATCAGCGCCCCGAGGAACGCCATGATCAGGACCGCGATGGCGGCCGAGATGACCCCTTCCCCGCGGTCGTCCCGAGCGAGGCGTGACAGTGACATGACTGACTCCTTCACGAGTTGGCGAACAGCCTGAGGGCGTCGACGAACGGCACCGCCAGGAAGATGGCGCCGGGCACCAGGGCGGCGACGGTCACGGGGATCCAGACCTGCTGGCCGCGGCGCTCGATGGTCTCGATCAGCTCTCGGTGGACGTCGCGGCGGATGGCCCGGGCCTCCTCGCCGATCAAACGCCCGAGGTCACCCGACTGGCGGTTGAGCGCCAGGATGCCGACCAGCCGGTGCAGGGCGTCGACGTCGGCCACCGTCGCCCACTCCCGCAGCGCCTCGGTCTCCGACAGGCCCTGTCGGATGCGCCCCACCACGCGCTGGAGGTCCCGGCCACACGCACCCTTGCCTCGGGCCGCCAGCCGGCCGAGCCCGGCACCCAGCGAATAGCCGGCCGACAACAGCATGCCGAGCTGCTCGGCTACGACCGGAAGTTCCAGGAAGATGCGGCGCTGCCACGCCTGCGATTCGCTGGCGAGTCGCTGCTCGACCACCAGGGAGCCGATCAGGGGCCCCGTGACGATCAGGAGCAGCGCCACCGGTCCCGACTGCCGAGTGGCCGCGGCCAGGACCGTCCCGATCACGAGGCCGACCGCGGCCCATGCCAGTTGCCTGACCCGGAAGGCGGCGACGTCGAGCGTCGAGCCGACCCGCTCTAGCCGCAGCGCCAACGGCTCGGTCACGCCCACCGCCCTGGCCACCCGGTCTCCCATCATCTGGGCCAGCGGGCCGATCACCTGCCCGAACGTCTCGGCCGACACGAGGATCCCGGTGCGTCGCGCCGCCGACCCTCCCGGAACGTAGGGCGCCAACCGGTCGACGAGCGGCCGCCGCCGGAACCAGCGGATCCGGCTCAGCAACAGGGTCGATCCCGCAAACAGCGCCAGCGCCGCGATCGCCACCAGGCGGGTCTGGTTCATCCCACGTCCTCCGTTCCCGCCTACTCGAAGAAGACCCGCTGCTCTTCCGGCAGCCTGAGCAGCCGGCCGGCCCACACCCAGCACCCCACCACCGATGCGATCCCGACGACGACCAGCGTCTGGCCCCAGGGCGTGGCGTACGCCGCCCGGCCGTTACCAACCGACATGCCCACCAGCGCCATACCCAGCGGGACCAGCAGCACGAATCGCCGCGCGAAACGCACGCCCGCCTGCCTAGAACGCGCATCCTTGCGTCCCTGGACGTCGATCACCCGATCCTCGACCAGCGCCTCGAGCCGCCGGTCCAGATCGCTGCCCCCCACCTCGTGCGCCACCAGCAATGTCTCGCAGGCGGCATCCGCGGTGGGATCGGCCAGTGCGTCCTTCAGCACGGCAACGGTGCGCTCGAAGTCCGTCGAGAGCACCCATTCCCGCTGCGCCGCCGAGAATGCGGGACCGAGGCTGGCCGGCGCCCGCTCCCCCGCCTCGAAAAGGGCCTGCGGCACCGACCGGCCGAGGCTCGACGTGCGGATGCGGATCTCCTCGATCAGTCGCGGCCACGCCTCCTGCGCAGCGGCCTGCCGCTGCTGCCGACGCACCCGGTAGGAAGCGAGCGGCGCGGCCCCGGCGCACCCGGCCAGCACCAGCGCCGGCACGGCACCGCCGAACATCGCCACGCCGCCGACGGCTCCCAACGCCACGAGCGCCGCAGTGACCACGGCGAACTCCCGCACGCCGACGTCACCGACGCCCGCCTGGGCCAGCCAGTCCAACGCCCGCCGCCGGGATCGTGCCCGCCGGGCCACCGGCGGGCCGAGCCGCAGTCCCCGCCAGCCGAACACGAGCGCCGTGTACACGTAATAGGTCCCGGCCGCAGCACAGAGCGCCAGTAGGAACCCCGTCATTGCTTCCCGCTCTTGCTGCTTCGCAGCGGGCCGCTCGGGCCACGGTCGCTCTCTCGTTGCTTCCCCGTCACCCTCGACGGACGCTCGCTCATCCAACTGCTCCCGGAACGTCCACCCGCCCGAAACCAGTGTCGGCGCGGTCGTCCAGCAGGCGGCGGACGTCGTGACCCGCGCCGGCCAGTGCCCGTGCGGCCCGGACGGGCAGGTGCCCCGTCCATGCCAGCGCCTGGTCCGGCCCCTGCCGGCGGAACACCTCGGTGACCGTGAACTGGGTGGCGTCGAGCCCCCCCTGCAGGTCCTCGACCATGACGACCTCGGTCACCCTCGGGCCGACCGCTGTGCGGGTGCAGTGCACGACCACGTCGATGCTCTCGCTCACCAGGGTGTTGAGCGCCCCCAATGGCAGCCCGCCCGGCGCGTCCGCCAGCTGGCACACGAACCGCAACCGGGTCAGCGCCTGGCGCGCGGATCCGGCGTGGATGGTCGTGAACCCCGTGACCCCCGACGACAGCGTCAGGAGCAACGGCAGGGCCTCACGGTCCCGCACCTCGCCGACGATGGCGACGTCGGGCGCCATGCGCAGGAAACCGGCCACCAGCCGCCGCAGGTCGACCGGCTCGCGGTCGGAACGAGCGGCACGGGTCTGCATATGGGCCACGTTCGGCAGCGGGATGTCGGCCTCGAACACCTCCTCCGCCACCACCACCCGCAGCGCCGGGTCGAGCTCGGCCGCCGTGCACGACATCAGCGTGGTCTTGCCGGCACCGGGATGGCCGGCGAACACGATCGAGAGCCGCGCCCGCACGCAGGCCCGCAGGAACACCGCCACCCGCGCCGTCAGCATGCCCCGCTCGACCAGCTCGTCGAGCGATGCGAACGGGATGCCCGTGAACCTGCGGACGTTGACGAGCACGTGCCCGCCTCGGGCCACGTCGCCGTGGACGATGTGGACGCGGGCGCCGTCGTCGAGCTGGGCGTCCTGCAAGCCGTCGGCCGGATCCAGCTTGCGGTGGGCGCTGGATGCGTCGTCGAGCAGCTTGGTCAGCGTTCGCAGCACGTGGTCGTCGTCGTGGAAGACCTCGTCGTGGTAGCCCGACGGCCCGCGATGCCGGCGCACGAACACCGTTTGGGGATCGTTCACCATGATCTCCCACACGTCCTCGTCGTCAAGCAGCGGCGTTAGCGGGCCATAGCGCGCCAGGTTCCGAAAGGCGCGCTCGGCCACCTGGTCGGGATCGGCCAGAGCGAACGGCCGGTGGCCGCGACGGTGGTCGTCGTCCCACCGCGCCACCTCCTCGGCGATCAGCCCGCGCAGCTTGTCCTCGCCCGACGGCGCCGACATCTCCAGCGAAATGTCCTTGGCCCGCTCCTGGACCAGGCGCTCGATCTCGACCAGCGGAGACGGCGCGGCGCCGGCGGGACGATCGGCCCGCCAGTGAGTCGAGGTCCTCATCGGCCCTCCCCGTCGGCCTCGCCGTCGTCGACCGACCAGCTGCCCAGCGACCCGGGCGCGACCGCGACCGGCTCGCGCCCGGGCGGCGGGGGCGGCGGCCCGGGCGTGCGGTCGAGCAACGCCCGGACCACGCCGGTGACCGGTTGCATGATCTGCGGCGGCAGCGGTGCGCCGTCGCGCACGAGCTCGTCGAGCCGGCGCCGCTCGGGCACGAAGATCGGCGTCGAGGCCAGGCTGACGCCGGGGCAGGCGGCCGCCAGCAGCGGGCCCGCAAGGGTGGCCGAGAGCTCCGCTCGATGCCGCGGGCCCCGGGCCGCCCGGTTGACGACGGGCACGATGCGGGCGCCGGCGATGCCGAACTCGACCAGGCCGCGCACGACCCGCAGCTGCGCGTGAACCCCAGCCAGCCCCGGAACGCCCACCACCAGGACGATCTCTGCGTCCCTCAGCGCCGTGCGGGCGAGCATGTTCCGGTCCTCGACGTCGAGTGAGCCGCACTCTGCCTCCCCCTCGACATCGGGGTCGACGTCGCTCACGACCAGCCGGTAGGCGCGGCGCAGGCCGTCGAGGGCGGCGGCCAGCGCCCGGGGACGCAGCGCCGTCCAGTCCCGGTGGCGCCGCAGGCCCAGCAGCAGGTCGTAGCCGCGACCCGGCGCCGAGAAGCACACGCTCCGCACCGCCGCCACGTCGATCGCCGATCCCCGGCAGGCCTCGGCCAACTCCACCACTCCGGGCACCACGTCACCTGCGTCGTGCAGCAGCGCCTGCTGTGCGTGGAGCGCCAGGTCGGCGAGTACCACCAGCCCGGCGTCCCGCGGGTCGGCCGCCAACCCGGCGGCGAGCGCCATCGCCAGCGTCGAGCGACCGACGCCTCCCGACCCCGTCACGGCCACGGACCGACCCCGCCACCGTCCGGGCGCCGGTTCCTCTCGGTGGGGATTGGCCGCGGCGTCGTCGCGTCGGGCAATGGGTTGCGCCACCGCCCGCAGGGCGTCGAGCAGCACCCCCCGCTCGACATCGGCGGGAAGCACGGCCGCGACGCCGAGCTCGCGCCAGGCCCGGGCCGATCGCCCATCGTCTACGGCTATGACGACGCAGCCGTTCCGGCCAGCCAGGTCGATCAGGTCACGGTCGAGCGCCGCCAGGCCCCCGTCGACCAGCAGGGCCGAGAACGGGCGCCCCGAGCGCAGGCGGGCCCGCACCTCCTCGCCCGACACCGCCTTGACGAAATCTATCGGCAGCGCCGCGGCCGTTGCCCAGCGGGCCACCTGCGCGAACCAGGCGGCGCGCGCCCGCGCCAGCCCCAGGACGACGTACCGGTTACCGGCCATCAGCCAGCCCCGGGCGACAGGTGTGTGCTGCGAACGAGCGTGACCTCTCCCTCCCGCACCGCCTGAATGAGCGGCTCCAGCAACACCGGATCGGCCATGGTCACCGTGATCGTCAGCTCGCCGGTGGAGGCGAAGGACCCGTCACCGCGCTCGGCGACGTCGACGATCTGCACCCTTTCCGCCACCGCCGTGGTGCCAGCGTCGTCGGTGACGAACACGTCGACCAGGTCACCGCTGCGCAGGCGTCCGTCGACCGCCCGATCCCGCGGGATCGAGAACGACAGCTCCGCCGCCGGACTCTGCTGCCCCGGCTCGCTCACCTGGCCGAGTTGCACCAGTTCCCCGGGACCGATCGGTCCCAACGCCACCAGACCCTCGATGCCGGAGGCGTCGGTGAAGGCCGCCTCCGACAACCCGGCCGGCAGTTCGAGCGGCTCGAAGCGAACGTCTCGCGCGGCGAGCGTCTCGCCCGGGTGAATCGCGCGGGCCGCCACCGCGTAGGACCGGTCGGCCCTGTCCGACGCCTCCTGCCAGGCCAGGAACGTGCACACGCCGGCGACCGCGACGAGCAGTCCGCCCACGATGGCGCGCGCACCGGGGAGCCCCGCCCTCCGGTCGGTCACGCGGCGTGGGGCTCCGGGCGCTGGCGGCGCCTGCGCGCCGTTGCCCACCCGCGTCATGACCACCGCGTCACCACCGCGCCACCGCCCGTGTTGCTCGCGTCAACATCGCTGAGCACCTCCCCAGCGCGGTCCGGCGCCCACAGCCCGATCGCCGCATTCCTCACGACGCGTGAGGAAGCGACTACACCTTAGCCCAGTCGCCGCGCTCCGGTGAGAATTAGACCGAAAGATGCCAAAACACCATGCGAGGGAGTAAGGTGTGTGCCGTGAACACCGACGAGACCGAGTGGCTCTCGACTCAAGAAGCGGCGCGTCGTCTCGGCATCACGCCCCGCACCCTGTACCGCTTCATCGATCATGGCGAGTTGCCCGCCTACAGGTTTGGCCGGGTCATTCGGCTCCGGGCGAACGAGGTCGATGACTTCATCGGCCGCTCGCGCATTCAACCGGGCGAGCTCGAGCACCTCTATCCCGAGCCGGTAACACGCGGTAGCGACGACGACATCTGAGCCTCGCAACCCAACCCCACCCGACAGGGCGGAGCCGTGTGCTCACGACGTCCACGAGCGGTATGCGACCAGCGTTCCTTCCGGCCGGAAGCCGAGCCGCGCATAGAGGGTCCGCGCCGGCGTGCGGTGGTCATGCACGGTGAGGCAGACCTGGCCGAGCGATGATCGCTCGAGGAGCCGGCGGGTGATGGCGACCACGAGCTGCGAGCCGACGCCGGCGCCGCGAGCCGAGGGCTCGACGGCCACGAAGTCGATGAAGCCTTGGCCGTCGCCGTGGACCCCCCCGGCGGCGTAGCCGGCGATGCCACCGCGCCCGTCGTCGGCGACGAGTACCAGGCGCGAGCCGTCGACGTGGCCATCGACGAGCTGGGCTGCCGAGGCGTACGTGTCGGGGAACTCGGCGTCGTGCAGGCGCACGATGGTGTCGATGTCGGCGGAGGCGGCGCCACGCAGAACCGCCGTCCGACCGCCACCGCCAGATCGCCACGTGGCGACAACCGCGGCGTCGGCCACCAGGACGTGGTTCGGCTCGGTCGCAGCCCAACCCCGCGAACCAGCCAGCGCGGCGAGCCGTTGATTGGCCAGGTCGCCACACATCTCGTAGCGGGAGACGGCGCGGGGCAAGCCGGCCAACGCCGCGTCCAAGAGCTCGACGGCTCCGGCCATCCACGCGTCACCGTCGGCGGCGACCCATGGTCCGAAGATCCAGGCCCGACCGAGGTCGACGTCCCACCCGGTCATCACGGTGCCGGTGAGGCGCGAGCCCTCGCGCTGGACCCGGGCCGTGGTCAGCCAGGACGGCTCCAACCCCTCGAGCTCGGCCAGGATCCCAGCGGCATCTGTGCCGACATAGCCGATGCGCCGATCCGGGTGCGCCTGCTGCGCAGCGACGAACGCGACGATGTCGTCGAGCTCGTCCGGGTTCGGCGGGGCAGGCGCCACGCCCAGCGTACGGGCGAGGGTCGCGACGCGAGTCACGGTGGTTCGCGCCAACCGGCGGTCATCCACAGGGGCGCACAGATGACTGCGCCGAATTCACAACCTTGTCCCTCTCGAAGCTCACAGCTGATCCGCCGTACCGTTCGCGCATGCCGACGTTCGAGGTGATGCGGCGAGACCGGAGCGTCGAGACCGTCGTGGGCGCCGACGCCTACCAGCAGGAAGGCCCGATGACGACCTTCTTCCGCCGCGGCAACGGCCGCGAGGTCATCGACTCCTGGAGCACGCGGATCGCCAGCTTTCGGACCGCCGACCTGCTCGCAGTCTGGCGCCACGACGCCGTCGTCGGGCAGTTCCGCGCCGCGAGCTGACCGAGACGACGGCTACCCGTCCAACACCACCTCGATGATGGCGCCGACCGGGACGTAGGCCATGACCGCCGGCGCACCGGCGAGCCGTACGCCGACGACGTCCTGGCCAACCGAGCGGAGCCCGCCGGAGACAGCGTCGTCACCCGCCATAACGAGCAGCACCGTCGCCCTCTCGCCCGCCAGGCGGGCCATGACGTCGACGAGCCGGAGCGAGGTCGTGATCGACCGGTCGCCGATCGTCGATGCCTCACCGGGAGGCATCCGCACCGAGGTTACGGCGGCAAGGGCGACCATCACGTCGGTGCCGGCCGACCGGAGCGCCACGAAGTCCGCGCCCACGGCCCGTACCTCGCCCCGGTGACGGCGCCCGCCCCTGACGCGCACGGCGACCGGCGCGCCACGTTCGGCGACGTCCGCCAGCACGCCGGCCAGGCTCCCCTCCTCCTCGGCCTGTTGTCGCAGCCATCGCTCGCGGGCCCGCGCCTGCGCCGCCTCGTCGACGCGGGCGTCGGCCGCCCAACGATCGATGCGGGCACCCAGGTCTTCGCCCAGCAGGCCGGCCACGATCGCCGCCTCGCCCGGATGGTCAGCCGATGGACCGTCCATGGGCCCGGCACGCTAGTGGACGCTCCCGGCAAAGCCGTTTACCGCGGGACGGTCGCGGGGGGAACGATGAGTCCATGACACGACAGCACCCCATGAAAATCATCGCCGCCATCGTCCTCGTCGCGGCCGGAGCCGGCGTCCTGGCCGGTTGCGGCGACGACAAGCCCTCCACCGAGGAGGCGACCGCCGACGTGTGCGACGCTCGCCAGACGATCGACGAAACCCTGCACGACCTCAACACTCTCGACCCGACCGACCGCTCCCAACTCGCCGAAGCCCGCGACAACCTCGCCAACGACGTCGACGAGCTCAGCAGCGCCGGCAAGGCGCTGGCGGAGTCCGAGTGGGACAACGTCGAGAATGCCTGGGAGGGCTTCAAGGACACGGTCGACAACCTCGGCCAGGACACGACCTTCGCCGAGGCGCGCCAGCAGTTATCGTCGGCAGGCGAGGAGCTGGCCAGCGCCTGGGACGAGTTCACCTCCAAGGTCGAGTGCTGACAGGGCCGGCCGCCGGCCCACGTGGTCGTCACGAGAGGGCCTAGGCTGGCCCCCTCGTGGCGACCACGCAGGTCAAGATCTCCGTTCCCGGCAACCATCTCATGGTCGACCTCCTCGGCCAGCGCGACGAGCTGTTGCGCGTGGTCGAGTCCGCTTTCGAGGGCGTCGAGATCCACGTGCGCGGCAACGAGATCGCCATCGAGGGCGACGAGGCCGACCGGGTGGGCCACCTGTTCGAGGAGCTGGTCCTGCTGCTCGAGCGGGGCCAACGGCTCGAGCCGGCAAGCGTCGTGCGCACGATCGACATGGTGCGGGCCGATCAGCGACCGTCCGAGGTGCTCACCGCCGAGGTGCTGCGCTCCTCGCGGGGCCGCACGGTCCGCCCCAAGTCGGCGGGCCAGAAGCGGTACGTCGACGCCATCCGTGAGAACGTCATCACCTTCGGCATCGGGCCGGCGGGAACCGGCAAGTCGTGGCTTGCGGTCGCCATGGCGGTGCAGGCCCTGCAGGCCAAGGAGGTCGACCGGATCATCCTGACGCGGCCGGCGGTCGAGGCCGGCGAGCGGCTCGGGTTCCTGCCCGGCGACCTCGCCGCCAAGATCGATCCCTACCTGCGCCCGCTCTACGACGCGCTGTTCGACATGGTGGAGCCCGAGGGAGCGCAGCGGCTCATCGAGCGGGGCACGGTCGAGGTAGCGCCGCTGGCGTTCATGCGGGGACGCACCCTCAACGCCAGCTTCATCATCCTCGACGAGGCCCAGAACACGACGCCCGAGCAGATGAAGATGTTTCTGACCCGGATCGGTTTCGGCTCCAAGGTCGTGGTCACCGCCGACATGACCCAGGTCGACCTGCCGACCGGGCGCAGCGGCATGACCAACCTGGCGCGGATCATGAAGGGCATCGACGGCCTCGAGTTCGTGCAGCTGACCTCGCACGACGTCGTCCGGCATCGGATCGTGCAGGACATCGTCGACGCCTACGAACGGACCGACACCCTCGTCGGCATCGATCGGGGCGCTGACGCCGAGCCCACTCGACCACCCGACGGGCGTACATCGCCCGCCTCCTGATGGTCCCGCCCGACGGCGAGGTGGGAGAGGTGAACGTGTTCGGCGCCGACGAACAGCAGGCGATGCCGGTCGAGGTCGAGCGCTGGGTCGATCTCGCCCGGAACGTGCTGCTGGCCGAGGGGGTGAGCGGCGACGCCGAGCTGTCACTGCTGTTCGTCGACGAGGCCACGATCAGCGAACTCAACCGCCGCTACATGGGCGCCGGCGGGCCCACCGACGTGCTGGCGTTCCCGATCGACGATCCGCTCGACGGCGGGGCCACGCCCACCGACAGGAGTACATCCCGGCCGGGGCCGTTGCTGCTGGGCGACGTGGTGGTGTGCCCGGCAGTGGCGCAGCGGCAAGCGCTGGAGCATGCCGCGGGTCCGGACGACGAGTTGGCGTTGCTTGTGGTCCACGGCGTGTTGCACGTGCTGGGCCACGACCACGCCGAGGCCGACGAGGCGGCATTGATGCAGGCCCGCGAACGCGAGCTGCTCGAGCGCTTCCACCGGCGGAGGTGACGGCGTGCCGAGTTCGATCCTGGCGGCGAGCCTCACGGTGGGAGACCGATGGATGCTGGTCGCCATCGTCGCGCTGCTGCTCGTGATCCTGCTACTGGCCGGCGCCGAGACGGGCCTCACACGCATGCCCAAGTCGCGGGCCCAGACCCTCGAGACCGAGGGCCGACGCGGCGGCCACAAGCTGGTCGAGCTCGTCGGCCGACCCGACCAGTTCGTGAACCCGCTGCTGTTCGCCCTGCTCGTCTGCCAGCTCGCCCAGGCAACGCTGGTGGGCATCGTCGCCGAACGCCTGTGGGGCCTCGCCGGCGTGGCGATCGCCATGGCCGCGGACGTGGTCGCGGTCTTCGTCGTGGCCGCGTCCGCCCGCACCTGGGCGGTCCTCAATCCCGACCGCGCCGCCCTGGTCGCCGCCCGGCCGGTGGGCGCGTTGATCCGGTTCCCGCTGCTCCGCCTCACGACCCGGGCACTGATCGGCCTGACCAACCTGCTGCTCCCGGGCAAGGGGCTGAAACAGGGCCCGTACGTCTCGGAGGAAGAGCTGTTGGCGGTGGCCGAGCTCGGCGTCGAGGAGGGTGTGATCGAGGAACATGAGCGTGCCCTCATCGAGTCGATCATCGAATTCGGCGACACCGTGGTCCGCGAGGTCATGGTCCCCCGGCCCGACATGGTGACGGTGGGCCAGGACTTCCGGGTGGCCGACGTGATGGAGGTCGTGCTCCTCAACGGCTACAGCCGGCTGCCGGTCGTGGGCGACGGCATCGACGACGTCGTCGGCATCGCCTACGCCAAGGACCTGATGCGGGCCGAGCGCGACGGCGAGGAAGACCTCCCCGTGGCCCAGCTGGTGCGGGCCGCCCGCTACGTGCCCGAGACCAAGCGGGTCCCCGAAATGCTGCGGGAGATGCAGCGGGACAAGTTCCACATGGCGATCGTGGTCGACGAGTACGGCGGGACCGCGGGGCTGGTGACGCTCGAGGACATCATCGAGGAGCTGGTGGGCGAAATCGTCGACGAGTTCGACGTCGAGGACCCGCTCGTCGAGCCCCTGGCCGGCGGTGGAGTGCGCGTCGACGCCCGCACCCCGCTCGACGAGGTCAACGAGCTGCTCGACGCAAAGCTGCCAGAGGGCGACTGGGACACCATCGGCGGCCTGCTCTACCACCACCTCGGGCACGTGCCCGTTGAGGGCGAGTCGGTCGTGGTCGACGGGTGGCAACTCACCGCCCAGCGGATCCAGGGCCGGCGGATCGGCCGGGTGCGCATCACTCGGCCGGATGTTATGGAAGGCACCGTGAGCACACACAGAGCACCCCGCCCGCCCTCCGCCCCGGACGCGACCCCCGAGCCGCGCTCCGCAGGCGAGCGACCCGCCTCGGCCGGGTGACCCGCGGCCGCGGCGCCGACCGGGGGCAGGTGGGCGGCATCGAGGTCCTGCCCTTCGGCCTGCTCGTGTTCGTCGTCGGGACACTGCTCGTTGCCAATGCCTGGGCCGTCATAGACGCGAAGCTGGCCGTGGACTCAGCAGCCCGGCAGGCCACGCGTAGCTTCGTCGAGGCGGATGTTCCCGCGGCCGGCGACTTCGGCGACGCCGAGGCGGAGGCGCGCCGGGCCGGATACGAGGCCCTGGCCGCCCACGGACGCGAGCGGTCGCGGTTCGCGGTCGAGCTGACCGGCCTCGAGTCCCCGGACGGGCAGGCGGGCTTCACCCGCTGCGCCCGCGCCACCTTCACCGCCAGCTACGACGTGCCGGTGCTGCGCCTGCCGTGGATCGGCGGGTTCGGATCGGGGCTGGACGTGACCAGCCGCCACTCCGAGTTGATCGACCCGTACCGCGACGGCGTCCCCGGCAGCGCCGAGGCCTGCTCATGAGCCGGCTACGCCCGTCCGCGCCCCTTCGTTCACGGATCATATCGGCCTGCGGCCGAGGCGACGCTGATTCCGCTTCTGCGCTGATGCTGATGCCCGCCGGGCTGCTGATCGTGCTCCTGCTCGCTTCGATCGCCGTCGACATGTCGCTCGTCCACCTGCGCAAGCGCCAGGCGTTCGAGCTGGCGGCAGCCGCCGCGAACGACGCCGCGGCGGCCGGGGTCGATCAGGGCGTCCTCCGGACGACGCATGCATACGTCCTCGATCCGGTGGCGACGCGTGCAGTGGTCGGGGACGTCGTGACCACCAGCGAGCTCGCGCCCCACCTGGCCGATCCCCCGGTGGTGACCGTCACGGGTGCCGCCGTGCGCGTCGAGTTGACGCTCGAGGCCGACTACATCTTCGCCGACGTCGTCCCCGGCGCTCCCGACGGCACGACCGTCACCGCCAGCGCCACCGCCACGGCCGTCCCCGGCCCTGCCGGCTGACTCGCCGAATTCCCTGACCACACTCTCGACACTCTCGACCCTCTTGACATCTTTCAGTATAATTCACCATGCTTCAGCACATGAGCATGCAGGTGACGGTCGCGCTCGACTCGGAGGGGCCGATTGCGATCAAGACCGCCTCGGGCGCCGCCGACATCGCCCGGCTCCGCCTCGAGGCCGAACGCTTGGACCGCGCCGCCCATCCGGGGCTCGTGCCGGTCGTACCGGCCGACGGCGGCGACGGCCTCGACGAGTGCGAGCCGGCGGCCGACGTCGTGCTGCGGACCCGGTACTCCGGTGACCCCGTCTCGCACTGGACCGGCTCCGTCGCCGCCATCGCCGGCCTCGGCGCCGCCGTGGCCGCCACCCTCGCCGACCTCCACGACATCGGCGTGGTGCACGGCCGCCTGGACTCCACCCACATCCTCGTCGGCGACGACGGCAGGCCCCGCCTGTGCGGGCTCTCGCACCCCGGCGGCGCAGAACCCCACGACGACGTCGCCGCCCTCGGCCGGGTGCTGAGCGAGGTGCTCGAGCGAGCGCCCGCCGAGCGGCGACGCTCACCGACCTGGACCAGGGGATCCGGCGGGGCCACCCGGCGGGCCCTCGAGCGGGTGATCGCCCAGGCACAGGATCCCGTTCCCAGCCGCCGACCGGCCGCACGGTTGCTGGCAAGCTCGATCCTCGGCGCCGTCCCCCAGGCCGCGCTCCCCCAGGCGTCGGGCCCGCCCGGGGCGGGGCCCGCGTACGTGCCGCCCGACGAAGAGCTGCTCGACCTCGTCTTCACCCACGAGCTGACCGACGACGAGCGCTGGGCCCAGGCCTTAGGCGACGCCCCGCCGCAGTCGTCCGATACAGGGGCGCATGCGCCGGACCCGCCGCGGGCCGAACGCCGCGCGCGTGCCCGCGTCGCCGCTGGCACCGGTGCGTTCGCGGTGGTGGCCGTCGTCGGGGTGGTCGTCGCCGGCGGCTGGGGCGCACGTGGCTCGGCGGCCCGCCGCGACTCGGTCGAGGCGACCGTGCCGGCCGGGCACGCTGAATGCCCGGTGGCTGCCGCCCCCGCGGCCGATGTCGACGGCGACGGCTGCTCCGAGACCCTCGCGGTAGACGGTGGCACCATCTCTGCCGGCACGGCCCGCTGGACGGTGGGCGAGCCGGGCGACCTCGTTGCCGTCGGCGACTGGGAGTGCGACGGCCAGGCCGCTGCGGCGCTCCTGCGCCCAGCGACCGGCGACGTGTTCGTGTTCCCGCGGTGGGCCTCCGAGCGCGACCCGCTGACGGTCGAGGCCCGCGAGCGCCTGGCCGGCGCCGTCGGCATCCGGGCCGAACCGGTCGCCGGGGGCTGTGACGAGCTGGTGGTGGAGCTGGGGTCCGGAGCAACGACCAGGGTCGAGGTGCGGCCATGACCGGGCGCTGGCGCCTCCTCCTGTGGACGGCGGCGCTCGTGCTCGGACTGCGGGCGCTGCACGCCCTCGGCGCCGGAATGCTCGACGTGCCGGTCACCTCGGCCGGGGAGCTGTCGGTGTGGCTGGATCGCACGCCTCCCGAGGTCATGGCGCTCGCGCTCGTGCGGCTGGGGGCGCTGGCGACCGGTTGGTACCTGGCCGTGTGCACGCTGGCGCTCGCGCTCACCCGCCCGTTCGGTCGCACGCGCCTTGCGGCCGCCGCAGTTCGGCTGACCCCGGTCATCGTCCGTCGTGTGGTCTCGGGTAGCGGTGGCCTCAGCCTGGCGGCCGGCACACTCCTCGGCGCCCTGCCGTCCCCTACCCTCGCGGCCACGCACGTCGCGACACCCGCCGCCGCATCGGCCCTCGAGCCGATGCAGAGCCCGGGCCCGGCGGTGGCGACCATGACTCGCAGCGCCCGTGAGGCACCCACAGCCGTGATGATCCGCCTCCCCGCCGACGGCGGGCGACCGGTCCCACCCGCACACCGGGCGCCCGGGCGTGACCAGGCTCCCGCCGCCACGCCGGTGGGACCGTGGCGGGTGGAGCCGGCCCGGGCGTCAGCGTCGCACTGCTGGATCGTCGAGGCCGGGGACTCGTTCTGGTCGATCGCGGCGGAGACCGTGTCCCCGACCCCGCATGGTGAGCCGAACGATCGGCAGGTGATCGGCTACTGGCGCCGCCTCGTCGACGCCAACCGCAGCCGCCTGCTCGACCCCGACAACCCCGACCTCCTCTTGCCCGGCCAGGAGCTGCTGCTGCCCGAGCCCGTCGCCTGAGGCGTTCGCGCCGGCGGCGGCGACCCGTGCGGCCGGTCCCGGTCCCGGCGTTGGCAGGATCCTTGCGCCCGATGTCCTTGCCGCCCGGGCCGGTGAGACGGAGGGTGACGGCATGCGAATCGGCCTGCTCCTGTACGAGGGGGTTGACCTGCTGGACGCGGGTGGCCCCTACGAGGTGTTCCTCACCGCCTCGCGGCTGGCGGCACGCGACGGCGACGACCCGCCGTTCGCCGTGGTCACCGTGACGCCGTCCGGCGGACCGGTCGCCGCCTACGGCGGGCTCGGGCTTGCGCCGCACACGGGCGTGGCCGACTGCGGCCGGCTCGACGTGCTCATCTTGCCCGGGACGATCGACGTCGACGCCGCCACGGGCGACGCGGCACTGCTGGATGCGGTCGAGCAACTCGCGGGTGCGTCCGGCTTGACCGCCAGCGTCTGCACCGGTGCCTTCCTCCTGGCGGATGCCGGCCTGCTCGACGGCCGCCACTGGACGACCCACTGGGAGGACGTCGACCTGTTGGTGCGACGGCTGGGGCCGGACGGGGCGGTGCGCGACGTTCGCTGGGTCGACGTCGGCGAGGTGGTCACGGCCGCCGGCCTCAGCTCGGGTATCGCCATGGCGCTCCACCTGGTCGACCGGCTCGCCGGCCGCGAGCTCGCCGAACGCACGGCCCACCAGCTCGACTACGACTGGCGGCCCGACCCCGCCCGGGCCTCGCCCTCCGCCACGGCCCCACGTTGAGGCGACGTGGCAACCGCCGCCGATGGCGCCGGACGCGTCAGCCGTGCCGCAGCCAGCGGGTGGTCACCGCGTCCCACCGGCGGTCCCGCTCACCACGCGTCGGCCCCTGGAGTGCCCGGGCCACGGCCTCGTCGAGCGCCTCCTGATCCTCGCCTATCACCTCGTCGACCACGCCGAGCTCGAGCATGTCACGCGACGTGAGCCGTAGGCGCTCGGCAACCTCGGGCGCCCTGGCGGCGTCCCGCTCGAGGATCGCCGCCGCGCCCTCGGGCGCGATCACCGAGAAGATGGCGTGCTCGCACATCAACAGCCGGTCCGCGTAGCTCAGGGCCAGCGCACCGCCGCTTCCCCCCTCCCCCACGCAGACCGACACCGTCGGGGTCGGGCACGACGCCAACGCTGCCAGCGTGCGGGCGATCTCCGACGCCACCCCATCGACCTCGGCCGCCGGAGAGGGATCCGCGCCCGGGGTGTCGACCAGCGTCACCACCGGCATACCGAGACGACCCGCCAGTGCCACGGCCCGCTGGGCGAGGCGGAAGCCCGCGGGTGTGGGGCGCCCGGCGGCGCAATAGCGGTCGGTCGCAACCACGACACAGCGTCGCCCCGCCACCCGCGCCAGGCCGGCCCGCACGGTGGGATCGCCGCCCCGAAGCTCGACCCACGACGAGCACAGCAGGGCGGCGCGGTCGATTCCGGAGGGACGTCCGACGGCCCGGGACCGCAACACCTCCGCCCACGCGCCGGGCCCGGTGGCGGCGTCGCCGGCGACGGCCGGGGAGTCCCAGGCCGGCAGCGGCCGGACAGGCAGCGGCCGGTCCGTCAACCCGAGCGCCGCCTCGACCCAGGCGGCGACGTCGTCGGCGCCGAGACGCGCGTCCGCCAACCCGTGGTCGTAGACCGACTCCGCCGTGTGCGACCCCGGCGGCAGCGGGACGCCCAGCGTCCCCTCGGCCACCCGGGGACCGGCGAAGCCGATCAGGGCACCGGAGACCACGGCTCGGAGGTCCACCAGCGACGCATACGAGGCCAGCACCCCGCCGGTCGTGGGCGAGCCGTACACCGCCAGCGACAGCAGCCCGGCCTCGGCATGCCTCCGGGCCGCCGCCGCGGTCCGGGCCATCTGGACCAGGGCCACCATGCCCTCCTGGAGGCGGGCGCCGCCGGTCCGCGTGAGCGCCACCATCGGCAGGCGCAGGTCGCGCGCCCGGTCGTAGGCCCGCACCACCTTTTCGCCGGCCGCCGCGCCCATCGTGCCGCCCAGCACCTCGAACCGGCCCTCGATGAAGGCGTAGTGCTCCGTCCGCCCGGTGCGCACCGACTCGCCGGTGTCGGCGAGGGCGCGGCGCTGCTTGTCGTACCCGGGGAAGCCGAGGGGATCGCCGGCGACCAGGTCGACGTCCCACTCCTCGGTCGTCGGGTGGAACATGACCGCAGAGTCTCGCATCCCCTCCGCGCAATCACCGGAGGCGGAGCGCCACCTCGTTGGCGAGCAGGCGACCCCGGACGGTCAGGATGGCGCGGTCGCCGTCCAGGGCGACGAGGTCCTCCAGCTCGTCGACGGGGAGCGCGGCGGCGGGCACGCCGGAGCTGGTCCGCACCGCCAGCTGTAGCGCCTCCAGGCGGCGCGCGCCGGCGTCGAGGCGCTCGCCCGCCGCCTCGGGCGAGCGCCCCTCGTCGATGGCGGAGATGTAGCGCTCGGGCGTGTGCACGTTCCACGACCGCCGCTCGCCGCGGTGCGAGTGCCCGGAGCAGCCGAACGCCTGGTACTCGCCCATCGACCAGTAGAGCTGGTTGTGGCGGCACTCGTGCCCGGGGCGGGCCCAGTTGGAGATCTCGTACCACGAGAGCCCGGCCGCCTCCAGCGCCCCTGCGGCGGCCAGGTACTTCGTCGCCTGGTCGTCGTCGTCAGGGTGCCGCGCAGGATCGTCCGCGAGTGGCGTCCCCGGCTCGACGGTGAGGGCATAAGCGCTGACATGGGGCGGGTCGAGCGCCAGCGTGGCCTCGAGGGTCTGCCGCCAGTCGACGAGCGACTCCCCCGCCGCGCCGTAGATCACATCGAGGTTGAACCTGGGGATGCCCGCCGTGCGCAGCGCGTCGACGGCCCGGTACACGTTGGCCCGGTCGTGCGTGCGCCCGAGTGAACGGAGGACGTGTGCGACCATCGACTGGACGCCCAGGCTGATCCGCGTGACGCCGCCTCGGGCGTAGACCTCCATCAGGGTCGGCGTCACGGTGTCCGGATTGCATTCGACCGTGACCTCGCATCCCGGCGCGCGCGGCACGGCCTCGAGCACCGCCATGAGGCGCTGGGGCTCGACGAGTGAGGGGGTGCCTCCGCCCACGAACACGCTGGTGGCCACCGGAAGCCCGTCCGCCACCCGGCGCTCCACGTCGCGGCGGCACGCGTCGAGGTACGCGGACTGCAGATGATGCCGGTCGGTCCAGGTCGCGAAGGCGCAGTAGTCACACCGCGCCGAGCAAAACGGCACGTGGACGTAGACGCCGAAGGGGGTCATCCGATCGGAAGGGATGCCGCGAGCGAAGCAGGCTGCGGCCGCGCCTGTCTAGCGCCCGGGTTGCGCGCGATCGAGCCGGATCAGGCGGCGATCAGCGGACCAGGCACAGGCCCAGGCCGTCGAGCCGGGCCGGCACCTGCTCGGGATGGCAGTCGAGGATGCAGGCCACCGCCCGCAGATCCTCCCGGCGGATCGTGAGCATCCGGCCGTTGTAGTCGCCCCGTTGCACTTGGATCATGCGGAGGTAGCGCGACAGCATCTCGCCCTCCTGGCCGCCCAGCTGCTCGACGGCACCCAGGTCGATCGTGACGGGACGATCATCTCGGCGGCTGGCCCGCATGGCGCGCAGGTCGACGATCTGCTCGTCGTCGTTGTTCGAAAGCCCACCCAGGTCCTCGTCGCTGGGCAGCATCTGGTCGACGGGCACCCGGTAGAAGCGGGCGAGTCGTTGCAATCGGGGGACGGAGATCGCCCGCTCGCCGCGCTCGTACGCCCCCAGAACGGATGCCTTGAACTCATGCTCCGATGCCGCCTCGACGTCTTGGAGCGAGAGGTGCTTCTGGCGCCGGATCGAACGGAGCCGAGCGCCCACTTTGATGGCGTAGCCGCTCTCGCGTTCAACCTCGAGGTCGCTATCCATATGTTCCTCCCCTTGGATGCCGCCCCCCAGCGGGACGGCAACCGCGCCAGTTCTGAGTACTCACGCGGTCCAGGCGGGGGCTAACTCTAAGGCACCGCGAACGGCTTGTGACAATCACTGCTCGTTCAGGCATGTCCGCCATTCGTGTCGAATATGACAGCGGCGTCTGCGCTCACTGCACGATGCGATCAGGGGGGACCGGCGTCGCTCAACACGCCCGCCCTCAACGCCGCCAGGACCGCACCGGCCGTCATGGCTGCGGTCTCCGTCCGCAACACGTGGGCCCCCAATCGGACCATGGGGAGACCGCACATCCGTTCCGCGGTCGTCCACCCGCCCTCCGGCCCGACCAGGACCGCCGGGTGGTCCAGCGTGGGTGGCGCGCCGGCGGGATCGGCGAGGACCGCGCCGGGCAGCGTCGCCACCGAGTCGAACGTGCCCACGGGCGCCACCTCGGGCAGCCATGTGCGCCGGCACTGCATTGCCGCCTGCCGGGCGATGGCCCGCCACCGCTCGACCTGGCGCTCGGCGCGCGCGGGCTCCCAGCGGACCACCGACCGCCCGGCCACGAACGGCGCGATGCGGTCGACGCCCAGCTCGGTCAGCTTCTGCACGGCCAGCTCCGGGCGCTCGCGCTTCACGAGTGCGAACGCCACGGTGATCGGCGGCTGCGGCCGGGGCTCGCCGACCGGCGGACCGGCGATCTCGAGGCCCGGCCCACCGGTGAGCCGACAGGGCCGCCAACGCCCGGCGCCGTCGCCCGCAGTGACATCGCTCCCCGGCGTCAGCCGCAATACCCGGGAGAGATGGTGATGGTCACCGCCGTCCAGTACCGGGGCGTCCAGGTCGCCGACGAACACGTGGGCCCGGGCGGTGGCCGGCGTGACCTCACCGCCGTCCGGGCCGTGGGGACTGGCGTCCATCGCGCCCGGCTACTTGAAGGCCGACCGCAGCTTCGACAGCAGGCCGGTCGGCGGAGGGGCGACGTCGTCACCCCGTAGCTCGGCGA
Organism: Actinomycetota bacterium; assembly: GCA_046726215.1. Taxonomy (GTDB): domain Bacteria; phylum Actinomycetota; class Acidimicrobiia; order Acidimicrobiales; family VFJN01; genus DASQUK01. The sequence continues at coordinate 6,527 of JBKPAA010000100.1, read as the reverse complement.
GCTGGCGGATGACCTCCTCCTCCTGGTCGCTCAGCTCGGTGGGCACCTCGACCACCACATCGATCAGGAGGTCACCCCGCGCCCGCCGCTCGATGTGGGGCACACCGCGGCCCCGCAGCCGGAAGGTGGTCCCCGACGCCGTGCCCCGGGGGATCTCCAGCTCCTCGGTGCCCTCCAGCGTCTCGAACGGGATCGTCGCCCCGAGCGCGGCCTGCGTATAGGGCAGGGTCAACACCGTCGCCAGGTCGGTGCCGCGCCGCTCGAAGCGGGGATGGGGCTTCACCCGTACGTGCACGTAGAGGTCGCCGGCGGTGCCGCCGCGGGGGCCGACGGCGCCCCGACCGGCCAGTCGCAGCGTCGAGCCGTCGTCGACGCCGGCAACGATGTCGACCGTGTAGGTGCGCTCGTTGATGCGGCGGCCCTCACCCCGGCACACCGGGCACGGGTGGGGGATGATCTGGCCCGACCCGCCGCAACGGGCGCAGGGGGACGAGGTCACCATCTGCCCGATGAACGACTGGCGGACGCGCTGCACCGTGCCGGTGCCCCCACATTCGTGGCAGGTGACCGCCTGCGTGCCGTCGGCGGCGCCGGTGGCCTCGCAGGCGTCGCACGGCACGGCCGTCTTGACGCTGACCGGATGCTGTGAGCCGAAGACCGCCTCCTCGAACTCCAGCTGGACCACCTGCTCGAGGTCCTCACCGCGTGGCGGGCCCGTCGGGCCACGCCGGCGCCCCCCGAACGGGCTCGACCCGAAGAACGCCTCGAACACGTCGCCGATGCCACCACCGAACCCGAACGGATCGGCGCCGACGGTGGTCCCCTCGACGCCGGCCGGCCCGTAGGCGTCGTACCGCTGGCGCTTCTCGGGGTCGGAGAGCACCTCGTAGGCGCGGACGACCTCCTTGAACCGCGCCTCGGAGCGGGCATCCCCGTGCCCCGTGTCGGGATGGAGCTGGCGGGCAAGCTGCCGGTAGGCGCGCTTGATCTCGTCCTGGGTGGCATCTCGTGGGACGCCGAGCAGCTCGTAGTAGTCGGTCGGCAACGGTGGCTAGCCCTCGGTCAGACGATCGGACAGGCGATGGCCCACGACTGCGACCGCTGCCAGCGCCTGGGGGTAGTTCATCCTGGTGGGTCCCAGCACGCCGATCGTGCCCGCCCGCTCGCCCTCGACCTCGTAGGGTGACACGACGAGGGCGCATTCGGCCAGCGGCGCCATGCCGGTCTCGGTGCCGATGGCGACATGCAGCCCTCGGTCGATCACGTCGCGGATGAGCGACACGACCACGTACTGCTGCTCGAGAATCCCCAAGACCTCGCGCACGGTCTCGATGGCGTCGAACGCCTGCGCCATGCGTGCGGCGCCACCCACGTACACGTGCTCGGGGTCGCCGGCGGGTGGGTGGGAGAGGGCACCGATGGCCCGCTCGACCAGCGAGTCCACCGTGACGTCGCCCGTGGCCGGAACGGCGGGGAGGGGCTCGCGGGCACGGCCGGACAGGTGAGCGGTCAGGCGCGTGCTGGCCACCGCCACCCGCTCGTCGCCGGCGCCGACGGGCAGCTCGATCGTGTGCTTCTCGACCGATCCGTCGCTCAACACGACGACGAGCACCGCCGAGGTGGCGCTGAGGCCGACGAGCTGGGCCGACCGGACGGCGGTTTCGACAGGGGCGGGGCCCACGACCACGCTGGTGAGGCGGGTGAGGTCGGATAGCAACCGGCTGGTCTCGGACAGCATCTGCTCGACCTCGCCATGGGCGCGGGCGAAGAACGCCCGCACCTCCTCGGCCGAGCTGGTGGCGAGACGGGCCGGCTGGCGCAGGTGATCGACGAAGAAGCGGTAGCCCTTCTCGGTTGGCACGCGCCCCGCGGAGGTGTGAGGCTGGCGCAGGAAGCCTTCGGTCTCGAGGGCCACCATCTCGTTGCGCACGGTGGCGGAAGAGACGTCGACGCCGGGCGATTGCGCAACGTGCCCGGATCCGACCGGCTGGCCGGTACCGATGTACTCCTCCACGACCGCCCGGAGGATCGCCGCTTTGCGCTCGTCCAACATCTGGCAGTCGAGTGTACCGAGTGCTAACTCCCGGGTAACGGGTCGCATCCTCGATGAGGGTCGATCCCTCTACCCTCAATCGTCCAGCTTCAACGCGCTGATGAACGCCTCTTGCGGAACCTCGACCCGGCCGATGGACTTCATCCGCTTCTTGCCCTCCTTCTGCCGCTCGAGCAGCTTGCGCTTCCGGGTGATGTCTCCCCCGTAGCACTTGGCGAGCACGTCCTTGCGCTTGGCCTTGACGGTCTCGCGGGAGATGATGCGGCCGCCGATGGCGGCCTGGATGGGGACGTCGAAGAGCTGCCGTGGGATCAGCCCCCGCAGCTTCTCGGCCATGCGGCGGCCGTAGTCGTAGGCCTTGTCCTTGTGGACGATGGCGCTGAAGGCGTCGGCGGCGACCCCGTTGAGCAGCACGTCGACCCGGACGAGGTCGGAGCGGTCGTAGCCGGCGGGCTCGTAGTCGAGGCTGGCGTAGCCCTGCGTGCGCGACTTGAGCTGGTCGAAGAAGTCACGCACGACCTCGGCGAGCGGCAGCCGGTACACCAGCTCCAGGCGCTCGGGCGAGAGGTACTCGAGCTTGGACATCTCCCCCCGGCGCTGCTGACACAGCTCCATGAGTGTGCCGGTGTAGTCCGTGGGGGTGAGGATGGTGCAGGTCAGGAACGGTTCCTCGATGTGGTCGATCTCCTGGGCCGGGGGCATCGCCGACGGGTTGTCGACCTCGACGACCATGCCGTCGGTCCGGTGCACCCGGTACGCCACCGACGGCGCGGTGGCGATGAGGCTGAGATCGAACTCGCGCTCGAGGCGCTCGCGGACGATCTCCATGTGCAGCAGGCCCAGGAACCCGCAGCGGAACCCGAAGCCCAACGCCCCCGATGTCTCGGGCTCGTAGGTGAAGCTGGCGTCGTTGAGGCGCAACTTCTCCAGCGAGTCCCGCAGGTCGGAGAACTGGTCGCCGTCGATCGGATAGAGCCCGCAGAAGACCATCGGCTTGGGGTCGCGGTAGCCGGCCAGCGGCCGGGCGGCGGGGCGGGCGATCTCGGTCACCGTCTCACCGGAACGGGCCTCGGCCACGTCCTTGATGCCGGCGATGAGGTAGCCGGTCTCGCCCGCGCCTAGGGAGGCCACGGGCACGTTGGCCGGGGTGCGAACGCCCACCTCGTCGGCGTCGTGGACGGCGCCCGTCTGCATGAACCGCAGCCGGCTGCTGGTGGTGAGGTTGCCGTTGACCACCCGGACGGACGAGACGACGCCCCGGTAGGCGTCGTAATGGGAGTCGAAGATGAGCGCCTGGAGCGGCGCGTCGGGATCGCCGACGGGCGGCGGCACCCGCTCGATGACGGCATCCAGCAGCTCGGGCACCCCCTCGCCGGTCTTGGCGCTGATGCGCAGGATCTGATCGGCGGGAATGCCCAGAACCTTCTCGATCTCGGCGGCGTAGCGGTCGGGGTCGGCGGCCGGCAGATCGATCTTGTTGAGCGCGGCGACGATCTCGAGGTCGTGCTCCAGTGCCTGGTAGCAGTTGGCCAGGGTCTGCGCCTCGATCCCCTGGGCGGCGTCGACCAGCAGGATCACGCCCTCGCACGCCGCCAGCGACCGTGACACCTCGTAGCCGAAGTCGACGTGGCCCGGCGTGTCGATGAGGTCGATCACGTGGTCGCGGTAGCCGAGCCGCACGGACTGGAGCTTGATCGTGATTCCGCGCTCGCGTTCGAGTTCCATCGAGTCGAGGTACTGGTCGCGCATGTCCCGCGGATCGACGGCACCGCACAGCTCGAGGAGCCGGTCGGCCAGCGTCGACTTGCCGTGATCGATGTGGGCGATGACCGAGACGTTGCGGATGCGCGAGCGGTCCATAGGGGGCCGTCGAATGCTAGCGGCGCCCCGGACGGGCTCCCGGGTGTGACAATCGGCCGGCGCCGCCGGTAGCCTGTCCCGGCCATTTGGGGTGAAAGGGAGCAGGTCCGTCCGTGGCGAACATCAAGAGCCAGATCAAGCGCAACCGCCAGAACCTCGTGCGCCACGAGCGCAACAAGGCCGTGCGCTCCGAGGTCAGGACCCGCGCCAAGGCCGCCGTCGCCGCCGCGGAGGCCGGCGACGACGACGCCGACGTCAAGCTGCGTGAGGCCGTCAGTCGTATCGATTCGGCCGCGGCCAAGGGCATCATCCACAAGAACCAGGCGGCGCGGCGCAAGGCCCGCCTCCTGGCCAGGGTCAACGACGCGGCCGGCGAAGCCGGCGAGGTTGGCGAGGCCTGACCCCGCGTTTTCTTCGCGGGATCGGTCGTCGCGGCGACCATTCCCGCGCCGAAAAAGCCGATCCGGCCCTAGCGCGCGAGCCTCGCCAGGCGGGCGACCAGGACCTCTAGCACGAGGTCCTCGGGCCAGGCCTTGGCACCGCGCAGGTCGAGGTCCGCGGCGGCCAGCAGGGAGATCGCGTCGACGATTCGATCGTGGCCCAGCCGTCGCGTCTGTCGCAGCGCCTTGCGGGCCGGGAACGTCGACCCCCCTAGGCCGAGGAGCTCCGCCGCGTCCCTCTCGCCTCCGACCGCGGCGCCATCGAGCTGCAACATGCGGCCGTAGTGGCCGTGCAGCGTGGCCATCACCACCAACGGGTGACGGCCACCGCCGTCCAGCATGCGCCGCAGCTTGGCGAGCGCGGTGGCGATGTCGCCCCGATCCAGGGCGTCGGTGAGCTCCCACGGGGGGACACCTCCGCCCTCGCCGAGGAACGGCTCGATGTCATCGACCCCGAGCCGGGCACCCTCGCCGAACGCGCCTTGCAGCGTGGCGATCAGCCCCACGAGCCGCTGAGGATCGTCGCCCAGCCAGCCCACCAGCCGATCCATGCCCGCACGGTCGAGCTGCAGTCCGGCCTGGCCCAACTGGTCGGCGACCCAGGCCTCGATCTTGCGGCCCGGGCTGGTGTCGACCTGCTCGCCGCCGCAGGCCTTGACCGCTTCGGTGAGGGACCTGGGGACGCGGCCCTGCGCCCACACCAGGATCAACGACGTCGTTGGCAGCGGGTCCTCCAGGTAGGCGACCAGGGGCGCCACCTGCTCGGCGCGGGTGAAGACGTCGAGGTCACGCCCGACGACGACGCGACGGTCGGTCAGGAACGGCGGGGTCTGGGCCGCCTGGACCAGCGGGGCGATGCTCGGCTCGGACCCGTCGGCGGGCTGGAACCGGTCGCGGCCGATCTCGTCCACCGCGAGAGCCGCGTCCATGTCGCCGAGGACGCGGTGGATCAGCTCGCGGGCGGCGTCCCGCAGGATCACGTCGTCATCGCCCCGGACCAGGTACACCGGAGCGTCCGCGCGGACGGCGGTCACGGGCGATCGGCCCGCCCGCGCTGGGCCGCCAGCAGGGCCGCGACCGTCTCGACGACCCGACGGGTGCGCCGAACGTCATTGGTGCACAGCAAGCGACACCCCAGGGGGACGGCGACGGACTCGACCGCCAACGCCTCCTCCCGCGTCGAGATCGCCGACGTGTCGATCGCCAGCGGCACGGGCCGATCCCCGACCGCGGACCGGGCGCGATCGATGTCGCCGATGTCGTCGATCAACACCGCCACGGACGCTCCCGCGTCGCCCGCGGCGCCGAGCATGTCGATCGGCACCAATACCAGGGCGGCTCCGGCCGCCGCGGCCGCCTCCACCTGGTCGAGCGACGAGGCCTTGGCCGCGATCGGCACGCCGCCGGCGCGGCTTGCCGGACCCATCAGCCCCGGCGGTAGCGACGTGACCGCGAGGTCGGCACCCGCCTGACCGGCGGCCCGGACCGTGGCGAGCACCTCGCTCTCGCGGCCGAACCGAGGTGCGGCGACGACGGCCCCGACCAGTGCCCGCCACCGGAGGTCGAACGTGGCGCCACCCAGCGACAGGCCGAGGTCGACGGCTGGCAGGGCGGACTCGATCACCGTGGGGAAGCTATCGGCCCGACGGCGGGGGCGCCCTCGCCCCTGCCGACCCGGCGGCCCGGATTGCGATGCGCACATCGAGCCGCTCCGGAGAGCCGGAAACCACGGTCAGCCGGAGCCCACCCACGTCGATCACGGTGCCGCCGGCGGGGGCCACCGGGTCGAGTCCTTCGGGCCCGGACGACGCCGCCGAGCGCTCGGGCGCGAGGACCACGACGCCCGGCCAGCGACGCCGCAGCGTGGCTGCGATCCCGGCGGCACCCCGCGCCGCCGTCCTGAGCACGATGACGTCGATGCGGGCGACGCCGCGGTCCCGCAACCCCGACAGCAGCGCCTGGTCGCGGGCGCGTCCGTCGACGACCACGACCGCCGCTCCCCGGGCCCGCCACAGCCGGGCGCCGGGGCCCAGTGCCTCACCATCGATCACGCCCGGCCCACGCGCCGCGGTGGCGGCGTGTGCGAGCACGGTCGCGGCGATCAGGGCTGCGGCCCCGCGTGCGAGGCCGACGCGGTAGCGGCCGCGGCGGTCAGGCGGCTGGGGGCTTGGTTC
>JBKPAA010000099.1:0-4852 GCA_046726215.1 Actinomycetota bacterium | reverse complement strand
GCCGAGCACTCAGCCAAGAGCAGGCGATCCGGCGCATGTACGATCCCTGGTCGGTGCGAGTCACCGCCAGTGACCTGCAGTACGACAACGTCAGGCGGGCCGAGCGACGACTCAACAGCTCACTGAGTCGGTTGCGCTGATCGAAGGAGCTGGTCGAGTCGCGGTGTCGGTCACCGCCGACGTCAGCGACGAAGGGCCCGCTGCCCGGGCGATCACGAAGCGCCGCCACGAGCTCGGCCCTGTGGACCTGCTAATCAACATCGCTGGGATCGTGAGCCCCGTCGGCCCGGCGCGGGAGATCGAACCCGACTGTGGTGGCGGACCATGGAGGTCAACCTCCGCGGCACGTTGCTGCACACGCAGCTCGTCCTCCCCGAAATGGTTGGTCGGCGGCGCGGCCGCATTGTAACTTCAGCGGCCCCGCCAGGGGTGTTCCGGTGGCCGCTTGTGTCTCCGTACTGCCGCGTGGTCGTTACGCGCGCAACGACACGGCGGCCGACCGACCCAGATGCGCCGTTCAGTGCGCAGTCACAGGCACCGGGACGACGTCGTTATGTAGCGTGCAATATGCGCTCGTGATTCACGTGTGATCACGCCCTTTGGTCTGGTCGGTGAAGGCTTGTTCGAAGTCCGCGCTGACGACGTGTCGGTTGGGAAGGCGAACCGGGCCCTGCGCCGCCAGGCCGTTGAGGAACACCGCTTTCTGCCGCTTGACGAGGGTGGTCCAGTCCGGTCCGTGGCGGAACGGTTGGGTCACCAGTGCGGTGAAGACGATGATGTCGCTGGCGTTGACGTCTGATCGAATGGTTCCGTCGGCGGCGCCGCGAGCGATGAACGCGTCGAGGCGTCGGTTGATGTCGCGGCGCGCGGCGATGGCGGCGTCGTCGATGAGCGGCGGGGCGCCGTGGAGCGGCAAGACGAGCTGGTCGCTGATCTCGATCGACCGGGTTATGTAGGCGGCCACGCAGTCGAGGCCGGACCACCCCTGTTCGTTGGCGAGCCTCTCGATGTCGTCGAGGATGCCGTTGAGCAGCCCGTAGGCACGGTGTTCGAGGGCGTGGAGCAATTCGGTGCGGTCGGCGTATTTGCGGTAGAGCGTGCCGACGCCGACCCCGGCTTCAGCGGCGATGGTGGCGAGCGGCACGTTGCGCCCCTCGCGGAGCATGGCCGAGACGGCAGCTGCCAACAGGCGCTCGCGATTGGCCTCGGCGTCGCGCCGCGGTCGGCGAGGCTGTGGCTGCGATGGGCGCGTCGCCGCTTCCTCAATGCGAGGTCGTCTCGCGCGGGGATCGCTCACGGGCGGCTCATTCCGGGGGACCGACGAAGCGGGAGCGGTGCACGATATGGCGGGGGTCGACGTTGTCCGCAGCCTGGGTCAGGCGCTCTCGCTGCGCTGGTGTCAGCGCGTCGGCACCGGCGGGTCGGCCCTCGGCGAACGATGCCGCGCTGCGCCCGATGTCGGCCGGCGCGGCGGTGTGGCGCACGGCGGCGAGGGCGTGGTCGACGGCGGGCCGGGCGTCGGGGGTCGGGGCGATGCCGACGGCGTGGAGCAGGAACGGCGCCGAGGGCGAGCTGGCAGCGCCTGGGCGTGCGGGGGCGGTGGTGTCGACGTTGCGGATTTCGACCATTGCCAGGGGTGAGTCGGTCGGAGCGGCCGTCGCGAGTATGTCGGCCGTGAGGGCCGCGGCCTCGGGTCCGAGCCATCTACCATCGCCCCAACCCGGGACGGCCATGGGCGGGTCCAGGTGGATGGCAGCGAGCCCGGCGGCGTCGTTCGGCCCCCAGGTGTCAATGTCGGGGGCAGCGACCGCGGAAAGGGCGACACGAAGGGCGGCCGCTTCGTCGGGTCCGCCCGGTGACGCCGTCGCGAGGTGCACCACGGGCCGTCCCCGTAGGTGGTCAGGAAACGGTGGTGTCGGCGGAGTGTGGAGCACCGAGATGCTGGTGGACACCGAGGCACCGATGTCGGCCAGGGCTGTTGCCCAGGCGCCGACCACGGCGTCGAGGTGCCCGATCGGCCAGAGGGCGTAGCCAGCCCACAGCGCGGCGAGCGGGAACAGGTCGAACTCGAGCTCGACGGCGACGCCGACCCCGCCGGCACCGCGGAACGCCCACATCGCCTCGCGGTCGGTCGGGTCGTTGGAGTCGTCGGCGGCCGTGCGCAGGGCGCCGTTCCCATCGACGTAGCGCACGGCACGCAGGGCGCCAGACGCCATGCCATGTGCCCGCACATGCCAGCCAACACCGCCGCCGAAGGTGTAGCCCGCCACGCCGACGCTCGGCGCCGAGCCGGACAGGCCGACCAGGCCGTGCGGTGCGGCGGCGGCATTCACGGTCGCCCATGTAGCCCCGGCACCGGCGCGGGCTACGCGGGTGGCCGAGTCGATGTCGACGTGGTCGAGGCCAAAGGTGGCGAGCAGCACTGTGTCGGGTCCGACATCGCTGCTAGCGCCGTGGCCAGTCGCCTGGGGCAGGATGCGCCACCCGCGCTCGGCAGCGTGGCGAACAGCCGCCATCACATGCTCCGGGACTGTCGGCACGGCCACGGCGGCCGGTCGCTGGGTGGCCGTGGCGTTGTGCGGGGACGTGGTGTCCGCGTACTGGCGGGATCCGGGCTCGTAGTAGGTCGGCCGGGCGCCGTCGGGCAGCTCATCCATCGTCATGCGTGCCTCCGGGGTGGTGCGGCGAGGTGCCGGTTTGGTTTTGCCGCACGATAGCCTGAAGCGGACGAAATCGTCCGGATAATCCAATGACCCGAACCCGGAGGAGGGCGGACCACACGAGCGAGGTCAACGAGTTCAACGAGAAGGTGATCGCCGAGTTCCGAGCCAACGGCGGGCGAGTCGATACCGCCGGCTTCGGCAACAAGCTCGTCCTGCTGCACACCATCGGGCGCCGCTCGGGACAGCAGCCGGTCAACCCGGTGAACGCCATACCCGACGGCCACGGCTGGCTGGTGACCGCATCAGCCGCAGGCGCCCCCACCGACCCGGCATGGGCCCACAACCTCCGCGCCCATCCGGCCGCGACGATCGAGACCGGTCGCGAGACCGTGCAGATCAGTGCCATCGAGCTCGACGGCCCAGATCACGCCGCGGCGTGGAGCCGATTCACGGCCATGTCCGACGCCTTCGCCGAATACCAGCGGCGGGCCACGACACGCCGGCTCCCGGTCTTTCGCCTCCTGCGCAGGTGAGGGTCTGTCTGGTTCGGTCGGTCCCCGCGGGAGGGCGAGCGCTCCGCGACCATGGTTGCCGATGACAACGTGCTGGAACGGACTCGTCGACGCGCCATCCGGACAGGATCGAGCGCGTTTGCTGCCCTCGATTGACCGCCCTGATCTGCCGATCCGCGTTGCTGCCACGGAGGCGGTCACGGACCCGAACGCGCGCTCAGTGATCGTCGGATACCGGCGCACAGAATTCGCAAGGTGGCTGTCGGAGACGCACGCGGAACCGGCGATCTGCGCAGGTCGACCCGCCTCAGACGGCCGCTCCAGATTCGGTGTGATCTCGCGTCTGGCGGCGCCTCTGACCGGTCTTACCGAGCGGGTGACGGTTGCCATCGGCGCGCGTTCCGTGCGCGGGCTTCTGATCGGGCGTCGGCGTGGCGGCACGGTGTGCGCGGCTTGGGCGGCCTCGGCTGAGGGGACTAGAGCCGCTGCTGCGAAATCTATGGGACCAGGAGGAGCCCAAGGCTGTCGAGCCGGGCAGGCACCTGCTCTAGATGGCAGTCGAAGATGCATGCGACCGTTCGCAGGTCGTCGCGGCGGATGGTGAGCATGCGGCCGTTGTAGTCGCCCCGCTGCCATTGGATGATGCCTAGGTACCGCCTGAGCATCTCGCCCTCGTGCCCCCCCATCTGTTCGATGGCCTGCAGGTCCAGGGTTACGGGACGGCGGCGGACCCGCTCGGTCAGAACGACCACCGGGGCGTTCCCGTTGGCCGAAGGGAGGCCGAGTTCGTCGTCGTGGGCCAGCATCTGGTCGACGGGAACGCGGTAGAAGCGGGCGAGCCGCTGCAACCGGGGCACCGAGATTGCCCGCTCGCCGCGTTCGTAGGCTCCCAGCACCGATGCCTTGAACTCGTGGTCGGATGCCGCCTCGACGTCTTGGAGCGAGAGCTGCTGCTGGCGTCGGATCGAACGAATCCAAGCACCCACCCTGATGACGTAACCACCCTCGCCCTCGTCGTCGCCGGTCATGCTGTTCCTCCCCTCCGGTTCCGCCCTGCTGGGTCGGCAGCCGCGCGCGGCCCAGCGCTCGCGCGGTCCAGGCAGAGATCGATTCTAAGGCGTTCGATAGCCGACAGGATCTGCCAAGCGCGCGCCCAACGCCGACGTGGTGCCAACGCATCGTGCGCCGCGGCGGCGAAGGTGGCGGTCGTGCCGTCCCCGGGTCTGACCCTGAGCTCGCGGGGTCGACGGGCCGGCCGCATCGGAACGCCGCCTTCGAGACCACCGTCCCTGTCGACGTTTCGGCGACTGGGTGCGCGGCGTTGCTGCGCGCTGCTCGCGCGTTGAGCCGAGAGATGAGACGGTGGTCGCCATGAGCCGGTCTGCGCGGACCCCGACGACGGTGCGCGCCCCCAGCGTGAACCACCGCGGTTTCGCCGCGTGGCGGTGCGCCCGCGTGGAGCGCTTGAGTCCTCGCATGGTCCGGGTCACGTTGGCTGGCCCCGACCTGGAGGGTCTGACCGTGGAGCAGCCGGCAGCGAGCGTGCGGCTGCTGCTCCCACCGCCCGGAACGCCAGAGGTGTTCGTACCGAGCTGGAACGGTAACGAGTTCCTCCTGCCCGACGGGCGACGACCCACGATCCGGACCTTCACGCCGCACCGCGTCGACCCCGAGGCC
>JBKPAA010000098.1:0-41751 GCA_046726215.1 Actinomycetota bacterium | reverse complement strand
GCGCGCGCCCGCCACAGCTTGATCTCGGAGCTCGCGGTCTCGTGGGGAATCGGGGACGACGAGGCAGAGACCCGTGTCGACGGCGCGCTGGAACCGCTCGTCGCGGACTGACCGGTTCGGTGGTGGCTAGCGCAACCGAGCTTCCCAGGCTCGGGCGGCGGGGGCATCTGAGAGTCCAGAGAATCGCGGGCTGTCGCGCATGGCTCGGCGTCTTCATGCCGCCGAAGTCGACCGGGGTGTCCGGTAGCGGTGGTACCGCCGTCGTTCACCCGAGCCCCGCCCATAATAGTTCCACTCCGGGAGTTGAAGTCGGCGGTGAGAGACCCGGGGGAGCAACAGCACCGCGTGGAGGAACGATTCGTGGTCGGGCACGGCGTAGAGGTTGATGTCGCAGCCCCAACCCTGTAGCGCTTGGACCAACGAGAGGGTGGTGTCCTGAGCCCAGGCCAACGAGAAGCGGCTGATCCCCCAGCCGGCCAGCATCCGCAGCACGGCGCGAGCCCGCCTCGGTGCGGCCAATACCAGCGGTCCCAGGAAGTCGACCGGGCACTGCACGATCGCGTCGGGGTGGGCCGACCGCAATCGGCGGAATCCCTTGGCCCCACCGCCGCGAGTCGCGACGTGACCGTCGAGGGGGTGAACGAGGCGTTCCGGGCCGCCGCCACCGACGGTCCCTAGGCGGGTGTGCTCGTGTACTCCGAGGACCCCATCGTGTCCAGCGATGGGGTGGGGTCGCCGGCGTCATGCATCTTCGACGCGCCGCTCAGCCTGGTGATGGGCAAACCTGGTCAAGGTGCTCCACATCGTCCACGGCAACGTGGCCAGCATCTGGCATGTCCTCATGAACGTCCGCAAGTTCATCGGCATCCCGCAGGAACGCCGCCACCCGCGCCGTCAGCATGCCCCACTGGACCAGTTCGGGAGCGACGCGGATCGGCCTGTGTGCAGGCCCGGCTCTCGATCGTGTTCGCTGGCCATCCCGGCGCCGGCAAGACGACGCTTATGTCGTGCACCGCGGCCGAGCTCGACCCAGCGCTGCGGGTGGTCGTGGCCGAGGAGGTCTTCGGGGCCGACATCCGCGTCTGACCGACCGTAAGCGTCAGCGGCAACGCGTAACGACGAAGGACTCCCCGAACTTCGCGCTCACTCTTGGGGAGCTCCGGCCCGAATCGGCTCGGCCCGCGATGAGCGCGGCGTCCGCGAGCTGGCCGCCGAATTCCTCGACCGGGGGCCGGAAGACCCCGTGTGGTCATCGGCTCCCGGGGCGTGCCGCCTCGTTCGCCAGCGGATCGACGACGCGCTCGCACTCGAGCTCGTCGTGCATGTCGGCCAGGATTGATGGCTTGTAGAGCCGCCGGCATTCGTCGCCCGCGCCCACACGTCGTTGCTTGAGCTCGTAGCCCAGTGCTTCGTAGAAGCGCTGCGCCCCGCGGTTCGTGTCGGTGGTCACGACTCGCGTGCGTTCACATATGTGCTCGGCCGCGGATCGTGCAAGCGATGGCCAGGGTCTCGCAGGTTCGGTCGGCGATCTCCCAGGTGAGGAACCCGACCGGGACACCAGCTCGCTGCGCAATCAGTTGGTTGACGTCGAGCACACGGAACTGCCGGTGGCTGTGGGCTTGGAACTCGCTGCAGAGAACTTGGCATGCGGTGGCCACGATCCAGCTGTGGTCGGCGTCCGTCGCCCGGCGCATATCGACCGCCACCACCGGGTTGGATCTCGTGCATGTGGACCGAGGGGCGGCGGTCAAGGTGTGTGGGTGGCGGTGAGCCGGTGGCCGCGGTCGCTGACTGCGAGCAGGACGCCGATGACCGCCATGACGATGCCGCCCACGACGCTGATCGCCATGACTGTCCACCACAGCGAGTTCAATTCGCCGCCGTCGATCTGTGGGATGGCGACGCCGGTCCCGATTGAGACGCCACCGGCGATCAGCCACCAGAGCCAGCGCCGCGACGAGCGGGCAGGGGCGATCGGCTGGAGGGATCGACCCCACAGGAGCCAGGCGGCGAGCGCTGTCATCGCGATGGGGATCAGCGCCAGCGCGCCACCTGCGAGCAGCGAGGCGATCGCCACGGTGGCAGCGACGGCGATGATGACGACTCGGTTCATTGGGGTCTCCCATCTCATGCGCGGCGCGGTCTGTACCGCGTCGAGGATCTCTCGCAGCACGATCCGCCCAGCGGCAGAACCGTCGTGGCGGTGTCGGTCGATCAGCAGCTGTTCCATCTCGGAGCCGTACTCGCGTCGGAACGAGGCCGGGTAGGCCAGCAGTACCAACCGGTACAGGCGTAGGGCGGCTGGGTTCACCACGCACCGCCCGGGTTCAGCCCCAGCTGGCGCAATCGGGCCGCGTCGACAAGTGAGGCGAGTCGGCGATGTTCGGCGGCACCGACCCGATGGCCCAGTGCGGTCAGCCGGTAGTACCGGCGCCGCTGGTCATCCAGGGCCGGGTCGGGTCGTTCGTCGGCCTCCTCGATCAGGCCCTGATCGAGCATCCGCTTGATCGACCCGTACAGCGTCCCCGACCCCATCCGAACCGCTCCGCCGCTCAGCTCGGCGACGTCGCGCATGATGGCGTAGCCGTGCTTCTCGCCGTCGGCCAACGCCACGACGATGTGCATGACCGACGCCGGCAACGGCAGGAACTGCTCGACCTCGTCACCTGGAACCATGATCCGACTATGACGGGACTCGACCTACTATGTCAAGTGTCGCCATAGTTGGCTTCGCGGTCGTGACGCGGTGTGGTGACTGCGACCGTCAGCGCAGCGGCAACGGGAGAACGCGAAGGACTCCCCGAGATTCGCGCTCACGGTCGCGCGGCCGCCTGACGGCCCAGACGGCGGCCAAGCGTCGCTCGGGCGTTCCCGGCCGACGTTCTGTGCGCCTTCCGAGGCCAGGGCATGCGACGCACGCGCGTGACGGCGCACCGCTGGCGAGCGTGGTGTGACGCCGCCGAGCGCTGGGTACGGTGAGTGCGTCCTTGAAGGCTGACCGTGTGCTTCAGGCTGCGGTTTTTGGTTGAGTCCCGTCTCCCGAGACCCCGGTGGCGGCCGGATGGTGGGAGAGGGATCTTTGCACCGCTACCCCGACCAGACGCCGCTCGAGACCCGCGGCCAGGAGCGACGGCGCGACGCCCTGGGGCCCCAGGCTGCCGCAGGGCGGCGTGACCTGGGGCCGGGGTCGCAGCTGGTTGAGGGGCCGCCGAGGCTGGAGCGCTGGGATCTCGTTGAGAGCCGCTGGAACCTGGGCAGCGTGCTGGTGCTGCTGGCTGGTGCCGCCCTCGCCGTGGTTGGTGTGGTGGCAGCCGCCCGCACCGGCATCGACGACACGTGGTACCGGCCCGTCGAGGCCGTGGCCGGTCTGCGCCACACCCAGCTGCTGGCGGCGCTCGAGGCCGCTGTGGGCGTGCTGTTGGTGATCGCCGGCCTCGCGGGCGCTCGAGGCCTGGCGGCCCTGGTGTGCATCACCGGGGCGATGGCTGCGGGCGTCGCCGCCATCGAACCCGCGCTTGTCGCCGACGAGCTGGCGCTGCAGCGCTGGTGGGCCATCGTGCTGGCGGCCGCGGGTGCCGGGTTGGCGGTGGTCTCGATGGTGCCCTGGCCGCACTTCGTCGAACGCCACTATACGCGCGCCGCCGGCACGGCCCCCTCCGCCGCCCCCGACGCCCGCACTGAGTATCCGGCCGCTGCGCCGCCGGTCAAGACGCCGAACCCCGTCGGTGCGCCATGACCTTGCCCTCCGAGGCGCCCTCGGTCGCCCAGGGGCCCGACGCTGCGATACCGCCGGGAGCGCCCGGCGCCCGCCAACGGGCACCTGACCGTCGCTTCCTAGAACGACGGCGATCCGGCACGCCAACCAACCAGCGGGCGCAGCGCAGGCAAGCCCCGCCGCCCTCCCAGACAGCGCCGCCCGATGCCGGCGTCGACCAGCGTCACGACGTGACCGTCGTGACACCGGTCGGGACACTGCCCGACCCCTTGCCTGCCGGGCTGGTGAGACAACTCGAGGCGTCGATCGCGGCCCGGCCGGTGATCGTCGACCTCAGCCAGATCACCCTGGTGTCGGCCACGCCGGTGATGGCCGTGGCCGCATGGCTCCTCGGCGCCAGCCACAAGCCCGATTGGTGCTGTGTGGTCTGCCCCCGCGCCACCGCCCGAGCCCTGCTACGCAAATGGCACGTCACCCGGTGTATTGCCATGTTCGGATCGGTCGGTGACGCACTCCAAGCCCGCCGCTTCGCCGATGAAGGCTACGGGACCGGCTGGCATCCTGACCCGCCCCGTCGGCCCTGAGCTAACAACGCCACCGCGGACAGGGCACCCGATGTCTGCTCGTCCGCGAGGTGGAACGACTCCTCGCCCTACCGCCGCCAGGTGCCACAACCACCACAGCCGCCGGCCTGTCACAAGCTGTGGGGTTGGAGACGGAGTGAGCTTCAGATCGTCCGGAACGGCAACGCCGCCCCACCAGAACCACTGGCATGCTCCGCGTCCCCGAGCGCCACCGCAGCGCCAACCCTCCCGCTGCCAACGTCAGCGTTAGCGGCAACGGAAAAACTCCCAGGTCAACGCCCACATCCAGCAGCGCCCTCGGCGGGATTCGAACCCACGCACACGGCTCCGGAGGCCGATGCTCTATCCCCTGAGCTACGAGGGCAGGAGGGGAACAGGGTAGCGCCCACCCGCCCGGCCGCCGAACCGGCTGTGCCGTGTGATCCGGTCGGCGCGTGCGCATCGAATGCGCGGTGACACCAACACCGCCAACACAGGAGGCGCGCAATGAACCGACCCTCGCACATCATCGCCGGCGTCGTCGCCGTCGCGGCGACCGCCATGCTCGTGTGGATGCCCACGGTGATCTTCGCCGGGCTCACGGCGACGGCCGCCGACTGAGAGAAAGTGATGACCCGATCACTTCGACTCATCGCCGGCACCGTCATCGCGGCCGGGACCGTCGGGCTGGTCTGGCTGACCCCCGTGGTCTACGCCGGGATCAGTCTCAACGGCATCGAATGACCGACGGTCAGACGCCGGGGTTCCAGCGAACGCGATTCGCCGGGCAACGCATGCGGGCCCGGCGAGTCGTGTCGCTACGATCGATCCACCCCGTCCCTCCAAGACGATCCGGTGGACCATGATCCGCGACGTCCTCCAAGCCTCCCTCCGCAGTGCGCTCCACAAGGTGGGCGTCGAGCCGCCGGATGGCGTCACGCTCGAGCGCCCGGCGCGCCGGGAGCACGGGGACTGGTCGAGCAACGTGGCGCTGGCAACCGCCAAGGCGGCGGGCCGCAACCCCCGGGAGCTCGCGGCCCTGATCGCCGAGGTCCTCGATGCCGACCCGCCGGCGCACGTCGAGCGCGTCGAGATCGCCGGTCCCGGCTTTGTCAACTTCCACCTGGCGCCGACGTGGCTGCACGACGTGCTCCGCGAGGCGGTCGACGCCGGCGAGGAGAACTACGGCCGCCTGACGTTCGGCACCGGGGAGCGCGTGCAGGTCGAGTTCGTTTCGGCCAACCCCACCGGGCCCATCCACGTCGGCAACGGCTGGTTCGCGTCCTACGGCGACTCCGTCGGCCGGCTGCTCGCCCGCTGCGGCTACGAGGTCAGCCGGGAGTACTACGTCAACGACACCGGCGGCCAGATCCGGCTCCTGGGCGAGAGCGTGCTGGCCCGCCGCTCCGGGGTACCGGTGCCCGAGGGCGGCTATCCCAGCGGCTTCGTGAAGGGACTGGCCAGCGCCTACGACGGTCCCGACGACATCGACCAGGCCGGACGGTGGGCGGCCGAGCACATCCTGAGGTTCATCCAGACCCAGATGGAATCGGTCAACATCCGCTTCGACGAGTGGTTCAGCCAGGCCTCGATCCAGGAGAGCGATGTCGTCGGCGAGACCATCGCCGAGCTGCAGGCCAGGGGACTGGTCTGGGAGGAAGAGGGCGCCCTGTGGCTGAACACGTCCGCCCACGGTGACCCGCGGGAGAAGCGGGTGCTCCGCAAGTCGGCCGACCAGGGCGGGGACTTCACCTACCTGGCGGGTGACCTCGCCTACCACCGCAACAAGTTCATCGTGCGGGGCTTCGACCGGGTGATCGACGTGTGGGGAGCGGATCACCAGGGCCAGGTGTCCAGCCTGACCGCGGGCGTCGAGGCCCTCGGTGTCGAGAAGGGCCGGCTGGAGGTGCGCATCGGCCAGATGATCAGGCTGGCGGGTGGGCGCATCGGCAAGCGGCTGGGCAACGCCGTCGACCTCGACGACCTGGTCGACGAGATCGGCGCCGACGTCATGCGGTTGCTGTCGCTGGTCAGCTCCATCGACCAGTCGCCGACCATCGACCTGGACAAGGTGCGCGCCGAGTCGAAGGAATCGCCCGTCTACTACGTCCAGTACGCCAACGCCCGGATCCACTCGATCGGCAAGAAGGCCGACGAGCTGGGCGTGGCCCGGGCGCCGCTCGCCGAGGTCGACCTGGCGCCGCTCACCCACGAGCGCGAGCTCGAGCTGTTGCGGACGCTGTCGACGCTGCCCGACGTGGTCGAACTCGCCTGTGTCGAGCGTGCGCCCCACAAGGTGACGGCCTGGGTGCGCGAGCTCGCCGACCGGTTCCACGGCTTCTACCACGACTGCCGGGTGCTCGGCGACGACGTGCCGCCCGACACCACCCAGGCCCGCCTCTGGTTGGTCGAATCCACCCGCATCGGCCTCGCCATCGGCCTCGACCTCCTGGGGGTCACCGCCCCGGAGTCGATGTGAGGCGCCGGCCCGGGATTCCTGTCGCGGATTCGGTGCCCCTGGCGACCGAAACCGCGGCGGGCTTCGAGCGGGCCAGCGATCCGATCCCGCGGCGCCTGCTGCCGGACTCCGCCGCGGTGCTGCCCAACGGGTCGCTGGGCGTGGCGGGGTGCGCGGTCGCCGACCTCGCCGCCGAGTTCGACACGCCGCTGTTCGTCTACGACGAGGACCACCTCCGCGCCCGGTGCCGCGAGGCGGTGGCGGCCTTCGGCGACGGGGTGTCCTACGCCACCAAGGCCTTCCTGTGCCTGGCCATGGCCCGGCTGGTCCATGAGGAGGGGATGCACCTCGACGTGGCCACCGGCGGCGAGATGCACGTCGCGCTGGCCGCGGGGGTCCCCGCCGACCGGCTGGTCCTGCACGGCAACAACAAGAGCGAGGCCGAGCTCGAGCGGGCGCGCGAGGTCGGCGTCGGCCGGATCGTCGTCGACAGCTTCGACGAGCTGGACCGGCTCGACCGGCTCCACGCCGGCGATGGGCGGGTGCCCCGGGTGCTGGTCCGGGCGACGCCCGGGGTCGAAGCCCACACGCACGAGTTCGTGCGCACCGGGCAGGTCGATTCCAAGTTCGGCTTCGGCGTGGCATCGGGCGACCTGGCCAAGGCGGTCGAGCGGGCCTCGGGGTCGCCGGCGGTCGAGCTGGTGGGCGTCCACGCCCACATCGGCAGCCAGGTGTTCGTGGCCGACTTCTTCCACCAGGCCATCGAGGTCATCGCACCCTGGGTGCGCGAATTCGACCTGCCCGAGCTGTCGATCGGCGGCGGCCTCGGGGTCGCCTACGTGGTGGGCGAGGACGCGCCCACGATCACGGAGTGGGGCCGGACGGTGATCGACGCCTGCCGCGACGCCGGCATCCGCAGCCTGGTGACGGCCGAGCCGGGCCGGGCCATCGCCGCCCGGGCGGCGGTGACGCTGTACACGGTCGGCACCGTGAAGGACATCCCGGGCGTGCGCACGTACGTGGCGGTCGACGGCGGCATGAGCGACAACCCTCGGCCCGTGCTCTACGGCAGCGGCTACGAGGCATTCCTGCCCCGGGCCGTTGATGCCCCCCGCCCGTGGACGGCCACCATCGTCGGCAAGCACTGCGAGTCGGGGGACACGCTGGTCCGCGACGCCCAACTGCCGCACGGCGTCCGGGTCGGCGATCTGCTGGCCACGGCGGTCACCGGCGCCTACGGCCACTCCATGGGCTCGAACTACAACAAGGTCGGCCGGCCCGCGGTGGTGTTCGCGTCGGGAGGCGACGCACGCGTGGTCGTGCGCCGGGAGACCGACGACGACCTACTCCTTCACGACGCGTGAATCGAGAGTCGGCCGCCCTCACACCTACGATTGCCTTCCCATGAAGTCCGAACCCGTGCGTGTCGGCCTGCTCGGCTGTGGCAACGTCGGGGCGGCGCTGGTCGAGCTGATCCGCACCCGGTCCGACGAGATCGCCGCCCGCACCGGCCTGGCGCTCGAGGTGGCACACGTCGCCGTGCGCAGCATCACCAAGGAGCGCTCGGTGACGCTGCCCGAGGGCGTGCTCACGCACGACGCCGCCGGGGTGGTGACCGATCCCGACATCGACGTGGTCGTGGAGGTCATGGGCGGGATCGAGCCCGCCCGCGAGCTGACGCTCGACGCCATCAAGGCCGGCAAGCCGGTGATCACCGCCAACAAGGAGCTGCTGGCCAACGTCGGTGCCGAGCTGTTCGCAGCCGCCGATCATGCCGGCGTCGACCTGCTGTTCGAGGCGGCCGTCGCCGGCGGCATTCCGGTCATCCGACCGCTGCGGGAATCGCTCGCCGGTGAGCGCATCGACCGGGTCATGGGCATCGTCAACGGCACGACGAACTACATCCTCACACGCATGACCGAGGCCGGCGCCTCCTACGCCGACGCCCTCAGCGAGGCGCAGAGCCTCGGCTACGCCGAGCGAGATCCCACCGCCGACGTCGAGGGCTACGACGCCGCCGCCAAGGCCGCGATCATCGCCTCGATCGCCTTCGGCGTGCGGGTGGTGGCCGGCGACGTGACCAACGAGGGCATCGCCCACATCACCCGGGCCGACATCGACTACGCCGCCAAGATGGGTTACGTCATCAAGCTGCTGGCCATCGCCGAGCGGCGGGACGGGCCCGGCGGCGGCGAGGTCGGGGTGCGGGTGCACCCGGCGATGGTCCCGGCCGAGCACCCGCTGGCCTCGGTCCGCGACAGCTTCAACGCCGTGTTCGTCGAGGGCGCGGCGGTGGGCGAGCTCATGTTCTACGGCCGCGGCGCCGGCGGGTTCCCCACGGCGACCGCCGTGCTGGGCGACCTGATCGACGCCGCGGTCAACCGCGCCCGCGGCAGCCACGCCAGCATCGGGGTGCTGGGCAAGGCGCGGATCCGCCCCATCGACGAGGTCGAGACCGCCTACTACCTCAACATCGACGTCTTCGACCGCCCCGGCGTGCTGGCCGCGGTGGCCGGCGTGTTCGGCGCGCACGGCGTGTCGATTCGCTCGATGGAGCAGGAGGGCTTGGGCGACGAGGCTCGCCTCGTGTTCATCACCCACATCGCCCGCGAGGCCGCCATGCAGGCCACGGTGCGGGACCTCCACCGCCTGGAGGCAGTCGACCGCATCACCTCCGTCCTACGCGTCATCGGCGAGTAGGCGGGCGTCCCGGTGAAGTACGTCTCGACCCGGGGGCAGGCGCCGGTCCTCGACTTCGCCGACGTGCTCTTGGCGGGGTTGGCCGCGGACGGTGGGCTCTTCGTCCCCGAGTCATGGCCGGCGTTGGCCGACGCATGGCGTGCCCGCCGGCCGTATGTCGACGTGGCCACCGACGTGCTGTGGCCCTACGTCGAGGGGTCGACGTTGTCGCCGCCGGAGCTGCGCGAGGTGGTGGCCGAGGCGTACGCCGCCTTCGACCATCCCGACGTGTGCCCGCTGGTCGAGATCGAGCCGGGGCTGTGGGTCGTCGAGCTGTTCCACGGTCCGACCCTGGCGTTCAAGGACGTCGCGCTCCAGCTGGTCGGCCGCCTGTTCGACCGGGAGCTCCAGCGGCGGGGCGAGCGACGCACGATCGTCGTGGCGACGTCGGGCGACACCGGTTCGGCGGCCATCGCCGCCTGCGTCGGCCGGCCCACGCTCGATGTGGTCGTGCTGCACCCGGCCGGGCGCGTGTCCGACGTGCAACGGCGCCAGATGACCACCGTCGAGGCGCCCAACGTGCACAACGTGGCGGTCGAGGGCACGTTCGACGACTGCCAGGACGTCGTAAAGGCCCTGTTCGCGGATCCCGGGCTGCGGGACCGGGTCGGGCTGTCGGCCATGAACTCGATCAACTGGGCCCGGGTGGCGGCTCAGATCGTCTACTACGTCACCGCCGCCGCCACGTGCGGTCCCTGCGAGGTGGCGGTTCCCACGGGGAACTTCGGCAACATCCTGGCGGGCTGGATCGCCCGACGCGCGGGCGCCCCCATCGAGGGGCTCGTCATCGGGTCCAACCGCAACGACATCCTCACCCGCTGGGCGAAGACCGGGTCGCTGGTCGGCGACCAGGTCGTGCCGACCCTGAGCCCCAGCATGGACATCCAGGTGTCGTCCAACCACGAGCGCCTGCTGTTCGAGCTGCTTGGCCGGGATGGCGCCGCCACCGCCGAGCTGATGGCCCGGTCCCGGGCGCTCGGTGCGGTCGAAGGCCCCCGGGACCCGGTGTTCGCCGCCGCCAGCCTCGACGACGACGCCACGCTGGCGGTCATCGCCGACATCCACCGCCGCACTGGCTACCTGGTCGATCCGCACACGGCCGTGGGCATCGGGGCGGCCGAGGCGTGCCGTCGCCGGCCCGACCTGCCGATGGTGTGCCTGGCTACGGCGCACCCCGCCAAGTTCCCGGATGCGGTCGAGCGGGCGACCGGAACCCGGCCGGGGCTGCCCGAAAGCCTTGCCGACCTGTTCCAGCTGCCCGAGCGCTATGACGTCCTGTCCCCGGACGTGGCGGCGGTCCGGCGCTACGTCGAGCGCGCGGTGGCCGCGCACTAAGGTCCCGCCGGTCGCTTGGGGGACCAACCTGGGACTGGGGGAGGATGTGCGATGCGCCGCATGATGCTGGCGATGGCCGTGCTGGTGATTGGCGCCTTCGGTGCCGCCTGTGGCGACGACGACGGTGGGGGGTCTGGCGCCGAATCGTCGTCAGACGAGGGGAAGGAGTACGTCGACGCCATCGTTGCGAGCAACCAGGACTCGGAGCTCACCGACGAGGAGAACGAGTGCTTCGCGCGCGCCTTCGTGGATGCCGTGGGCGTCGACCAGCTCCAGGAGGCCGTGAGCCCCGACGAGATCCGCGACAACCCGGAGAGCTCCCCCGCGGAGTTCGGGATCACCCTCGAGGAAGGCAAGGCCGACGCGTTCTGGGAAGACGTCAACCAGTGCATGGACGTGAGGGCGGCGTTCGTCGAGGGGCTCACAGCCGGCGAGAACCTGTCCGACGAGACGGTTGACTGCATCAGCGACGCCCTCGACGATGACCTGCTCAAGCGGGTGTTCGTGACCACCCTGATGGAGGGGGAGGACGCGCTCCAGGAGGATCAGAACCTGATGGGCGACCTGATCGGCGTGCTCAGCAAGTGCCCAGGAGCCGTCACGGAAGGCTGACACTGCCCCGGGGAGAGGTGACCCTCGACCTGCAGTCGAGGTTGAGGGGTGGAGTTGGCGAGGTCCGTGGGGCGTCCGCTCATCCCACCGGGCGCGCGCCCACGTCGTTAGGGGCCCGCCCCACTACCACCTGCGAGACTGGGGCCGAGTGAAGTACGTGATCTGCGTCCCCGACGGCTGTGCCGACGAGCCCTTGGCCCGGCTCGGCGGGCGCACACCGCTCGAGGTGGCGTCGATGCCGACGCTGGCCGCGCTGGCCGCCCGGGGCGAGGTCGGTCGGGCAGCCGTGATTCCGCCGAAGATGGCACCGGGCAGCGACGTCGGCAACATGTCGATCCTGGGCTACGACCCAGCCCGCTACCACACGGGCCGCGCCCCCATCGAGGCCGCCGCCCTGGGCCTGCGGCTGCGGCCCGACCAGGTCGCCTACCGCTGCAACCTTGTGACCATTGGGTCCGACGGAACAATGGTCGACTTCGCCGGGGGGCACCCGTCGTCGGAGGCCGCCGCCCAGGTCATCCGGGCCCTCGATGCCGAGCTGGGATCGGGTGCCGGTGACGACGTGGAGTTCCACCCCGGGGTCCAGTACCGGCACATCGTGATCGCCCCCGCCCCGTGGGCCGAGGCGCTGTGCGTGCCGCCCCACGACCTGACGGGCCATCCCGCCCTGCTGCCCCGCGGGGCGGCCGCGCCCCGGCTCATCGAGCTAATGGACGCCAGCCGCGCCATCGTCGCTGCCTCGCCGCTCGCCGCCACCCAGGTCTGGCTCTGGGGCCAGGGCTTCCGGCCCCGGCTCCCATCGCTCGCGGAGGCCACGGGCAGGCGCGGCGCACTGGTGACGGCCGTCGACCTGGTCCGCGGGCTCGGCGTCCTCACGGGCATGGACGTCGTCGAGGTGCCCGGCGCCACCGGCTGGTTCGACACCGACTACGAGGGCAAGCGCGACGCCGCCCTGCACACTCTGGCCGAGGGCACCGACCTGTTTCTCGTTCACGTGGAGGCCACCGACGAGGCCGGCCATGCCGGCGACCTCGACGAGAAGATCAAGGCGCTCGAGGCCTGGGACGCCCGCATCCTCGACGGCCTGGTCGAGGGCCTCGGCGACCTCGGCCCGTGGCGCCTGCTGCTCCTGCCGGACCACGCCACTCCCATCGAGCTACGCACGCACACCGCCGACCCGGTGCCGTACCTGCTCGTCGACAGCGAGATCGACGGCCGCGGCGGCGTGTACACGGAACCCGCGACCGCGGACCATACGCCGCTCCCCGGCCACGAGATGCTCGGTCGGCTGCTGGCGCGCTAGGCGGCGGCCCCCTGGCCGCGCGGCGCGCCGGCCGGCCTCACGAGCAGCCCCACCGGCAGGTCGTGGCCATCGGCGTACTGGGGCGTGAGGTAGCGGGCGTAGCGCGAGCTCCCCTTCAGCTCGTTGGTGAGGAACGACACCACGTACAGGTCGGTGACGCGATGCGCCTCGTCGATCGGCAGCAGTTCGGGCGCACAGCCATGCTCTGCCTGAGCCTCGACGAAGCCGAGGATCGGCTGGCCAACTCCCGCCGCCACGTAGGCATCGCGTATGTCGCAGACGTTGGTGAAGGAGTTGTGCCCGGCGGCCAGCAGGTCGACCCGGTACTCCGGTCGGCCGGATATCAGGTCCCAGGCCCGGACGATGCCGGGCTGGATCGGGACCACCGTGTCCGACGTGCCGCCCACGACCAGCGCCGGCACCTCGATCGACGCCAGCTGGGCGTCCGTGAGGCCGAACGTCACCGGCGCGATCGGCACGATGGCGTCGACCCGCGCGTCGGGGGGGTAGTCGAGGAAGCCGCCGGCGGTCGCCAGGGCCGTGAACCCGCCGAACGAGTGGCCGGCCACGGCGATGTGCCCCTCGTCGATCCGGTCATGGAGGGGACTCGCCGGGTCGCGGTCGCGGGCCAGCATCTGGTCGATCACGAACGAGACGTCCCGCGGGCGGTTGTTGGCGGCGACGCCGACGGGATCGGACGTGCCGGCCAGCGCATCGAGCGCCGTGTTCCCGGCGTGATCGGGCGCGGCGACGACGAACCCGTGGCTGGCCAGGGCCTCCATCAGGAACCACGACTGGAAGCGAACGCCGCCGTTGCCGTGGGAGAAGACGACCAGGGGGAACGAACCGCGGGCCGCCTGGGGGTCGGCGAGGACGCCCGGGAGCGCAAGGCTCGTCAGGGCCAGGTCGAGGGACGCAGTCGGTGCGTTCGAGCGCCCGCCCGCCGGGTACCAGATGTCGACGGTCAGCGTGCGGTCGGCGCGGGCCGGGTCGACCATCTGGACGGTGCTGAGGCCGACCGCGTAGCGACCGGGCCCGTCGGGAGGCGCGAGATGGGCGCTGCGGGACGGACCGTGGAGACCGATCGGCTGGGCCGCGACTGCGCCCGAGGACGGGCCCAGCAGGACGGCGGTCGCGGACACGACCGCCCCCAGCGTGACGACGAACCGGCGCATGCGCGTCCCCTCCCGGGTCGTGGCTTGGAAGCCAACCTACGGCACGCCCACGGCCTCATGCCCAGGTTTCGATCCCGGGGGGTGCCGCGCTAAAGTGCTGTCGTTCTGCCGGGGGGCACCGCTGAAGGAAGCGGATGACCGAGCGGCCCCGATCCAGCGGAGCGGTTCCTACCTCCGGGCCAGATCGACTTCGCCCGCCCGGCGCCGGCCCGCCGGCCTCCCGGTCGCCACCCCCGGCTTTCCCAGAAGTGAGGTGCCAGCCCCCGATGAGCGTGGACTCGACCACCCTCGAACGGTCCGCTCTCGAGCGCAAGGATCGCGAGGAGCTCACGACCATCGCCCAGGCGCTCGGGGTCAAACCCCCGTCGCGCGCCCGCAAGGCCGAGATCGTGCAGCTCATCCTCGAGCTGACCGGCGTGGCGTCGGGCACGTCGCCGTCGGCCGACGAGGAAGGGGCCGGCAAGCAGAAGCGTGCTCGTGCCGGCAACGGCGGGTCGAGACAGGAGGCCAGCGTGGACGAATCGGACAGTGGCACCGACACCACCAGCCGCGCCGCGCAAACCGCGGCCGTGGAGCCGACGGCGGACGACGAGCCGCCCGCCGAATGGGAGGCGGCGCTCGCCGACGAGCCGAAGGGCGGCGGCGGTGCCGCCACCACCGACGACGAGCGATCGGGCGCACCCAACGGCGAGGCCCACACCGAGCGAACGGAGCGCCCCGAGCGTGTCGGTCCCTCCGAGACGGCCACCGACAGCGAAGCCAGGGGCGAGGTCCGCGACCGGCCGGCCGACGGCCGCCAGCGCGAGCCCGAGCGGTCGTCCGACCAGGGGCGGGGCGACGGCCAACAGGTCGACGTCAACGAGCCCGGCAACCGCCGGCGCCGTCGGCGCGGGCGGCGGGGTGGCACCGAGACCCACATCGAGGAGTACACCGGCGAGCCCCTGGAGGTCGAAGGCCTGCTCGACCTGCGCGACGAGGGCTACGGGTTCCTGCGGGTCAAGGGCTCGCTGCCCTCCAAGGACGACGTTTACGTGTCCGTCAAGCAGGCCCGCCAATTCGGGCTTCGCAAGGGCGATCAGATCAAGGGTGCCAGCCGTCCGGCGCTGCGCAACGAGAAGAACCCGGCGCTGCTCCGCATCGACCTCGTCAACGGCAAAGACCCCGAAGAGGCTCGAGGGCGGCGGCGGTTCGAGGACCTGACGCCGCTGTTCCCCGACGAGAAGCTCGCCCTCGAGACGAGAGAGGACGGGTCCAACATGACGGCCCGGATCGTCGACCTCCTCTCACCGATCGGCAAGGGCCAGCGGGGGCTCATCGTGTCGCCCCCCAAGGCGGGCAAGACCACGATCATGAAGCAGATCGCCCGATCGATCGAGGCCAACAACCCCGAGGTCAAGCTCATGGTGCTGCTCGTCGACGAGCGGCCCGAAGAGGTGACCGACATGCGCCGCTGGCTGCGGAGCCCCGCCAGCGAGGTGGTCGCATCCACGTTCGACCGGCCGGCCGAGGAGCACGCCCAGGTCGCCGAGCTCACCATCGAGCGAGCCAAGCGCCTGGTCGAGGAAGGCAAGGACGTCTGCATCATCCTCGACGGCATCACCCGCCTGGCCCGCGCTTACAACCTGGCGGCACCCGCCACCGGCCGGATCATGTCCGGCGGCGTCGACTCCGGTGCCCTGTACCCGCCCAAGAAGTTCTTCGGCGCCGCGCGCAACATCGAGGAGGGCGGCTCACTCACCATCCTCGCCACCGCGCTGATCGAGACAGGCTCGAAGATGGACGAGGTGATCTTCGAGGAGTTCAAGGGCACCGGCAACATGGAGCTCAGGCTCGACCGCCGGCTCTCCGAGCGCCGGATCTACCCGGCCATAGACGTCGACGCCAGCTCGACCCGCCACGAGGAGCTGCTGTTCCCCCGCGGCCAGCTCAACCTGGTGTGGGCGCTGCGCCGGGTCCTCTCCGGCCTGTCATCCACCGATGGTGGCAACGCCGCCGCCCTCGAGCTGCTCATCGACCGGATGAAGACCTTCCGCACCAACGAGGAGTTCCTGGCCGAGGTGGCCAAGAACCGGTTGGCGGCCGGGTAGGCTGTCCTACCTTTCGCCCAGTTCCGACTTTGGAGACCGCAATGAAGGCTGGCATCCATCCCGACTACGTCGTCGCCAAGGTGCGCTGCTCCTGCGGCAACGAGTTCACCACCCGCGCCACCAAGGCCGATCTGCACGTCGAGCTCTGCAGCGAGTGCCACCCCTTCTACACGGGCAAGCAGAAGCTGGTGGACACCGGCGGCCGCATCGACCGGTTCGAGCGCCGCTACGGCAAGCGCGGCAAGTGACGTCCGGACGCTGAGGGCGCCGAGCCGGTCGAGGACCGACCGGTGACGGCCGCCGTCGACGACGATCGGCGCGCCGCCCTGCGCGGTGCCAAGCTCGCGGCTCTGGTGGCCGGCCATTGGGGATCGGGCGAGCGCCGGAGCCATGCCATGGGAGCGGCGGTGGCCCTCGCCGGCCCGGGCTCCGTGGGGTGGGTGCTGGCGGACGAGGTGCCCGAGCGCACGCTGGGACCCGCATTGGTCTGGGCCGAGCGCGAGCGCGTCGAGGAGCTGCACGTGGTGGTGGACGGGTCGGCCGACGCCGCCGCCGCGGTCGCCCGCCAGGCGGCGTTGTTCGCGCCCCCGGTGCCACAAGTCTGGGCCGTCGAGCGAACTTCCGTGGTTCCCGCAGTCGCCGCACCGGCCGCCCGGCAGCCAGAGGCTCTCGCGCCGCCGGAGCTGGTTGACCTGCTGACCGACGCCGGCCTCGAGATCGTCGTCGAGGGTGGCCTGGTGCGGGGGGAGATCAACGGGCTCGAGGTCGCGCGCATCGTCCACGGATCCACCACGGCCGGCGTCCCCCTGGCCGATACGCAGCTCGAGGTGGGCGTGGGCAAGGCGGACAGGGAGCTGACAGCCCTGGTCCACGGCGAGCTGGCTCCGGTCGACCAGCTCTCCCGGGTGGTCGACATCGTCCGCCGGCACCGGCGGCCGGGCGCCCCGCGCCATCCGCTCAACCAGCTCGTCCCCGACCGCTGGCTGCGGGCGGTGCTTTGCCGCAACCCGGGTGTCGTCGGCCTGGCGTCGTTGCATCCCGTGGCGGGCGTTCGCCCCCGACCCAACCTCAGCGAGCGCGACGTTGCCATGGCCGCCGGTCAGGTCGCCGACGGCACCGCGGCCGTCGTTGCCTGCTCGGTCGGCATCGCCCTCGACCTGGTGCCCACTGCCGCCGACGCCAGGGCCGCCAGCGACCCGTCGGCGGCCCTCCTGCTTGCCGTCCCCGAGCGCGACGACCACCCCGGGACCCGCTGGATCGCCGCCCGTCTCCGCTCACCGGCGGAGGTCGTTCCCATCCCCGGTGACTGGCGGGCGGCGGGATAGTCGACGTTCACCCGCCCGTTGGGCGACCGGGGTCGCTAGCCTCGCTCGTCGTGCTCGAACGCCTCGCTGAGCTGGACCAGGAGTTCCGTGATACCGAGGCGCGCCTGGGCGACCCCGACCTGATCGCCGACCAGCCCCGCTATCAGCAGGTGGCAAAGCGCTACCGCGAGCTGGCCCCCATCGTCGAGCGGTCGCGCGAGCTGCGGACCTGCCGCGGTGACCTCGAGGTGGCCAGGGAGATGTTGCCGGACGTGGCCGGCGACGAGCGCGACATCCTCCGCGCCGAGATCGACGCCGCGGAAGCCGCGATCGCGCGGCTCACGGAAGAGCTGCGCGTGCTGCTGCTCCCCCGCGATCCCAACGACGAGCGCAACGTCATCGTCGAGATACGCGGTGCCGAGGGCGGCGAGGAGGCCAACCTGTTCGCCCGCGACCTCTACGAGATGTACCGCGCGTTCGCCGCGCGCCAGGGATGGGCCGTGGACGTGCTCGGCACCGACCCGTCGGACCTCGGTGGCCTCAACGAGGTGACCTTCGCCCTGGACGGCGACGGCGTGTGGGCGCGCATGCACCTCGAGGCCGGCACCCACCGGGTCCAGCGGGTGCCGGTGACCGAGAGCCAGGGGCGGGTGCACACGTCGTCGGCCACCGTGACCGTGCTGCCCGAGGCCGGCGAGGTCGACGTCGACATCGACCCCAACGACCTGCGCATCGACGTGTACCGGTCGTCGGGCCCGGGCGGCCAGAGCGTCAACACCACCGACTCGGCCGTCCGGGTCACGCACGTGCCGAGCAGGATCGTCGTGTCGATGCAGGACGAGAAGAGCCAGATCCAGAACCGTGCCAAGGCGCTGCAGGTGCTGCGCTCGCGATTGCTCAAGGCCAAGCAGGACCGCCAGGCCGCCGAGGCGTCGGCGGCGCGCCGGGACCAGGTTGGCGGTGGGGGTCGCTCGGACAAGGTGCGGACCTACAACTTCAAGGAGAACCGGGTCACCGACCACCGCATCGGGCTCACGCTCTACAAGCTCGACAAGGTGCTGGCGGGCGAGCTCGACGAGATCAGCGACGCGCTGGTGGCCGACGAGCAGGCACGCCGGCTGGCCGAGGCGACCTGAGCGCGCCGAGCCGGGCTGGGGATCCACGGTGACGGACACCGCCACGGGAGGCGTGACCTGGCAGGCGCTCCTCGACGAGGCCACCCGCGAGCTGGCCGGCGCGGGGTTCGAAAACGCCGAGCAGGAGGCGCGCTGGCTCGTGCAGCGGGCCAGCGGGCTCGAGGGGGCGGAGCTGATCGTCGGGCTCGAGGAGCCTGCGAGCCTGCGCAACGCCGCGTTCTTCCACGACATGCTCGAGCGGCGCCTGGGCGGCGAGCCCCTGCAGTACGTGCTGGGGCGCTGGGGCTTCCGGGTGCTCGACCTCTACGTCGACAATCGGGTGCTCATCCCGCGCCCCGAGACCGAGGCGCTGACCCAGATGGCGCTGGAGGAGTGCCGCCGCCTCGAGGCGCGGCTGGCGGTCGATCTCGGCACCGGTTGCGGCGCCATCGCCCTGGCGCTGGCGGTCGAGTGGAGCGGCATCGAGGTGTGGGCCACCGACGCCTCGCCCGACGCGCTCGCCGTGGCCCGGGCCAACGTGGCCGGCATGGGGCGGATCGGCGCCGCCGTGCGGCTGGCCGAGGGCTCGTGGTACGACGCGTTGCCCGCCGAGCTGGCGGGGGCGGTCGACGTGATCGTGAGCAACCCGCCCTACGTGGCCGAGTTCGAGGTGGAGGACCTGCCGGACGAGGTGCGGGCGTGGGAACCGCTCGGCGCCCTGGTCTCCGGTCCCACCGGGCTCGAGGCCATCGAGCAGATCGTGGCCGAGGCGCCGCTCTGGCTGGCCAGCCCCGGCTCGCTGCTCGTGGAGATCGCACCCCGCCAGGCCCCAGAGGCCGAGGCCCTTGCACGCGCGGCCGGCTTCGGATCCGCCGCCGTCTGGCCCGACCTCACCGGCCGGGATCGCATCCTGCTGGCCCGTGCCTGACGCCCCCGGATTCCTGCCGCGGTTCTGGTGGCCCCGGCCACCGGTCCCGCGGCAGGTTCTCGGGAGCTTGCCGGAATGATCGTCCCCGTCGACTCGAATGCCGTCGGCCTGGCGGTGGACGTGCTCCGCGCCGGCGAGGTGGTGGCGCTGCCCACCGACACCGTCTACGGCCTGGCGGTGCTCCCGACCATCCCAGACGCCACCGGGCGGCTGTTCGCACTGAAGGCGCGTGGGGCGGAGGCGCCCATCGCCGTCCTGTGCGCCGACGCAGCCCAGGCGCTCTCTCTGGCGGCACCCGACGCCCTGACCGGCGACGTCTGCCGCATCGCCGAGCGCCTGTGGCCCGGCCCGTTGACGATCGTGCTGCCCCGCCTCCCGGGCCTGGGATACGAGCTGGGCGAGCCGGCCGACACCGTGGGCGTCCGCTGCCCGGACCATGACCTGGTGCGGTCGATTGCCGTTGCCGTCGGGCCGATCGCCACGAGCAGCGCCAACCGCCATGGCGAGCCCACGTCGCCGACCGCCGAGGGCGTGGCGGCCGCCTTCGGTTCGGCGCTGCCGCTCGTTCTCGACGGCGGGTGCTGCGAGGCGCCGCCCTCGACGGTCGTGGCCGTCACCGAAACCACGTGGAGATTGCTCCGCGAGGGCCCCATCGCGCTGGCGGAGGTCAGGGCCGCGGCCCGCGGATGACGTTCCGGCCCGACCCCACCCTCCAGCCCGACCCCCACCCTCCAGCCCGACCCCCACCCTCCAGCCCGACCCCCACCCGCCACCCCGTGATGGCGTCGGTCTGTCGACCGACTCGCCACTGCTGATGGCGTCGGTCTCCGACCAACCGTATCTTTCGGCCGATGATGACTCGGCGAGACCTCCTGGCGCTGGTCGATGCGGCGCCCGGGCCTCTGCGCACAATTGAGGCGGCGCTGACCCGCTGCATCGACCACCCGCTGGCTGTGTCCGTGCACGAGCACCTGGCGGGGGTGTCCGGCGTCGATGGTGAGGGATCCGTCCTGGAGCCGTTCGCGGAGAAGGGCGAGGAGGCCGACGACCTCGCCGGTGAGGGCCCGCCGCCCATCGACGAGTCCACGTCGTACGTTCTCGTCGCCCTCCCCGACCGCTGGCGCGTCGTCGGGCGCGGCCACATCGCCGTCAACGACGGACACCAGAGCTGGGTGGGCACCGGGTCGCTGGTGACCGAGCGCGACTCGAGCCGGGCGACGATCCACGACGCCGGTCCCATCGGCGCCTGCCTGTACCCGGCACGGCTGGCGGGCTGGCTCGACTTCGGCGATCCCGAACCCGACGAGCGCGCCGGCCGCTTCTGCTGGACGGTCGACGCCTACCCACGACCGCTCGGCCGCGGCGGCGGGTTCGTCCATGCGGCCGGTCCCGCAGCGCCTGCATCGCGGCTGCCGGAGGAGTTCCTGGGCGTCGAGCACCGCTTCTGGTTCGAGGCCCGCACCGGCATCGTGCTCCGCCACGAGGGGTCGCTGGAGGGCCAGCCGTGCTCGACGATCGAGCTCACCGACGTGGTGATGGACGACCCCATACCGCCGGACGAGTTCGCGCCCCCGCCGGAGGCGATCGTGCGGTCCAGCCACGAGCTGCTCCGCGACCACCTGAGCGAGCTGGGCGTCGACCCCAACACCGTCGACCTCGACGACCCCGGGCAGGTGCGTCGGGCACTGCGCCAGGGCGCCGGCTTCCGGCCGATGGACGGCTCCGAATGAGGGTCGATTCCGCCGGCAACCCGTCGTCCGTCGCCCAGGGCGTTGGGGATGGTGCACGCCATCCGCGGAAGCGACGCTCACTCATTAGCCTGATCAAGTCACTGTGAATCACCCATCAGACCCTCCAGCGGGCCCGACGCCCGTCCCACCCGGTAGCTCGTCGTGAGCGGGCACTGGCTGCAGCTCGGACTGGTGCTCGTGCTGGTGTTGCTCAACGCCGCGTTCTCGGGCACGGAGATGGCGCTCGTGTCGCTGCGCGACGGGCAGCTCCAGCAGCTGGAGCAGCGCTCGTCGACGGGGGCGCTGGTGGCTCGCCTCGCCCGCGACCCGAACCGCTTCCTGGCCACGATCCAGATCGGCATAACGCTGGCCGGCTTCCTGGCGTCGGCGGCCGCCGCCGTGTCGCTGGCCGAGCCGCTCGAGGGGTCGCTCGGGTTCCTCGGTGGTGCCTCACGCGCCGTGTCGATCGTGCTGATCACCCTCGTGTTGTCCTACGTCACGCTGGTCATCGGCGAGCTGGCCCCCAAGCGGGTGGCCATGCAGCGGGCCGAGCGCTGGGCCCTGCTGGCGGCCCGCCCGCTGGCGGCCATGGCAACGCTGACGCGGCCGGTGGTCTGGCTCCTGTCGCGGTCCACCGACGTCGTGGTCCGCATCATGGGCGGCGACCCCTCGGTCCAGCGCGAGGAGGTCACGGAGGCCGAGCTGCGCGAGCTGGTCGGCACGCAGGCGTCGTTCACCGCCAAGCAGAGGCTCATCATCGACGGGGCCTTCGAGATCTCCGAGCGCACACTCGACGAGGTCCTCCGCCCTCGGCCCGACGTGTTCGTGCTCGACGCCGACCAGCCGGTCGCCGAGGCGCTCGGGGCGCTGGCCCGCAGCGGCCACTCGCGGGCGCCGGTGGCGCACGACGGCAGCCTCGACGAGGTCGTCGGCATCGTCCACCTGCGCGACCTGCTCGGTCCGGGTGACGAGCCGGTACGCGAGCGGGTGGGCGAGCTGGCGGCGTTCCCCGAGACGGCGGGCGTGCTCGACGTCCTCCACGAGATGCAGGTCCGCCGCCTGCAGCTCGCCCTGGTCGTGGACGAGCACGGGGCCGCCGCCGGCATCATCACCGTCGAGGACCTGCTCGAGGAGCTCGTCGGTGAGATCTACGACGAGACCGATCGCGACGTCGTCGCGGTGCGCCGCGAGCCCGACGGATCGCTGGTGCTGCCAGGCCGATTCCCCGTGCACGACCTGGAGGACGTGGGTGTGCACGGCATGCCGGAGGGACCGTACGCCACGGTCGCAGGGCTGGTGCTCGATGTCCTCGGTCGCGTCCCCGAGGCACCGGGGGACCGGGCGAAGGTGGCGGGCCGCACGATCGAGGTGCTCTCGGTCGACGGGCGGGCCATCACCGAGGTGCGCATCGGCCCACCGACGCCCAAGCCGGCCAGCGCCAATGGCGATCCCGAGGCAATAACGTCCGCCCCGAGGCTCTCGAGGCAATAGCGACCGGCCCCCGGGCCGCATTGCCTCGAGGTCCGCCCGGCGGACCGTATTGCCTCGGCTCTCCCCGGCCCGCCGGCGGGTCAGAGGAGCAGGGCGCCCTCGGGGCCGATCTTGACCACCCGGCCGACCTGCTCGGCACCGGTGCGGAGCTCGGCCACGGTGTCGGCGTCGTCCGACGACGCCCAGGCGCGCCGGCGGTCGTCGAGCAGGCAGGCCGCCAGCACCCGCTCGGGCTCGCCGTTCCGCCCATGCAGGACCACCCACGACTCCACCGTGGCCGTGCCGTCCACCGTCTCGGCCAGCTCCCGGCGCGCCATCGGCTCCGCCTCGTCCTGTGCGTCGGCCCAGCGGAACCCATCCGGGGGCGGGTCCGTCGAGTAGATCCCGAGGGAATGCTTGGTCAGGTAGCCACCGACGCCGGTCACCAGCCCCAGGCTGCCGGGGTCCCCCCGGAGCACGTTCGCCATGGTGGCGATCGCGTGGGTGCCGTAGTTGTTCCAGGGCCCGCCGGCAAACGACAACCCGCCGGTGACCGTCAGCTGGCGGTCGAGCCCGAGCCCGATCTCGTCGGCGGCCACCTGCACGGCGGACGGGAAGCAGGAGTAGAGGTCGATATGCGCGAGCTCGTCGGGGCCGGCGTCGACGAGCGCCAGCAGCGCGCGGCCGGCGGCCCGCAGGCCAGGCGCCGAGTGCAGGTCGCGGCGGTGCGAGAGGATGTACGTGTCGTGCGCCTGAGTGGCGGCCCGGGGGAACACCCAGCGTTCGCGGGGCACGCCCAGCGCCTCGGCCCGGGCCACCGAGCACAGGATCAGCGCCGCCGACTGCTCGACCGCGTTGTTGGCGTTCATGAGCTTGGTGTAGGGCCACCAGATCCAGCGGTTGTCGGCGGTCGGGGTGCGGATCTGCTCGGCGGTAAGCGGGTCGCGGATCCAGGCGTGGGGATTGCCGACCGCCACCGCGTTGAACCGGGCCCACAGCTCGCCGACGCGCACCAGGTGGTCGTCGACAGACCAGCCGTCGGCGGCACGCAGGGCCTGCTCGAACAGGGCGTACACCTGGGGCGGCGCGTACACGTGGCGGGACATCTCCGCCGGGTGGTTGAGCTGGAAGTCGGGTGCCGTCCGGCGGGCCGGCGGCACGCTGCCATCCTGCCTCGTCCACCCGAGCTGCTCACGCTGGTCGCGCCGCGTCGACGACCGCGTCCGCCACGCCTCGGCACCGCAGATCAGGACGGTGTCGGCGTCGCCGTCGGCGATGTCGCGGCTGGCCTGCGCCACCAGGGCCTGCGGCTCGTTGCCCCCGATGGGGGAGACGGCCTCGTCGCGGGGCGTGGCGCCGAGGCGCTCGGCCACCACACGCGCCGGGTTGGGGTACTGGCGCGAGAGCGACCGCGACACCCTCACCGCGTCGGCGCCCACCAGGATCCGGGCACCGGCGCCGCTGTCCTCGCCCGCCCGTCGCAGGGCCTCCACCATCATGACGGCGGGCTCCACGGCCGCCTCCCCCCGGTCCACGCGGTTGCTCCACTGCCCGGCGCCGACGAGCACGGGGGTGCGCGGATCGAGTGCCATCGACCCTGTCTACACTGCGACAATCGACATTCTCCTGATCTGTACTGCCAACCAGTGTCGTTCCGTCATGGCCGAGGGCATGTTGCGCAGGCTCCTCGCCGACAACGGTGCCGGCGCCGACATCGGCTCCGCCGGTCTGTTGCGGGGTGGCGCACCCGCCACACGCGACGCCATTGCGGTGATGGCCGCGCGCGGCATCGACGTCAGCCGGCACGTGAGCCACACCATCGACCCCGAGGTCGTCCGGTCGACGCCGCTGATCATCGGCATGGCCCGCGAGCACGCCCGAGAGGCGGTCGCCATCGGAGCCGCCGCCGACCGCACCTTCGCGCTCAGGGAGCTGGTGCGGCTCGGCGGGCAGACCGGGCCCCGCGGGCCGGACGAGTCCCTCCCCGACTGGCTGGCTCGCGTCGGCGCTCGGCGCGCCAGCGTTGCGCTCGTGGGCGATGACCACGACGACGACATCCCCGATCCCGTGGGCGGGCCCCGCGCCGCCTACGAGGAGGCCGCCGGCGAGCTCGACATCCTGCTCCGGCGGCTCGTGGCATTGCTGACCGGCGGCCCGCCCCGAAGCGCGGCCCACCCAGGCCCGCCGGCCGCCCGCTCGATCTGCGGCGGGACCCTGACCGCCACCGGTGGCCGGTGACATGCGGGTCGCCATCGGATCCGACCATGCCGGGTACGCCCTGAAGGCGCACCTGAGCGAGACGCTGATCTCGCTGGGCCACGACGTAGACGACCTGGGCACCCACAGCGAGGAACCGGTCGACTACCCGCCCATCTGTGCGGCCGTGGGCCGCGCCGTGGTCAAGGGCGAGGCCGACCGCGGCATCGTCCTCGGGGGGTCGGGCCAGGGTGAGCAGATGGCGGCCAACAAGATCCGCGGGGTCCGCGCGGCGCTGTGCAACGATCTGTACACGGCACGGATGTCCCGTGAACACAACGACGCCAACGTCCTGTCGGTCGGCGCGCGGATCATCGCCCCCCAGCTCGCCGACGAGATCCTGACCCTCTGGCTCTCGACGCCCTTCGAGGGCGGCCGTCACGAGCGCCGAATCGCCCAGATCGCCGAGATCGAGGAAGAGGCATGAGCATGGGTTGGCCCCCTGTCCCCGACGACGAGCTGTTCGGCCTGATCGAGCGGGAGGTCGAACGCCAGAACACCACGCTGCAGCTCATCGCGAGCGAGAACTTCACGTCGCCCGCGGTGCTGCGCGCCACCGGCTCGGTCCTCACCAACAAGTACAGCGAGGGCTATCCCCGCAAGCGCTACTACGGCGGGAACGAGGTCATCGACCAGGTCGAGGAGCTGGCCCGCGGGCGAGCCAAGGCGCTGTTCGGGGCGGAGCACGCCAACGTCCAGCCCCACTCGGGCGCCAACGCCAACATGGCCGCCTACATGGGCCTGCTCGAGCCCGGCGACACGGTCCTCGGCCTGCGGCTCGATCAGGGCGGCCACCTCACCCATGGCTCTCCCGTCAACGCCAGCGGCAGGCTCTACCGCTTCGTGTCCTACGGCGTGACCCCCAGCGACGAGCGCATCGACCTCGACCAGGTACGAGACCTGGCGCTCGAGCACAACCCCAAGCTCATCGTCACGGGAGCCACCGCCTACCCCCGCATCATCGAGCCCGAGCCGTTCCGCCAGATCGCCGACGAGGCGGGAGCCCTGTTCATGTTCGACGCCGCCCACGTGGCCGGGCTCATCGCCGGGGGCGTCCACCCGAACCCGGTGCCGCACGCCGACGTCGTCACCCTCACCACCCACAAGACGCTCCGAGGGCCGAGGGCGGGGGCGATCCTCACCACCGCCGAGCTGGCCGAGAAGATCGACAAGTCCGTGTTCCCCGGCCTGCAGGGGGGACCCCTCGACCACGTGATCGCGGCGAAGGCGGTGGCCCTCCACGAGGCCGCGCAGCCGGAGTTCGCCGACTACGCGCGCGACATCGTCGACAACGCGGCGTCGCTGGCCGAGGGTCTGGCGGGTGCCGGCCTGCGCCTGGTGTCGGGTGGCACCGACACCCACCTCATGCTGGTCGACCTCCGGAGCTTCGACGCCGACGTGTCCGGCAAGAAGGCCCGCCTGGCCCTCGACCGCGCCGGCATCAGCCTCAACGAGAACACGGTGCCCGACGACCCCCGCCCGCCGTACATCACCAGCGGCCTGCGCATCGGCACGCCGGCGGTCACCACGCAGGGCATGCGTGCCCCCGAGATGGCCCAGGTCGCCTCCCTCATCCACCAGGTGCTCACGCACCGCGAGGACGAGGGCGCGATCGCCGCGATCCGCGACGAGGTCCTCGCGCTCTGCTCCAAGTTCGCCCCGTACCCCGGTTGACCTCGCCGGGGGAGCTGACGCGGTGATCGGCTACCTCATCGTCATCGGCACGGCCTTCGTCGTCAGCTTCGCGTCGATGCCGCTGCTGCGGACCCTGTCGTTCCGCATCGGCGCCGTCGCCTACGCCGACGCCCGCCGCATGCACACCCTGCCCACGCCGGTGCTGGGGGGTGCGGGGATCGTGGCCGGCGTGCTGGTGGCCTTCGCGGTGGCGTGGATGAGCGGCCAGTTTGCGGCGACGTTCCGCACCATCGCCCAGCCGCTGGGCGTCGTGTTGGCGGTGGTGACGATCTACGTCGTCGGCCAGCTGGACGACCTCCGCGAGGTGTCGGCACCGGCCAAGACCGCAGGTTCGGTGCTGGCCGGCAGCGTCCTCGCCATCGCCGGCCTCACGATCGTGTTCTTCCGCATCCCCTTCGTGGGGCTCGTGGCCCTCCCGCCCGACCTGGCCACGCTCATCACGGTGCTGTGGGTGGTCGGCATGGCCATGGCGGTCAACCTCATCGACGGGCTCGACGGGTTGGCGGCGGGAGTGGTGGCGATCGCCGCGGGGGCGATCCTGATGTTCGCGGAGTTCCTCGACAACAACGACGCCATCATCCGCGACGACAACATGGGCGCCCTCATCGCCGCGTGCGTGCTGGGCGCCTGCATCGGCTACCTGCCGTGGAACTTCCACCCCGCCAAGCTGTTCATGGGCGACGCCGGGGCGCTGAGCCTCGGGGTCCTCATGGCCGCGGCCACCATCGCCATCGGCGGCAACACCGATGCCGAGGTGCGGGGCCAGACGTTCTTCTTCTTCGCCCCGCTGTTCCTGCCGCTGGTCATCCTGGGCGTGCCCATACTCGACACCGCCTGGGCGTTGCTGCGGCGGGCCAAGGGTCGGGCGGGGCTCACGATCGCCGACAAGGGGCACCTCCACCACCGGCTCCTGCGCCTGGGCCACGGACACCGGCGGACGGTGCTGATCCTGTGGGCGTGGACCGGCCTGCTGTCGGCGCTCGTGCTCATCCCCGTGTACACGGGGAAGGGGACGTCGTTCGTGCCGCTCGGCGTGGTGGCGCTGGGGTTGTTCCTCTACACCATCTTCGGCCCCGGCATGCTGGCCAAGCGGCCGGACGTTTCCGGCGTCACGCCCACCGAGATCCCGGGGCCGGAGGCGCCGGAGGCCCAGGGGGTCACACCCGGCTGGCGCGACCCCGCCGGTGCTCGTCGCGCAGGAGGCGCTTGAGCAGCTTGCCCGACTCGGTCCGGGGCAGCTCGGCCCGCACCTCCCAGGACCGGGGGCGCTTGTAGCCGGCGAGGTGCTCGGAGGCATGGGCCTCCAGGGCACCGAGGTCAACCGTGTGCCCGGCCTTGGGCTGGATGACGACGTGGACCGACTCCCCCCACTCGTCCGACGGCACGCCGAAGACGGCGGCGTCCATGACGTCGGGATGGGCGTGCAGCACCGCCTCGATCTCCGCCGGGTAGATGTTCATCCCGCCGCTGATGATCATGTCGTTCTTGCGGTCGCAGATGTAGACGTAGCCCTCGTCGTCGACGTAGGCGATGTCGCCCACCGACTTCCATCCGTCGCGGTCGCTGATCCGCTCGGCGGTGCGGTGGTAGCCGTCGAGCGCCAGCGCGCTGCGGATGAACAGCTCGCCCGGTTCGCCTGCGGGCAGCTCCCGCCCATCGGGTCCCACGATCCTGACCTGCACGGTGCCGTAGGGGCGGCCGCACGAGCCCGGCTTCCGCAGCTGGTCCTCGGGCGGCAGGATCGTGTCGACGCCCAGCTCGGTCGAGCCGTAGACCTCGAACAGGAAGCCGTCGCCGAGCTTGGCGATGACCTCCTGCTTCAGCGCGTACGGGACCGGCGCGGCGTTGGCCACCAGCGACCGCATCGACGACAGGTCGGCGCGGGCCAGGACCTCGTCGGGCAGGGACACGATCCGCTTGAGCTGGGTGGGCGCCGAGAACGTGTTGGTGACCCGGTGCTCGCGCACGAGGTCGATCCACCGCTCGGCGTCGAAGTGGCGCAGCACCACGATGCTCCCGCCCAGGGTGTGCGTGAGGACTGCCCAGGCCAGCGGGCCCGAGTGGTAGAGGGGCCCCGATGTGATGTGGACCTCCTCGCCGGGCCGCAACCGCAACTCCTGCAGCAGCGTCATGACCAGGGCGGGGTCGGTCGACGTCCGCAGGGCTCCCTTGGGCCTGCCGGTGGTGCCCGAGGTGTAGATCATCGTCGCCCCCGCCGTGGCGTCACCCTCGGTGCGGGGCTCGGCGTCGCCCGCGGGCCCCTCGTCGCCGGGCCGGACGGCGCCGACGTCGTCCCAGGACAAGGCGCCCTCGAACGGCGGACCGTCGAACACCACGACGTGGCGGACCTTGGCGAGCCGGTCGCGCACCGCCGCCACCCTGTCGGCCTGCTCGGCATCGACGACCACGAGCACGGCGTCGCTGTTGTCGATGACGTACTGCATCTCCTCGGCGGTGAACCGGTACGCGAGCGGCACCGCCACCAGTCCCATCTTGCGGGCGGCGTGGAGGAAGGTCAGGACCGGCACGCTGTTCGGTCCGCACCACACCGCCCGCCCGCCCGGCCGCACGCCGAGCGCCAGCAGCCCGTTGGCCAGGCGGTTGACGTTGCGGTTGAGCTCCCCGAACGTGATCGAGGTATCGCCGTCGATGATGGCGACACGGTCGGTCGCGTTCAGGGCGTGGCCGGCAAGGAGGTCGGTGGGCACGACCGGAGTCTCGCGTTTTCCCCGCGGGATCGGCCGCCGGCGCGGCCGATCCCGCGTACAGAACGCACCAGGTTTGCCGGGTAGCAAGCCCGACTCGCGAGGTTGCTAACCTGCCGCGCCGTCCCCTGCGGATCCTTGATTTGCCGCGGGATAGACCGTGTCCGGTAGATTGGGAATCAATTCACAAGGTCCCCGAGCGCAACTTGTGAGGGGCCCTGAAGGCAAGGAGCGAGGGGTGGCCGATCTGTCCGCGAGGCGTGAGCTGAACCGAGGTGCCGGTGACGCGCTGTCGACGGCGTTCGAGCTGGCGGTGACCCCGGCCCTGATGGCCCTGATCGGCTGGCGCCTGGATGTCTGGCTCGGCACGTCGCCGGCGTTCCTGCTGGTGCTCTTCCTCTTCACCGTTTG
The DNA here is from genome assembly GCA_046726215.1 of Actinomycetota bacterium. Classification (GTDB taxonomy): domain Bacteria; phylum Actinomycetota; class Acidimicrobiia; order Acidimicrobiales; family VFJN01; genus DASQUK01. The sequence goes on along the minus strand of JBKPAA010000098.1, from coordinate 12,150 downwards.
CTACGAGATCTGGAAGCACTTCGCCCTCTACGACGCGCGGATGCGCGACGAGCAGGCGCGGGTCGTGGGCTTGAGCCCGGGCACCGAGCCGGAGGAGGCTGGGGAGTGAGGATCACCGCCGCCGACCTGCGGGCGCCCGTGCCCGACGCTCCCGCCGTGGAACGGGAGTTGGCGTTCGACATGCTCAAGCGCGGCGTCTGGTTCGCCCCTCTCGTCGTGATCGCCGCCGCCGCCATCTGGGGAACCGCCGGGGCATCGTCGGCCGGCGTAGCGATCGCGCTGGTGGTCGTCAACCTGCTGCTGGCCGCCCTAGCCCTGTCCTGGGCGGCCCGCCGGTCCCTGAACCTGCTCATGGTCGTCGCCCTGGGTGGGTTCGCCGTGCGGATGGGGCTGGTCACCGTCGTGATGCTGCTGGTCAATGACGAGCCCTGGATCGACCTCGTGGCCCTCGGCGTGACCGTGCTCGTGACCCACCTCGGGCTCCTGTTCTGGGAGCTGCGCTACGTGTCCGCGTCCCTGGCCTTCCCTGCGCTCAAGCCGCCCGACAAGGAGGCAGTGCACCCGTGATCCTCGGCCTCGAGTTTCCGCCGATCAGCCACCTCACCGAGTGGCCGACGCTGTTCGGCGGCGACGTCTTCGGCGTCAACAAGGTCGTGCTGCTGATGTGGCTCTCGGTGGCGATCGTGTTCGGGTTGTTCTACGTCGCCACGCGTCAGCCCAAGCTGGTACCGACCGGGGTCCAGAACGTGGCCGAGAGCACCGTCGAGTTCGTCGAGGACCAGATCGTGATGCAGACGATCGGGCCCGACGGCCGGCGCTACATGCCGTTCCTGCTCACGCTGTTCACGTTCATCCTCACCTGCAACCTCTGGGAGCTGATCCCGCTGGTGCAGATGCCGGTGAACGCCCGCATGGCCCTCCCGATGTTCATGGCGATCCTGGTGTGGTTCGTCTACATCATCGTCGGGATCCGCCACCAGGGCCCCATCGGCTACTTCAAGAACTCCACGATCCCCCCCGGCGTCCCCAAGGCGATCCTGCCGCTGGTCGCGTTCGTCGAGCTGATCACCATCCTCTTCACGCGGCCCCTCTCCCTGGCCGTCCGGCTCTTCGCCAACATGATCGCCGGCCACCTGCTGCTGGTGACCTTCGCGGTCATCACCCAGGCGCTGTTCGCCTCGACCATCCTCGGGGGGGCGCTGCCCTTGGCGCTGCTGATCTTCCTGATGGCGTTCGAGCTGCTGGTGTCGTTCCTGCAGGCCTACATCTTCACCATCCTGGCTGCCGTCTACATCGACAGCTCGCTACACCCCGCGCACTGAGCACAACACCAAGGAGACGAAACCCGTGCTTCACGTCCTAGCCCAACAGGCCGAAGGCGAGCTCGAGAAGGGCCTCACCGCCGTCGGCCGAGGCATCGTCTACGGCGGCGCGGCCATCGGCCCCGGCATCGGCATCGGCCTGGTGGTCGGCAACGCCATTACCGCCATGGCTCGCCAGCCCGAGGCCGCCGGCATGGTGCGCACCACCATGTTCCTCGGCATCGCCTTCACCGAAGCACTGGCCCTGTTCGGCTTCGTGCTCGCGTTCATCATCGCGGGCTGAGGAGGCCTCCCGTGCGCACCCGCATACTGTTCGCCGGCCTGCTGCTCGTCGCCGGCGGGCTGCTCGCCCTGGCGTCTCCCGCCAGCGCGCAGGAAGGGCAGGACGAGCCGCAGCTCTCCAAGGACACCGAGGAGTGCATCCGCCTGGCCGAGGAAGCGGATGACCCCGAGGCCTGCCAGGAAGCCCCGAACCCGATCCTGCCGGCGACCAGCGAGCTGGTGTGGGGCTCGATCAGCTTCGCGGCGCTGATGTTCATCCTCTACAAGTTCGCCTACCCGCAGGTCAGGAAGATGATGGACAACCGAACCGAACGCATCCGCACCGACCTGCAGGCGGCCGAGACCGCCAAGGTGGACGCCGAGAACGTGCTCGCCGAGTACAGGGCCCAGCTCAACGACGCCCGGGCCGAGGCCGGGCGGATCATCGAGGAGGCCCGCCAGGCCGCCGACCGCATCAAGCGCGACCAGGAGTCGCGTCTCCAGGCCGAGCTGGCCGAGCTCCGGGCCCGGGCGGTGGCGGACATCGAGTCGGCCAAGGTCCAGGCGGTGTCCGACCTCCGGGGCGAGGTGGCGCAGCTCGCCATCGGCGCCGCCGAGACGGTGGTCCAGCGCAGCCTGGACGAGGCCACACAGACCCAGCTGATCGAGGACTACATCAACCAGGTGGCGGCGCAGCGTTCGTGAGAGCGGGCGCCACCACTCCCTCCTAGGAGCAACGCCGAGATGGCAGACGACCGCACGCTCGCCTACGCCGAGGCGCTCTTCGGGGTGGCCCGCGCGGAGGGAACGCTCGGGGAGGTGGAGGACGAGCTGTTCCGCTTCTCGCAGATGCTGCAGGGCAACGACGAGCTGCGGAAGGCGCTCACCGACGCCGGCATCCCGGCGGCCCGGCGCCAGCAGATCGTGGAGGACCTGCTGGGCGGGAAGGCCTCGCCGACCACCGTGGCGCTCGTGTCGATGGTCGTCGGCACCGGCCGGGCTCGGGAGCTGCCCAGGATCATCAAGCGCCTGGTGGAGATGAGCGCGGCCGAGGCGAACAAGGAGGTGGCCGAGGTGCGGTCGGCGGTTCCGCTCACCGAGGACCAGCGCGAGCGGCTGGCCAAAGCGCTGGAGGACGCCACCGGCAAGCAGGTCGAGGTCAAGGTCGTGGTGGATCCGTCGGTGCTGGGCGGGATCGTTGCCCAGGTCGGTGACACCGTCATCGACGGCTCGGTGCGCCGCCGGCTCGACCAGCTGAAGAACGCATTCTGAGGAACGAGGAACGAGACCGATGGCAGAGCTGACCATCAACACCGACGACATCGCCGACGCGCTCCGCAAGAACCTCGAGGACTTCAAGCCAGGCGTCGAGACGGCACAGGTCGGGCGGGTCGCCGAGGTCGGCGACGGCATCGCCACGGTGGCGGGGCTCCCCGACGCCGCCGTCAACGAGCTGCTGGAGTTCGAGAGCGGAGCAGTGGGGCTGGCCCTCAACCTGGACGAGGAGTCGATCGGCTGCGTCGTGCTGGGCGATGCCGCCGAGGTCAAGGAGGGTCAGTCCGTCAAGGCCACCGGCCGCATCCTGTCGGTGCCGGTCGGTGACGGCCTCATCGGACGGGTGGTGGACGCCCTCGGCAACCCCATCGACGGGCGGGGCGCGCTGGTGGGCGTCGAGGACCGCCGCATGGAGATCCAGGCGCCGGGCATCATGGGCCGGCAACCGGTGCACCAGCCGCTCCAGACCGGCATCAAGGCCATCGACGCCATGACGCCGATCGGCCGGGGTCAGCGCGAGCTGATCATCGGCGACCGCAAGACCGGCAAGACCACCGTCGCCATCGACACGATCATCAACCAGCGCGGCCTGGGCGTGAAGTGCATCTACGTGGCGATCGGTCAGAAGGAGTCGACGGTCGCCAACACGGTTTCGACCCTCGCCGAGCACGGCGCCCTCGACTACACGGTCGTGGTCGTGGCCGGCGCCTCCGACCCCGCGCCGTTCAAGTACCTGGCGCCCTACGCCGGGTGCGCGATGGGCCAGCATTGGATGGAGAACCGCGAGCACGCCCTCGTGGTCTACGACGACCTGTCCAAGCAGGCCGAGGCCTATCGCCAGATCTCGCTGCTGCTGCGCCGGCCGCCGGGCCGCGAGGCCTACCCCGGCGACGTGTTCTATCTTCACAGCCGCCTGCTGGAGCGGGCCGCCAAGCTCTCCGATGACAGGGGCGCGGGCTCGCTGACGGCGCTGCCGGTCATCGAGACCAAGGCGGGCGACATCTCGGCGTACATCCCCACCAACGTGATCTCGATCACCGACGGCCAGATCTACCTCCAGGACGACCTGTTCAAGTCCGGTGTCCGCCCCGCCTTCGACACCGGCTTGTCGGTGTCTCGGGTCGGCGGCAACGCCCAGATCAAGGCCATGAAGACTGCGGTGGGGACGCTCAAGGGTGACCTGTCGCAGTTCCGCGAGCTCGAGTCCTTCGCGGCATTCGGGTCCGAGCTGGACAAGGTGTCGCAGGCCCAGCTCGATCGCGGCTACCGGCTGGTGGAGCTGCTCAAGCAGCCGCTCAACAGCCCGATGCCGGTGGAGGAGCAGGTGGTGTCGCTCTACGCCGCCACCAACGGCTACCTCGACTCGGTGCCGGTCGCGGAGGTTCGCCGGTTCGAGGGGGAGCTGCTGGAGTGGTTCCGCGTCCGCCACGGCGACATCCTCGATGCGATCCGCACCGGCGGGGACATTCCCGATCTCGAAGCCGTCGATGCTGCGATCAAGGAGTTCGCCGAGCAGTTCTCGTGGGAGGAGGCGGCCGACGAGGCGGCCGCCCGGGCCCGTGGCGAGACCGCCGAGCCGGCCCCGGCAATCGACCCCGCGACCGGCCAGGCCGTGGGTGGCGAGGCCGCCCCCGAGTCCCCCGAGTCGGTGGAGGCCTGAGCACCCCATGCCCGGCGGCCAGGAACGGGCGCTTCGCCGGCGGATCCGCTCGGTGCAGGCGACCAAGAAGATCACGAAGGCGATGGAGCTCATCGCCACCAGCCGGATCGTCAAGGCCCAGCAGCGGGTGGCGGCCGCGCGGCCCTACAGCGAGCGGATCACCGAGGTCCTCCGCAACCTGGCGGCGGCCGGCGCCGGCGGCGACTCGCCTCTGCTCACCGAGCGCGACGACGTGCGCACGGTGGCCTACGTGGTCATCGCCGCCGACCGGGGCCTGTGTGGCGCCTACAACAGCTCGGTGATCCGGGCCGCGGAGCGGTCGATGCTGCGCCAGCGGGCCGACGGTCGCCGGACCCGTCTCGTCACCGTGGGCAAGAAGGCGGCGACCTACTTCCGCTTCAGGGGGTGGGACATCGACGCCCACTTCCAGGGCTTCGCCGATCAGCCCGCCTACGAGGACGCCCGGTCGATCGCCGAGCACGTCGTCACCCAGTTCGGGTCGGGCGAGTACGACCTGGTCGAGCTGACCTACACCCAGTTCCTGTCGGTCGCCTCGCAGCGGGTGGTGATCCGGCGGTTCGTGCCGCTCGACCGGTCGATGATCGAGCAGGCGGCCGAGGGCCCCCAGGCCGACTACGAGTTCGAGCCCGATCCCCAGGAGATCCTCGACCGGCTGCTGCCCCGGTACGTCGAGGCCCGCCTCTACGCCGCGCTGCTCGACGGGGCCGCATCGTTCCTGGCCGCCCAGCAGCGGGCCATGAAGTCGGCCACCGACAACGCCGAGGACCTCATCGTCCGCTATAGCCGGGCGATGAACCGGGCCCGCCAGGACGCCATCACCACCGAGATCATGGAGATCGTCGGAGGCGCCGAGGCCATGCGTGCCGCCAAGGCGGACGGGAGCGATCTGTTGGTCGACCACGCGCTCATGTCCGCCGACGTCCTGTCCGATCGCCTCGAACCCTCCCGCCATCAAGGCACCTAGGAGCACAGGAAATGACCGTCACCGACACCAGCACCGAGACCGGTGCGACGCTCAAGGACGGCCGCGTCGTCGCCATCGCCGGCCCGGTCGTCGACGTCGAGTTCCCCGCCGACGCCGTGCCCGCCATCAACACCGCGCTCGAGATGACCGTCACCGTCGACGGCCAGGACATCCCGGTGCGGGCCGAGGTGGCCCAGCAGATCGGCGAGTCGCGGGTACGGGCCATCTGCCTCCGGCCCACCGACGGCCTCACCCGGGGCACCCCCGTGCGCAACCTGGGCTCCGGTCTGACCATGCCGGTGGGGGACGGCGTGCTCGGGCACGTGACCAACGTGATCGGCGAACCACTCGACGTCCCCGAGCTCGACGCCTCCAAGATCGAGGACCACTGGGACATCCACCGCCCGGCGCCCGACTTCGACGCCCTGGAGCCCCGCAAGGAGGTCTTCGAGACCGGCATCAAGGTCATCGACCTGCTCACCCCCTACCTGCGGGGCGGCAAGATCGGCCTGTTCGGCGGCGCCGGAGTGGGCAAGACCGTGCTCATCCAGGAGATGATCCGGCGGGTCGCCGAGCAGTTCGGCGGCGTGTCGGTGTTCGCCGGCGTGGGCGAGCGCACCCGCGAGGGCACCGACCTCTATCTGGAGATGAAGGAGACCGGCGTCCTCGAGAAGGCGGCGCTGGTGTTCGGCCAGATGGACGAGCCACCCGGCGTCCGCCTGCGTGTGGGCCTGTCGGCGCTGACCATCGCCGAGTACTTCCGCGACGTCAAGGGCCAGGACGTCCTGCTGTTCATCGACAACATCTTCCGATTCGTGCAGGCGGGCTCGGAGGTGTCGACGCTGCTCGGCCGCATGCCCTCGGCGGTGGGCTATCAGCCCACGCTGGCCGACGAGATGGGCGAGCTGCAGGAGCGCATCACGTCCACCCGGGGCCGCTCGATCACCTCGATGCAGGCCGTGTACGTGCCCGCCGACGACTACACCGACCCGGCGCCGTTCACGACGTTCACTCACCTCGACGCCACCACCGAGCTCTCCCGCGACATCACGGCCCTGGGCATCTACCCGGCCGTGGACCCGCTGGCGTCGACGTCGACCATCCTCCAGCCCGACGTCGTGGGGGAGCGGCACTACGCGGTCGCCCGCCACGTGCAGGAGATCCTGCAGCGCTACAAGGAGCTGCAGGACATCATCGCGATCCTGGGCCTCGACGAGCTGTCCGAGGAGGACAAGGTGACCGTGGCCCGGGCCCGCAAGATCCAGCGGTTCCTGTCGCAGCCCATGTTCGTGGCGCAGGCATTCACCGGCCTCGAGGGCATCTTCACCCCGGTGGACGAGACGGTGACGTCGTTCGAGGCGCTGGTCAACGGCGACCTCGACGAGCTGCCCGAGCAGGCGTTCCTCAACGTGGGCGGCGCCGACGACGCCCGCCGCAAGGCCGACCAGCTGCGCCAACGGACCGGCGGCGAGTGACGGCCGGGAGGCGACGCACGTGACGCTCCAGGTCGAGCTGGTGTCGCCCGAGCGCATCCTGTACTCGGGCGAGGCCGACATGGTGATCGCCCGCACGGTGGGAGGGGGCGAGCTGGCCTTCCTCACGGGGCACGCCCCATTCGTCGGTGCGCTCGACATCGCGATGGTGACCATCCGCTCGTCGTCCGGCGACGAGGTGGCGGCGGTCCACGGGGGGTTCGTGGAGGTGTCCCACGACCGGGTCACGATCCTCTCGGACGTGGCCGAGCTGGGCAGCCAGATCGACGTCGAGCGCGCCCGCAAGTCCGCGGATGAGGCCGAGCAACGGATGCGGCAGGCTGACGACGCCGAGGCGGAGGCCGAGGCCCGCCGCGCCCACGTGCGAATGGCCGCCGCCGGCGGCGCCCGCGGCGTCTGACCGGGCCGCCTCGGTGAGACTGGCGGCCGTGGCGACGACCCTGCGCACATCGGCCGCCCTGCTCGCCGTTCTGGGCCTGGTCGCGGCCTGCTCGGCAGGATCGGACGACCCGGGTGGGTCGGAGGCCGCGGCGCGGGGCGACGATGCGGCCCCGGCGGAGCCAGGTCCCCCCACGGCCCAGGAGTTCGACGGCGGCGACTTCTACGCCGTGCCCGACCCGCTGCCGGACGACGCGCACGGCACTCTCGTGCGCTACCAGCCGGTCGACGACCTCGACGTAGGCGGGGCCACCGCCTGGCGGATGATGTACACGTCCGAGTCGCTCGAGGGCGAGCCGATCGTCCTGACCGGCACGGCCCTCGTGCCGGCGGGCGAGGCCCCGGCCGGCGGCCGTCCGGTGCTGACGATCGCCCACGGCACCAGCGGCATCGCCGACGAGTGCGCCCCGTCGAAGCATCCGGCCGCCACGGAGCTGTCCCTCATGGGGCCGTTCGTCGAGGCCGGCTACCTGGTCGTGCTGACCGACTACGAGGGGCTGGGAACGCCCGGGCGCCATCCCTACCTGGTGGGCGAGAGCGAGGGCCGGGGCGTGCTCGACGGCGCCCTTGCCGCCCGCGGGCTCCCCGGCGCCGAGGCCGGTGACCAGCTGTCGATCTTCGGCTACTCGCAGGGTGGCCACGGCGCGCTGTGGGCCGGCCAGCTGGCGGCCGAGTGGGTGCCGGACTACCACCTCGTGGGCACGGTGGCCGGGGCACCCGCCACCGAGCTGCCCATCATCGTCAGCGCCGCCGGGTCGCTGCCGATCGCCGGGTTCCTCTACATGATCATCGCCGGGTTCGCCGAGGCCTATCCGCAGGCCGATCCGGGGCTGGTGCTCACGGCCGCGGGCGAGGCGGAGCTGCCGCAGGTGGACCAGGGATGTGTCGCCGATGTGATCCGGCACTTCGCCCGCACGCCCAACGCCGAGCTCCTGCGGCCCGGGCTCGCGGGGGTGGAACCGTGGGCCGATCTGGCGGCGGCCAACGACCCCGGCCGCGTGGCGACGGACAGCCCGATCCTCATCGTGCACAGCGCCGCCGACGACGTGGTGCCCCCGACGCTGAGCGAGCTGCTGGTGCGGCGCATGTGCAGCGAGGGACAGGTCGTCGAGCGCCGCGTCTACGACAAGGGACAGGGCCACGGCGAAGCGGTGCCCGACGCCGTCTCCGACGCCTTCGACTGGCTCCAGCAGCGGGCCGCCGGCGACGAGCCCGCGTCGACCTGCCCGGCCGGCTGAGGCGCGAGCCGATGCCGCGGCGCCGCCTCGGGGTCGTGCTGCTGCTACCGGAGCCGGCGGCGACCGAGGTCGACGGCCTGCGGCGGGCCCTGGGAGACGGCGCGCTCGGGCGCATCCCCGCCCATCTCACGCTGGTTCCGCCGGTGAACGTTCGGGAGGACGAGGTGGCCCCTGCGCTCGACCTCCTGCGGGGGGCGGCGGCGCAGACCCGGCCGCTTGACCTGCGGCTCGGCCCGGCAACGACGTTCCACCCGGCAACACCCGTCGTCTACCTGGCGGTCGACGGTGATGTCGCCGGCCTGCACGCCCTCCGGGGCCGGGTCTTCCACCCGCCGCTGGAGCGCCCGCTGACGCTGCCGTTCGTCCCCCATGTCACGCTCGTCGACGACTTCGATCCGGAACGCATCCCCGCCGCCGTGGCCGCCCTCGCCGACTACGTCGTCGACGTGCGGTTCGAGGCCGTCCACGTGCTGGAGGAGGGACGAGGGCGGGTGTGGCGACCGATCGCCGACGCCACGTTCAGCCACCGCTGGCTGCCCGGCTGACATCCACCCGAGGCAATGCGGTCCGGCCGGGCGTTCCGGAGGCAATGTGGCCCGGGGGCCGGTCGCTGATCCCTCGAATTGTCGGCGGCGGACCGTATTGCCTCGGGTCGGCCATCTACGCTCCGCTAGCGATGGCTGCCTCCACGTCACCCGCTACCTGGCGCACCGCGCTGGTCACCGGAGCCTCATCCGGTATCGGCGCCGCGCTCGCCCGCCAGCTGGCCGCCGAGGGGACCGCCCTCGTCGTGGTGGCCCGGGACGAGGCCCGACTCGAGGCCCTTGCCGCCACCCTCGGCGGCGGGACGCCGGCCGGCGTTGCGGTCGAGGTCCTGCCGGCGGACCTGGCCGACCGGGGCTCACTGGCGGCCGTCGAGGCCCGGATCGCCGACACCGAGCGGGCGATCGACCTGGTGGTCAACAACGCCGGATTCGGCACGTACGGTCCGCTGATCGACGCCGACATCGACGTGGAGGAGCGAGAGATCGCGGTCAACGTGACGGCGCTCGTGCGGCTCACCCACGCCGCGGTGCGGGCCATGGTTCCCCGGGGCCGCGGGGCGATGGTGAACATCTCCTCCATGGCCGCGCTCCAGGCCACGCCCGGCAACGCCACCTACGGCGCCACCAAGGGGTTCGTGGCCATGTTCGGCGAGGCGGTGTCGAGCGAGCTCGCCGGCACCGGCGTCACGGTCACGACCGTGCTCCCCGGCTTCACGCACACCGAGTTCCACGAGCGGGCCGGCGTCGAGCCCCGGCGCCCGCTCGGGATGCCGTGGCAGTCGGCCGAGGACTGCGCCGCCGAGGCTCTGGCCGCCGCCCATGCGGGCAAGTCATGGGTGGTCACCGGGAGGGCCAATAAGGTCGCGGCGGCGGCCGCCGGACCTGTGCCCCGCCGCGTCCGGCGCTGGGCGGCCGCCCGCGTCGCGAATCACATGTGAGCGGGCCTCAGGCGAAATCTATGGCGGAGAAGCGGGCCAGCTTGGGGAGCTTGTGCTGGGCGCTGATGAGGCGGACGGTTCCCGACTTGGAGCGCATGACCAGGGACTGAGTCGATGCGCCCTGGCTGTGGTAGTGGACGCCGCGCAGCACCTCTCCGTCGGTGATGCCGGTCACCGCAAAGAAGCAGTTGTCGCCGCCCACCAGGTCGTCGGTGGTGAGGACCTGATCGAGGTCGTACCCCTGGGCGATGGCCGCCTTGCGTTCCTCGTCGTTACGGGGCCACAGCCGTCCCTGGATCTCACCGCCCATGCACTTCATGGCCGTGGCGGCGATGACGCCCTCGGGGGTGCCACCGATGCCGAAGAGGATGTCGGCACCCGACTCGGGCCAGGCCGTCGAGACGGCGCCGATCACGTCACCGTCCTGGATCAGCCGGATGCGGGCCCCTGCGGCCCGGACCTCGGCGATGAGATCGCCGTGGCGCTCACGATCGAGGATGACGGCCGTGACGTCGCGCACCGACTCGCCCTTGGCCTTGGCCACCGCCCCGAGGTTCTCGGTGGGTGACCTGGTGATGTCGACGGCGCCGGACGACTCCTGGCCGACGGCGATCTTCTCCATGTAGACGCAGGGGCCGGGGTTGAACATCGTTCCCCGCTCGGACACCGCGATCACCGAGATGGCGTTGCCGCGCCCGAGCGCAGTGAGCGTCGTGCCCTCGACCGGGTCGACGGCGATGTCGGTGGGCGGCCCGCTGCCGTCACCGATCTTCTCGCCGTTGTAGAGCATCGGCGCTTCGTCCTTCTCGCCCTCGCCGATCACGACGATGCCGTCCATGGGGACGCTGTCGAGCACGATGCGCATGGCGTCGACCGCCGCCCCGTCGGCGCCGTTCTTGTCGCCTCGGCCCATCCACCGGGAGGCGGCGAGCGCCGCCGCCTCCGTGACCCGCACCAGCTCGAGCGCGAGGTTGCGGTCGGGTCGCTGCCTGGTGGCCATGCGGGGAAGATAGTCGGCTGGTTGAATGTGTTCGTGGGCCAGCTCTCCGATCCGTACGAACAGGCCGAGGACGAAGGTCTCGGCATCACCATCTCCGGCCTCCCGGGCGAGCTCGACGAGCCCGAGCCCGGGGCGGACGCGACACCGCTGGGCGAACGGGACAGCGATGACGGCGCCGGCACCGAGGTCGTCTACGAGCTGGACGACTGGAGCGAGATGGAGCGCAGCGCCGTGACCGATCGCCTCCGCGAGGCCGGCATCCCCCACGGCTGGGACGCGGCGTCGCTGCACGTGTCCGAGGCCGACGAGGCGGCGGTCGAGAACATCCTCGACATCGTCGAGGGCGACCACGAGGCCGCCCTGACCCTCGACACCGGGCAGGACCAGGTCGCCTACGACCTGTCCGACTGGGACGACGACCGCCTGACGGCGTTGGTCGACGAGCTCGACGCCGCCGGCATCGCCCACGGGTGGGACGAGGATGAGCTGTTCGTCTACGCCGCCGACGAGCAGACGGTTGACGAGCTGCTCGACCGGGTCGCCCATCCCCACGAGCTGCCCGCGGAGGCCGACGACGGGTCCGCCGGGGCCGAGCTGCTGGGCGAGGTGTTCGTCGCGGCCGACCGGCTGCAACACGACCCCGACGACCACGAGGGCACGGTGGCGATGCTCGACCTGGGCCACGCAGTCGAGGGGGCCGACCCGCCCTTCGGGCTGGGGCCCAAGGAGTGGGACCACCTCCGCGGCCGCGTCGGCGCCCTGTGCTCGCAGTTGCGGGCGCCGAAGGTCGACGAGGACGCCGTCATCGACGCCGCCCGCGACCTCCGCAACGCCTTGCGGTCGTACGTATGACCGGTGGGGGGTGCGGGGGGCAGAGCCTCCCGGCGGAGCCCCCCGCCGTGGGGGGGGGGGGGGGGGGGGGGGGCGCGGGCCGGGCACCACCCCCCCCGGACGCGGGGGGCCGCCAATCAGGAGCCGACCCCCAAGTTTGGGGG
>JBKPAA010000097.1:0-1997 GCA_046726215.1 Actinomycetota bacterium | reverse complement strand
CGATCTGGTGGCCGAGCCCGCATTCGTGTTCGATGACCACGGCGAACATGCGTTGAAAGGAATCCAAGGTCGCCGCAGACTGTTCGCAGTCTTGGACGACTGACGGCTAGGAGCGCACAGAACGCCCGGGTCGCGAAATCGCGCGGCTACGCGTGGGCCGGTACCACAAGCCGCGCAAGTTGCTCCTGGGCCGCGGCCCGGGTCTCGGCGGTCGGTTGAGACCGCACTGGCGGCACTGCTGTCGGATCGCCGCCTCCGTAGAAGACGAGCAAATCGATGTTCCAGCCGTTGACGTGAGCTAGCAACCGCTCGGCATAGACATGGTCCGGTTGCCCCTCCAAGCCGCCCGGTTCCGCGTCATCAACCGACAGCGGCAGCTCGCGCCGCGGGAACATCGCGTCGACCGCAGAGGTCTCGCCCACTGGGACGAACATCGCAAACAGGGCGACGTCACCGTCTCCGAGGCGTTCGACCGTGTCCCACGGCACGTTTCCCGCCAAGGTGGCACGGCCGAGGGGAACATTGGCTGCCGTCGCCCCTGAGCCCACTTGGACGGTCTCCCAGCCGGGTGCGGGATCGAAATGTGGGGGGGCCCCGGGGGATGGTTCGGCGTCATCTGTGGGTGCGGTGGTTCTGTCGGGCGCCCGCACGGCGACTTCCCCTCCGGAGTCCTGCTCGACGATGCGGACTACGCCGCCAGCGACGCCCGCGGCCGCCAGAGCGCCGAGAAGGACGGCGGTTCGGCGTCGACGCCGGATACCACGTTGCCGGCGGGCGACGTTCTGGCGCACCCGTTGTGGGTCCGTGTCGACGTCGAAGGCGGCGGCCGCATCGAGGCGCTCACGAATCAGGGAGTCGATGTCGCTCATTGCGTGCCCCCGGGTGTGTTGTCGACTGTGAGTGCGGCGAGCAGGGTCACACGTGCCTTGTGGAGGGCGTTTTTCACCGCGCTCTCACCGATGCCCAGCGCCTCGCCGATCGAGCTGATGGATTGATCCAGGTAGTAGTGCATGACAACCGTCTGGCGTTGCCTCGGGGGCAACGACCGAACCGCGGCCCGGAGGTCGAGCAGCTGCGAACCGAGCGCCTCGGCATCAGGTCCCGACGGGAACGGGGGGTCAGCCCCATCCCCCCGCTCACGCTGCCGGGCGGCGCGGCGAAAGCGACTGCGTAGGTGATTGAACGCGGTGGTCACGACCCAGGCTTCCAGGCAGTCGATGTGCCGGCCCTTGCGCGAGTGCTCCAGAGCCCGCGCCAGAGCCTCCTGAACAGCATCCTGCGCTCCCTCCATCGTTCCCGAGAACAGAGCGACCGCGCGTACGAGCCGCACGTAGTCGTGCTCGACCAGTCGATCGAGCGCCGCCGTGAACTCGGCCTCAGCTGCCATCGAAAGCTTCCTCAGCTATGACGCCTCAGCCGGGTACCGGGTTAGCCGGCCGCCCCAAAATCCTTCCTCGTCGGGGTGTGCAAACCTCGGCTACCGCGGAACGATCGCAGGTGACGGCGCGAACGCACGAGGACCAACCCTTCCCTGCACGTCCCTCGATCCCGCCGGCCAACGGGTCAGCTATGGCGCGACCCTCCACTGCGCCCGCCACTCGGGCGCGTCGAACGGTTCGCCGACGTAGATGGTTTCGCGCACGATCTTGCCATTTCTGATCTCGAGGAGGTCGACTCCGTAGCGGGGTTCGCCGTCGTCATAGCTGGCGGTCATTTCCGCAACCCAGATGTCGTCCGCGCCTCTGATGCGGCGGATGTCATAGGTCACCGTTCCCGGATAGCGGCTGCGCCACCCACGGATGTTCGCGACTCCCTCGAATCGCTCCCCTGACTGCGGGAATTCGAGCACGGCGTCGTCGTCGTACATGTCGTGCGAGCCGACCGGATCGTCCGCTGCCCGCCCGAGGTTCCGCAACAACATCGCCCTGACGGTTCCGCATCCATACCGAACAGGCTGTCCTGCGCGCCGCCGGCCTCGCCACCTCGCCCACCACCGC
>JBKPAA010000096.1:0-6661 GCA_046726215.1 Actinomycetota bacterium | reverse complement strand
CGTGAACCTCCCACAGGCCCTGGCCGGGTTCGACGAGATCTACAGCCCACGGATCGTGGCGCGGGTCAACAACTACGACGTCCGCGTCGCCCACACCCGCGGTGAGCACGTATGGCACGTCCACGACGACACGGACGAGTTCTTCCTCGTCCTCGACGGCCAGTTCGACATCGCGCTGCGTGACGGCCACGGTCGCGAGCACACAGTCGCGCTGCGGCAGGGCGATACGTTCGTCGTGCCCAAGGGCACGGAGCACAAGCCGTCGTCCCCCGGCGGCTCAATCCTGATGTTCGAGCCCTCGGGCACCTCGACCACGGGCGACCGCCACGAGGGCGGCATCCCTGGCCACGTGGACAGCACCGTCGGCCACGAGCTTTGAGCGGGTGCGGGTCGGCTTCGGGCCGAGGCATCGCGGCAGCGACTCCGGGCCCAATGGCTTTGCTCGACCACCGAGTCGAGCGCCATGGAACAGCTTGGTCAGGTCGTCATCGAGACCGCTGACGAGCGGTCGAACAAGAGGCGTGCCGTCCTAGCCACTGGAGACGCCTGGAGGACGGTGCGCTGTGTTCTTGCCGGTGTGGACCACGAGTGCATTCCTGGTGGCGACAGCGTGCGGTTCACGCTGGATCGTCGGAGTCGTGGCTGGCCAGCCGTGTGTTCCTTTGGGCGCCGAGGCGGGCTTCTACAGTGTTCCGTGAACGACTCGGCCGGCGAGCATGGTGGCGTGCACGCGGGTCCCGGGCAGCTGGTCGAGAGGGCATCGCAGGGGGTCGCGGTCGACGATGCACAGGTCGGCGTCGTGGCCGGGCTCGAGGGAGCCGATGCCTCGCCAGCGCAGCACATGGGCCGCCTCGCGTGTCCACATCGCCAACGCCTCCTGGCGTGTCACGCCGGGGGTTGGGGCCCGTCGACCGCTTGCCGCGTAGGTCGGCTCGATCGCCAGCGCGAGGTGTTCGAAGACGTTCTTCGGTCCCCAGTCGGTGCCGCATGCGACGTTGAGGCCGGCGTCCAGGAGGCGGCGCAAGGGGATGAGTGCTCCAGCATCCCGTCGCCGATTCGCTGGCGGACGAGCTCGCCCTTGCCCCAGGGGAAGGACATGCTGGTCGTTGCCTCGAGGACGAGGTCGGCCATGCGGTGGGCCTGGGTCGGCTCAACGAAGTACCGGTGTTGCATGAGCCAGACGCGGTCTTCGGCGGCCAGTGCCCGGTGGGTGGCGAGGCGCTCGAGATCGTTGAGGTAGTCGTCGGTCTCGGCGGTGCCGGCGGTCACGATGTTGAGGCGCAGTCGGCGCTCGTGTGCGAAGTGCATCGCGCGCTTGGTGGGTCCGCGGGTGACGAACGATCGGCCTGTGGTCGCCGCGCCGTGGGGGTCACGGTAGGGATCGCGCATGAGGATCAATCCTGGCCCGCACGGCCCGCCCCGACCGATCGTGGCGCCGTCCACGCGCAACAGGTCATCGGTGCGCTGAACCATCCCGGCGGGACGCGTTCGAGGGATTGGGGGCGGCTACCGCCCAATCCCTTGGCCTTCCTTTTGGTCCGCCTTAGTTCGGAGTGTGCCTTACGTCGACCCTCGTCTTCGAGAAGAACAGGACCGTGTGGGCGGCGGCATCGGACATCTGGTCAAGGGCCACGAGCCCGAGCCTGGGCGCGGTTGCGCTGGGACCGTCGCCGGTGCCGGCGAACGTGTCGCAGGCGGCGTGGTAGCAGGGATCGAGCTGCGCGTCGACGATGCCGCCGTACTGCGCGACCTGGGCCGCGGTCTTGGGCACCTCTGCGCCGGTGAACAGCCCGCCGGCCGGGATCCCCTCGGCGATGAACGGCCCGTAATCGGACCGCCCATCGAAGGCCGTGGGCTCGTTGAACAGGCCCTGGCTGGCGAAGTAGTCGACTAAGACGTCCTCGATGAACCCCGAACCCGTGGGTCCCTCGGGGCCGACGGTCCCGTCGCCGTCATAGACGTATCGGGCGAAGTTCGGCGAGCCGATCATGTCGAAGTTCAACATCGCGAGGATGTCGTCCTTCTCGTCCTGGGTCAGTCCTTCCACGTACTTCGTTGACCCGACCAGCCCGAGCTCCTCCACGCCGTACCACATGAACCGCAACTTGTTGCGCGGTGTCCGGTCCTGGGCGGCGTAGACCTCGGCGATCTCCAGGATCCCGCCCGAGCCGCTGCCGTTGTCGTTGATGCCCGGCCCTGCCGGGACGCTGTCGAGGTGGGCCCCGATGACAACCGTGCGGTTCGGGTCGCCACCGGGGGTCTCGGCGATCACGTTCACGCTCTCGCCGAGCTGCTCGAGAAGCTCGGTCTTTACTCGAGCGACGGTCCCGGGGTCGTGCAGGTCGACGCCAACGTCGAAGCTCGTTCCCACGCCTGGGATGTGGACCCCTTCGGCGCCCAGCGGCAGGTTGTTGGGAACGGCGGTCCGGCCCGGCTGACCCTCGTTGAACAGGATGAGCGCCGAGGCCCCGTGCTCCTGGGCCATCACGGCCTTCTGCACAAATGGGCACGTCCCGCGCTGGATCAGCGCGATGTTCCCAGCGACGAACCCGTCGAAGTCCTCCGCCTCACACCCGCTGGTCGACGAGTTCGGGGCCTCACCGGGCGGAAGCACCAAGTCGACTCCCTGAACCGGAGCCGTCACGTCGCCGGTTCCGGTGAACGACACGAAGTCGCCGTCGAACGCCGGCCGGGACCCCGCTCGGCCACCAAGGCCGGCAATGATGCGGCGGCGAAGACTCGACGACGCGGCCGCGGCGCCGGGGACACCGCGGCAGTGCGCGAGTGGGCTCGGGCGCATGGTTATACGGTCAGCGATCGCGGGCGAGTCCCGCGTCGCATCGTGGAAGCCTTCGCCGCCGGCGATTAGGCGACTTCCTAGCCAGAATCGGGGGTTCGGCGCCATGCTTGGCTTCAGCCACCCGTAGGCCGTGGTCAGACGGACTGCGTCGCGTGCAGCTGGTCGTTCGATGTCCATTGGACGCCGAGGTTGGTCAGTGTGTGGCGGACTGACTGGCCCTGTCGTCGGCTGGTCACGAGGCCGGCATCACGGAGGACGGCGGCGTGGGTGGATGCCGATGTCAGGCTGATCCCCAGCACGTGGGCAAGGCCGCTGGTCGTGTGCTCGTCTGCCAGAGCACGGAGCACTCGTGCCCGGGTGGTGCCCAGTACCGCGGCCAGCGGGTCGCGATGGCTCTTGGTCGCTTTGGGAGCCATCCAGGCGAAGCGGGCCAACGGGTACACGAGTGTGGGTTGCGCCCAGGCCACGGTGAAGCCCGGGCGGGTCCAGATCGACGGCATGAGCTGGAGGCCCCGACCCGCCAGGTCGACATCCGCGTCCAGGGGCCCGTCGACCTCGATCATTCCATCGCGCCAGCGAATGCCCGGGTGCAGGCTGTCCACTGTCGCTGCGACGCCATTCGTCACCAGCTGCCATGCGCGGAACCGGAGGTCAGATTCGACGACGTGTTCGATTGTCGGCCATAGCCGCTTGAGCACCTCGTCGTGGTAGTCATGCAATGACGAAGCCAGGTCCTTCCGGGCGGACACGCAGCCGTCCGCCAGCTCCAGCATCCAGGACGCCGCCGCCGGCCGTGGGAAGGTCGCCAGATCGTTCCGGATCCGCCGGGCGGGCGCGGACATGACGATCTCGACGGCTTCCTCCAGGCTGCCCGCCCCCTCCGGCACGAGGAAGTCCGGAACGTTGCCGTGAGCGGGCACCAACTCCAGAAGGTGACTCGCCGACGCCGGGAGGCGGACCTCGCTGGCCACGCAGAGGCGTCGGAAGGAACTCGTCGGCTGCTGTATGACCTGGGCGCTGACTGAGAGCTCGCAATAGGGGCTAGGTGCAGCGAGCCTGGTTCGGGCAACGTCGCCGACACCGAGCCGCAGTCGAATCATGCGTACAACCACCCGAGCCGAGCCATCGTGGACGAGGCAGGGTCACCAATCGTTGGGCCGGGGCACCACCCTGTCAAGGAGTTTCGGCCGTGGCGGAAAGGCTTGCATTCGACCGTCCTCCGGGTCGACGTTGTGCCTCTCAGCGCGACTACGCCAGGGAGGTTCCAACCGTGCGTGGATCGACCGCCGTCCTGTCCACCGGCCTGTCGGCCGGACTGATCGCCGTGCTCTTCGCGGCTCCTCCGGCGCTGGGCGGAACGCCGCCCGCCGACGCCAACTGCCTCGGCGTGGTCACGGCCCAGCGAGCCGTAGCCCACCACGGCATCGGCGAGCATGCGTCGTCACAGGAGGAGCCTCGTCTCGGTCTAGGCAACGTTGCCAGGGAGGTCCTCGGCGACGGCACCCACGTCGGCGATCTCGGCGCCTTCCTGGGCGAGATCGACGGGGACCCTGCGACCCACTGCCGCTGACCGGCGCCGAGTCGTTCAATCACCGGCTAAGGGCACGCCAGCGTGGATGTGCTCTGGGATCTCGCCGACGGGCTGCCCCTCACAATCCGGTGAAAAGTCCGGGCTAGCGTGCACGGGCATTGTGGTCGCGCGATCGGGTTGCTCCCACCGTTGCTCCTACTGTCCACAAAGGGGCCACGCGACCAGTCCCGCCCGATAGGTCGCTGTACCCCGTCGAGTCCCGCTGGCTCGAATCGTCCACGGGGCGCGTGTCCGCGGGGCGCATGCACTACATCGACGAAGGCGAGGGCCGCCGCTTCTCCTGTCCCACGGGAACACCACTACTTCGAGACGAGCTTTCTGCCAGGGCGCAGTTTCGCGGACGTCGACGACTTCAACGCCCAGTTCACCGGTTGGCTGCGCAAGGCCAACCGGCGGGTGCATGCCACCACGAGAGCCGTGCCGGCCGAGGCCGTCTACGAGGACCGGGGCTCGATGCGGCCGTTCCCGCCCGTGCTGCCAGACCCCGCGCTTCGGTTCTCGACCCGGCTTCCCCGCGACCACTACGTGCGGGTCGAGACCAACGACTATTCGGTGAACCCGCGCTATGTGGGCCGGCGCATCGAGGTGCGGGTGGATTTGGAGTGGGTGGTGGCCACCTGCTCGGGCATCGAGGTGGCTCGTCACCGTCGTTTCTACGGCAAGCATCGGGTCTTCCTCGACGCCGCCCATGCGATGACCCTCCGGCAGATGCGGGCCGAGGCCGCGGTGAGCCCTGCCTTTGCGGCGACCGTCGAAGAACGCGACCTCGCCGACTACGACCGGGCCATGGGGGTGGCGTGATGGCAACCAAGACCAAGCCGGCCACGGATCTCGCCTACCTGTGCTGCGCCTTGAAGGCCCCGTCACTGGCCAAATCGGTCGAGCGTCTGGCCGAGCGGGCCCAGGCCGAGGGCTGGACACACGAGGAGTTCCTGGCTGCCTGTCTCGAGCGAGAGGTGGCGGCCCGCCAATCCAACGGCGGGGAGCTCCGCATCCGGGCCGCCCGCTTCCCGGCCCGCAAGACCCTCGAGGAGTTCGACTTCGACCACCAGCGCAGCCTCAAGCGCGAGGTGATCGCCCACCTGGGAGCCCTCGACTTCGTGGAAGCCAAGGACAACGTCGTGTTCCTCGGCCCGCCCGGCCCCGGCAAGACCCACCTGGCCATCGGCGTGTCCATCCGCGCCCGCCAGGCCGGACACCGGGTGCTCTTCGCCACCGCGGCCGAGTGGGTGGACCGCCTGGCCCAAGCTCACGCCGCCGGCCGCCTCCACGCCGAGCTCACCCGCCGACGCGGTTGGCCGCATCGGCGGCGCCTGGTGGCTGCACGTCCCGGTCGGCAAGCTCGGCAACGATCGCTACATCCCCTTGCACCCCACCCTGGTCGACCTGCTCGCCGCATGGTCAGCCGGGCATGAACGGCTGCTGGAGATCGACGGCGGACCCCTGGACCGTCACCGGGTCGGCCGGATCGTCCGCCGTGTCGCTAAAGCCGCCGGGCTCGGACACGTCCACCCGCACCAGCTACGCCACACCCTCGCCACCCAAGCCATCAACCGCGGGATGCGCCTCGAAGCCATCGCCGCCCTACTCGGCCATCGCAGCCTGCGCATGACCCTCACCTACGCCCGCATCGCCAACCGCACCGTCGCCGACGAATACGCCGCCGCCCAAGCCCACGTCGACGCCCTCTACGACCACGGCGACGAACCCGCCGACCTCGCCGCACTCCGCAAGGAACACCGGCGCATGCTCGGCAACGGGTGGTGCACCCGGCCACGCGGCACCGACTGCACCTTCGAAGCCGTCTGCGAAGGCTGCGGCTACTACCAGACGACCATCGAGTTCGCCCCCACCCTGCGAGCCCAACGCGACCACGCCGCCAGCCATGGCCAAACCACCCGCGTCGAGCTCTACGGCGCTCTCCTCGACCGCCTCGAGGCCAGCCGATGACCCACCCCGATCACCGGCATATCCCGTGTCCCCTTGACGCGATCACCGGCATAACGCCGGTTAGGTACTCCTGACCGGTGAGATCAGCGTTGTCGTTCTGTGCGTGTCGGACGGGGGCCGGGCCGGTGACCCCGTAATGTCGACGACACCGACGACCTGGTCCCTCTGACCTGGGAAGCCCGGCTAGAGGCTGGCGATCAGGCGGTCGACCCGCTCGTCGTGCGAGCGGAAGGGGTCCTTGCAGAGGACCGTGCGCTGCGCCTGGTCGTTGAGCTTCAGGTGGACCCAGTCGACGGTGTAGTCGCGCTTGCGTTCCTTGG
>JBKPAA010000095.1:0-5605 GCA_046726215.1 Actinomycetota bacterium | reverse complement strand
CTAGCCCACCCCCCACGTTTTGTTCGCGGGATCGGCCGTCGGGGCGACCACTTCCGCGAAGAAAACGGGTGTCAGGCCGTGGCCGTCGCCCGCGGGCACAGCTTCACGGTCACGCTCTCCTCGTCGACGCTCAGCTCGTCGGCGGTCACGCCCGACGCCAGCGCCCGGCGGCGGGCCAGGTCCAGCTCATCGGTCGGGCCCGACCAGCCCTCGCCCGTGAGGACCAGGCCATGGTCGAGCTCGATCGTCACCCGCTCGCACACGGCCGCCAGCACCCCGAGCAGATCGGTGGCGGCGAGCAGGAACGTCACCGGATCGCCGGGCTCCAGGGGATCGCCGCCGCGCACCTCGACGTCGACGCCGACCTCTTCGCGCAGGCGCTCGGCTTCCCGGGCCAGCGCCTCCGCCAGCTGCTCGGCTACCGTGCCGGAGCAGACACCCCGGGCCTCGGGTGGCGCGCCCACGACGCCGGCCCAGCGGCGGGTGAGGGTGGCGAGGAGTATCGCCCATGTGGCCCCCGGCACATCCGGCGACGCCGTGGATGCGTCGACGCTGCCGAGCAGCGCCTGGTATTCGCTGGTCCGCGTCGCGGCCTCGGCGGTGGCCCGCTCGGCGGTCGAGACCCGATCGCGTTGCTGGGTCAGCGCCTCGACGGCGGCGGCGTGGTCGGCGCGGGCCCGGGCGAGGTCCTCCTCCAGGCGCCCGTACGCAGCCGTTCCGCGCTCGTGGGCCTGGCGCAGCTCGTAGCGCTCGACCAGCAGGCCCGCGCGCTCGGCGGTCAGGGCCGCCACGTTGGCCTCGAGCTGGTCGGCGCGTTCCTGGGCCGCCGCCAGCTCGGACTCTGCTCGGGCGGCCCGTTCGCTGGACGCCCGCACCTTGCCACCGGCGCGTTGGAGCTCCCGCCGTCGCCCGAACGCCCGCCATGCCAGCCAGCCACAGGCCACGGCCAGCACGCCCGCAACGATCCCCAGGATCCCCGAGATCACGATCGCCCACGGTAGTCCCTGCTAGGGCACCGGTTATCGGGCGGTGCGGATGAGCCGAACCCGGCTCACCGAGGCGATGCGCTCCTCGGCCAGGCGGTCCGCCGCCTCGGCGGTGGTGATGCCCTCGGCGTCCGCTCGGTCGAACACCCGCAGGAGCGTGTCGTGGATCGACCGGATGCGGCCGTAGGCGCGCGTCCGGTCGTAGCCGTGGGGCTCCTCGGCGATGTTGATCACGCCGCCGGCGTTGGCCACGAAGTCCGGGGCGTACACCACGCCCCGCTGGCGCAGCCGCTCGGCGTCGGCGAGCTCCGCCAGCTGGTTGTTGGCCGATCCCACCACCGCGTCGCAACCCAGCTCGGGGATCGTCGCAGCGTTCAGTACGCCGCCCAGGGCGCACGGCGAGAAGATGTCGCACGAGACCGTGTGGGCGGCGTCGGGTGCCACCGGCACCGCTCCGTGCCGCTCGACCACGGAGTCGACGGCAACCTCGTTGACGTCGGCCACCGTGAGCTTGGCGCCCTCCTCGGCGAGGTGATCGGCGAGCGCGGCACCCACCTTCCCCACCCCCGAGATGCACGCGTGCCGTCCCGCCAGCGACGGGCCACCCCACAGGCGCTCGGCGACGGCCTTCATGGCCCACAGCACGCCCCAGGCCGTGGCCGGAGACGGATCGCCGGAGCCGCCCAGCGACTCGCTGACACCGGTCACGTGACGGGTCTCGCGACGGACAAGGTCCATGTCGGCCTGGCTGGTGCCGACATCCTCGGCGGTGATGTAGCGGCCGCTCAGGCCCTCGACGAACCGGCCGTAGGCGCGCAGCAGGGCCTCACTCTTGTCGCTGGCGGGATCACCGATGATCACGGCCTTGCCGCCGCCCTGGTCGTTGCCGCACACCGCGTGCTTGTAGGTCATCCCCTGCGCCAGCCGGCACACGTCCACCACCGCCTCGTCCTCGGATGCGTAGGGGTAGAAGCGGGTGCCGCCGAGTGCGGGACCGAGCGCCGTCGAGTGGATGGCGACGATGGCCCGCAATCCCGTCGAGGAATCGTGGAAGAACGCCACCTCCTCGAACCCGTCTGCCTGGAGGATGTCGAACACCGGTGACACGGACGGGAGGGTATCCCCCAATTGGGCGTGGCTCGTTCGGGCGTCGTACGGTCCCGCCGCGTGGCGACCGAGCTGTGGCCCCGGCAGGCGCTCGAGGTGGCGCTCGAGGGCGAGGTGGCGGGCCTGCAGACGATGCGGTTGCTGCTGGTCCAGCCCGACTGGGTGCACCGGCGCGTCGACGCCCTGGAGTACCGCGACAGCACGACGTTCCGGCGACGGCAGAGCGTCCACTTCACGGTGCCGGACGCAGCGCCCGAGCTGCCGATCGGCCGGACGACGGCGCGCCTCATCCCGCTGACCACCCTCCGCAAGGAGACGCTCGTCAACTTCGACTGCCGCGACGAATCGGGTTCGGCCCTCCCGGTACTGACCCGTGGCCAACAGGGCCTGCTCATGGTGCGGGCGATGGTCGGCTGGGCCGAGGGGATCCTCGGCGCGCCGCTCGCACCAGACGTCGTGGCGGACATCGAGACGCTGCTCACCACCCATCGGGCAGACGGTCTCGAGGCTCGGGAGCGCATGCACGCCGACGGCGCCGGCGCCCAGCGGGATGCGCTCCGCGCCGACGGGCTGTTCCCGCTGATGCTCGACCAGTTCACCGACCAGTTCCTCCTCGCCACCCTGGTGCACGACCCGCCCGGCACTCAGCGGATCGTGAAGTTCTCCTACGAGGAGCCGGGTGACCTGGCTCCGGAACCGTGGCCCCGGGCGCCGCTGGCGGCGCTGTGCTGGATCCCACGGCAGGCGGCATCGGCCGCCGAGAGCCTGTTCTCCACCGAGAGCTACCACTTCGAGGCCGACATGCCCGCCGGGGTCGACGTCCCGGTGGCCAGCCTCTGGGTGGGCTCGACGGAGCACGACATGGCGTGCGTCGACATCGACACCGGCGGGCACGTGCGCATCGCCCTGCGGGCGACGGGCTTCGAGCGGGGCGTTGCCGAGGTGCGGTGGTCGCTGCGGCCGGCGCGCCGGGGCTGGCTGCGCACGGCGTGGATCGCCACGGCCCTGTCGGCCCTGACCCTCACGGTCGGGGCCTGGCGCCTGGACACGATCACGTCGGGTGGCGTCGCGGCCAATGCCGGCGGCGGACCGGGCGCCGCGGCGGGGGCCGACGCCCTCTCGGCCGGGACCCGCACGGAGCTGGCGGCGGCCGTCATCCTGGCGCTCATCGGCACCCTGGGGGGGTTGGTCGCCCGCATCGAGGAGCATCCGCTGGTGTCGCGGCTGCTCGAGTGGCCCCGCCGGCTGGCGGGGGTGGCGGCGCTGTTGCCGTTCATCGCCGCCGGGACGTTGGTCGTGGGCCCCGCCGGCACCAGCCAGCAGGTGGTGTGGACGATCCTCGCCGCAGTGGGCGTTGCCATCGCCGGGATCTTCGCGGTGGCGTTCGCCCGGCCCGAGACGGCGGCCGACCGACCGCCGCCGGACACGGCCGGCGCCGGGGCCGCCTAGGGGCGCTCGTGGGACCTCCGGATCGGCGTCGCCGGGTCGTATGCTGGGGGCCATGTCGCCGTCGACGCGGTCGAGCATCGTGCGCCAGCCGGCCAACGGCGTGACGGTCATGCCGAGCGCCGAGGGCCCGTCGCCGCGATCCGATCCCCGGTGGACGTCCGAGCGGGCGCATCGCGCCAATCGCCTGTTGGGCCGACTGGTGGCCCGCAAGCGCAGCGCCGGCCGGTCCTGACCCCGCGGGAACCGCCCGGCCCGTCTGGCCTCGCGCCGCGCCGCCGCCCGATTCCCACCTCGCGGGCGGTCGCATGGCACGATTTGGGCCGTGCGGAGTCGCACTCGGCTGGGAATCGTCGTGGTCGCGTCGGTGCTGATCGGTGGGGCACTCGTCTGGGCGACGCGCGGCGGCGGGGAATCGTCGTCGGCGACCGGGTCGGGTCGGAACGAACCCGGTGGGTCGACCACCACGGCGTCGACATCGTCCACCACGGCGTCGACGACCACGACGACTACGACCGCGCCCCCGCTGCCGCCGACGGCGCGGCTGCGCCTGCAGAAGGTGCGGACGATCGTCGCTACCGAGCAGACCGGCCCGCTGTCGCCCAAGTCGATCGTCGCCTCGGGCACGGGCGTCGTCTACGCCCAGAACATGATCTACAACCACACCGTCACCGCGTTCGACGCCGACGGCAACTTCCTGGCGACCATCCCCGACTCCGTGGACCTCTCCCGGTACGGCATCACCGGGTTCCCACCGGGGACCGTGCAGGGGGGTCCCGTCGAGCTGGCATTCTCGGCCGACCGCACCAAGGCCTACACGTCCAACTATTCGATGTACGGCCCGGGCTTCGGCCACCAGGGTGATGACGCCTGTTCGCCGTCGAGCGGCATCGACCCGAGCTTCGTCTATCGCATAGACGTCGCCACCCACCGGATCGACCAGGTGATCCAGGTCGGTTCGGTGCCCAAGTACGTGGCCACGACCCCCGACGGCCGCTACGTCCTCGTGACCAACTGGTGCAGCTACGACCTGAGCGTGATCGACGTCGCGGCCGGGCGGGAGGTGCAGCGGCTGCCCATGGGCGCGTACCCGCGGGGCATCGCCGTCTCGCCCGACTCGCGCCGGGCCTACGTGGCCATCATGGGCGGTCGGGAGATCAAGGTCGTCGACCTGGCGACGCTCGGCGTCGGGACGTTTGCCGACGCCGGCCGGGGCCCGCGCCACATCGTCACGAGTCCCGACGGCGCCTTCCTGTACGTGACGCTCAACAAGGAGGGCCGCATCGTCAAGATCGACGCCCGCACCGGCGCAGTGGTGGCATCGGTCGCCACCGGGTCGGCGCCCCGCAGCATGGACATCTCCGTCGACGGCCAGTCGCTCTACGTCGTGAACTACGAGTCGTCGACGGTGTCGAAGGTGACGACAGCCGACATGGCCGAGGTCCAGGAGCTGCCGACCGCCCACCACCCCATCGGCATCACCTACGACCGCGGCACCGGGCGCGTGTGGGTCGCGTGTTACGGCGGCGAGATCGAGATCTTCGACGACCGCTGAGTGGATGCGTGGTGGTCGCGACGGGCGTCGATCCGGTGACCTTCCGCTTTTCAGAGCTGTTCGCCGCCCCCGGTCAGTGGAACCAGTAGTCGAGGGTGATGTCGGCGCCCTGTCCCAGCTGAGCGGTGAAGCCACCCTCGCCGCGCACGCCTGTCAGCTCGCCGGTACCCGACCCGGGGACGACGAACCATGTCCCGGAGACGGTGCTGCCCTCGAGGGTGCCCTGGTCCTGGAGCAGAAAGGTCCCGGCGCGACCGTGGATGCTCCCGGTTACCCGCTCGATACCGACGAAACTCGCCGAGCCGTCGGCGCGTTCGGCTTGGAGGAACTCCACGACGCCCGAGCCCTCGATGTCGCCCGTGAACTCCTACTCGACGTGGATCTTCACCAGTGCCGGCCCGTCCGACGGCTGGTCGTACGGCTGCGGGTCCCAGACCTTGACGTTGATCGCTCCGGTGGCATGCGTCCGGTCGCTTCCCGCGGTAGCGCTCATCGCGTTCTCCTCCCCGTC
>JBKPAA010000094.1:0-31450 GCA_046726215.1 Actinomycetota bacterium | reverse complement strand
GCACACCACCGGGGACGCCGCCGCGCTCGTCTACCGGAACGGCCAGCCGGTCGGCGTGGCCACCTCCGCGGCGCTGGTGAGCGCCAGCATGGTCCGCGGCGAAGATGCGCCGATCAGCACGGTCATGGACTACGTGGCCGTGCCGGTCGATCGGAGCGCCGACGCCCTGGCGATCATCCGCCGGTTCGACAGGGCCGCTTGGGACTGGCTCAAGCGCCGGCCCGGGTGAGACGCAGCAGGTGTGTGTCGGCGCCCGCCGTGCGCGGCCGAGCGGGCTCCGGTGCCACGGTGGTCACGGCCTACCGGCCCGATGCCGCCATCAGGCCGGTGTCGCGCTCCCAGGCGTCGATGAGGAACCGTTCGATCTCCCGGAGCAGCCGACGTGGCCGCACCCGCAGCTCGAGGATGCTGCGCGCCCTCACCAGCCGGGCGTCGGGGATCTGCCGGACCAGCGCCTCGGCGTCACTGAACGGGTGGATCAGGTCCGCTCGGTGGCCGAGCACCAGGGTCGACGCCTCGATGCTCCGGCGCTCGTCGACCGTCGGCACCGTCGGGCCGACCAGGATGCCGTGGAGCACGGCCGTGGTGACCTCCGGTGGCGACGCCAGCGGCGCCAGCAGCCCGCCGACGACGTCGTTGCGGGTGCGGCTCAGGCGACGCGCCACCCAACTCGCGGCGCGCGCCACCGGCAGCGCGTAGTGCACGGCCAGCAGCGCTGGCACGAAGGTGAGCGCCGCGGCCGGCACGGCCCGCTCCAGCACCGGCATCTCCACCACGAGGGCCTGTACCCGCTCGGGATGCCGGGCCGCAACGTGCAGCGACACGTTCGCACCCAACGACGTCCCACCGATCACCGCTCGTTGGGCCCTGAGGTGGTCGAGCAGGGACACGACTTGTTGGGCGTAGACGTCGAGGCGGTACTCGGCGGCATGCTCCGGCTTGTCGCTCGCGCCGTGCCCGAGTAGGTCGAGCAGCACGACACGGTGGCCGCGGGCCGCCAGGACGCGGGCCAACCCGCGGTTGAGGCGGGCGTCCATCAACAGCCCATGGAGCAGGACCAACAATCGGTCGCCATCGCCGTAGGTCTCGTAGGCCAGGCGACGGCCGTCCCAAGTGAACGAACGCTTCGTCCACGGCTGCTCGCTCCGCCTGCTCATCCCGCGTACAAGCATGGCACCGTTCAGCGTCGCCTAGGCCCTGGTCTCGCCGCAGGTCACATCATGACGAGTCGCGGACGACGAGCTCGGGCACCAGGATGACGGCGCTCGGGCCGACGGGTCGCCCGCCGATCCGTGCCAGGAGCAGGCGGGCCATGTGGCGGCCCATGGCCTCGGCCGGTTGGTGCACGGTCGTGAGCGGCGGTTCGGTGTTCCCGGCCGCCGGCGATCCATCGAAGCCGACGACGGCGATGTCGTGAGGTATCCGGCGCCCCGCCTGCTTGATGGCGCGCATGGCGCCGAAGGCCATCGGGTCGGAGGCCGCGAAGACGGCATCGATGTCCGGTCGACGCGCCAACACCTCCTGCATGGCGGTCTGGCCACTGGATTCGCTGAACTGGCCGTAGGCCTCGAGGTCCCCGCTCTCGTCGAGCAGGCCGGCGTCGCGGAGGGTGCCGCGGTAGCCCTCGAGCCGTGCGACGCCGGCCACCATGTCCTGTGGGCCGGCGATGGTTGCGATGCGGCGACGGCCCCGGCCGACCAGGTGATCGATGGCGAGCCGGGCGCCGGCATGGTTGTCGACATCGACATAGTCGCGGGGGATGAAGCCGGTCGGCCGACCGCCGAGCACCGTCGGCAGACCGCGGTCCTCGAGCAGCCGTGGCAGCGAGTCGTCGCCGTGGAGTGACAGCAGCATGGCGCCGTCGACGTGCTGGGGCGTGAGGTGTCGCCCGACCCGACTCCGGTCGGTGGTGGCGTTGATCATCGCGAGCCACAGCTGGAAGACCGTGTCTGCGATCTCCGCACTGACGCCGCGTACCACGCCGGCGAAGAACGGTTCGGCGAACACCCGGTCCTCCGACTCCGAGACAACCAGGGCGATGCATTCGGTGCGCCGAGTGACCAGTGATCGTGCCGCCTGGTTGGGGACGTAGCCGAGGTCTTCGATGGCGCTGAGCACCGCCTCGCGCGCCCTGACGCTCACCTGTGTCGACCCGTTGATCACGCGTGACACGGTGCCCCGACCGACTCCCGCCCGCGCCGCCACCGCCTCGAGGGTCGGCCGGCCGGTCGACCGGCTGCGGTGCGCCGCCACGGAGAGATCCTCGCGCCGGATCGTGCCGACTGGCGGTCGAGAACCACCGTCGAACCCGTCCGAGGCAGGCCAGGCTTCGCTCCCGGGGGTTGTACCGCCATCAGGCGGCGGGAACACTGGCGGACGGTGCGGGGCCGTGCGCAGTCCGAGAGCTCGCGGTGACCGGCGATCCCGGTGTGTCCGACCGTCGCCACGGGCCGGGCGACGATCCGGCGGGGCGTGGCGCGCGCCGACCGTCACGCCGGCAGGTCATCGCGGGACTGGCGGCCACGGCCGCCACTGGCGCCGCGCTGGGTCAAGCGCTGCGCCAACGCGGCGACCACGGGGCGGATGCCGGGGGGAGCCGGACCGGGCCCGGCCCGACCCGGCTGTCCCACGGGGACCGGGCCGGCACCGGGGACGGCGGGGCGTTCATTCGGGCAGAGAACGCCCTGCCGGGCAGCCGCGACTGGACGATCCCCGACGGCGACGCGCGCCCTCGGGGCATCGAGGGCTTCACCGACCGCGTGAGCGCCGAGGCCGGTGACACCGTGAGGCTCTTCGTGCGGACCGCCGCGCCGACGTTCGACGTCGTCGCCTACCGGACGGGTTTCTACTCGGGTGTGGGCGCCCGGCGCATCTGGACGTCCGGGCCCGTACGGTCCACCAAACAGCCGGAGCCCACGGTCCATCGCGGTACCCGCATGGTCGACTGCTCCAACTGGTCGCCGTCGCTGGCCGTAACCATCGATGAGGGCTGGCCGCCGGGCCAGTACGTGTTCAAGTTGATGCCCGCCTCGGGAAGCGCGTCCTACGTGCCATTCCTGGTCCGCGACGACCGCCGGCGGTCGGATGTCCTCGTGATCAGCGACGTCACGACCGCCCAGGCCTACAACGCCTGGGGTGGGCACAGCCTGTACGGCGACAGGTCCGGCGATCCGGCCCGCCGGGCCACCGTGGTCAGCTTCGACCGGCCGTACGGCAACGGCTGGGCGCAGGTCGGCCCCATCCTCGGTGACACGTTCGAGGTGGCGATGCTCGTGGAGTCGCTTGGTCTCGACGTGACGTACACGACGAACGTCGACCAGCACCAGCGCCCCCATCTGCTGGACAACCACCGGGTGATCGTCTCGGGCGCCCACGACGAGTACTACTCGCTGGAGATGCGCAACGGCCTCGAGGCCGCCCGCGACGGTGGTGTCAACATCGTCTTCCTCGGGGCCAACGCCGTGTACCGCCGCATCCGGTTCGAGGACTCGGCCCTCGGTCACGACCGCCACCAGGTCAACTACCGGTCGGCGGCGGCCGACCCGCTGAACGGCGTCGACCCCCGGCGGGTGACGACCAGCTGGCGCGAATCGCCGGCGGCCCGGCCGGAGAGCACGCTCACCGGCACCTATTTCGAGTGCGACCAGCCCGGCCTGACCGCGCCCATGATCATCGTCGATGCCAGGGCGTGGATGTTCGAGGGCACCAACGTCACCCACGGGCAGAGGTGGCCGGCGACGGTGCGCGAGGAATACGACCGGGTCACGCCGAGCGTGCCGACGCCGCCGCGGATCGAGGTGCTGGCCCACTCGCCGCTGGTGTGCCGGGGTCGGCGGAGCTTCTCGGACATGGCGTACTACACGACACCGAGCGGCGCCGGCGTGCTCAATGTCGGGACGTTGCACTTCGAGCAGCGCCTGGGGCCGCTGGGCCGGCCGCAAGACCTCGTCGGCGACCATCCCGACCAGCAGCTCCGCAAGATGATCGCCAACGTGATCACCGAGTTCGCGCGCGCCCCGGCGGGCCGGACCCACCCCGCAGTGCCCAACCTCGACCGATTGGGCATCGTGAGCTAGCGGCGTGACGATGGTGGCGCCGACAGAACCCTGGAGGATCGGCCATGTCCGCGTTCATCCACAACGTCACCTTCGACGCCAGCGACCCGCGGCTGCTCGGTCGCTTCTGGTCTCAGGTGACCGGCTACGCCGTGGTCGACGAGCGTGACGACTTCGTGAGGCTGCGAGCACCCGACGCTCATGGCGTCCGACAGATCTTGTTCCTGCGGGTCGACGATCCCACGCCCGGCAAGAACCGGGTCCACGTGGACCTCGCCGCCCCGATGCCGCAAGACGAGATCGAGCGCCTGCTTCGACTCGGGGGCTCGCTCGTCGACCGACCCGTGGACGGCAAGCCCCGCTGGCGTGAGGGGAACGGCATCAGGTGGGTCGTTCTCCGGGACCCGGAGGGCAACGAGTTCTGCTTGGGGGGGACGCCCGGTGCCGCCGACGCCGCCTAAGGGCAGGTCATCCCAGTTCTGTCGCTGCCCAGAGCGGGTTGGCCCGACCGCCTCAGTCGAGCGTCCGGACGGGGTCCACGGCGTCGAAGATCACGTCGAGCTCGTCCTGGCGCCATGGGCCGCTGGTGACAAGCACGATGTGGTCGATCCCTCGTTGAGTGAGTTGGGCACAGCGGTCCGTGAACGCTGCTGCGGTCTCGTCCTGCCCCAGTCGGCTGCTGAGCGTTATCTCGATGTCCTGGAAGTCCCTGCCGACGTCGTCGCAGGCGCGGGCGAGGACGTCGAGCTTGCGTTGCAGCGTGGTGCCGCCGTCAGGGATGTCGAAGAGGTTGCAGGCGTCGCCGTACCGGGCCACGAGCGGCAAGGTCCGCTGCTCGCCCATGCCGCCGATGAGCACGCGCGGTCGCGAGACCGGCTCGGGGCTGCTGATCGGTTGTTCGAGCCGGTGGCGCGGCCCGTCGAAGGGCCGGCGGTCGCCGTCCCACATGTGCGCGGCCAACTGCAGGAGCTCCTCCATGAGCACGAACCGTTCCGCGGTGTCCGGGAAGGGCAGGCCGGTCATGGCCGCCTCGTCACCCCGGTACCCGGCACCGATACCGAGCCACGCCCGCCCCCCGGAAAGCACGTCGAGCGTCGTGACGATCTTGACGACGAGGGCGGGCGGGCGGATCGATGCCCAGGTGACCATGGTGCCGAGGTTCACGTTGCTGGTGGCGGCGGCGAGGAACCCGAGCGTGGTGTAGGCCTCGAGCATCGGCTCCTCGATCGTGGCGGTCGGGTCCATCTGCAGGAGATGGTCGGCGACCCACAGGGTGTCGATGCCGCCTTCGTCGACACGTCGGGCCAGGTCCAGGAGATGGTCCGTGAGGTCGACCGGCCCATCGGGCCACGAGTAGTTGGTGAGGCCGATGCTGATCTTCATGGTGACCTGAGATATCTCCTCATCTCCGCCGACCGGCTGTCGCCTTGGCCGCGCCTCGGTCACCACCCGGTGGCCCGTCAGCGCGCGCGGCGTTGTCAGCGAGCCGCTCCAGCAGGCCACGCAGCGTGGCGAGCTCCTCGTCGGAGAAGCCCGCCCGCAAACGCCGATCGAACGCTTGGACCCGAGCGAGCAGGGCTCGGAATGCCCGCTCGCCCCGCGCCGTCAGCTCGACCTGCTGTGCACGACGGTTGCGAGGGTCCCGCGCCCTCGTGACCAGCCCGGCGGCTTCCATGCGGTTGAGATGATGCGTCAACGTCGGCCCCTCGACCCCGACGTCCTCGGCAATCTCGCGCTGGGTCCCGTGTACGCCACCCTTCAGCGATGCCAGGACCAGCCAGGACGGCAACGAGCCACCACCCTCGGCGAGGGCCTCGTCGAAGGCGCGACTCAGCGTTTTCGCCGTGCGGGTGACGCGCAGGCCGATCGGCTCATCGCCAGGCGGTCGCATGGCGGTGAATGATAGATATCTAATGGTTCGATGACAATGCGCTCAACCGGAGGGGGCGGACTCCCAGAGGCCGACCAGGTTGCCCTCCGAGTCCTTGCAGTATGCGGCGAAGCCCATGTCGCCGACGGCCTGACGCTCGGAGACGGTGGAGCCGCCGGCGTCGTTGACCGCCTTGAGCGCGTCCTCCAGGTTCGGCACGTCAATGACGATGTTGGGAGCGGTGAACGGCTCCTGCCGCTGCATCATCCCGCCGTTGATGAAGCCCGGCTCGGTCGGGCCCTGATCGCCACTCGGGCCGGACATGACCATCGTGTAGCCCATCTCCGGCAGCGGCATCAGGCTCCACCCGAAAGCCTGCTCGTAGAACGCGCGGGCGCGGTCGCCGTCGTCAAAGGGAATCTCGAAGTGCACTACGCGACCTGACATGGAGGGCCCTCCCTGGGGTTCTGGCGCGACCTTCCTCGCGCCGTGCCGCGAGCCAAGCCCGGGTGACCTGCGATGTCAACGTCGGATCGGGTCCGGGCCGCACGCCTGCCTGGTCCGAGCCTCAGCGGGTCGCAGTAGGTTGCCGTCTGCGGTCGCGCCCGCGGGCGGGTGGGTCACCGATGGGAGCGGATGATGCGTGCACTTCAGTTGACGGCCTGGAAGTCACCTCCCGAGTTTCGGGACGTGCCGGATCCCGAGCCCGGACCTGGTCAGGTCGTTGTGCGAGTCGTGGCGGCCGGCGCCTGCCACTCGGACCTGCACCTGATGCACGACTTCGACGCCGGACTGTTGCCGTTTGCCCTGCCGTTCACCCTGGGGCACGAGAACGCGGGGGTCGTCGATGCGGTGGGGGCCGGCGTCGAGCACTTGGCTCCCGGCGAGCCCGTGGCCGTGTACGGGGCCTGGGGGTGCGGGCGCTGCTGGCGTTGCCACCAGGGCGCGGAGAACTATTGCGAGCGGGCGGCCGAGCTCGCCGGGGCCGGGGGCGGCCTCGGCCTCGACGGGGGCATGGCCCCGCTCATGCTCGTGCCGCAGGCCCGCTGGCTCGTCCCCCTCGGCGACCTGGACCCCGTCGAGGCGGCGCCGCTCACCGACGCCGGCCTAACGCCGTACCACGCCATCAAGCGTTCGCTGCATCTGCTGCACGGCGGCTCCACGGCCGTGGTGATCGGAGCCGGAGGACTGGGGCACCTGGCCATCCAGGTCCTGAAGGCGATGACCGCGGCCACGGTTGTCGCCGTCGACACCAGGCCCGACGCGCTGGACATGGCCACCGCAGTCGGCGCCGATCACGCGGTCATCTCCGACGACACCGCCCCCGACGCCATCCGCGACCTCACCCGGGGCAAGGGGGCGGACCTCGCCCTCGACTGTGTCGGCCTCGACTCGACGATCGCCCTCGCCACCCAGGTCAGCCGACCGCTGGCTCACGTCACCGTCGTCGGCATCGGCGGCGGGACGTTCGCCTTCAGCTTCTTCTCCCAGCCCTACGAGGCCTCCCTAGCCACCACCTACTGGGGCACGCTTCCCGAGTTGGGCGAGGTGCTCGACCTCGCCCGTCGGGGCCTCGTCAAGGCTCACACCCGGCGCTTCGCCCTCGAGCAGGCCACCGACGCCTACGACGCGCTCGATGCCGGCGAGCTGCAGGGTCGCGCCGTCATCGTCCCCTAGGCGCCGGCAGCCCGATGCCGCTGCCGCCCCCCCGTCACCAGCGCAGTGCACCCCCGGATCGTCACCACGCCACCTTCATCGTCTCGTAGCCGCTGACGAAGTTCGCGGGCCGGTAGTCGGGCTCCTCGCGATCGACCAGGCGGATGCCCGGCAGCCGCTCGAGCAGCTGCTCGAATAGCACCCGCAGCTCGAGCCGGGCGAGCGCGTTCCCGAGGCAGAAGTGCTTTCCGAACCCGAACGCCACATGCTCGTTCGGGCTCCGCTCGATGTCGAACGTGAAGGGATCGGGAAACTGCTCCTCGTCGCGGTTGGCCGACGGGTACAGCAACAGGACCTTCTGACCCTCGCGGATCTTCCGACCACGCAGCTCGACGTCATGCGTCGCGGTCCGCGCCATGTTCTTGATCGGCGAAACCCAGCGCAGCATCTCCTCGATCGATCCCGGCAGCAACGAGCGATCCGCCAGCAGCGCGTCCCATCGCCGCCGGTCCCGCAGCAGCTGGTACAGGCCGCCGGTGATCACGTGCCGCGTCGTCTCGTCGCCACCGATGAGTATCAGCAGGGTCTCGTGCACGAGCGTTGCGTCGTCGAAGCGATCGCCGTCGACCTCGGCGTGCACCAGGATGCTCGTGAGGTCGTCGGCCGGGCTCGCTCGGCGGTTGGCGATGACATCCGCCATGTAGCTCGCGTAGCCCTCGAATGCGGCCATCATCGCGGCGACCTTGTCGGGATCGTCCTGCCCCAGCCCGCGCATCAGGTCGTCACTCCACTTGAGCAACGTGGGATGGTCGGCCTCCTCGAAGCCCAGCGCGTCGCCGATCATCACCAGCGGCAGCCAGGCGGCGACGTCGGCGACGAAGTCGCACTGGCCATCGCCGACCACCCGATTGAGGAGCCGGTCGACGATCGAGCGCACCTTGTCTTCCTGGCTCCGTATCTGCAGGGGCGTGAACCCCTTGTTCACGAGCTGGCGGCGCTGCCGGTGCACCGGGTCGTCCTGTTCGATCATCATGCCCGTCGGTCCGGCATCGGGACGGATGCCTCCGACGCTCGACCACACGTCAGGCCGCCGCGAGATGTCCCTTACATCGTCATACTTCGTGATGCCCCATACACCTGCGCGCTCGTTCCAGTGGACAGGATCGTGCTCACGCAGCCACGTGAGCGCCGCATGGGGATCACCCGCCCAAAAGTCACCGCGCACGTAGTCCAGGTCGACCTGGCCGAATCCCATTGACTCAGGCGACCTCGTGAGCCGCGGCGACGGTCTGGCCACCCGCGACTAGGAGCTCCCGGAAGCCCTCCTCGATGCACCGGCGCAAGTCGTCGCAGTCGGCGACCGCCACGGGGTCGACGTGAAGTCCCATGTCGAAGCTGTCGGCGTAGGACATGGCGGTGAGGTTGAACGCCGTCCCGGCGACCGGGCCGAGCGTCCCCGTCCACAGGATCTTGGCGCCTGACACATAGGTCGGTATGGGCGCACCCCGCATGTTGCTGGTGGCGAAGTCCATGTGGGCGGTCTGCGACCGGGCCACGCCGGTGACCAGCGACGTCGGCAGCAGGTTGGCCAGCCCGGCGACGCTGCCCATGGCGCCACCGGTGCGCGCACCTTTGCGGCCCTCCGCCAGGACGGCGCGGATGGCAGCGAACCGCTCCTCGACCGTCATCGGCCCGGCCGGAACCTGAATCCGTGTGGGCGCGAACGCGTTGGTGCCGGCACCGCCGGTCCCTCTGGTGCTGACAACGAAGCTGATGTTCAGTGCGTCGAGCCGCGTCTCCCGGCGCTCGTGGTAGCGGACCGCTCCGAGGACAGCACCGGTCACGAACGCGTCGTTGACGGTGCCGCCCAGCGCCTTGGCAGACGCACGGATCGATTCGAACGGCACCCTGATCACGTCGAAGTAGCGGTGCCGGCTGCGCCCCTGCCACAGCGGTGAGCCGCCTGGAACGTCACCGCCGGTGCCCACTTGGCTCCGCACCTGGCCGACCGTCGCCACCGCCCGTGCCGCCAGGTCCCATGGCCGCCGGGGATCTGCTCCCCAGAGGATCACCTCGCCGGCGGCGCGACGAGCCCGTCCGAGCTGGCGGTTCCAGAGATGGCGCGCGGTCTCCACGGCAGATGCGCCCGCACCGCCGAGTCCCCCGCCGCCCTGTGACGCGGCGCGGTCCTCATCGACCGACTCGCGGATGACGCGCTCGAGGTCGACGTCCGGCGGTGGCGGCGCGTCCCGTTCGAGGGTGAGGTAGAGCTCCGCCAGCCGGAGGGCGGCGTACCCGTCCGCGATCGTGTGGTGGAGCTTGGCGAACATGCCACCCCGGCCACCCTCCAGCCCGTCGACGATCACGAACAGCCACAGCGGCCGGGTGCGGTCGAAGGGGTCCTGCATGACGCGGGCGGCGAGGTCGTACAGCTGGCGCAGGCTGCCGGGGGCGGGCAGGGCGACATGGCGGAGGTGGTTGTCGAGGTCGAACTCCGGATCCGGGGCCCAGTGCGGTGGCGATAGCCGCCCCAAGCCGGGAACCACGCGTTGCCGGAGTCGCGGTATCTCGGCGACCGCGTTGGCGATCCGGCGGCGGAAGTCCTCGGGGTCCGGAGGTCGGTCGCAGACCACGACCATGCCCCCGCTCGGGTTCAGCCAGGGGTCCTTCTCGACGTTCCACATGAGCGCCTCGAAGTCCGACATCCGGCGCTGGAAGGTGACTCCCCGGACGGGGTCATCGGCCATCGCGCCACGGTAGCGCCGGTGACCGGAGCGAGGCCGCCCGCCTGCCGTAGAGTGAGCCGATGGCGCGCGCCGCCGCCATCGTGGACGTCGACCGGACGCTGCTCACGGGTCGCGCGGGGCGGCTAGTGCTCGACGCCCTGCACCGGGAGGGCGTCGCGGCGCCACCGGGACCGCTGCGGCCGGCGGTGGACGCGGCGGCCCTCCTGTCCCTGTCGACCCAGCTGACCCTGCTCGCACTGCTGGCCAGCCGCGGCTGGTCGGACGAGGCCGTGCGGAAGGCAGCCGCGGCGGCGGCCGAGGCGGTCGTGGACGACGTGGCGCCGTACCTCCGACCGCTGCTCGACGACCACCGTTCCTCGGGCGGGCGACTCCTCGTCGTGAGCGCCGCGCCACCGGCCGTCGCCGAGCCGCTCGGCGGGCTCCTCGGTGCCGAGGACGTCGTGGGAACCACCTGGGCCGAGGGCCGGGGACCGCTCGCCGCCATCCAGGGACCGCTGGTCTGGGCACGATCCAAGGCCGACGCGGGCGCGGCGTGGTTGCGCTCCGTGCGCGTTTCACCCGGTGCGGCTCACGCCTACGCCGACAACTTCTACGCCGGCCCACTGCTCGCTTCCGTCGGTCACGCCCACGCCGTCGACCCCGACGCCCGCCTCCTCGTGCTGGCCAGGACGAGGGGATGGCCGGTCCGACACCTCGACGTCCCCGAGGGCGTCGTCAAGGTGGCGGGGCGCGAGCTCCAGGAATGGATCCGGCCCTTCGCTCGAGCCGACACGGTGCCGAACGCCCGCGTCGAGATCCGAGGCCTGGAGCACGTCCCCGGCTGGGGCGGGGCGATCCTCGCCTTCAACCACCGCAGCTACTTCGACGCCACCGTCGCCGGTCTCGTGGCTGCCCGGGC
The DNA here is from genome assembly GCA_046726215.1 of Actinomycetota bacterium. GTDB lineage: Bacteria > Actinomycetota > Acidimicrobiia > Acidimicrobiales > VFJN01 > DASQUK01. The sequence continues at coordinate 20,224 of JBKPAA010000094.1, read as the reverse complement.
GGGACGGGCGGTCCGGGGCCTCGGCAAGAAGGAGGTGCTCGACGCGCCGGTCCTCGGCACGCTCGCTCGGGCAGTGGGGACGATTCGGGTCGACCGGGGCACCGGCTCCGACGAGCCCCTGGACGCTGCGGCCCTGGCGTTGCGGGCCGGCGAGGTGGTGATGATCGCTCCCCAGGGCACGATCCCGCGGGGACCGGCGTTCTTCGAACCCGAGCTGAAGGGCCGGTGGGGTGTTGCCCGCCTGGCCGCGATGACGCGGGCGCCCGTGATCCCGATGGGCCTGTGGGGTACCGAGCATGTCTGGCCCAGGAACGCCCGGCTGCCGCACATCGACCCCCTTCGCCGGCCCCGCGTGACCGTGCGGATCGGACCGCCGGTGGAGCTCGCCTACGACGACGTGGACACGGACACCAAGCGGGTCATGGCCTCCCTGATGGACCTGCTCCCGCCCGAGGCCCGCGAACGCCGGATCCCGACCGACGAGGAGCTGAGCCGCACGTACCCACCGGGCTACCGCGGCGATCCGGCGAGCGAGACCGAGCGCCGGCCAGGGCGCGACGCCTGAGCCGGGGGGCGCCCCGGCGAGTCGACGGCGACACGCGCCGGGAGCAGCCCCCCTCGCGATTTCACGACGTCGGATAGCGAGGGAATCCCTCGGGTGATGGGTCACTAGGGTGCCGCCGTGGCCGAGGAGCTTGTCCCGATCTTTCGTGTCGACGATGCCCGCGCCGCCGTCGCCTGGTACCAACGACTCGGCTTGGTATCGATCGGTGAGCATCGCTTCGCGCCCGACCTGCCGCCATACGTGTTCTTGAGGCGCGGCAGCGTGCATCTGCATCTCTCGGAGCACACCGGTGACGCTCCGCCGGGCTCCGTCGCCTACTTCTACGTCGATGACGTGGATGCCATCGCCGGCGAGTTCGGAGTTGAGCCCGAGCCCCAGCCCTGGGGCCGGGAGATCGAGCTCACCGACCCGGACGGCAACCGCATCCGCGTCGGCACCCCAACGGCCACGGACTGACTCCGGCCGACGGATCGCCTTGGTCGGGCGACCCGGGCGCTCGCGTCTCTGTCGGCTGGTCAGGCGCGGAGGAGCGTGAGGTCGAGCTGGCGTAGGCGCTCGGGGTCGACGAGCACGTCGATCTCCACGATCCTGCGATCCCTGACAGTGAACGCCATGACCGAGAACGGTTGGCCACGCCGGGCCACGACGGCGCCCGCGGCCCCGTTCACGAGCGCCGGCCGCACGAACGCGGAAAGCCGCGAGAAGGTGAGCGCCTGCGCGGCCACGGTCGCCGCGCCGCGCAGCACCCCCGACGCGCGCGGCCGCAGCACGCCGCCGTCGGATCGCACCACGATGTCGGGGTCCAGCACCGCGAGCAGCGCGTCGAAGTCGCCGTCGCGGCCGGCGGCGAAGAAGGCATCGACGACCTCTCGCTGGTGGGCGAGATCGGTGTCCGGAACCGCGGCCCCCTGGACGCGACGCCGGGCGCGGCTCGCGAGCTGCCTGGTGGCCGCCGGGGAGCGCCCCACGATCGGGGCGATCTCGTCGAAGGGCACTGCAAACATGTCGTGTAGCACGAACGCGAGCCGCTCGGCGGGGGCCAGCGTTTCCAGCACCACGAGCAGCGCGAGCCCGACCGAGTCGGCCAGTAGCGCTTCGTGTTCCGGGTTGTTGTCGCCGTCGCCGCTGACGATCGGATCGGGCACGTGCGCGTCCAGCGACTCCTCGGGTCGTGACCGGCGCGACCGCAGCATGTCCAGGCACACGCGGGCGACGACGGTGGTCAGCCAGCCGCCCAGGTTCTCGATGCCGCCGGTGTCGGCGCGGGCAATCCGCAGCCAGGCCTCCTGGACGGCGTCGTCGGCTTCGCTCAGCGAGCCCAACATCCGGTAGGCGACCGCCCGGAGGTGGGCCCGATCGGCCTCGAATCGGTCCGCCAGCCAGTCGTGATCGTCCACGTCACATTCCTTCTCTGGGTTCCGTCATAGCAGTGACGAACGAAAGCCACCCGATGTGACAGCAAACCGGCGGGGAGCCTCAGCCGAGCGTCGTCCCGCTACGAGGAGCCGCCCCATGACCGCCATCGTCGAGGCCCGAGGCCTCACCAAGCGCTTTGGCGACGTCCGAGCCCTCGCGGGCCTCGACCTCGTCGCCCAGTCCGGCAACGTCACCGCCCTCCTCGGGCCGAACGGGGCGGGCAAGACCACGTTCATCAGCGCGGTCGCCACCCTGTTGCGGCCCGACGGGGGTCAGCTGCGTGTAGCCGGTATCGACGCGGTGTCCGAGCCCCAACGCGTCCGCCAGATCATCGGCCTCGCGGGTCAGTTCGCCTCGGTCGAGCCGGCGATGACGGGCCGGGAGAACCTGGAGTTCGTCGGCCGCCTCTTCGGCCTCGACCGCCACGCGGCGCAGTCGGCCGCCACCGCCGTGCTCGAGCGCCTCGGCCTGGCGGACGACGCGAACCGGCTGGTCCGCACCTATTCGGGTGGGATGCGCCGACGGCTGGACCTGGGCGCCAGCCTGGTCGGGCGCCCCCGGCTCCTGTTGCTCGACGAGCCGACCTCGGGCCTCGACCCGCGCAGTCGCATCGAGCTCTGGGACGCCATTCGGAACCTGGTGGCCGACGGCACCGATGTCCTGCTCACCACGCAGTACCTCGAAGAGGCCGACCAGCTCGCACGTGACGTCGTGATCATCGACCACGGCTGCGTCATCGCCGCGGGCACGCCCGACGAGCTCAAGGACCGGGCCGGCCGCGACGTGATCGAGGTCCGGCCGCGAGCGGGCGGAGATCTCCCCGCCGTCGAGGACATCCTCAGATCTGTCGCCGTCGAGACCCCGCGTCTCGATCTCGACACGTCACGCGTATCCGTGGGCGCGGATGGGGGCGCCGACCAGCTCACCGACGTCGTCCGCCGCCTCGACGAGCGTGGCATCGCCGTCGACGACATCGGGTTGCGACGACCCTCGCTCGACGAGGTGTTCCTGACCATCACGGGACGACCCGCCAGCCAGACCCCGACCGAGCGGGACGACCCGGCGGCTGATGCCGCCTGACCAACGGAGGCCCCATGACCGCACTCACGTCTACCGCTGCCGTCACCGCCACACCGCCGGCCCTACGTAGCTCCGGCGCAGGCTTCCTCGCCGCCACCGGACAGACCGCTCGGCGCACGCTCCTGCAGTACCTACGCACACCCCAGCTGCTTCTGATGCCGCCGATCCTGGGCGCGCTGTTCCTGTTCATCTTCCGCTACATCTTCGGCGGGGCGATCTCCACCGGCACGGGGCTCGACTACGTGGACTTCCTGGTGTCGGGATTCCTGGTCCAAACCGTCCTGTGGACGGCCATGAACATCCCGGCGGGGGTGGCCGAGGACGCGTCCTCCGGCGTCTACGACCGCCTGCGCTCGTTGCCGATCCCGCGCTCCTCGGTGATGGCCGGGCGTTCGCTCGCGGACACCGCGCTCAACTGCTGGGCCATCGCCGTGACGGCCGTCATCGGCATCGCTGTGGGCTTCCGTACCGACGCCGACGCGCTGTCCATCGTCGTGGCGTTCGCCCTGATACTGGCGGCGATCTACGCCTTCACCTGGATCTTCATCAGCCTCGGCCTGGTGGCCCGCAACGCACAGGCCGCCCAGGCCATGGCGACGCTCGTCGTGGTTCCCCCCACCTTCATGTCCAACGCGTTCGTGCCCATCGAGTCCATGCCCGGCTGGCTCCAGGCCTTCGCCTCCCACCAGCCCGTCACCGTGCTCATCAACGCCGTGCGCAGCCTGATGCTGGGCGGCACCGACGCCGCCGGGGTGGGCCACAGCACCGCGTACTGGGTGGCGCTCAGCCTCGTGTGGTGCGCAGGGATCGTCGCCGCGTTCGGTGGCCTGGCCGTCGCCCGCTTCGCCAAAACCCGCTGACCGTTCAGAGCAGGCCGAGCTCGTTGAGGCGATTCAGCGCCTCGATGCGGTTGCGGGCCCCGAGCTTGGTGAGCGCACTCTGCACGTAGGTCTTGACGGTGTTGCGGGTGAGCCCGAGCGCCTGAGCGATCTCGGGGTTGGTCTCACCCATGGAGATGTGCCGGAGGATGTCGTACTCACGCCGCGTGAGGGCGTAGCGCCGCAGGTTGCGACTGAGCTGCTGGCTGATCTCCGCGGGGCGGGAATTCGTGCCGGATTCCGGCCCCAGGGGCTCGCCGGTTGCGACTCGGCGGATGGTGTCGACCAGGTCCGCGCGGTCGGCATCCTTGAGCACCACGGCCTGTGCGCCGGCTGCGAGTGCGGGCTCGACCGCGGCGTGGTCCGGATAGGCGGTGAACAGCACGATCTTCGCCCCGGCCGCGACGCGCTGGATGCCGTGGATCACCTCGGGGCCGAGCATGTCAGGGAGGCGGAGATCGAGCAGGACCACGTCGGGTTGGGTCTGCCTGGCGAGGGTGATCGCCTCACGCCCGGTTCGGGCGTACGCCGCCAGCGCGATCCATGGGGTGCTGTCCACGAGGTGACGTACGCCGTCCAGCACGATCGGGTGATCGTCGACGACGAGCACGCTGATCGTGCGGCTCACGGGACTCATTCCGGCACCCAGGCTCGCACGGTGACACCGCCGTCGTCGTTCCTGCCGAGGGTCAGATGCCCCCCAACCCTGTCCAGCCGATCGCCGGCGGCGGCGAGGCCCAACCCCACTCGACCGTGGTCAGGCGCGGGTGGGCCGACGCCATCGTCGTAGATCGCGACGGTCACGCCGGCGCGCGTTCGGTAGGCGCTCACCAGAACGGAGCTGGCCTCGGCGTGCTTCTCGACGTTCAGCAGCGCCTCCCGGACCGCGGCGGTGAGGGCGCCGGCGCGAGACGCGTGAAGCGGTGGCAGGTCGTCGAGCATCAGCAGCCGCGTCGGGATCTGGCTGCGCTCCTCGAAGCTACGGCAGTCGGCACGCAGCGCCACCCCGAGTGCGACCGCATCGGGCGGTGCGTCGAGGGTGCGGAGCGACTCCCGAAAGACCGCGGCCGCCTCGGCCGCCTGCCGCTCGATGGTGTCCAGCCGGGCCCTGAGGTCGGGATGATGAGCGAGGTCGTCGCTGAGGCTCTGGACGCCGGCCCCGATGGTGAACAGCATCGCCCCGACGGTGTCGTGGAGCTGCACCGCCAGCCGTCGGCGCTCCTCGTGCACGGCGACCTCCGCACCGTGACGGGCCCGCTCGGCGACGACTGCGGCGTTGGCCGCCCGGGCCGCCGCCACCTCGAGCGCTTCGACCGTGAGGTCGCCGTAGCTGGTCTCGGCCCGGTGGGCCGCGTACAGGACCCCGAGCCAGCGTCCCGCGTGGAGGAGGGGGACGGCGACCATCCCCTTGACGCCTTCGCGGTGAGCGTGCGTGCTGAACGGACGGGTGAGGTCCGCGGCGACGGGATAGTTGGGCACCCACTTGGGCCGCCCCGTCTGCAGCACGTGACCACCGAGCCCGACGCCCGGCGGGACGACCAGGCCTTCGACGGCGTCGGTGTGCGTCCGCACCGCGTGGCCGAGCACGATGCGGCCGGCGGGGTCGATCTCGCCGATCCAGGCGACGTCGATGCCGATCTCATCGGGCAGGCGCTCGAGGATCGAGCGGAAAGCGGTGCGGCGGTCGAGCAGGCTGAGGAGCTGGGCGTAGTCCTCGTCCAACTCCAAGAGCACGTCGGCGGTCGCCCAGGCCGAATCTCGACGGCGTCGCGCCATCAGCCTCATGCTACGCCTGGCCGGCCGACGCCCACATGGCCATGATGCGCCCGGGCGCCCGCCAGGGACACCTCCACCGGACCGTCTCCGTTCGGAGAGTCGCCGAAGGGAGGTCTCCACCGGCAGCTACCGTGACGCCAGTCACGTCCGCATCCTGACCGGCGTGTTGTCGGTGAGGGGTCTCGAGGTCAGCTACGGCGGGGGGATCCGTGCGGTCCGGGGCGTCTCGGTCGACGTGCCCGACTGTGGTGTCGTCGCCGTGCTCGGCAGCAACGGCGCCGGCAAGTCGACCCTGTTGCGGGCGGTGTCGGGCAGCCTGCGCGGCCTCGGCGGCGCGATCGATGCCGGCACGATCGAGTTCGACGGGAGGCGGCTCAACGGTCGCTCGCCGGCGGCCATCGTGGGCGAGGGCGTGGTGCAGGTCCCCGAAGGGCGGCAGGTGTTCGCCCGCCTCACCGTCGACGAGAACCTGCGCATCGGCGGTTTCAGCCGGAGGGACCGGCGAGCCAAGGCGAAGACGCGGGCGCGGGTCCACCAGCTGTTCCCCGTCCTCCACGATCGCCGGCACGAGCGCGCCGGCCTGCTCTCGGGGGGCCAGCAGCAGATGCTGGCCCTCGGGCGGGCGCTGATGGCGTCGCCGCGGCTGCTGCTGCTCGACGAGCCGTCCCTGGGGCTGGCGCCTCAGGTCGTCACCCAGATCGGCCACGTCGTGCGGGCCATCAACGATCAGGGCACCGCGGTCCTCCTCGTCGAGCAGAACGCCACCATGGCACTGCGGGTGGCCGCCCACGCGGTGGTGCTCACGGTGGGCCAGGTGTCGCTGAGTGGGGCCGCGAGCGACCTGGCCCGCGACGAGCGCATCCGCAGCCTGTACCTGGGCGGCGCAGAGTCGGACGCCTGGGTCGACGCCGCCGCCCGCGTTCCGGTGGGCAGCGCCTCCCTGGGCAGGTGGGTCCGATGACCGCGGTCGCCGCGGGGGACACCACGACGCTCGGCCTCGAGATCGCGTCGGTGACCGTGCGCTTCGCCGGGGTGACCGCCCTCGACGACGTGTCGTTACGGGTGGCGCCGGCATCGATCCACGCCGTCATCGGGCCCAACGGGGCCGGCAAGTCGACGCTGTTCAACGTCGTGTGCGGCGTCTACCGACCCGCGACGGGTTCGCTGCGGTTCGCCGGCCACGAGCTGGTCGGCCGGCGACCCTACGAGATCGCGCGCCTCGGGGTTGCCCGGGCCTTCCAGAACATCGCCCTGTACCCACACTCCACGGTCGAGGAGAACCTGCTGCTCGGCCGGCACCACTTGACCCGATCCGGCTTCGTCGCCTGCGGCCTGCGGCTCCCCTCGGCCCGGCGCGAAGAGGTCCGCCACCGGGCGCGGGTGGCGGAGATCGCCGAATCCCTGGGGGTCTCGCACCTCCTGGGCGTGCCGGCCGGGGAGCTCTCGCAGGGCGACCAGAAGAAGGTCGACATCGCCCGGGCGCTGTGCATCGAGCCGTCGCTGCTGCTCCTCGACGAACCGGTAGCCGGCATGAGCGCGCACGAGACCCACGACGTTGGCCGGCTGATCCGTGACATCCGGGCGGCGTTCGAGATACCGGTCCTGCTGGTCGAGCACGACATGGCCTTGGTGATGGACGTCGCCGACCGGGTGACGGTCCTGGACTTCGGCCGGGTCATCGCGGACGGCACACCGCTCCAGGTGCAGGGCGACCCCGAGGTGATCCGGGCCTACCTCGGGAGTGGCGACGACGAGCCCACGATCGGAGTGCGCTGATGGAGAAGCTCCTGCAGTTGCTGTTCAGCGGCGTGGCGCTGGGGGCCGTGTACGCCCTGCTCGCCCTGGGCTTCGTGGTCATCTTCAAGGCCACGCAGGTGGTCAACTTCGCGCACGCCGGCCTGCTCATGGTGGGCACCTACTGCGTGGCGCGCTTCCGCACCGTCGACGGCTATCCGTTCCCGGTGGCGGTGTCGCTCGGCATCACCGTCGCCGTGGTGGTGGCGCTGCTGGTCGAGCGGGTGTTCGTGCGCCCGGTCGTTCGCCGTTCCGTCATCGCCGTCGCCATCATGACCATCGGCGTCGACGTGGTGCTGCAGACCGAGATCACGCGGCGTCTCGGCATCGACATCGTGCCCATCGGCGACCCGTGGCAGAGCGCGACCGTCGACATCTTCGGGATCACGGTTCCCCAGACCCGCGTTGCCGCCCTGGTCGTGGCGATGGTGGTGCTCGGCGGGTTCTTCGCCTGGTCCAGGTTCTCGGAGTGGGGGATCGCCATGCGCGCGACCGCCGAGAACCACCACACCGCGGAGCTCATGGGGATCCGCCTCGGGCGGGTCTCGGCGATGGTGTGGCTCATCGCCGCCGTGCTCGCGGTTCTCGCCGGCGTGTTCCTCAGCGCCTTCCCAGCCCCCGGCGTGTCGCCGACGACCTCGGCGGCGGCGCTGCGGGCGTTCCCGGCCGCCATCCTCGGCGGCCTCGACTCCACCGGGGGCGCACTGGTCGGCGGGCTGATCATCGGGGTCGCTGAGACCCTGACCCTCGGCTACCAGGACCAGCTCTCGTTCCTCGGCCAGGGCTTCTCCAGCGTCATGCCCTACGTCGTCATGGTCGGCGTCCTGCTCGTCCGCCCCACCGGCCTGTTCGGAGCGACGGAGGCGACCCGTGTCTGACGCCACTCTCGCCAGGGAGCCCGAGGCGTCCGGACCAACGACGCGACGCGGGACGCCTCGCCCCGGAGTCGTCCCCGGGCTCGGGCTCCTCGCCGTAGCGCTGGTCGCACCCTTCTACCTGGACGTCTTCTGGCTCCAGATCGGGGTCTTCGCCTTCGCCGCGATGGTGGCGGCCCTCGGACTGAACGTGCTGGTGGGTGAGGCCGGCCAGCTTTCGTTGGCGCACTCGTTCTTCATCGCCGTGGGCGCCTACGGCTACACGCTGTTCGCCTCCCCGGCGCAGGCGGCAGGCGGAGACAGCCAGGTTGGCTGGGGCCTCCCACCGATCGCCGCCGTGGCGATGGCGGCCGTCGCCGCAGGCGTGGCCGGGCTGCTCTTCAGCCCCATCGCCGCGCGCCTCCGTGGCATCTACCTGGGCGTGGCCTCGCTGGGGCTGGTGTTCCTGGGCCAGCACGTGCTGGTCAACGCCGAGCCGATCACCGGCGGATTCAACGGCCGCGACGTGCCACCGCTCACGGTTTTCGGGTTCAGCTTCGACGACGTGCCCGGCGAGACCCTGCACGTCCTCGGCGTTCCCTTCACCCGGATCGAGAAGCTGTGGTACGTCGGCCTGGCAGCGGTGGTGCTGGCGTGGCTGTTCTACCGCAACCTGCGCTCGAGCCGGGCAGGGCGGGCGCTGCACGCAGTGCGGGACGGCGAGGTGGCGGCCTCGGTGATGGGTGTGCACGTCACCCGGTTCAAAGGTGCCGCCTTCCTGGTGTCCTCGATGCTCGCCGGACTCGGCGGCGTGCTGTTGGCGTTGGCCTTCCGCCACATCGTGCCCGAGACCTTCGGGGTGCTGCTGGCCGTCGAGTACCTCGCCATGATCGTCATCGGCGGCGTCGGCTCGCCGGGCGGCACGCTGGCGGGCGCCCTGTTCGTCTCTTCCCTGCCCGTCGTCCTGGAGCGCTACAGCGACGCGCTGCCGTTCGTGACCGAGACGCCGACCGGAGGCGGCGTGACCGCCGGCGTCGCCGCGCGCTTCTGCTACGGGGCCGCCATAGTCGCGGTCCTCCTGGTCGAGCCGGGAGGCCTGGCTGCACTCGGACGGCGGGTCCGGCGCCGCATCACCCGCGCCTCCAACGCGCGCGCCGCCGAACCCGTCCCGTCTCCGGCGGCCGCAGCCTTGGGAGACAGCGTCGCCGCCGTCACGCCGAGCCCTTGATGCCTTCACACCACTCTCCGAGGAGGAACCCATGTCCAGTCCATCCGCCCCCCGTGCCCGACGGCGCCTGCTGGTGTTGCTGACGGCCACCCTTGTCGTCGCCGCAGCCGCGTGCTCGACCAAAGATGACGAGCCGTCGGCGACGGCCTCGGGCGGTACCTCCGGCACCGCCACGCTCGAGACCGGCCCGGGCGTCACCGACGACGCCATCACGCTGGGGGTGCTGACCGACCAGTCGGGCCCGTTTGCCGGCGCGTCCAAGGGCATCGCCCAGGGACGCCAGCTGTTCTGGGACGCTCGCAACGCCGACGGCGGCGTGTGCGACCGCACCGTGGAGTTCACGGTGAGCGATCACGGCTACAACGCCCAGAACGCCACGACCCTCTACGCCGACATGCAGCCCGACGTCCTGGCGTTCGATGAGCTGCTCGGCTCGCCCATGATCGACGCGCTGCGTCCGAGCATCGACCGCGACAACGTGCTGACGATGGCGGTGTCGTTCTCGTCGAGCCTGCTCGACAGCCCCAACATCGTGGTCACCGGCGCCACCTATGACATCGAGATGATCAACGCCATTCAGTGGCTGCTCGACGAGCGCCGCATCGCCGAGGGCGACACGGTCGGCCACATCTACCTCGAAGGCGACTACGGCGAGAACGCGCTCGCCGGTGCCCGGTACGCAGCCGACGAGCTCGGCGTCGAGATCGCGGCGCAGAAGGTCCAGCCCACCGACGCGGACCTGACCGCACCGGTGACGGCGCTCGAGGACGCCGGCGCCAGCGTCGTGCTGTTGACCACGACCCCGCCCCAGGCCGCCTCGGCCGTCGCCGTCGCCCAGGCCAACGGGTTCGACATGAGCTTCATCGGGTCGAACCCCACCTTCAGCCCGGCGCTGCTCGCCAGCCCGGCGGCGGACGCGCTGCAGGCGTCCTACGAGATGGTGTCCCCGATCGCCCCCTACGCCAGCGATGCCGCGGGGCCGACGAGCGTGCGTGACGCGTTCGGTACCACGTTCGCAGGCGAGACACCGACGCACTTCGTGCTCTACGGCTACGCCCAGGGCGAGTTGATGGCCCAGATCCTCGAGACCGCCTGCGAGAACGGGGCGCTCACCCGCGCCGGACTCCACGAAGCCTTCCAGAGCCTCGACGACGTCGACACCGGTGGCCTCGTCTCGCCCATGGACTTCAGTCATCCCGGCCAGCCGCCGGCCCGCGAGGTCCACATCCTCCAACCCGACGCCAGCGTCGACGGGGGCCTCACCGAGGTGCAGGGCCTGTTCGCCTCACCGCTGGCCCTCGACTTCCAGCGCGACGGCTAGACCCCCTCAGCGCCGGAAGCAGGGTGTGCCGCCCGGCCCCGCCGACGGGCGGCACACCCATCGCCCCCCGATCCCCTGACGAAAAGGAGCTCAGCCGTGCGTGGCCTGATGCAAGACATCCCGTTGTCGCTGCCGCCGCTCTTCGAGCGGGCCGAGCGGCTCTTCGCCGACAAGGAGGTGGTGACGGTCACGGCCAGCGGTCGCGATCGAGTCGCCTACGGGGCATGGGCCGAGCGGACCCGCCGGCTCGGTGGGGTGCTCGAGGCATTGGGTGTCAGCGGGGATGGCCGGGTCGGCACGTTCGCCTGGAACAGCGCCCGCCACCTGGAGCTCTATTTCGCCGCGCCCTGTACCGGCCGGGTGCTGCACACCCTCAACATCCGGCTGTCACCCGAGCAGCTCGTCTACATCGTCAACCACGCCGAGGACGAGGTCGTCTTCGTCGACCGGTCGCTCGCCCGTGTCCTCTTCCCCCTCGTGGCCCGGTTCACGACCGTCAAGCACGTGGTCGTAATGGACGACGGCCAGGGAGAGCTACCATCGCTCGACGCAGGCGCCGAGGTCCACGACTACGAGGCGCTGTTGGCCACCGCGGCGCCAGCCGCCTTCAGCGTCAACGACGAGCAACGAGCCGCGTCCATGTGTTACACGAGCGGCACAACGGGCAACCCCAAAGGCGTCGTCTACAGCCATCGCTCCACCGTTCTGCACACCCTCGGGGTCATGTCGGCCGGCACGCTTGCGATCGCCGAGCCGGACCGGGTCCTCCCGATCGTCCCGATGTTCCACGCCAATGCCTGGGGGCTGGCCCACGCCGCCGTCGCCGCGGGCGCGTCACAGATCATGCCGGGGGCCGACCTCTCGCCCGGTGCGATTGCCGACCTCATCGAATCGGAGCACGTCACCGTGGCCGCCGGGGTGCCCACCATCTGGATGGGGGTGCTCCCCGCGCTGGACGGACGCGACACCGGCAGCCTGCGCAGCATCATCTGCGGCGGCTCGGCCGTGCCCAAGACCCTCTCCGAGGCCTACGAGGCCAGCATCGGGCTACCCATCCTCCAGGCCTGGGGCATGACCGAGACCAGTCCGGTCGGCTCGGTCTGCCACGTCAAGTCGACCCTCGGGGACTTGGTAGCCGGCGACGGCGGCCCCGACCTGCGCACGAGCGTCGGCCAGCCCGCGGTGGGCGTCGAGGCCCGCATCACCCGACCCGACGCGGCCGATCCGACCGAGCCGCTGCCCTGGGATGGGGACACCCCCGGAGAACTACAGGTCCGGGGGCCGTGGATCGCCGCCGGCTACTACGAGGATCCCCGCTCACCGGAGTCGTTCAGCGCCGACGGGTGGCTCAAGACCGGCGACATCGCCACCGTCGACCCCCATGGGTACATCCGCCTCGTCGACCGGGCCAAGGACGTGATCAAGTCGGGCGGCGAGTGGATCAGCTCGGTCGAGCTCGAGAACGAGCTCATGGCGCATCCCCAGGTGTCCGAGGCCGCCGTCATCGGCGTGGCCGACGCTCGCTGGGGCGAGCGGCCCGTCGCCTGCGTCGTCCTTCGCCCCGGGGCCGAGCCGACGGCCGACACGAAGGTCGACCTGCGCGCCTTCCTCGAGCCCCGCGTGGCCAGGTGGTGGCTGCCCGACGACATCGTCTTCCTCGACCACATCCCCAAGACGTCGGTCGGCAAGTTCTCCAAGAAGGAGCTGCGACACCTGCTGGCGTCGACCGGCGAGACCCCCCGATGACCACCGTCGCGGACCCGCCCGGCGCCCGTCCGGCAGCTACCGCCTTCGATCTCGACGACCCGCCCGTGCTTGGCGCCAACCCGTTCGTGGGACTCACGCGCCGGCAGGTCGGCGCCGCAGTCGGGCGGCTCTTCGGTCGCGTGGCGGTCGAGCCCGGCGTCGTCCTCACCGGCGCGTTCGGGGCCGCGCGCCAGCTGCTGGAGGTGGCGCGGGGACGGAGCGACGTGGTTCCCGATCCCGCTGACAAGCGCTTCGCCGATCCCGCGTGGGCGAACAGCCCCCTGTACCGGCGCCTCCTCCAGGCGTACCTCGTCGAGCGCGACGCCCTGTTCGGCATGGTCGACGACATCGGCCTCGACCCCAAGAGCCGCGAGCGGGCACGCCTGGCGTTGTCGCTCCTCACCGAGGCGGCCGCCCCGACCAACACGCTCCTCGGCAATCCGAGCGCCCTCGCCAAGGCGTGGCAGACGCGTGGCCAGAGCCTCGTCGCCGGCCTGCGTCACTTCCGCCACGACCTCCGGCACAACGGAGGCATGCCGTCGATGGTCGACACCCGGCCGTTCAAGGTCGGCGGAAACATCGCAGTGACGCCCGGCGAGGTGATCCACCGCAGCGAGCTGTTCGAGCTCATCCAGTACGCACCCGCAGGCTCTCGGACCTTCAGACGCCCGCTCGTCGCCATCCCCCCGCAGATCAACAAGTACTACATCTCGGACCTCGCCGCGGGGCGGAGCTTCGTCGAGCACACGGTCGCCGCCGGCGTTCCCTACTTCACGATCAGCTGGCGCAACCCGACGCCGGCGCAGAGGGACTGGGGACTAGCCGCCTACGTGGCGGCCTGCAAGGAGGCCATCGAGGTCGCGTGCGACGTCAGCGCCAGCAGCGATGCCAACGTCGCCGGCATGTGCGCCGGCGGCATCACGATGGCCTGCCTTCTGGGGCACCTCGCCGCCACCGACGCGTCGCTCGTCAACTCGGCCACGTTCATGGTCGCCGGGCTCGACATCTCGGGCGAGTCCACCGTCGGGCTCCTCACGTCGACGGCGTCGATCGAGGCCGCCCGGGCCCGCTCGCAGCGCAAGGGCGTGCTCGATGGCCGCGACCTCGGCCGGATGTTCGCCTGGCTTCGCCCCAACGACCTGGTCTGGAGCTACTGGGTCAACAACTACCTGCTCGGGCAGAACCCGCCGGCGTTCGACATCCTGTTCTGGAACGCCGACACCACCAGCCTGCCGGCGGCGCTCCACTCCGACTTCCTCGACCTGCTCACCACCAACGGCCTTGCCCAGCCGGGCTCGCTCGACGTGCTCGGCACCCCGATCGACCTCGGCAACGTGAAGTGCGACGCCTACGTCGTGGCCGGCGCCACCGACCACATCATCCCGTGGACGGCCGCCTACGAGACCACGCAGATGCTGGGCGGCGAGAGCGAGTTCGTGCTGGGGTCCAGCGGCCACATTCAGGCCATCGTCAACCCCCCGGGAAACAGGCGCTCGAAGTTCCTCACCCGGACCGGGGCGCCGCCGCCGGACCCCCTCGAATGGCGCGCCGGAGCGACGCTGAACGAGGGGACCTGGTGGGACCACTGGTTGCGGTGGCTCGGCGAGCGCTCCGGCGACGAGCGCCGGGCCCCGTCCAAGCTGGGCAACCGCCGGCACCCGCCGATCGAGGCCGCCCCGGGCCGGTACGTCCACCTGTGACGCCCCGTAACCCGTGGTGAACCGGCTGTTCACGTTCGTCCCGGTCGACGGGCACCTCCTCAGGGTGTCGGTCCGCGGCGACGGTCCGCCGCTGCTCCTGGTCATGGGTCTGGGCGGGAACATCGAGATGTGGGAGCCGCTCGAACGGGCCCTCAACCGCCACGGCATCCAGACCATCGCCTATGACGCATCGGGGGCCGGGCACTCACCGACGCGGCTCATCCCCCGGCGGATGCCCGGGCTGGCCCGGCAGGCCGCCCACCTGCTAGACGCCCTCGGCCATCCGCGCGCCGACGTGCTCGGCGTGTCGTTCGGGGGCGCGGTCGCTCAGGAGCTCGCGCTCGGCAACCCGCATCGTGTGCGGCGGCTGGTGCTCGCCTCGACCGCATGCGGGCTCGGCGGGGTCCCCGGCAACCCGCTCGCCCTGTCGCTCCTGGCCACACCGCTGCGGTACTACTCGCCCGCGTTCCTGCGCCTGACCGCCGGGATGCTCTACGGCCCCACCGTCACCCCACGCGAGGAGCTGCTGCGAGAACAGATCAGCGCCCGGCGCGCCCGACCGCCCACGCTCTGGGGCTACGCGAGCCAGCTCATCGCCGGCGCCGGTTGGACCAGCTGGCCGTGGCTGGGCCGGATCGCCGCGCCCACGCTGGTGCTCGCCGGCGATTGCGACCCCATCCTGCCGGCACGCAACGCCCACATCCTCGCCCGCCGGATCCGGACGGTGCGACTCGAGCTGGTCCACGGCGCCGGCCACCTGCTGCTTTTCGACCAGCCCCGACACTGCGCCGCCGTCATCGCCGACTTCCTCGACCACGGCCCCGGCGCGTAGCGGTGGCGAGCCCGTCGGTGGGCCGCCGGGTCAGGGTCCCCCCAGGCAGGGTCCCCGAGGCAATACGGCCCGCCCCGGACATCTCGAGGCAATGGGGACCGGCCCCCGGGGCCGACTGCCTCGAGAGTCCTCCGCCGGCCCCCATTGCCTCGCCCGCCACCCGCGTCCACGGCGGCCCTGGACCCGGACCCCGGCGGTCGGCGTTCCGGCGCCGATTTCTTGCGGTCCTCGCGAGGATGCAGCGCCGGAACGCCGGGTGGTCCAGCGATTCCCGGGTGGCCGCCGCCCCAGGGGTCTCCACCCGGAGACGGTCTGACGCAGGTGCCGCGGTCCCGGACGAAGGCGCATCATGCCCGCATGAGCGTTGGCACCCGAGACGCAGCCTGCGGCTGACAGCGTGAGCATGTCGGATTACGCGGCACCCCTCGACGACATGCGGTTCGTGCTCGAGAACGTGGTCGACCTGGCCGGTCTCATCGGGCTTCCGGCCTTCGATCACTTCGATCTCGACACCGTTTGGTGCGCGCTGGACGAGAACGCCAGGTTCATGGAGCAGCTGATCGCCCCGCTCAACCGCAGTGGTGACGTGCAGCGCAGCCGGTGGGAGTCGGGAGCGGTCACAACCCCGGACGGGTTCCGCGAGGCCTATCAGAAGTTCGTCGCCGCCGGGTGGGGCGGCGTGCCGTTCCCCGGGGACTACGGCGGCGGCGGGTTCCCGTGGCTGGTGGGAATCGCGCTGCAGGAGATCATGACGGCCGCCAACCTGTCGTTCTCGATGTGTCCGCTGCTCACACAGGGCGCCATCGACATGCTGCTGCAGCACGGCTCGGAAGAGCAGCGTGAGCGGTACCTGCCCAAGATGGTGGCCGGCGAATGGACCGGCACCATGAACCTCACCGAGCCACAGGCGGGCTCGGACGTCGGCGCGCTGACCACCAAGGCCGTGCCCGCCGACGACGGAACCTGGCGCATCACCGGCCAGAAGATCTTCATCACCTTCGGTGAGCACGACCTCGCCGACAACATCATCCACCTGGTACTGGCGCGTGTGCCGGGTGCGCCGCCCGGAACCAGGGGGATCTCCTGCTTCATCGTCCCCAAGTTCCTCCTCGACGGCCACGGCTGGCCGGGCGAGCGCAATCGCGTTGAGTGCGTGTCGATCGAGCACAAGATGGGGATCAACGCGAGCCCGACGTGTGTCATGGCGTACGAGGGCGCCGTCGGCTATCTGATCGGCGAGGCGAACCAGGGCATGCGCTACATGTTCACGATGATGAACACCGCCCGCCTCTCGGTCGGTCTGCAGGGCCTGGGACTCGGCGAGCGGGCCTATCAGCGAGCCGTCGCCCACGCCAGGGAGCGCCGTCAGGGCCGGGCGCCGTCGGCGCCGGCGGGCGAGCAGTCACCGATCGTCGAACTCCCCGACGTGCGGCGCATGCTGCTGACCATGCGGGCCTCCAACGAGGCGCTCCGCTGCCTCGTTTACCTGAACGCCGAGTGCCTCGACCTTGCCGCGCATCATCCGAACGAGGCCGTGCGCCAGCAGCGGGCCGAGCTGGCCGACCTGTTGACCCCGATCACGAAGGGATGGGGAACCGACCTGGGCGTCGAGGTGACCTCGTTGGCGATCCAGGTCTTCGGCGGACCGGGCTACATCGAGGAGACCGGCGTGGCCCAGTATTACCGCGACGCCCGGATCGCCCCGATCTACGAGGGCACGAACGGCATTCAAGCCTTGGACCTCGTCGGCAGGAAGCTGCCGCTCAGGGCCGGGGCGGTGACGGCCGACCTCCTCGCCGGGATCTCCGCCACCGCCGACGACGCGCGTGGTGCGGGCATGGCGCTGACGCCGATCGGTGAGCGGCTCGCCGAGGCACACGCAGCGCTGAAGGGGACCAGCGACTGGCTGATGGCACACAGCCGGTCCGATCCGGAGGCCACCCTGGCCGGCGCCACGCCGTACCTACGGATGTGCGGGATCGTGACCGGTGGGTGGCTGCTCGCCCGGTCCGCCCTGGCCGCGCAGCGGCGCCTCGACCGCGACTGGGCCGGCGACAACCTCCTCGAGCAGAAGATCGTCACCGCCCGGTTCTATTGCGACCAGCTGTTGCCCCAGGCGGCCGGCCTGCGAGCTGCCGTCACGGCCGGTCCCACCGACCTGGTCGCGGCGTCGTTCTGACGCGTAACGTCACGGCGACGGAGCGACCCGGGCGTCGGGACAGACCCCGGTCACCAGCTCGCTCGGCCGGGCGACGAAGGTGCGACCGGTCACCTTCGGTTCGCTGATGCGATCGGCCCGGAACAGGCGGGCGGCGCGACGATCGCGGTCCCAGGCGATCACATACCAGAGGGGCGGCCGCACCAGCAGGCCGTGAGGTTCGACGAGTCGTCGGGTGGTACCGCCACCCCGGGCCCGGTAGCGGAAGGCGAGCAACCGGGTCGCCGAGAAGGCCGCCTCGAACGCTCCGACTAGCGCCGGGTCGACGGGAACCGCCGAGGGCGCGCCCGACGAGGGCGCGCCGATGAGGATCCGCTCCCTGCACGCCCGCAGCTCGTCGGCTCGAACCGGTGGGAGGGCTTGCTCGATCTTGGAGAGGGCGGCTTCGGCCTCGGCGGCGAACGGAACCGTCCGTGAGGCTTGGGCGATCGCAACGGACAGGATGAGTGCCACCACCTCGTCGGTGCGGAGCTGCGAGGTGATCATCACCGACGTCGGGTTGAGCCGCACTCCGCCGCCGGGCCCCGAGAACGTGTCCAAGTCGAAGCCGACGTCGCGGAGGGTGCCGATGTCGCGCAGGATCGTGCGGCGAGACACCTCCAGGTCGTCGGCGAGCTCCGTAACGGACCAGTTCACGCGTCGTCGGAGCAACCGCAGTAGCTGCTCACGTCGATCGGCTGCCCTCACCAACATGGAACGTATCGGAGACCAGTGACAGTTCCTGGCACCAATAGGCCGTATGTTCACCACGGAGGTGCATGATGGACATGCGGGGCACGAGGCAACTCGAGCGAACCACCACGATCGACGCGCCCGTTGACGCCGTCTACGGGCTGTTCATGGACAACAGGGCGCTGCCGAAATGGGCGCCGGTTGTCGATGCGTTGCTCGCCGAGGACGGCGGCGATCCGTCCGGCCTCGGTTGCACACGGACCTGTGCGGTGACGATGAGCGGTAGGTCCGGAACCATCGTCGAACGGTGCGTCGACGCCGTGCCGAATACGCGAGCGTCCTTCCTCGTGGTCGACGACTCGTTCGGCTTCAGCAAGATGCTCCGCGACTACGGCTTTACCGTGCACTTCGCCGACAGCGGAAATGACAGGGCCTGCGTGCGGATCGAGACTTTCTACACCCCGGCGAACGCGGCCGCCCACCTGCTCAATCGCGTCGTGATGCGACGCAGGTTCCGAGCCGTCGTCGACGACCTGCTCGGCGGCCTGCGAGCGTCGGCCGAGCAGCGCAGGAGTAGCGTCACCCGGTCGGCGCGCCCGGTCGACAGCTGAGGCTGATGGCGTCGATGTGCCGGTGGTCGGTGCCACAGCAGCCGCCGAGCACGCGGAGGTTGGATGCCACGGCACGCAGTTCCCGGTACCGCTCGGCGAGCTCGGGCGGGTCGCCTCTGTCGAGCTCTTCGGCCTCGTCGAGCTCGGCGTGGCTCCGCGTTCTGCTGGGGCGGCTACCACCCAATCGTCGTGCCTCGCCGGGCCGGCGGGCTCCGCCCGGTGACGGGGCCGGCGGCGCCCCCGCCCGTTCTGGTTCAGTGGTGACCATGCGACCGTTCGGGATTGTGGCGGCGGCCCTCATGGGCGCCGTGGGGTACCGGCTCGTCGTGGGCGGCGAGCTGACTCTGGATACCGGGCTGGGCCGGCGCGTCCGCCCACTGGGACCGTTGACGTTCAGCATCGGTGCCCCCCGCGAGACTGTCTTCGACGTGATCGCCGCGCCCTATCTGGCCCGGACGCCGCGGGCGATGGCCGATGAGATCGAGGTGCTCGAGCGGGGCGCCGACATGGTCCTCGCCGCGCATCGAACGCGTGTGGGCCGGGGGATGGTGGCAACCACGATCGAGACGGTCCGCTTCGACCGTCCCGAGACGGTTGCGTTCCGGCTGCTGCGGGGCCCGGTGCCTCACGTCGTGGAGCAGTTCAGGCTGCACGACGATGGCGGCGCGACCCGGCTCGACTACTCGGGCGACCTGGGCACCGATTTCTGGCAACCCGGTCGCTGGTGGGGCGACGCGGTGGCGCGCAAGTGGGAGGCGACCGTGACGGCCTCGCTCGCCCGCGTCCGCGACGAGGCAGAACGGCGAGCCGCGACCGGCAAGCGCCGAGACCGGAGCTGATGTACGGCGCGGTGGTCAGTCCAGCGTGATCTTGATCACCTGGCCGCTCATCTCGCCGCCCGCCGCGCAGACCGCGCAGGTGCTGACGTAGGCGGCGCTCGAGGTCAGGGCTACGCCGTAGGGAGCGAACAGGCCGCCGACGACGGTGGTGTGCTGGCTGGCGCCTGGGGTGATCCTCACGAGTGCGCCGACGGGACCGTTCAGCAGCCCGGTGCTGGCGATCTCGACCGCGTACAGGGTTCCGTCCGGAGCAAACGCCAGGTCGGTGAGGTTGGTGAGCCCGGACGCGAAGACGGTCGGCGCCTGGCCGGGGACGACGCGCCAGATGTTGGCGTCACCCTGCACGAACGGGAAGCCCGTCAACTGGCTGATGTAGTACGCACCATCGGGGCCCCGGACGACCGAAGTCGGCACTGCATCCGCCCCGATGCTGGTCGGGGGCAGCGGCGTGATCGTGGTGAAGGTTCCCTTGTGCGACGCCCGCACCACGGCGTTGCCGCCGGCATCGGCGAGGATGTAGCCCTCGCCCTGACGCACCAGACCGACCGGGTTACTGTCGATGTCGGTGCCGTCGGGGTTGGCCACCGCCTCGTTCGCCAGGACGTCCGCGAACAGGGAGAACCCGCCGTGGCGCAGCTTGCCGGTGACCAGGGTACCGAGCAGTGCACCTTGGGGCCCGAACCCGGCACGGAAC
>JBKPAA010000093.1:0-16261 GCA_046726215.1 Actinomycetota bacterium | reverse complement strand
ACCCCGGCGGGCGAGGCAATACGGTCCGGCGCCGGCAACTCGAGGCAATGCCGTCCGGGGGCCGATCCCTGCTGCCTCGACCCCGGTTCGGCGGCCCCCATTGCCTCGGGACCGACCCCGGTGGGCGAGGCAATACGGTCCGCCGCCGGCAACTCGAGGCAATGCCGTCCGGGGGCCGATCCCTACCGCCTCGACCCCGGTCCGGCGGCCCCCATTGC
Organism: Actinomycetota bacterium; assembly: GCA_046726215.1. Lineage (GTDB taxonomy): Bacteria > Actinomycetota > Acidimicrobiia > Acidimicrobiales > VFJN01 > DASQUK01. The sequence continues at coordinate 16,043 of JBKPAA010000093.1, read as the reverse complement.
CTCGAGACGACCAGCCCCGGCGGGCGAGGCAATACGCTCCGCCGACGGCAACTCGAGGCAATGCCGTCCGGGGGCCGATCCCTACTGCCTCGACCCCGGTTCGGCGGCCCCCATTGCCTCGGGACCTTGTCCCCGTGAGCCCGGTCATCGCCGCTGCGCCGTCCTCGTCCCCGGCGCGGGGCCATCGGTGGCCGGCCCGGCGAATGCCTGGGCCCTGGCGAGCCAGTCCCGGGCGAGCGGCCCGGTGACGTCGAGCGTCGTGTCGTCGACGTGGCGGCGCTGGGTGACCACGAGGCAGAAGTCTTCCGCCGGCCCCCGCACCACGTCGACGGCGTCGTCCGCGCCGAAGCGCCAGGCGTCGCCGGAGGGGCCGACCAGCTCGACCCGCACGTCGCCGGTCGGCCGTTCCAGTCCGCGGTTGGCGTACGACCACCCTCGGGTGATGAACCCGAGCTGGGCGATGTGGCGGAGGCGGTCGGTCGCGGGCCGGCGCACGCCGATGGCGTCGACGACGTCCTGGCCGTGCGCCCAACACTCCATGAGCCGGGCGGTGAGGAACGACTTGGCACCCATCGACGGCCCATACCAGCCGATGCGCCGGGTGTCGTCGAGGGTGGCCGCGGCCGCCGCCAGCCGGCGGCGCGTGGCTCGCCAGGTCTCCAGCAGGTCGGGCGGCGAAAGGTGCCGGTGGAGCGTGAGCTCGTCGATTCGGGTCGTGTCCGCCAGGAGCTCGGCCACGGATTCCTTGAACGCCGGCGGATCCTCGATCGCGGTGGCCGCCGCGCCGTCGTAGTACGTCAGGTGGCCGATCTGATCGGCCACGGTCCACCCCGGGCTCGGCGTTGACAGCCGCCACTGCTCCTCGGCCAGGAGGGCCACGATCGAATCGAGGGCCTCCTGCTCCGCCTGCAGGTCGGTGGCCACGTCGTGCACATCGGTCATCTGGTCACCTCCGGGTCTCCATCCCCTCGCCGGCGCGGCTGCGCAGCCCCCGCAGCACCAGGTCGACCACCTCGTCGGCCGCCTCCTTGGGCGACGATTCCAGGTTGGGGATCACGCTCGGTCGGGAGAAGAACCGGCCGAGGCCGGCGAGCACCCGGGCGACGGCGGCCGTGTCGACGTCGGCGATGTCCCCACGCTCCGCGGCGAGGTCGAGCAGCGTGCGGGTCACGTCGAACAGGTACTCGTTGTGGCCCTCCTCGAGCTCCTGAGCCGCAGGCACGGCGGCCAGGTCGCGGGCGAACGCCTCGGTCCAGCCGCTGACCGCCACGGTGGCCGCCTCCAGGTAGGCGCGCACCGCGTCGAGCGGCGCCAGCTCCTCCCGCACGGCGTCGCGCGCCGCCCGGCCGACGCGCCACAGGTTGCGGTCGACCACAACCAGCACGAGCTCGTCCCGGCTGGGCGCCAGCGCGTAGAGCGTGCGCAATGAGCAGTTCAGGCGGGCAGCGAGCTCGGCCATCGTCAGGGTCGCGAAGCCGCCGGCGAACAGGTGCTCCATCTGGTCGAGCAGCTCTCGCTGGCGATCGGTCAGCGCCCGCTCGCGGTCGCGGTCCATGATCGGACGAGGCCGCCGGACCGCCACGAGCCGCCGCCGCATCTCGTCGGCGACGACCGTGGTCATGACGCGTCCGGGAGCAGCGCCGCGGGCAGGTCGACCAGCCGCGCCCGGAGCCACTCCCCCAGGCTCTTGGCCTGGCCGTCCTGGCGGGTGGACGCGGCCACCCCCTCCTGGAGCAGGCCGTGGATCACGAAGTTGAGCGCCCGGAGGTTGGCCAGCCGGTGCCGATCGACGGCGAGGTCGGCCGTCTCGGGCAGCAGCTGGCGCAGCCGGTCCACCGTCAGGAAGCCGTCCAGCCACGCCCACGCCTCGTCGCTGCGGGCGAAGACGCCGAGGTTGGCGTTGCCGGCCTTGTCGCCCGACCGGGCGCCCACGACGCGCCCGAGCGCTGCCCGCGCCGTCGGCCCGCCGGGGGGGCCCGCCCCGGGTCCGGGAGCCGGCCGCACCTCGGCAGCCTCCGTGTTCCCGGACGGCGCGGTCGAGTCGACCACGGTTCGTTCGCCGGTCGTCACGACCACCACGTGCTGGGGCACCAGCTCGGCCGGCACCAGCGCAGGCCGGAAGACACCGTAGGGACGGGCCTCGCGGGGCCCGCCGGACAGCCCGAAGAACCCGGGGATGGTGGCGAGGCCGAGCTCGACCATGGCGTTGGAGACCGGGCGGCCCACCTTGCGTTCGTCGGGATCCTTGACCGTCAGTCGCCATGCGGCGACGGCCTCCTCGTTGGATGCGGGATCGGCCTTGTCGGTGCGCACGACGCGCGCGGACACGCTGGCGAAGTCGTCCGGCTTGTACGGGCACGCCTCCCAGAACGCGTCTTCGACGAGCTGCGCCTTGGCCTCGACGTCGAGGCCCGTGAGCGCGACGGCGACGTCGTTGCGGTAGCCGCCCAGCTCGTTCATCGCCATCTTGAGCGTGGGCGGCGGCGGCTCGCCCCGCACCCCGTCGACGCGCACGCGGTCGGGCCCCACCTGCTCGAGCCGGACCGTGTCGAACCGGGCGGTGACGTCGGGCCCGAGGTAGGCGGGGCCCGCGATCTCGTAGAGGAGCTGAGAGGTCACGGTGCCTATCGACACCTCCCCGCCGGTGCCATCGTGCTTGCCGATGACCGAGGACCCGTCGCCGGCGATCTCGGCCCACGGAAAGCCGACCCTGGCCATGCCCGGCACCTCGGTGAAGAAGGAGTAGTTGCCGCCGGTGGCCTGCGTCCCGCACTCGATGACGTGGCCGGCGACGACAGCGCCGGCCAGCGCGTCCCACTCGTCGCGGGCCCAGTCGTGGTGCCAGGCCGCCGGGCCGCAGACCACGGCGGCGTCGGTGGTACGACCGGTCACGACGATGTCGGCGCCACGCCGTAGCGCCTCGACGACGCCCCAGCACCCCAGGTAGGCGTTGGCGCTAACGAACCGGGACACGTCCCCCACCGGTTCACCCGTGTCGAGATGCGCGAGATCGATCCCGGCGGAGGTGAGCTCGGCGAGGCGGGGCAGGAGGTCGTCGCCGTCGACGTAGGCGATGGTCGGTGAGAGACCCAACCGGTCGGCGACCTCGCTCACGGCCTCGGCGCAGCCCTGCGGGTCGAGACCGCCGGCGTTGGACACGACCTTGATGCCCCGGTCCATGCAGGCGCCCATCACCTGTTCCATCTGGGCGACGAAGCTGCGGGCGAAGCCGCCGCCCGCGCGCTTGGCCCGGGTGCGGGCGAGGATGAGCATGGTGAGTTCTGCGAGCCAGTCACCGGTGAGCACGTCGATGGGCCCGCCCTCGACCATCTCCCGCGCCGCGGACAGCCGGTCGCCGTAGAAGCCCGAGCAGTTGGCGACGCGGACGGGTTCCTTCATCGGCCCGGCTCCCCGCCGTCCGGGTCGACGGGGTCGAGGATGAGCAGGACTGCGTCGTTCTCGACGTGCTGGCCCTTGGCCACCCGCACCTCGGCCACGACGCCGTCGGCGGGGGCCCGCACGTGGTGCTCCATCTTCATCGCCTCGAGCACGACCAGTGTCTGGTGGGCGTCGACCACGTCACCGGGCGCGCAGCGGACGTCGAGCACGATCCCCGGCATCGGCGCCACCAACCCACCCGAGGTCGCGGCCGCGGCGCCCGGCACCACGAACCGGGGCACGACGTCGAAGGTGACGGTGCCGCCCGGCGCCTGCACGTAGAGGCGATCGCCGGCCCGCGTGACGCGCGCCGACGTGCGCCACCCGTCGATCTCGGCGTCGATCGTCGCCGGCGTCCACCGGTGGACCCGTGCGGAGCGGCCGTCGAGGAGACCGGTGCCGACGGCCTCACCTCCGCCGTCGCCGAGCAGGAACGTGCCGTCCCGGTGGACCTGGTAGCGCACCGTGATGGTGCGGCCGCCATGCGTGAGCGTGACCCGCTGGGCCGGGAGGCGGGCGTTGTGCCATCCGCTGGGCATTGTCGGCAGCACCGACGCCTGCGACCGGTTGTCGCCCTGCACCCACAGCGCCACCAGGGTTGCGACCCGCTCGAGGTCGGCGTCGGCCAGGCCCAACGTCGCCGCGGGGTCGGCGCGGTCGATGAAGTCGGTGGTCGTCTCACCGGCGAGGAACGCCGGGTGCCGCAGGACGGCGACGAGGAACTCCCGATTGGTGGTCACGCCGCCGACGTGAAGCCGCTCCAGCGCGCGGGCGAGCCGGCCGGCCGCCTCGGTGCGGGTCGGGGCGTGGGCGACGACCTTGGCGAGCATCGGGTCGAAGTCCAGGCCCACCACCGAGCCGGCCTCCACGCCCGAGTCCCAGCGGACCGCGGGTTCGGGCCCCGGGGCGAAGGCGGCGAGCGTGCCGGTAGCGGGGAGGAACCCGGCGCCGGGGTCCTCGGCGTAAAGGCGGGCCTCGACGGCGTGGCCGCGGAACGTGATCGCCTCCTGCCCGTAGCCGAGCGGCTCCCCGGCGGCGATGCGCAGTTGCTCCCGCACCAGGTCGATGCCGGTGACCTCCTCGGTGACGGGGTGCTCGACCTGCAGCCGGGTGTTGACCTCGAGGAAGAAGAACTCGTGGGTGGCGTCGTCGACGAGGAACTCGACCGTGCCCGCCGAGCGGTAGCCGAGGGCGCGACCCAGGCGTAGCGCGGCGTCGCCCATGGCGGCCCGCAGGTCGGCGTCGACGATCCCCGACGACGGGGACTCCTCGATGATCTTCTGGTGACGCCGCTGTATGGAGCACTCGCGCTCGCCGAGGTGCACCAGGCCACCGTGGGCGTCGCCCAGGATCTGGATCTCGACGTGGCGTGCCCGGGCCACGTAGCGCTCCAGGAAGACGCGGTCGTCCCCGAATGCGCCCGCCGCCTCCCGACGAGCGGCGGCCACCGCCTCGGCCAGGCCGGCCGGCCGGTCCACGGTGCGCATGCCCTTGCCCCCACCACCGGCGGCCGCCTTCACCAGCAGCGGGTAACCGACGTCGCCGTCGGCTTCCGGATCATCCGACGACGTCAGGGTCGGGACGCCCGCGTCGAGAGCCGCCCGCTTGGCAGCCAGCTTGTCCCCCATCGCTGCGATCGCGGCCGGCGGCGGTCCGACCCAGGCCAGCCCGGCGTCGGCGACGGCGGCTGCGAAGGTGGCGTTCTCCGCCAGGAAGCCGTATCCGGGGTGGATCGCATCGGCGCCGCTGGCCAGCGCGGCCGCGACGATCGCCGGTCCGTCGAGGTACCCGTCGGACAGGCGGATGGCCTCGTCGGCGTCGGCCACGAACGGCGCCGCGGCGTCGGCGTCCACGTAGACCGCGACGCAGCGCATGCCCATCGCCTGGGCCGTCCGGAAGACCCGGCGGGCGATCTCGCCCCGGTTGGCGACCAGGACGCCAGTGATCGGGCCGCTCATAGCCGAAACACCCCGTAGCCCTGGGCGCCGGCGATCGGACGGTTGCGGACCACCGACAGGCACATGCCCAGCACGTTGCGGGTGTCGCGGGGATCGATGACGCCGTCGTCGCTGACGGCGCCGGTGGCGACCAGGGCGAGCGAGCCCTTCTCCTGGATCGCCTCGACGGCGGCGACGACCCGGGCGTCCTCCTCCTCGTCGAACTCGGTGCCCTTCCGGGCCGCCTGCGCCCGCCGTACCTGCGACATGACGCCCGCGATCTGCTTGGGGCCCATCACCGCGATCTTCGCCGTCGGCCACAGGAACGTGAAGCGGTTGCCGAAGGCCCGGCCCGACATGCCATACGTGCCGGCGCCGTACGACGAGCCGATGATCACCGTGAGGTGCGGCACGGCCGAGTTGGTGACGGCGTTGATCATCTGCGAGCCCTTCTTGACGATCCCCCCCGCCTCGAAGTCGCGGCCCACCATGTAGCCGGTGATGTTCTGCAGGAACAGCAGGGGGACGTCGCTCTGGTTGCAGAGCTGGATGAAGTGCGCCGCCTTCTCGGCGCCCTCGGGATAGATCACGCCGTTGTTGCCGAGGATGCCGACCGGATAGCCGTGGATGGCCGCCCACCCGCACACCACCGTGGCGCCGTAGCGGCCCTTGAACTCCTCGAAGCGTGAGCCGTCGACCACCCGGGCGATCACGTCCCGGACGTCGACCGGCTGGCGCAGGTCGCGGCTGACGAGGCCCAGCAGCTCCTCGGGGTCGTGGACGGGCTCGTCGACCCGGGGCGTGGGAGCGGGCCCCGCCTTGCGCCAGTTGAGGTGCGAGACCACCTCCCGGCAAATCCGGATGGCATCCATCTCGTCGGTGGCGAGGTAGTCGCCGAGCCCCGACACCTCGGCGTGAAGCCGCGCGCCGCCGAGCGTCTCGTCGTCGCTCTCCTCGCCGGTCGCCATCTTCACCAGCGGCGGACCGGCCAGGAAGATCTTCGAGCGCTCCTCGATCACGATCACGTAGTCGGAGAGCCCGGGCTGGTAGGCCCCGCCCGCCGTCGAGGACCCGAACACGACGCACAGGGTGGGGACGCCGAGCTTGGAGAGCTCGATCATCTCGTAGAAGGCACGGCCGCTCTCCGCGAAGTGCTCGGTCTGCGCCCGGCGACGGCGGCTCTCGCCGCCGCTTCCGCCGCCGGTCTCGACGCGAAGGTCGGCGCCGGCGGACTCGACGAAGCTGACGTACGGGATCCGGTTGTCGCGGGCGATCTCTATGGCCCGCATCCACTTCTTGATCGCGTACGGCGTGAGCGCGCCCCCGAGGACCGACGGATCGTTGCCCATCACCACGCACTCGACGCCCGCGATCACGCCGATGCCCACGACCATGCCGCCACCGATCGTGTAGTCCGAGCCGTAGCCGGCGAGGGCACTGATCTCCAGGAAGGGGCTGTCGGGATCGAGCACGTTGGCGATGCGCTCTCGGATCGGCAGCTTGCCCCGCGACCGCATGCGCTCGGTGGCGGCCGGCCCGCCCCCGGCATCGGCCTCGTCGAGCAGCTCGTCGATCACGGCGAGCTGCTCGAGCATGTCGGCGCGGTTGCGTGCGAATGCCTCGCCCCCGGTATCGAGCATCGATGGCCACGGCGGGGCGAGCGTTGTCACGACACGGACAGTAAGTCGGTAATTCAGCCCTGTCCAGATTACCGGTACCACCCGGGTTCCGGGTTCTGGTTACTGTCGGGGTCATGGCCTCGGTAGCGGTCGTCACCGGCGCGAACTCGGGCATCGGGCGCGCCACCGCCATCCAGTTCGCCGCCCAGGGGTACAGGGCGATCGGGACGGTGCGTGACCGCCAGCGGGCCACCAAGCTCGGCACCATGGCGGCGGAGCGGAGCGTCGAGGTGGAGCTCGTGGAGCTCGACGTCGCCGACGACGAGTCGGTCCGGCGGGGCTTCGCGGAGATCCTCGACCGCACCGGGCGGATCGACGTCCTCGTGAACAACGCCGGGGTCGCCGGCAACGGCGTCGTCGAGGAGACGACCCCGTCCGACTATCTCGACGTCATGAACGTCAACCTGTGTGGCGCCGTCCGCTGTACGCAGGCCGTGCTGCCCGGCATGCGTGAGCGTGGGAGCGGCGCCATCGTCAACATCACGTCGGTGGTGGGGCGGGTGGCCGCCCTCGCGCAGTCGCCCTATGTCGCGTCGAAGTGGGCGCTCGAGGGGATCAGCGAGGGCCTGGCCCAGGAGCTGGCACCGTTCGGCATCCGGGTGGTGATCGTCGAGCCCGGCATCACCAAGTCGGCGATCTTCGCCAAGTCCGTCGACTTTCCCCACGCGACCGGGGCCTACGACGCCCCCTACCAGCGCATGTTCCAGATGTATGCCGCCGGCATCCCCGTCGCCACCGACCCGTTCGAGGTCGCCGACGTGGTGCACCACGCCGTCACGACCGATCAGCCCCGGCTCCGCTACGTCACCTCGTGGGGCGCCGACGAGCTCATCCGGGGCCGCGAGCGCATGACCGACGCGGACTGGGTGGCGCTGGGTGCGGCGCCCGACGACGACGCCTACTACGAGCGCTTCGAGCAGCTCTTCGGGCTGGACATCCGCCCTCCGACGTAGCGGGCACTTCCTAGGCCGGGCTGGTGACGATGTCGGCTTGGACCTGCTCCGAGTGCGGGCGCCAGTTCGGCCGCGTCGGCCAGTCACACGACTGCGCTCCGGCGATGACGGTGGACGAGTACTTCGCGACCGGCCCCGCACACGAGCGGCCCATCTTCGACGCCGTGATGCGCCACCTCGACGAGGTCGGACCGGTGCACGTCGAGCCCGTGTCGGTCGGGATCTTCCTGAAGAACCCACGGAAGTTCGCAGAGCTGCGACCGCGACAGCGCTGGACCGCCCTGTCGTTCTATCTGCGGCGTCCCGCCAGCCATCGGACCATCGTGCGGAAGGTGGTCCGCTACGGCGAGCGGTATCTTCACATTGCCAACCTCGCGGAGCCGGCGGAGCTGGACGAAGGCCTCCGCGACCTGCTGACCGAGGCCTACGACGACACCGCGGGCTGACGACGACCCAAGGCGGGCCGCAGGCGGCCCGCCTTGTCGGCTCCTCCGCGCATCGACCCGAAGCTGCGAGGATGTTGGCCGATGCGCTTCGCTGCCGAGCACCGCTTCGCCTCACCGGTCGACGCGGTCATCGCGGGTTGGACCGATCCCGCGTTCCACCGCGAGCTGCAGCTGCCGGATCTGAGGCTCCTCGACGTCGACGGCCACACCAACGAGACCGAGACGGTGCTGCGCGTGCGCTATGACTTCGTCGGCCACCTCGACCCGCTCGCCCGCCGCCTCCTCGGCGGTCAGCGGCTGACGTGGGTGCAAGAGTTGCGCCTCGACCCGGATAGCGGCGCCGGACGGCTCACCTTCCAGGCCGAGGCCGACCCGCGGCGACTCCACGGCAGCGCCGCCGTCACCCTGGAGCCCAGCGGCGGCGGCACGCGGCGCCGCCTGGACGGCGAGCTGGTCGTGGCGGTGCCCATGGTGGGCAGCAGCGCCGAGCGCCGCATCGTGCCGGGGCTGCTGCGCCGCCTGGACATCGAGGCCGCCGCACTGGACCGGCGCCTCGGATCCGGGTGACACGGACGGACCAGGCTGATTGGATTGACCCGGGAAGGTAAGTACCTCCCGGTAGGAGGGTCCCCCATGGATCGCTTGAGCCCGCTCGACGCATCGTTCCTCCACATCGAGAACGACGTGAACCACATGCACATCGGGTCCGTCGGAATCTTCGAGGGCCCGCCCCCGACATACGAGCAGCTCATCGGCACCGTGGGCGGCCGGCTGGCGCTCGTACCGCGCTACCGCCAGAAGGTGGCGATGGTCCCGCTGTCGCTGGGCCGCCCGGTGTGGGTCGACGACCCCCACTTCAACATCGAGTACCACGTGCGGCACACGGCGCTGCCCGAGCCGGGGGGCGAGCCGGAGCTGCGCCGCCTCGTCGGCCGTGTCATGTCGCAGCCACTCGACCGCGGCAAGCCGCTGTGGGAGATCTGGATGGCCGAGGGCCTCGAAGACGGCCGCTGGGCGATGGTGTCGAAGGTTCACCATTGCCTCGTGGACGGCGTGTCCGGCGCCGAGCTCCTGGCCGTGTTGCTCGATCTCTCGCCCGAGGTGCCGGCGCCTGTCGACGACGGGTGGCACGCGGCGCCGGAGCCCAGCCCGATCCGGTTGGCCCGGGACGCGGTCATCGACCTGCTGACCAGCCCCTACGAGCAGGTGCGGGCGGCCGGGTCGATCGTCCGACGCCCCAGGCACACCCTCGACGCGCTGCGCGAGCTCGCCACGGGATCGGTGGCGCTGTCCAGGATCGTCAAACCCACGCCGCCGACCAGCCTCAACGGGCCCATCGGACCGCATCGCCGCTACGCCTGGACCGTCGCCGACCTGACCGACATCAAGCGGATCCGGAGTGCCCACGGCGGCACCGTCAACGACGTGGTCCTGGCCATGATCACCCGCGGGTTCCGCGACCTTCTCAAGTCGCGTGGAGAGGCGACCGACGGCCGCGTGATCCGGACCCTGGTGCCGGTGTCGGTGCGGGTGCGCACCGGTCAGGGCCCGGCGCAGGGCGACGGCACGATGGAGAACAAGGTCTCCGCGATGTTCGCCGAGCTCCCGGTCGGCCTCGACGATCCGGTCGCACGACTGACGGCCATCAGCCGGCAGCTCGACGACCTCAAGCAGTCCAAGCAGGCAGTGGCCGGGGAGGCGCTCACGTCGCTGTCCGGCTTCGCTCCCCCGATGCTGCTGGTGCTCGGCACCCGCGTCGCCACCCGCGCCGCCCACCGGATGGGCCAGCTCGACACCGTGACCACCAACGTCCCGGGGCCGCAGTTCCCCCTGTACCTGTGCGGGCGGCGGATGGTGCGCACCTGCCCCTACGTGCCGCTCGCCGCCCCGCTCCGTGTGGGGGTGGCGATCTTCTCCTACGACGGCGAGCTCGTCTTCGGGGTGACCGGCGACTACGACGGCGCGCCCGACATCGACGTCCTCGTCCAGGGCATCTCCAACGGCCTGACCGAGCTGCTCCCCACCAATGGTCACCGCTCCGACGGCTCACGCCCCCGCAAGAGCACGAGGCGACCTGCCAAGGCGGCAGCGGGAGGTAACCGCAAGTCGCGCTAGGCCGCCCGCGGTTCCCGCCACCACGTCGGCGTCGGGTACAGCGCGGCGGTGCCCGGCGGTGGCCGGAATCGCCGCAACGACCCCTCCGGCTGCGCCAGGCGGTCGCCGATCGCGAGGATGACGGCGGGGTTGTGGCCGAGCCCGCAGTGGCTGCCCCTGACCTCGATGTTCTCGGTGCGGGGGTGCTCAGCCTCGATGCACATGTGCCAGCGGGCCACGCCGTCGGTCCGGGTGTAGATCGCGGTGGACGGGACCGGGAGCGGCAGCTCCTCGGGCGCCGCCCGGTGCCGGGGGTCGGGACCCGGGTTGAGCCAGCCGAACAGTCGGGTTGCGTTGCTGCGGTCGCCCGGCCTCATGCGGAAGGGGCTGCCGAGCGTGATCACCCGCCGCACGGCCTCTGGCCGCCGGCGGGCCAGGGCGCGGGCGTAGATGCCGCCGAGGCTCCATCCCACCAGGCTGATCGGGCGGCCGCTGTCGCGGTGGATGGTGTCGAACCGGCGGACGAGCCCCTCCACCAGATCCGCCCGAGGACCCAGGTTCCGCCCGAGACCCCAGCGGTGGACCTGGTAGCCGCGGGACCGCAGGACCGAGCGGAGCGCCACGGTCGACCAGTCGTCGGCCATGAAGCCGGGCAGGACGAGCACCGGATGACCGTCGCCCGTCGGCAGCAGCCGGAACAGCGGCAGGGATACGCCGAACCCAACCAGCTCGGCGAGCGCACGCTGTTGCTCGAGGGCGCCCAAGACCAGTGATGGGGGCTCGACCGCCGGTCGGCCCCGGCCGTTGGTGCGTGGTTCAGCTGGATCGGTCATGGAGGTCGCCGTGCGGGTGCCGCTTGCCCGATCGACACTACCGCTCGTGACCCGATCACCGGTCATGGACGATGATGGCCGCGGAGATCGTCGGCCGCACCAGCCGACAGGCCGACGACCTGCTCCGGGCGGCGGGCCCGACCTGAGCGATCGTTCCCTACGCGGTCCGGTGGCCGCCAGCCGGCACCAGGTGCACGCGGAAGTTGATGCTCCGGTCGGACGACCAGGGGGAGAACGGCGCCATGAGCAGGCCGCACAACGCGAGTAGCGGCGTGTCGTAGTTGACCCTCCAGCCAGCGAAGTCGCGCCACGCCTGGTCCCGGTCCGACTTCAGCGGCACGTGAAGGCTGGCGAGCTCCGACAGGACCTGGTCGAACTCGTCCCGGGTGATCGAGATGCGATCGGTGGGAGCGGGGTCGGGGTCGAAGCGGATGCCGTATGGCTGCGCGATCCGCCGGAGCGCCAGGTACCCGGCTCGTAGGCACAACTGGGCCTGCCACGACCGCGGAAGGTCGATCGCCGCGGTGCGGAGCGAGGCACTGTCCAGGACAGCTCCCGCAGCCGTGATCCACGAGCGTTCCGCGTGCGGGCTGCGGAAGAACGGCAGAGACAGGTAGGACGTGTGCGACTCCTCGACCTCCGTGAACCAGCGTTCCCACTCGAGCCAGAAGCCGTCCAGCTCCTCGATCCAGCCGATCCGCTTGGCGCGGCGGAACAGCGCCACGGGGGTGGGCGGCGTGCCGGCCCGGACGTCCAGCTGCGAGACGAGGACCTCACGGCGCGAGAACATCTGGTAAATCGTCGGAAGGAAGCTGATCAGGAGCGCCACGAGGCCCAAGCCCAGAGCGGCCTCGACGAAGGTGGCGGCGATGACCGGTCCGTGGTGGTCATGTGCGAAGCCGAGGGTCAGCAGCGACGAGCCGGACTGCTCGAAGGCGGCGCGGGGCCAGTCCACACCGAGCGCCCAATAGATGGGCATGAACCCCAACAGGACGATGGCCACCCAGACCAGCGGCAGCGACAACAAAGCAACGGGTGCGAACCGGGACATGATGCGGTCCGCGTCCTCCCAGGTGGCGGCGCGGCGGACCCGCATGTCGAACGGTTTGCGAAGGGACACGAACACCGAGCGGGCCAGCAGCACCGGCTCGGCGCGTGGTACGACCACCGACTTGACGGCGGACGCGAGGGTGGCCACGACGATCGCCGCCCCCGCGACAAACGCCAGCACCCGAACGACGGCGACCATCGCGGCCGCAGCCTACCGGCCGGTCGCGCCGGCCATCCCTACCAACGAACGCCGCGGGTGAGCGACCGCGGCGGCGTGGGCCGCTGGAGCGACGGCGCCTCTTCGACCGGCACCCGGCCGGTCGAAGAGGTGCGTCGAGAGGTTTAGGTCGCCGTCCTGGGCCGGAGCTGGTACAGGATGCCGAGGAAGAAGCCCCAGATCAGGTGCCACACCAGCACCGCCAGCGGCAGCTTCCAGGTGTCGGGCCCGTAGAAGAGGAAGAGGCCGTAGCCCTGCTTGGGCACGTAGGCGTAGGGAACCAGGACCCCGATGCTGATGATCGTGAGTATGACGCTGTACAGCAGCCCCTTGAGGATGTTGCCGCCATGCGTGTTGCGGAACGGCAGCACGTGCAGCGCCAGGATGGCGTAGAGGATCGTGAAGACGACCCCATTCACGAAGTGGATCGACTGGCCCACGAAGTACGCGCTGGCCGTGTCGAACCCCTCCGCCGGGGTACCGAGGAGACCGTTGTAGGCCGGCCACGGGAGCCTCGGAAGCCCGAACGCCGGGAAGACGTAACCGAAATAGGTTGCGATCTGCGTGGCGATCACGCCGACGAGGGCGGCCGCGCCCACGCGGTACCGGTTCACCCAGTCGTACCACCAGGTGGAGGCCTCGGCGATCCCTACCCGCGCCGGCTCGGCGGCGGCACGCTCGCTCTGGGTGGTCGTCACTGTCGGAGCTGCCATGTGTTCCCCCTCTTCGCCCCGTTCACGTCGGGCTCCGTGTCCGACATGCGGTCAAGCTACCACAGCGTGGACAGCTCGACGGGGTTAGCCGTGAGGCCGCTTTTACGGGCGATAGTCGATGTTGCGATCGACGCTCAGGTAGATGTCGGTGCCGATCGGATCGACCTGCTCCTCCGCCAAGTGGCCCAGAATCCCGGCGCAGCGGGCCAGGAGCGCGAAGCCGCGCATGACGGAGACCGGGAGGTCGAGGTCGGCGAGCACGGCCCCGCACGCCCCGGCACCGTTCAGCGGGAGCGCCCTGCCCAGGACCTGGGGATGGACCCGGCCGATCGCCGCGAAGAGTTGCAAATGTTCGCCGAACGTGTCGTGACGGCGTGCCAGGTCGAACAGCACCGGCGTGCGCGGGTCCTCGACCTTGTGGACCGGATGCCCCAGCCCGGGGACGAACCTGCCCGCCGCCTTGCTCGCAGCGACGACATCTCTGGCCAGCTCGTCCCAGCCGGTCTCGTCCTGTGGCCGCGGCGACCGTCCCACCAGGCAGTCAGAAAGGAACCGGGCCGAATCCTCGGTGACGCCGAGGAACCGCGAACCGCCGCCGAGCAGGCCCGCGGCGACTGCACCCTGCAACGCCTCCGGGGCGCTCGTGTAGGTCAGGCGGGCTGCGATCGCGGTGGGCGTGAAGCCGTGGTCGGCGAGCGCCACGAGGACCGCCTCGAACATCGCCAGCTGCGCGGGCGTCGGCCGACGCTTGGCCACCAGCCAGAACGCCAGCTCACCGAAGCCGACCTGGCCGATCAGGTCGTGGGCGAGGTCGTGTCCGAGCAGGGTGATCGTGTCGGCCGAGGAGGTGCCGATGCCCGTCCGGTACGAGGTGCCGTCCCCGGAAGTCACCCCGCGCCCCGAGGCTCGAGGCTGCTGCGCAACCAGGCCTTGATCTCGCCGCTGTGCTCGCCGAGCGCGGGCGGCGGGAGGTCGTAGCGCACCTGTGCGTCGCCGAAGGTGATGGGGTTGCGCACGAGCGTCACCGCCCGACCGTCCGTTCCGAGCTCGACCCGAGGAGCCAGGCCCAGCGACTCGGCGAGCTCGACGCCTTCGCCGATCGTGTTGATGGGGCCACACGGGACTCCCGCCTTGTTCAGGGCCAGGAACAGGTCGTCGGCCTTCCACTTGGCGAGCGCGGCGACCAGCAGGGGCCGCAGTTGCTCCCGGTTGCGGGTGCGGTCGGCGTTGGCGAGGAACCGAGGGTCGTCTGGCACGTCGGGGATCCCGAGCACCTCACACAGCGACCGGAACTGCCGGTCGTTGCCCGCGGCGATGATCATGTCGCGGTCGGCGGTGGGCATCGCCTCGTAGGGGAACAGGCTCGGGTGGGCGTTGCCCATCCGCATCGGGATCACGCCGGCGGCGGTGTACGCGCCGGTCTGGTTGACGAGTCCCGACATCGCCGACGACAACAGGTCCACCTCCACGTGCTGCCCGCGGCCGGTCTCGCTCCGTTGGCGCAGCGCCGCCAGCACGCCGATCAGGCCGTGGAGGCCGGCCATGACGTCGAACACCGAGATGCCGGCGCGGAATGCCGGCCCGTCGGGGTCGCCGGTGAGGCTCATGAGCCCGGACACGGCCTGGACGATCAGGTCGTAGCCCGGCAGCCACGCGCCCTCCGCGGTACCAAACCCGGTGATGGACAGGTAGATCAGCCCGGGGTTGAGTGGCGCCGCCGTCTCGTAGTCGAGCCCGAACTTCTGCAGCGAGCCGGGCCTGAAGTTCTCGATCGCGATGTCGGCGCGTCGCAGCAGCTCGACGGCGAGGGCGCGGTCGTCCGGGTCGCGGAAGTCGAGCACGACGGATCGCTTGTTGCGCCCGATCGACAGGTAGTAGGTGGCGACGCCGTCCTTCTCCGGCGGCACCCACGTGCGCGTGTCATCCCCGGCGGGGCCCTCCACCTTGATGACGGTGGCTCCCATGTCGCCGAGGAGCATCGAGCAGTAGGGGCCGGCCAGGACGCGCGACATGTCGGCGACGACCAGGCCGTCGAGCGGGCCGCGGGGTTGCTCCGTCGGGGCGTCCTCGGTCATGGCGTTCGGCGTCCCTTCATGGTCGATCGGCGCACGGAGAATCCTTGGTGCGGTCCTGCGGTCGTGAGAGGATGCGCCGCATGCCGCGGCAGTCGAGCTCCGACTTCGTCGAGGCCCTGGCCCGCGGCCTCACGATCATCACGGCGTTCAGCCCCACCGCGACGACGCTGTCCGTCAGCGATGCCGCCGCCCGGACGGCGCTGCCGCGGCCGACGGCCCGCCGCCTGTTGATGACGCTCGAGAAGCTGGGGTACGTGCGATCGAACGACGGCCTGTACACGCTCACGACCAAGGTGCTGGAGCTGGGGACGGGATACATCGCCGCGCTCGGAATCTGGGAGCTTGCCCGTCCCCACCTGGAGGCTCTGGTGGCGCAGACCGGCGAATCAAGCTCGATATCACAACTCGATGGCAGCGACATCGTGTACGTCGCGCGGGTGCCGGTGCCGAAGATCATCGCCCTCTCCGTCCACATCGGCACGCGGTTCCCCGCCGTCGCGACGTCGATGGGCCACGTCCTGCTGGCCAGCCTGTCCCGGGCCCAGCTGCTCGAGGTGCTCAGGACGCCGTCGCAATCGGGGATCATCCCGCGCATCAGGCCCTCGCGA
>JBKPAA010000092.1:0-10531 GCA_046726215.1 Actinomycetota bacterium | reverse complement strand
GATTTACGCCGCTGGCCGCCGGAGCGTCGGCTCGCTGGGCCCAGCCGACGCCGGTCGCCAGCGCCGCCGCCACCAGCGCCGCCACCGCCGCGACGACCAGCGGTCGACGTCGACCGACCACGCCGGTGGCCAGCGCCGCGGCCAGCCCCACCGCGACCCACGGCAGCGGGCTCACGCCCTCGACGAGGGCCAGCGTGCCGGTGATGCGGGCGGGGGCGCCGTCGACCTCGATGCCGACCGCCCACGGCCGTGTCCACCGGCCGGGCTCGGCGCCCACGGGTCGCTCCGACCCCATCCAGTGGATGCGGTGGTCGTGCCAGGCGTAGGCCCCGCCGTGGGCCACGGTCTCCCAGTCGGGGTCGGCCTCGGGATCGGCGCTGGCCGGCACCTGGGCGGTCGCGTCCCGGCTCGCGTTGACGTACGTGGCCGGCGACCGGCGGTTCCGCTGCACCGTGCCGTCGGGACGGAACCGCAGGTAGGGCTCGCCCTGAAAGCCGGTGACCACGACCTCGTGGCCACCGTCAACCGTCAGCTCCAGAAAGGCGTCGCCACCCACCACCTCGGCGCGCACGCCGTCGGCCGCCGGCTCGATGACGTCGACCGTAGAGCGGTAGTCCGTCGGCACGGGCGGATCGGCGGCGGCCGGGTCGGCTCGCACCAGCGCCACGAGTGCGACCGTGGCGACCACGGCCGCTGCCGGCCGGACGGGCCGCCGGATCACTCCCGGGCCTTGGGTCCCGGTGCCGTGGCCCCCGGCGCATCGGCCGGCTTGGCCTCGCCGCGGGCGGCCTCGAGCCGCTCGAATTGTGCTTCCTCGGTGGCGGCCTCGGAGCGGTAGCGGCGGACGGTCCTCATGCCCAGGACGGCGCCGCCGAAGACCACTACGGCGGCGGCGCCCACGAGCCAGAGCGGCATGCCGCCGTCGCCCCCGTCGCCGCCGGAGGCCTCGCCGCTGGCTCCGGTGTCGTCGTCGGCCGGTGCGAACCCACCCTCGCCGCCGCCACCCGCGCTGGCGTTGCCGCCATCGGTCGCTGCATCGACCGCCTGGGTGACGTCGGTGGCTCCCGCCGGGTCGACCGATGTGAACCGCACCGTCCACGAACCGGGTGAGGCGAAGTCGATGGCGTTGGCATAGCGGCCGTCCTCGTCGATCGGCGCCAGTGTGACGGGCGTGAGCCGGGTGCCGTCGCTGGCTACGGCCGTCGCGGTCACGGCGGCGCCGGTGGCGGGATGGCCGTCGTTCTCCCAGGTAACCCGCACGATGAAGTGCACTGACGTCCCGGCCGGGTGCGCGGCTTCCAGGGTGATGACGCCTCCGCCCTCCTGGGCTCCTGCCTGGGGGACGAGCAGAAGCGCGCCGGCGCCGACGGTGGTGACCGCAGCTGTGGTGAGCACGGCGGCGATGATCGAACGGAGTCTCATCGAATCGGTACCTCGAACCCGTAGACCGGGCCGAGCAGGCCCGGACTGTGGTGACCTCGCCGTCCACATGCCGGATCGGCGCCAGGTCACCTAGTGACCGGTACATGGTCGGCGGTCATGGGGGTCACAGGCAACCTGCCGGCGGGACGTCGCCGGGGGCGCCAGCGCTGGTATCTTCCCTGGTACTGTGATGCCATGCAAACTGCCATTGACCGGGCCGGCCGCATCGTCGTGCCCAAGCCTCTGCGGGACACCCTGGGGCTGACGCCAGGGCAGCCGCTCGACATCTCGGTGCGCGATGGTCGGCTGGAGATCGAGCCAATCCCGACACCGATGCGACTGGTTCGCAGGGGCAAGCACCTTGTCGCGGTGCCGGACGTCGATGTGCCGCCGCTCAAGGCCGACATGGTGCGCGACACACTCGAGCGGGTGCGACGGTGATCGCCGTCGACTCCAGCGTCGTCGTCGCCGGTTTCGCGTCATGGAGCGAACAGCATGGCGCCGCTACCAAGGTCCTGAGCGAGTCGGCTCGACTAGTCGCCCACTCGGGACTCGAGGCCTACTCGGTCCTCACGCGGCTGCCACAACCGCACCGCGCACCCGCAGACGTGGTGGCGCAGTACCTCCTCGAGCAATTCACCGATCCTTGGCTGACCCTCAGCGCCTCCCGCCACCGGCGGCTGTTGTCAGCGTGTTCGGAAGCGTTGATCGCCGGCGGCGCGACCTACGACGCGCTCATCGCGTGGACGGCCCAGGCGCACGGTGCGTCGTTGGCGACCTGCGACCGGCGCGCCGCCGCGACCTACAGCGCCGTGGGCGTCGACGTGGTCTCCGTCGGTTAGCGTCCCGGCGGCGGGCTACCCGCTAGGCGGACCACTCGGGGCGGCGTCCGAAGGCGATGATGAGCCGGTCCTGGGGATCGTCCGCCGGGTCGCCGGCCGGGCGCTCGGCGATGGCGCCGGAGCTGCGGTAGACCTCCTCCCGGTCGGCGAACCAGGTGGCCAGCGTGTCGACCAATTCGGGGTCGAAGCGGCGATCGCCGCCGGTGGCGGCGGCGAGGTCCCAGCCGTGGATGAGGTGGTCGGCGGCCAGCTGGTACGCGTACTCCTCCGCGGGCGTGTCACCGAACGACAGGTGCACGGTGCGCCCCGCCACCAGCCCGCTGGCGGCCGCGATGGTGGCGGCATCGGCGGCGGCCCGCCCGGCTGCCACCGGATCGTCGCCCAGCAGGTCGCCCTCGAAGCGGTCGCCGACGTCCGCGATCGTGGCCCCGTCCATCATCGGCACGGTCCAGACGTCCTCGTAGACCACGTGCTTGACCAGCGCGCGCACGTCCCAGTCCTCGCACGGTGTCGGCGCGTCCCACTGGTCGCCGACCCCGTCGAGCCGCTTCACGAACTCGGCGACCGTGCGCCGGTGGAGATCGGTCACGTCCATGTCGTCCTCCTCGTCAAGCTGCGACGATAGATGGCGTGAGCACCGTGCACGGCCACGGTCAGGGACATTCGCACCGGCCGCCGGCCGGTGACCGCGCCGCGGCCCGCTACAAGGGGAGGCTGCTGGCGGCGCTGGCCGTGCTAGGCGTCGTGACGGTGGTCGAGATCGTCGCCGGCTTCGCCACCCGATCCCTCGCCCTGCTGTCCGACGCCGGGCACATGCTCACCGACGTCGGCGGGCTGGGCATGGCGTTGGCCGCCATCCACGTGGCCGACCGGTCGTCGCACCGCCGGGGTCGCACCTTCGGCCTCTACCGCCTGGAGATCCTCGCGGCGCTGGCGAACGCCGTGCTGCTGTTCGCGGTGGCGATCTACGTGCTGGTCGAGGCCGTGCACCGTTGGAGCGATCCCGCGGACGTGCTGGCAGGACCGATGCTGGTCGTGGCCGCCGTAGGCCTGGTCGCCAACGTCGTGGCGTTCGGGCTCCTGCGAGAGGGGTCGAGGCACAGCCTCAATGTCCGGGGCGCCTACCTGGAGGTCCTGTCCGACCTGTTCGGCTCGCTGGGCGTCATCCTCGCCGCGGTGGTGATTCAGGTGACCGACTGGGATTGGGTGGACCCGACCGTCGGTGTGGCCATCGGGCTGTTCATCCTGCCCCGGGCCTGGCGGCTCGGCGCCCAGGCGGTGCGGATCCTGGTAGAGGCCGCGCCGGTAGGCACCGATCTGGCGGCGATCGAGATGCAGCTGCAGGCCATCGACGGCGTCGTCGACGTCCACGACCTGCACGTCTGGACGCTGACGTCGGACATGGACGTTGCCTCCGTGCACCTCATGGTCCGGGACGGGACCGACACCCACGGGGTCCTCGACCGGGCCCGGGTCGTGCTGCGTGACGGCCACGGGATCGGGCACGCCACGCTCCAGGTCGAGCCCGACACCCACGAGGGATGTGACGAACTGGCGTGGTGAGGGCGATCACGGCCGGGCAGTACTGAGGGTGGTGTCCGTCGAACTCTGCTCGGGAGGTCGTCATGCCCAG
This sequence comes from Actinomycetota bacterium, assembly GCA_046726215.1. GTDB lineage: Bacteria > Actinomycetota > Acidimicrobiia > Acidimicrobiales > VFJN01 > DASQUK01. Next base: position 6,634 of record JBKPAA010000092.1, on the reverse strand, counting down.
ACCCGACGCCAGTTCCGTCGTCACGACCTACGTGAACGCGTGGACCAGCGGTGACTTCGGCATGGCCCGCTCGACGCTCCACGACGATGTCGAATTCGTCGGGCCGCTGGGCACGGCGAGCGGCATCGACGACTGCATGCGAGGGCTCGAGGGCCTGAAGCAGATCGTGGCGTCCTCTGAGCCGCGGAAGGTCATCGCCGACGGGGACGACGTGTGCCTCATCTACGATCTCTTCACCACCACCTCGGCCGGCATCATCCCCACCGCCGGCTGGTTCCAGCTCCGGGGCGGGAAGATCGCCGCAATCCGAGGGTTCTTCGACGCCCGCCCGCTCGACCCCGCCCGGTAGTCGAGCGTCGACGGCCGGCGCGTTACCTCGTCGCCGCGCGGAACACGATCTCGGTGTCCTCGGTGGGAGGGACGCCGAGCTCGTCGAGCTGGCGGAGGCACGTGTCCATGGCGCGGCGGGCGGCGGCACGGTCGCCCCGGGCGACGTGGGCCGCCACCGCCAAGCGGTGCGCCGGCTCCGACCACGGTTCGGCCTCGAGGGCCCGCGACGCCAGGTGCAGGGCCTCGTCGGGATCGCCGGCGGCGAGCGTCAGCTCCCCCGCCCGCACCGCGCCAGCGACGAACCGGGCAACGAGGCGGTCGCGATGGGGCAGGGCCCATTCCTCGTACCCCGCGTCGATGAGGTAGGGCCCGCGGTAGAGCGCGGTTGCCTCGCGGTAGCTGTCGAGTGCGGCCGACGGCTCCCCCAGGCTCTCGGCCTGGGCCCCGAGGTCCAGCAAGCGTTCCATCTCCCAGGCGTCGACCCGCAGCCACTCGTGGCCGGTTAGGCGCAGCCCCGCCCCCTCGGCCCGCACGAAGCACGACGGCGCCCCCTCGGCGCGGTCGGGTTCCAGCACGGCCAGCAGGTACGACAGCGTGACCCGCAAGTTGCGCCCCGCCGCCGCCGGGTCCAGGTCCGGCCACAGGGCCCCCGCGAGCTCCTCACGAGTGCCGCCGCCGCGGGTCATGAGCAGCAACAACAGGGTGCGGACCCGTTCGCGTCGCCAGTGGGGATGGTCCACCGGCCGGCCGTCGCGGCGGAGCGTGGTCGGACCCAGCAACCCGAGCGCTAGCGGGGCAACCGGCACGGTGGGCAGGGCGTCGAGCAGGGACCGGGCCCAGCTCCGGAGCGGCCGGGGGGCGCTCGCTCGGTCGGCGACCCGGCGCAGGGCGGGGCGGGCCGCCGGCCCGAGGTCCTTCACCAGGGCCTCGGCGTCACTCTGCCCGCCCGCCACCGCCGAGCAGGCCAGCTCGGCGCGCCATCCCACCGGCAGGAAGGCACGGGCGCCCGCCCAGTGCTCCGGGGTGAGGTCGGCCGCCGCGCCGAGGTCGCCGGCCTCGCGGCTGGCGACCAGAGCCTGGGCAAGAGCCAGGCCGGTCTCGTAGGCGGGGCCGAGCTCCATCCGCGCGAACGGGTCCCGGGTCTCGGGGAGGAGGACGTACAGCAGGGCGATGCGACGGAGGTGTCCATAGACCTGGCGGCCCTCGGTGAGCTTGTGCTCTGCCAGCTGGGATGCAAACAGGGTGGCGGCGCCCGCCTCGTCCCCGGCCGCCAGTGCCAGGGTCGCCTCGGCCGCCAGCATCGACCCTCGCAGCGACGGTCGCGGGCTCGGACCGGCATGCTGGCGCGCCCGCGCCATGTGCTGCTCGGCCCTGTCGACGTCGCCGTCCAGCGCACAGCGCGACACGACCATGGTGTGGGCCAGCGCTAGCAGGTGGTCGTTGCCGGCCGGGGTCAGCTGCGAGAGCATCCGGTCGAGGGCGGCCGCGGCCGCGTCGTGCTCGCCGCAGTGGGTGAGTGCGTTGACCTGGAGCATGCTCAGCCCGCCCCGCAACGACGGTCCCGCCTCGGCCACGGCCACGTCGACGCCCCGCCGCGCCGCCTCCGGGAAGCCGAGGGCGAGCAGGGCCGTGGCCCGCAACCACGCCACCTGCGGCGACCAGTAGGGTGCCAGGGCCCCCGGGTCGATGGCGTCGAGCGCCGCCAGCACCTCGCGGGCATCGCCGGCCGTGTCGGCCAGCAACGCCTGCCCCAATCCGAGCAGACCCTGCGCCTCGGTGATCTCGGTGAGCTGATCGGCGTAGGGCAGCAGCCGCTCCAGCAGCTCCACGTCCTCCCGCCAGTGGGCGCAGATGGCCAGGTGCTCGACCGCGCTGAGCAGCCCGAGGGCGTCTCGGTCACCGTCCACGTCGGTGCCTGCGAAGCGCTTTGCGGCCGACTCGAGCAATTCGACGCCCCGGTCGATGTCGGTGGCGGCGGTGGCGATGCCCGCCAGCAGCTCGCCCTCGGGCGTCGATCGAACCGTTGTCGGCAGCTCGCGGTGGAGCCGGCTCAGTCCCTGCGCCGACGCCGGGAGCGCGTGCGCCCGGCACGAGGTCCGCAGCGCGTCTCGCAGGTCGTCGTCGGCGCCGGCCCGGATCAGGAGCCCGGCACCCTGCTGGAGGTCGAGGCCGACCAACGCCAAGCCCGCCCGGCGCTGGGCCTCGGCGCGGGCCTCGGCGTCGAGGATCCCGGCGCTCAGCCGTTCCGACCACAGCGGATGGATGGCGTGCCAGCCGCGGTCGTCGCTGGTCACCAGGGGGATGCGGCTAGCCAGCGTGTCGAGGTCGACCCTACGGTCGAGAACGGCGTCGAGGAGGGCCTGGTCGGCCCCCCCGATGGCGGCGACGACCGCCACCGCTCGCCGCTCGTCGTTCGATAGGTGGGCGAGCACCTCTTCGGCCAGGAACCCGCCGACGTCGTGGCCCGGCCCCAGGGTTCGCAGCTCGGCCAGCGCCGGCCACCCGCCGAGGTCGTTCACCCGGTGGAGGGGAACGTCACGCAGGCGGGCGAACGACTCGAGCTCGTGGTCGGCGAACGCCAGCTCGGACTCGTCGATCCGAGCGAGCCAGCCCTGGGCGGCGACGCGGGCCAGCGGGACCGGCGGCTCCTGGCGACCGGCGAGGACCAGGTGACCGTTGGTCGGAAGTGTGTCAACCAGGGTGGCCAGCAGCCCGGCCGCCGGCGAGTCCGCCGGGACCTCGTGCACGTCGTCGAGCACGAGGCAGACCTGGCGGGGGGCCTTGCGCCACACGCTGTCGGCCACGGCGGCGCCCAGCTCTGTGGGCCCCACGTCACCGGGCTCGTGGACGCGGGGCACATCCGCGCCAAGGGAATTGGCCAGCCCGTCTGCCAGCGTCCGGTGGTCGCCGTCGCCGGCGTCGCAGCCGAGCCAGTGGTCGTCACCCCGGGGTGCCAAGGCGTTCTCGTCGATCGCCTGCACGAGCAGCGACGACTTGCCGAAGCCGGGCCCGGCGGCGAGCACCGTCACACGTCGCTCCCACCGCTGGTGCAGCCGCTGCAGCAGCAGGGATCGCCGGATCAGCGGACGTCCCGGCCGGGGCGGCGCGAAGCGGTAAGGCCTCGACACGGGCCGCAACTCTAGTGACGCATCCGGCCTCCACACCCACACCGAGCCGAGCAACTAACGCTGGGCTGATCGGGACGTGTTCGACTGCAGCCAGCGACCCGAGCGCCCTCAACGCGGTCACCCCCGAGGGGTGCACGGATCGATCAAGGTCGGGCCGTGTCGCGCACGGTCGTGAGGGTCGGTCGCTTGGCGGGTGATCGACGCTCGCGGGCGGGTCGTGCGGGACACGGCCTTTTCGCCCTGAGTGCGGCCGGTGTTCCTCCCCTGGCACCGGCCGCCGGCCGGCGCTCAGGGCGCTAGCTCCCCTGGGCGGCCGGCTCGCCGGTGCTCGGGGTGGGCGGCGGGGCGTCCTGTGTGTCCACGTCGGCGCCCTCGGGTGACTCGCCGGCCGCGGGGCCCGAGGACACGCCGCCGACGTCCGCGCCCGCCGGCGGGTCGGCGACGTCTGCCGCCGGCTGGGCGTCCTCGCCCTGTCCCGCTACGGAGGGACCACCACCGGACTCCCCGCCACTCGCAGGGCGCTCGTGGCCGGCATCCTCGGCGGGCGCGGGTTCGGCGGGACGGCCCTGGGTGGGGCTGTCGGAGGTGGCCGCGGCCGCCGGGTCGGTGCCGCCGCTGGGTTCTTCACCCTGGGTCACAACCGCCTCCTCGGTGTCGGCCACGAACGCCCTCCGGGCGGCGGCCAGCGCCCGCTCGAGCTCGCCGGGGGCGAGGGTGGGTGGGTCGTACGGGCGGTGCCGGCGGCGGTGCCCCAGCGCCAGCGGCGCCACACGCGCGACGTCGGCCTCGGTGGTGATGGAGCGGCCCTCCCAGCCGGCCAAGGCGGCCGCCGCCCGGCACAGCACCAGGTCGCCGCGCAGGCCCTCGGCCGCCAATCCGGCGGCCAGGCGGCAGGCGAAGTCCACCACCGACGTCGCCAGGTCGGCCGGCATGGCAGCCGCCAGCCGGGCCCGCAACACGATGTCGCCCTCGTGGCCCTCGACGATCCCCCCGGAATCGTGCGTCAATCGCCGGCGGACCACCTCGGCTCGGATCGCCGGGTCGTCTGGCGCGATGACATCGACCGCCAGCCCGAACCTGTCGAGGATCTGCGGGCGCAGCTCGCCCTGGCCGGGGTCCATCGACGCCACGAGCACGACGCGGGCGGGATGCTCGTGCCAGATGCCGTTGCGCTCCACGCGGTTGACGCCCGAGGTCGCCACGTCGAGCAGGACGCTGACGAGGTGCTCCGGCAGCAGGTTGACGGCGGCGAGATGCAGCACGCCGCCGTGGGCGGCCGCCAGCAGCCCGGCGCGAAACTGCGTCCCCCCGTCGGCCGACCCCGGGGTGTCGAGCGAGCCGAGAACGCGGTCCTCGCTGGTGCCGGGGGACACATCGACGAACCGGGCCGCCCCGGGCAGCAGGCCGGCGAGCCCCCGCGCCAGCGTCGAGCGAGCTGATCCCCTATTACCCCGCAGGAGCACGCCACCGATGGCCGGATCGATGGCCGCCAGCAGCAGCGCCAGCCGCGCGTCGGGCTGACCGATCACCGCGCTGAAGGGGAATCGCCGCGCCGGATCCGCTCGCCGTGCGTCGCCGATCATGCCTGCAGCTCCTCCCAGCCTGCCTGCTCGCTTACTAGCAGGTGGCGGGGCGTCGTGCTCAGGGAAGTCCGCTCGTGGCGTCCCCGCTGCCCGTGCGCACACCAGCAATCCGTCCCCCAGCTCGGACGCGCGCCCCTAGTCTCCGCGCCATGGCCCGAGCCCAGTCGATCGTCCTTGTCAACACCGGTCATGGGAAGGGGAAGTCGTCGGCCGCCTTCGGCGTGATGGTCCGGGGCTGGGCCCGGGGCTGGCGGGTCGGCGTGGTGCAGTTCGTGAAGGGCGGCAAGTGGAAGACCGGGGAGCACAAGCTCGCCGTCCAGCTGGGCATCGAATGGCACACGCTGGGCGACGGCTTCACGTGGGAGTCGACCGACCTCGAACGCACCGCCGAGCTGGGGCGCGAGGCGTGGAAGGTGGCGGCCGCCATGCTGACGTCCGGCGACTACGACCTGCTCATCCTCGATGAGGTCACGTATCCGATGAACTACGGCTGGATCGACGCAGCGGAGGTTGCGGAGACGATCCGGCGCCGGGCCCCCCGCACCAGCGTGGTCGCCACGGGACGGGACGCCCCCGAGGACCTGGTCGCGGTGGCCGACACCGTGACCGAGATGCGCAAGGTGAAGCACGCCTACGACGCGGGGATCTCCGCCTTCAAGGGCATCGAGTTCTGATCGCGGGTCGTCGGCCGGGAGCCGTCACGTGCGGCCCGACGAGAGATAGTCGTGGAGCGTGCCGGCTTCGGTCTCGAGTTCCTCGATACGGGACTTGACCACGTCGCCGATGCTGACGATGCCGTTGAGGCCACCGTCGTCGACGACGGGTACGTGGCGGATGCGGCGATCGGTCATGACGCGCATGAGGTCGTTGACCGACGAACGCGATCCGCAGGTCGCCACCTCGCCGGTCATGAGGTCGGACACCCTTCGCTTCAGGATCTCCGTGTGACCGATCGTCTCGTCGGCGAGCGCCCGCACGATGTCACGTTCCGACAGGATGCCGGCGATCCGCGACTTGGCGTCCACCACCACCAGAGCGCCGACGTTGTGCTCCCGCAGGAGTGCGACGGCCTCGGCGATCGAGGCTTTGGGGCCGATCGTGGCCACATCGCGACCCTTGCCGTAGAGGATGTGCTCGATCAGCACGGGGACCACCTCCTTGCCTGGTCCCAACTGTTCCATACCCATCGCGCATTGTCGCCCACATGATGATGTCGATATGCCCTCCGACATGCCGACCGATCCCATCGACGTCGACCGGGCCCGTGCCGACACCCCGGGATGCGAGCTGGTCGTCCACCTCAACCACGCCGGGACGAGCCTGGCTCCGCGGCCGGTGCTCGACGCCCAGATCGAATGGCTGGAGGCGGAGGCGCTTTCGGGAGGCTACGAGCTGGCCGCCGACCGCAGCGCCGACAACCAGGCCACCTACGACGAGGTGGCGGCGCTCATCGGCGCCCACGCCGACGAGATCGCCCTGGTCGAGAACGCAACCTTCGCCTGGCACCAGGCGTTCTGGTCGATGCCGCTGCGGCCCGGCGACCGCATCCTCAGCTGCACGGTGGAGTACGCGTCCAGCTACGTCAGCGCCGAC
>JBKPAA010000091.1:0-4762 GCA_046726215.1 Actinomycetota bacterium | reverse complement strand
TGCATCTCATCGCGGTCACCCAAATCCGCAACGACACCCCCGGCCGCGCCTACTTCCAACGCAAGCTGACCGAGGGCAAGTCAAGTAAAGAAGCCCTCCGCGCCCTCAAGCGGCGCATCAGCGACGCCGTCTGGCGCCAGCTGCAAGTCGACCTCGGTCGCCGCTGACACGGCAGGCCCGGGAGGACAATCAGGGACGACTCTTCAATCCTGCGTGGCCGGCTGAACCCTGAACACCGGCACTTCGGAACAAGTCACTCCCGGACCCGAGCCCCACGCTGCGCCCGCGCCCACGGCGCTGCTTCGACGCGCCCCGAAACAGCCTCTTGACACAAAGAGGCTTCGATCTGGCGCTGCTCTGCGACGAATGATCCGGTAGGGGGGTACCCCAGCGACGAGGCCGCGCCTAACACTAGCCACTGGTCCGGGTCCTGGAACGGGAAGCTGCACGGGACCGTTACCGTCGAAGGCGGCGGCTGGTTGGCCTACGTGCGCCTCGAGGACCCGCCCGGCCTCTCGCCCATCACCACCATCGGCCGCTTTGACACGGTCGAGGCCGCGCAGGTGGCGACCGACGACGCGTGGGCGGCCCGGTGACGCCGCGGCGCCCGCGGCGTACAGTCGTCCTGCGCCCGGTCGGGGCGTCCCGCACGCCCGCCGCGTCCCGGCCGGCCGGACCCTTCCGCCTTTCGGCCCACGGGTCGGGGGGAGGTAGCGCGCTACCAGAGGCGGTCGTGCCAGAAGCCGGTGATCACCTCGTGCTACGTGGGCGTGGGGGCTGGCGGTGGAGGGGCCGGCGGCGTCCGCACTGGTTCCCCAGACTCGTCAGTGACCACGTCGCGTCGGCGGGCGCGGCGGCCCGCCACGGTGATCGCACCCAGACCCACGACGACCGCGGCCAGCGACACCAGCAAGCCCAGGACGGGAACCAGCGCGACCGCCCGCAGAATGCCCCAGCCCACAAGGAAGGCGACGATCGGTGAGGCCCGACTGACGACGCGGCGGCCGAGGATCCACGCCCCGGCCGTGTACCCGATGCCGTAGATCAGCCCGAGCGCGAGCAGCAAACCGATCCCGAGGGGCAACCCGACGAGGGTGACCATGGCAATGGCGGCGACGATGGGCAGACCGATCAACAGGACCAGTCCCCACAGGATCACCGGCCCGATGCCACGGGCGGCAGCGTCGACCGCGGCGGCGGCGCGGGGCGCGAGCAGGCCCAGCAGGAGACCCAGGATCAGGCTCGAGACGGTGAACGCCAGCCACAGGGCGATCCAGCCCACCACTGCATTGCTCCACGCACGCGGGTTCCAGCGCTCCCACGACCCATCGAGGCGGCCGTCGCCCTCCACGACCGGCCGGTGCCGCGACACGACGTCGCCCTCGATCCGCCCGCCGTCCGCAACGGTAACCGTGCCGTCGGCGGCGACCACATCCTCACGGGCGGTGCCCCTTATGAGGACGTCGCCGTTGAAGGCGACGAGCGCATCGTTGACGGTGCCCTCGACGACCACGGGACCGTCGAAGATGATGACGTTGTCGACCGTCTCGCCCGCTCGGACCTCGGCCCGACCGGTCAACACGACGATGTTGTCGGGCTCCTCTTCGGCCTGCGCACTGGCCGCCGACGCGGCCGCCATGAGGGCGAATAGCGCGAGGAGCAGGGTGATGAACACACGGACGACGGAGCGCATGGGTCACCTCCTCCCGGTCATGATCGCGGACCCAGAGGCTCAGGAGAAGCGCCGCGTCCCGTCGTGGCCGGCACCGATCGCAACTGCGGACCCGTGTCTAGACGTCGGCAACCGGCCCAGATGCCGTGGAGTTCGCCCACCGAGGCGTCGACGCACATTGCCCGCACCGGGCAGCCCCGGTAGATCTCGACAGCGCTTCACTGACCCGTTGCTGGTCGTAGAACAGGCCGGTTCGGCCTCGACACGCCGCCTGTCGATGCCATGCAGATGTGATCACGGCATCGGCGACCTGCGGCCACACATACATGGCCGGCGACCGCATCCCTTTGCGACACCAGCACCACAAACGTATGTTCGTAACGTGGGTGGCAACTGGCGAAATGGCTCCGATCCGCGGTTCTGGCGCCTCTGGCCCTACCATCAGGTGGATGCTGCGTGTAGCTCGGTTCGAACTCCTCGTCGTGATGACGCTTCTAGCGCTCAGCCTCGTGATAGCAGTGGGTACACCCGAGACGGGACCACTCGAGAAGGCCGTTGCCGCCCTAGCCATCGTTGCTGTGGTTGCCGCCGCCGGACCCGTTCGCAGGATCGGCTCCGCCTCATAGTGCCCCAGACGACAGGGCACCGAGCAGATATGGCGCGGTGTTCCGTCCCATTACTGGGACGGCATTGTGGGATGGATGCCGACGTGGTCGGGATCGATGACGATCTGGCGCAACACCTCGGCGACTGCCACAACGCAGGCGCGCCACAATCGTTCTCCGAGCTCGGGACTCGCATGGGCCGCGGAGCCAATGACTCCCGTCGCGGAGTAGGTGGAGAAGTCGAGTGCTGGATCGGTCCAGTCGGGCTCGGCCGATTCAGCCTGTGGGATGAGAGCTGGATGCACTGCGTCAGGACGCCGGTACATGAGGATCGATGTCGTGAAGCTGTCCGCGTGCCCTCCGGGAACTGACGCGTCGGCGATCGAGCACCAGATGTCGTGGAACGGATGGGCGGGCAGGAACGCTCGGCTCGCGTCGGCGCGTTCGGCATTGAACCGGCTGATGGCTGTGGTGAGGTCATGTCCACCGCAGCCGCGCCAGACCAGTATCCGGGTGAAGCCTTGATCAGCGAGCGAGTCGAGGATCGACCGTACGAACTGCTCGTGGACCGGGACCGGAATGTCGATGTAGTCGGCACCAAAGGCACGATGCTCTGGTGTCGGACCGAATGGCAGCGCTGGAACGACGAGCGCCGTGATGTCAGGCGCCACGTTCTCGGCGGCCGCGAGCGTGAGCGATTCGACGAACCAAGTGTCGTTGTCGACGGTGAGATGAGGACCCTGCTGCTCGGTACAGCCAGTAGGGACCACGGCGATGGCGCCAGCTCGTGCCGCACGGGCGATCTCCTCAAACGTCATGTCGCCAAACCGCATCAGCCCCATGATGCAGGACTCACCGACCCGGCACGATGGGAGGCGCACCCCGAGCGGCCGTTTCGACGGGCCATCGTCCCTGAACGCCTGATACACGCATAGGTGGCGCGGGACGTACCGATTGCCCGAACCGGGCGAACCCTGCCGCGACACGAGCAGCACAGAACGCCGTAGCGCAGAGCGGCAGTTCGGCGCTGGATCCACCCAGCCGTCATCCAGCTCCCGGGTGGTCGAGGACGTAGCGCCAGGACCCGTCGGGCTGCTGACGTACGACTTCGGCGCTGGCCGACGATACGTTCACGGCCGTCGGTGAAGTCGATCCCCCAGTCGGCGCCGACGAGCGCCAGGTCACGATTGTGGATCGCGTAGCGGTTCTGCGATGTCATGAAGCGTCCGAGCTCGACGAGGTGGCCGAGGTGCACTCGGATGGCGTCGATACCGACCGCGATCGAACCGTCGGGGTTGGTCACCACCGCGTCCTGCTCGTAGAGGGCAGCGAGCGCCTGCACGTCACGTGAGTTGTAGCCCGCAGCGAAGGCGGCGTTGATGGCCGCCGGTGTAGAGGGCATGCCTGCATCCTGGTTGGTCTCTTGGCTCACATCGGCACGGTAGATCCGGACGCTCAGCCGAGCATGTTCGGACGCGCTCCGGCGACAATGCCGGGGACAGGCGAACCTACCGCGCCCGATCGGCAAATCTGTGCGTGTCATGTCTCGATAGCGTTCCGCCGTGCCCGAGTTGTGGCCCGAGAATCCTCGCCTAACAGCTGTGTACGACGCGGAGTGCCTCGGTCGGCGGGACCACGACTTCTACCTCACTCTCGCAAGGGCAGTGGGCGCGGGCTCTGTCGTTGACATCGGCTGCGGCACCGGAGCGCTCGCCGTCGACCTAGCCCGGCGGGGCTGTCATGTCATTGGGGTCGACCGCGCGGACGCGATGCTCGACGTCGCCCGCGCTCGACCCGGCGGTGACGCCGTCGATTGGATCCACGGCTACGCCGTCGACGTGCCAAGGGCAGTAGCGGATCTCGTGGTCATGACGGGACACGTCGCGCAGTACTTCATCGACGACAACGACTGGGCGCGCCTTCTCGATGAAGTGCACGGGGTGCTTCCTCTTGGCGGACGGCTGACGTTCGAGACCCGAAACCCTGCGATCGACTGGGTGCAGAGGTGGACTCGCGAGAACACGACGGCGACGTACCCCCACCTCGACGGCGGCAAGTTCACCGCGTGGGTCGAGATGAACGAAGTGAGGGGGTCGCGAGAGTCCTACACGACCGTCCACGCCGGACACACGGTGCTGCCCGATGGAGCGCACCTCGTCTGTTCAGAGACACTGCGGTTCCGCAGCACCAACGAGATCCTCGCAAGCCTCCAAACGGCCGGCTTTGAGGTGGAAGAGACGTGGGGTGACTGGGACCACTCGCGTCCGACACCGGCGAGCTGCGAGCTCATCGTGTTGGCGCGAAGGCGCTGAACGCAGTGGCGCACAGATTGCTCGAAGGAGCGTTTGAGCTTCCCCCGATTCGGCGGACGGGTTGGTTGTGGGGATCATGCCGCTGTGGCGGCGGGGGTGTGGGCTCGTTCGTAGTCGATGGGGCTGAGCATGGCGCAGTAGGAGTGGCGCCGGCGCGGGTTGTACCAGGCCTC
>JBKPAA010000090.1:0-18877 GCA_046726215.1 Actinomycetota bacterium | reverse complement strand
CGGTCGAGCACGGCGTCGATCTGTGCCGGAGCCGCCACTTCGCGCTCGGCCACCACCGAGCCGTCTACCGGGCTGATCGTCCGCTGGACGCTGGTGGAACCGGCCATGTGCCGCTACTCCAATGAGCCGTAGGCGGCGGTGTCCCAATCCTCTCGGAGCGGCGCCGCCGCTCGCAATCGGTGAGCGGGGCCCGTCAGCTCGTTACGGCCCGCAGGTCATCGAGCGGTGGAGCGCGAAGTGCGACGACCGCTTCCGGAGGTAGGGACAACCCCACTCGCAGACGCCGGGAGGCGCCATCGGCAAGGGGCCGTCGTTTCCTTACGGTGGACGCATGGCCGGCACAGGCATCCAGGTCGAGGCGCTCGCTGCGGCGGTCAACACCGTCTCGGCGTCGGAGCCTCCAGAACGTGGCCGCACCCGGGTGCCTGGGTTCGATCCGGCGCGGGAGCGGAGCCAGGTCCGCCACCTGGTGATTTTCCGAGCTGCAATCGTCGGATACACCCGACCACCCTGACGGCTACCGGTCCGGCAGGCGGTGGTGGCAGGTCACGCCGCGTAGTGTTCGGCGCCCTGGAAATGGAGCGAAACGTACGGCTCATTTCCGATGACCCAACTGTCGTGCGGCATGGCGGGGATGGAGAACAGCTGGCCAGCTTGTAACTCGACGACGGTGCCGTCATCGAACGCTGCTGTGGCTCGGCCCGAAAGCACCAGCCCGACATGCTCGACGGGACAGAGCGTGAGGCCGAGTGAGGGTCCCACGTGCTGCGACCACCGCCACCCCGGCTGGTACGTGGCCCGTCCGATGGTGATGCCACCGAGGTGCACGAGCTCGAACGTTCCGAGTGGAAAGCTCCGTACTTCGTCCGGAGACTCGAACTGCCTGAGAACAACACCAACGTCGGCCATGACGATCTCCTTTTCGCTGAGCGTCCAGCGAGCGCGGGTCAACCCGTTGTCGTACCTTCCTGGCCCAGCTCCTGGAACAGGGTGATCTGCAGGCCTCCTGGAGCCGCTAGGCGCGCGTTGAGCGAGTCCCAGGGCGTACGGCGGGGTGACGCGATCAGCTCTGCGCCGGCGTTGACCAGTTCATCGGTGGTAGCGGCCACGTCGGCCACCTCGAAGGCAACCCGCAGTGGCGGGCTTACCGGCTGGCCGACCTCCACATCGTCGATGAGGGTGACCTGCTCCGGCGTGCTCAGCTCGAGAGTGGCCCGACCGACGTCGAGGATCGTGACGCGCGCGCCGGCGCCGCTGTCGACGAAGAGCTCCTCGGCCCCCCCGAGGACGTCCCGGTAGAACGCAACTGCCTCGTCGTAATCGCTGGCGTTCACGATCAGTCGCATCTGCAGGACTCGCGCGTTCATGGGTTCAGTCTCGCGGAACGGCTGCTCTATCCGTGGATCTACGGATTCGGCTTCGTTTGCACATCGTTAGCGTCCAGCAGGTGGCTGCCGTCGTTGCTGAAGGGCTCGTGAAGCGCTTTGGTGAGACCGAAGCGTTGCGCGGGGTGGATCTGGAGATCGAACGGGCCGAGGTGCTCGGAGTGTTGGGCCCGAACGGGGCCGGGAAGACGACTTCGGTTCGGATATTGACCACGTTGCTGAAACCGGATTCCGGTCGGGCGATCCTCGATGGGATCGACGTTGTGGAGGAGCCTCGCCGCGCCCGAGCTCGGATCGGTCTGACGGGGCAGTACGCCGCGGTGGATGAACGATTGACCGGTTTCGAGAACCTGGAGCATGTGGGCCGGTTGTTCCATCTGGGCACGTCGTCGGCCAAGGGACGGGCGCGTGAGCTGCTGGACCGGTTCGGGCTGGTGGACGCCGGCGACCGCGTGGTCAGCGGGTATTCGGGCGGCATGCGGCGGCGCCTGGACATCGCCATGAGCCTGATCGCTCGACCGTCGGTGCTGTTCTTGGATGAGCCGACGACGGGTCTGGATCCTCGGAGCCGCCAGGACGTGTGGGGTCTGATCGAGGAGTTGGTGTGTGGTGGGACGACCACCCTGCTCACGACCCAGTATCTGGATGAGGCCGACCGGCTGGCCAATGAGATCGCGGTCATCGACCGGGGCACGGTCATCGCCCGGGGCACGTCCGACCAGCTGAAGCGCCAGATCGGCGGCGACCAGATCGAGGTGATCCTGGAGGACCCGACCGACGCTGGGCGGGTGATCGAGTTGGTTGCCTGCCACACCTGCGGCGAGTCGCACCTCGACGGCGGTGGCCGCACGGTGGTGATGCCGGTGGCCACCTTGGAGGGCATGGTCCCCAAAGTGGTCCGCGACCTGGATGCGGCCCAGATCGGGGTACGCGACGTCGGAGTCCGACGCTCGACCTTGGACGACGTCTTTTTCGCCCTGACCGGTCGCACCGCCCAGGACGTGGCCGAGGACGGCGCCGACGGTGACGGCAACACCGACGGTGACGGCGGGAGGGACGAGGAGGTGAGCGCGTGACGACGACCACCGTCGATCAGCTCGTGGCCCCGACGGAGCGGACCGAAACCCCGTCGGGACCGGTGTGGCTGCTGCGAGACAGCTGGACCGAGGCGCTCCGGCATCTTCGGGCCCTCCCCCGCAACCCCGAGCTGTTGATGTTCGCCACCATCCAGCCGATCATGTTCGTGCTGCTGTTCGTCTACGTGTTCGGCGGCGCCATCACCGTGCCCGGGTACTCGGACTACAAGCAGTTCCTGCTCCCCGGCATCTTCGCCCAAACCGTCGTGTTCAACTCGTCGTTCACCGGCGTCGGCGTGGCCGAAGACCTCAGCAAGGGCATCATCGACAGGCTCCGGTCGCTGCCCATGTACCAGGGAGCGGTGCTGATCGGCCGCACCATGTCCGACGTGGTCCGCAACCTCCTCACCTTCACCGTGATGCTTCTGGTGGCCTTCGCCGTCGGCTTCCGCATCGAAGGCACCGCCGCCGAAGCCGTCGCTGCCACTGCGCTGCTGTTCTTCTTCAGCTACGCATTCTGCTGGATCCAGGCCTACATGGGCCTTTCGGTCGGCTCGGTCGAGGCCGCCAACTCAGCCGGGTTCCTGTGGATGTTCCCGCTCACCTTCGTCTCCTCCGCCTTCGTCGACCCCAGCTCGATGCCCGAATGGCTCCAACCCATCGCCAACAACAACCCGTTCACCATCGTCACCAACGCCACCCGCGCCCTCTACAACGGCCGCGACCCCGGCTCCGACCTCTGGATCGCCCTCGCCTGGGCCGCTGGCATCACCGCAGTCTTCGCCCTCCTCTCTGCGCGCAAATTCGCCTCCTCGGCCGCCAAGTAGCGGACAGGGGACAGTCCCGACAGTCCCTGGCGGGGGGCCTAGAAGCGGGGAGTGATGCGGAGGTCGGGGTCGGGTTTGGGCGCCTGGGCCAGGAAGTCCGGCTTGCTGATGATGCACGTGGCGAACGAGAGCAACGATGCGGTCCGGGTTACGGCGTCCGTGCGCCACGTCTGATTGCGTGGGAAGAGCTGCTGCGCCGCCCGGCTGAGAACGAAGTCGTGGTAGCTCGGCGCCCCACCTGGGAGTTCGTGGTCCCAGCGCGACTCCATGAGATCGACAGCGGCCTGCATTCGACCGATGACAGTGAGGTATCGGATCCACCGGTGGTCATCGAAGTCGAACCGTGCCCGGAGCAATTCGGCGGCCTGGCGGCCCTTTTCGGCCGCCCGACGCACGACGTCGTCGGGCATCTGCAGGTTCATGCCACCCTCGTCCGCGCGCAGGCGCACCTCGACGATGCGATCGCGGTAGCCGGGGAGCGTCGCCTGGGCGTTGTCAGCCCAGTACTGCATCGTGTCGAGAAGTCCGGCGGCGAAACCCTGGACCGAGGTGATGGTCTTGAACCGTGGCTGCAGCCCACTCTGGCCCGGTCCCGGGTAGTAGACGTCCTGGTCGGGGTAGCGGTCGGGGTAGCTCTGTAGGTCGATGGCGAACGTGGGCCGCGACGGCAAGGGCGAGTCGAAGAAGTGGACCGGGAAGTTGGCGGTGAGCCCGCCGTCCGTCATCCAGCAGCGCTTGGCTCGGTATATCGGTTCGTCGACGGTTCCAATGTCGTCCGTGTAGTCGACGGACCACAGCGGCACGGCACTGATGAGTCCGGGAAAGCTCAGGCTGAGTCGAGCGGCGAGGACGACCGGCAGGTCGTCGGCAGGTGGCAGCCAGTAGAGGGGGTGGGACGCGTCGCCACCTTCGGGATCGGTACGCGTCGGGACCCTCCAGCCGATGAGCCGAAGGACGGCATTTCCAGCGACGTTCAGAAGGCGGCCGGCAAGGTTCGCCCGTCGGCGCGCCGTCCCTGCCTCAGTCGTTGCCGGTCTGCTCGGCGCCGCTCCCTCGGCGAGAAGGGGCTGCCCGCCTCTGGTGGTGGCCGGTTGCTGATCGGCCAGGAGGTGGTTGATCACCTTCGGGGGGAAGTACGCCTCGAGTTCCTTGGGGTCGAACAGGTAGGTCCGTTGCTTGAACGGGAACGTCTGTGGCCGCCCAAAGGTGAGGTTGGTCGTCATCACCTGTAACTGGACGTCGGGGTTGTCCGGATCGGGTCCGCGCAGGTCCGCGACGGTGAGGGGACCCTCGACTCCGGCGATGCGATCGATCTCCGCCGTCATCCAGTCGGTGAACGGCCCCGGCTCGGCGGCGTTGCTCACGTGGGCATTTCCTCCATCGGAGCCCAGGCAGATCCCGAAACCCTGGGCGGCAAGACTGGCTCGGCTGGACTGGACCTCGGCGACGGTGGCGATCCACAGGGCGGCCCCGACCGCGACGGGCAGGATGAGTACGACGCCAAACGCCGCCAAACCGAGCCAGTCGCCGGCGTCAGACGGCAGACCCCCGGCCACCAGCGCGCCGGCGATGCCCAACAGGAGAACGCCGATGAGGCCGACCAGGAAGGGGCGGCGCTGAGCCCCGATCAGGGTCCGCACGATGTGACCGACTCGTTGTCGCTTTGGTTTGCCGGGCTGGAGCCAGCCTTTGAGCACGGCGAGCGCCGTCTTGGTGCTCGGCCCGGCGGTGAACATGTCACCGAGGTTCGGGCCCAGCTTCACGGGGATCTCGGCGAGCCGCCGGAATCCACCCGAGTCCCGGCCGTGCTCGGCAGCGGCAACCATCACGGCGCCGATGGCACCCGCCGACGACCCACCGATCGACCGGAAGCGGTATTGGCGGGCCAGCTCACAGGCGGCTAGCGGGTACACGATTCCGCTGGTGATCCCTCCCTTCATCACCAGGTCACAATCGTGCCCCTCGAGTTCGGCGTGCGTTGGGTAATCGAAGTCGGGCCCGGCCATCTCCTCGACGCGCTCCGAAATCCTGCGGGCCTTTGCTTCCTCCGGCGTCATTGTCGGCCCGGAAGTCCCGGCAGATTCGTTCGTGCTCACGGCCATCGCTCGCCCCTGTCCCTGTCGACGCGTCCGCCACCAGGCTCCCATGATCGGGGCCCGCCGCAGCGGCGGGACGCGCAGGTGCGGGACTCGCCTGCAGGCTGTGGGAGCGCCGCGCTAGGAATGCTGGCGAGTCGGCGCAGAGCTTCTGTCATTCATCGCGGAGGGCTGGGAGCTGCGAGGACGTGACGTCCATCGCCCCCACTTCGCGGTGGTCACGTGCTTAGGCGCCACCGCGGACGAGGACGACGGCTTCCCGGTGGCTGAGCCGGGCGCCGGCCGCAAGCGCGTCCTCGAAATCCCAGGAGTCGGCCGCCTGCGCAACCCGGGCGACCAGTTCGGATTCGCGACGCCGCGTCGACGGCCATGCCTTCAGCCCGGCACGGCGGCGCAGCCCGTCGGCCGCGCCGAGCGCCACCGCAGCGCGCCGCGCGTCTCCGTCGGCTAGGGCGAGCTGGGCGGCGATGACGAGCGAGAAGGACACGGTCAAGGTGCTCAGCTCGGCGTCGTCGCTGGCGTCCACCGACCGCACGAGAAGCCCCCGCGCCTCGTCGAGGCGACCAGCCCGCACCTCGAGTGACGCGAGCTGGGCGCGGGCGCTGGACCGGAGCCAGACGTTGTCGAACCGGCCGCCGAGCTCGTCGACCATGGTGAGGTGTGCACGTGCGGCATCGTCGTTGCCGAGCGCCATCTCCACCATGCCGACTGTCAGCGCGGCGAACGCCACGAACGGATCGTTCTGTAGGCGGAAGCCATCGAGCGCCCCTGAGGCGGCACGAAGCGCCCCGTCGAAATCGTCGACGATGGGGAGGATCCAGGAGATCGCCAGCTGCGCGGCGCTCTCGAGGTACGGGTCGTCGATGTGACCCGCGAGACCGTTGAGCCCGTCGACAGCGGCAAGGGCACTCTCGTCATCGCCGACCTCTACGGCTGTGACGGCGGAGGTGAACAGCAGCTCGGCTCGAGCGCGGTCGTCTAAGGCGCCGGCTCTGTGCTGCACCTCGTCGATCCAGGCGCGGCCCTCGGGCATACGTCCCCGCATCTGCCAGAACAGCCACAGGATGCGGAACATGTGTGGGAGTGGTGCGACGTCATGCGCGAGGAACCATCGGATGGCGACCCGAAGGTTCTCCTCGTCCACCCGCATGAGCTCGGCCCACTCGGCTTGTCCTTCCGCGGGCCAGTCGGCGTTCGCCACGAACGCACCGAAGTGCTCGGCGTGCCGCCTCTCGACGTCCGCGAGGTCCTCGCTGTCGGCGAGGCGCTCTCCCGCGAGCTCCCGCACGACGGCCAACATGTGGAACCTCGGCCCAGGGTCAACGGCGTCGACGGTGATGAGGCTGTGCCCTGCGAGCGCGTCGAGCAGGTCGAGGGTCCGGTCCTCGGTGAGATGGGCGACGTCCACGGCCGCTTCGACCGTCCACCCGTCGACGAAGACCGACATGGTGGCCAGGATCCGTTGCTCGGCTTCGTCGAGCAGCCCGAAGCTCCATTCGACGGTCGCACGCAGCGTTCGTTGCCGTTCGGGGAGGTCGACCGAACCGGTACCCAATGCGTCGAGGCTTCGTTCCAGCCGTGCGAGCAAGGCAGCTGGCTGCAGCACACGGGTGCGGGCGGCGGCCAGCTCGATGGCGAGAGGAAGACCATCGACGAGCCGGCAGATCTCCACGATGGCGACGACGTTGTCCTCGGTCAGGGCAAAGTTGTGGCGGACCGCCTGCGCCCGATCGACAAAGAGCTGCACGGCCGGCAGCGACGCCAACTCGTCGGTCGGCGGAGGTTCCGAGAACGCGGGCACGGTGAGCGCGTCGACCGGGTACTCGCGTTCCGCCCGGAGACGAAGAACGGTGCGGCTCGTCGCGAGGATCTCGACACCCGGGCAGCGAGCCAGGAGCTCATCGAGCGCCGGCGCGACCCCCACGATCTGTTCCAGGTTGTCCAGCACAAGCAGGGCCGGGTCGTCCGCGAAGTAGTCGATCAGGACGTCCAGCGCCGGCCGCTCGCCCGCCATGGGCGCACCCACCGCAGCCGCGATGCGGGGCAGGATCAGCTCGGGAGCGTCGATGGCGGCGAGCGACACGAAGGCCGTCCCTTTCGGGAAGCGGTCGTCCATTCGCTCGCCCACTGCGATGGCGAGCCGCGTCTTGCCGACGCCGCCAGGGCCGGTAAGGGTGACCAAGCGCACCTCGGGTGACTGCAGCAATTCGGAGACCTCGGCAATGTCGCGCTCGCGTCCGATCAACGACGTCGACGTCACCGGCAGCGACCGCGGGGCACGCCAGTCGCCCTCGGAGCGAGCCGCGGCGGTGCCACCGCCTCGGGTACCTGGCCTCGTGAACGCCTCGCTAAGGAGCAGAGCGAGGTCGTCCCGGACCAGACGTCCGAGCTCCCGTGGCGTGCGGAACGACCGGTAGGATTCGGTCCCCGCCGTCTGGAGCTCCTCGATCATCGCCGCCAGCCGAGGCTCTCGTTCGGGCGCCGGAGCCTTTACGTACAGCAGCCGCGGGATGGACCCAGAGAGGCGGAACTCGTCCTCCAGTCCCGAGATCTCCATATCAGGACCGATCCAGCCGTACCGCTGCCAGTACAGGCCGATGAAAATGTCCGATTGCGACAAGTAGGCGCGGTACAGCTCGCGAGGTGGGTGCGGTCGGGCGCCAAGCTCAAACAGGACCGGCGTGAGCCCGACCGCGGAGATAGCGCGGGCCACAACGGCACGCTCGTCTGCGAGTTCGGCCAACGTGGAGCTCACGAAGACACGCAGACGCTGGTCCGGGGTCCGGATCGCCACCCCGCCCTCCTGCTTCTCCGTCATGGGTCCCTCCAGCCAGGGTCAACCGTCGGAAGTCTGGATGGGCGGCCCCCGAGGTGCCAACACCACCGCGACGATTCGGTGACCGCTGCGCGAGATCGGCATCCCTGAAGGAGTGGGGCCGTGTCAATGGGGTTGGCTCGGACGTTGCAGGGCACTAATTGGTGGCCGATCCTGGGGGGAGCCTGGTCGACTGGGCCAGTGCATGCCTCATTCGATGAACTCCCGCCAAGCGCTGCCTGGCGACATGTGGACGCTCGAGACGGCTTCGAAGTGGTCTTCCTGCAGACGGGTGTTTGTGGGTACCGGCTCGTCGGCTGTACGACCGCCGTCGAGGACGGGCAGGCATGGGTCGTGCGCTACGACATCGTCGTCGACGCCGAATGGCGGACCCGCAACGCGTACGTGAGCGGCCGTTCGGCGTCCGGTGAACAGGAGGTGTGGCTCGAGGCCGATGGCTCGGGCCATTGGCGCGTCGGCGGCGAGGCCGCGCCACAGCTGGACGGATGCTTCGACATCGACCTCGAGTCGTCGTCATGCACAAACACGTTGCCGGTCCACCGGCTGGGACTGGACATTGGCCAGGGGGCCGACGCCCCGGCAGCGTATGTGCAGGCCCTCGGATTCGCCGTCGAACGCCTGGAGCAGCGTTACATCCGGATCGAGGATGATGGCAATCAGCAGCGGTTCGACTACACCGCGCCCGTGTTCGACTACGAGGGCCGCCTGGTCTACGACGCGTCCGGGTTGGTTATCAACTATCCGGGCATCGCCATCCGGGAGATCTGACACCTCGCAGGATGCCGTTGTCGAGGTGGTCGCGGTAGTTCGCCCTCAAGCAGCAGCTGCTGCTCACGACCGCTGACGGCGGGCGTACGCCAGTGTCGGCACGGCTGAAACGACCCCCTCGCCGGGAACCCGACCGTGGTGCGCTGGGGTTTCGGACTGTCTGCTGACAAACCACTGACAGCTGCCCGGTTCCCCAATGTGCTCGATCACCCGTCGTCGGACGGCGGCGCAGGGGCCACAGTTCACGGGAGACGGCGAGCTCCCGTGGTCGTACGCTGATGCCATGCCCGAGGCGGACGCGCTTGCGTGGGCCGGTGCCCTCGCAGGCTGGGCTGCGCCCCTGACAATCGGCACGTTCGTCGTCGCCGGCGGCCGCCGCCGGCGCAGCTACGACCCGTGGCGCGACACCATGACCGAGCTGGGCGACGGTACCGATTGGACGGCGACGCTGTTCGTGATCGTCAACCTGGTCGTGGCGGCGCTCCTGGGGATCCTCGCCTGGTCGATACGGGCCACGCTCATCACGTGGAGCCTCACGATCGCGGTGGTCGTTGCCGCCGTCGGGTCGTTCGTGTTCGGGCTGACCGCGTGCAGGCACGGCTGCCGCTACCCAGGACACCCACTGCCCCGCAAGCGCGGAGGCGTCGATGGCCCGGGTCCCGACGACCAGGCGCCGGGTTGGCTTCGCTCGCTCCACGTCGTCGCTGCGCTCATCGTGGCCGTCGACATCGTCGTGGCGCCCTTGCTGACCTGGTTCGCGCTCCAACACGGCGGAGACGATCTCACCGTCATCCGCGTCGCCAGCCTGGCGCTGGGCGGCGCCGCGGCGGTGCTGCTCGCCGAGTTCCTCCAGCAGGCTTCGGTCGAGCGGCAGGCTGACAACGCCACGCGGGCGACCAGCGCGATCCCCGGGTTGTTCGAGCGCCTGCTCTGGATCGTGGGCTACGCGTGGGTCGTCGCGCTGGCCTGCACGCTCGTGCGCCCGGGCTGGCCGTCGGTCCTCGCGATGGGGCTCTGGCTGGCGCTCGCCCTCCGGTTCGTGCTGCGACCCGGTTGGCGAGACCCCTCGCGGCAGTTCTCGCTCGACGACTGCCAGCCCGGCACCCTGCGGGCGGTCAAAGACGCGACATGCGGGACCTTCCGGGTCGGGACGATCCGGTGCCCTCGCGCGTTCCAGGCCGATTTGCGCGACGCGCTTGAGCGTGGCCTGGTCGGGAGAACGGACAAGGACGCCAAGACGGCCGTGACTATCGCCGTCACTGCCTGCGGCCTCCGCACGCTGGGCGTGGCCTACCGGTGGCGCGCCCCGTTCGTCGACGACGCGTTCGCCGATGGGATGCTGAAGCGTGCCGCCGAGCTCGGTGACACGGGTCCGAGCGATCCGAGGAAGTGGGATGAGGGCTGGCGCCACCCGGACAGCTTGCACGTCGCCTTCTGGACGCAGGCAACCACGCCCGACCAGCTCGACGACCTCGACCGCCGCGTGGCGGACCAGTTCAGGTCCGTGGAGAACCGGGTCGCCGAGCCGACCCAACGCCAGGGCCCAGCGGGAACGCCGCAGGCGCGCGAGCACTTCGGCTTCGCGGATGGGATCAGCCAACCCTGGATCGACGGTGTCCACACCCGGAGCGAGCCCGAGCGAAGAGGCGGCGGCAAGTGGGCGCTGCGCGGCGGGTGGAAGCCACTCGCGCTCGGCGAGTTCGTCATCGGCCAGGTGGACGAGACTGGGGACATCTTCCCGGTGCCGAGCCCGGGGGAGGTGTTCCTAGGCGGGACGTT
Organism: Actinomycetota bacterium; assembly: GCA_046726215.1. Lineage (GTDB taxonomy): Bacteria > Actinomycetota > Acidimicrobiia > Acidimicrobiales > VFJN01 > DASQUK01. Next base: position 8,110 of record JBKPAA010000090.1, on the reverse strand, counting down.
CATCGTGGTGCGAAAGCTCGAGCAGGATGTCGCCGCATTTCGCAGATACGCCGGGTCGGATGACTCAGAGCGCTCGCTTGCTTCGGAGCTCATCGGCCGAACGCGGGATGGTGCAGCGCTCGAACTGCAGGGCTCTGCCTGCCCGACATCGAACGACTTCACCTACGGACACGATCCCGAGGGCCTGCTGTGCCCGCTCGGCGCGCACATCCGGCGCGCCAACCCACGCGACGCTCTCGGCTTCGCCTCCACCCTCTCCGTTCGGCGGCGCATCGTCCGGCGGGGTATGCCGTACGGGCCACGGTGGGATCCGGCCGATCCCGAGGCCGACCGTGGCTTGATGTTCGTCGCTTGCAACGTCCGCATCGCCGAGCAGTTCGAGTTCATCCAGAAGCAGTGGATGAACGACGGGTCGGCATTCGGCCTAGGCAACAGCCCGGATCCCCTCGGCGGCAACTGGCCTCCCCACTCCAGGCGTCCGTTCATCATCCAGGGCCGACCGCCCAAGGTGAAGGATCCCCTGCCGGCGTTCGTGAAGACGAAGGGAGGCGAGTACTTCTTCGTGCCGTCCGTGCCCGGCCTTCGCGCTCTGGCGACATCCGCTACGCCAGCGCGACGTCGAAGCGATTGAGCAATTGGGCGCTACGGGCGGCGATCGAACTGAAGCCGTGGCGTTCTGCCGACGCCCGGGCCGCGCGGCCCAGGCTGACCACCCGCTCGACCGGGACCACATCACGCTGCGCGAGGGCGCTGGCGTACTCCAACTGGCTGCGAGCCAGTAACGGTGGGGAGTGCACGGCCTCGTGTGCGGCCAGCGCCGCGGTGAACGCGTCGTCGACCGCCGCCCAATCGCCCAACGGCGCCGACACCATCCCCACGTAGTGCTCGACCGATCCGAAGAACGTGGACGCGTTGTCGCTGAACAGGTGCCGGTACGGCAGCAGCAACCGCCGTATCCGGGTCGCAAGAGCTTGGTCGCGTAGCTCCGCACAGGCATGGGCCGCCATCGCCATCGCCGGCAGCCAGTTCAGGTCGAAGCGTATGGCGTCGAGGTCGGCGGCGAACTCGTCGAGCCTGGCACGACACCGGTCGAGGTCGCCTGTCTCGGCGGCGCACACTGCCGCCCCCCCTACGAACACCCGGATGCCGGGAAACATCTCAGCGCAGCGCTCGATCTCGTCGATCACCTCACCCAGACGCCCCTGGTGCAGGCGAATGTTGAACAGGTTGCCGGCGTAGAACGCCTCGGCGTCGGGTTGCCCCGCCTGCGCGCAGAGCTGGTAGGCGTCGCTTGCGAGCTGCTCGGCCTCCCCGAGCCGGCCTGCGATGCAGGCGCGATTGGCCAGGCGGAGCTTGGCGTAGCCGACCGTGGTCGGCTGGCGTAGCTGCGCCGAGGTCTCTTCGATCCAACTCAGCAGGCGGTCGGCCAAGTCGAGCTCGCCCCCCTCCATGGCAGCTTGGCAATAGTGAGTCATGGCGTTCAGGAACTGCCCGGACCGCTGGGCACCGGCCTGCTCGCGGATGGCGTCGAGCTCGGCGCCGAGGCGCAGCCGCTCACGCACCTTGTCCGGACGCCACAGGGCCACCATCCGGAGACTGACGACGGTGACGATCGTTGCCGGATCGGCCAGCTCACGTGCGATCTCCAGCGCCTCGTCGCTGGCGCGCTCGGCGGCCGAGGGATCCTTGTCGAACACCAGCTCGGCACTCAGGGCCGCCAGCACCCGCGCACGCTGGGCGGTGCGGGCCGGGCCGACGAGCTCGAGGGTGCGCCGCAAGACGGCCACCCGCTCGGCATCGATCGCCCCGGCCATGCTGAAGATGCCACCACGGCCGGCGCCGAAGACGGCACGGGCCGCGCTGTCGCCGTCGGACAGCTCTAGCGCGCAGTCGACGGCCTCGAGCAGCGTGCGGCGTGCCGCGGGCTGGCCGGCCCGCCGCTCGGCGTTGCCGAGGTCGATGAGCAATTCGCAACGCAGGTGCGGATCGGGCGGTACGACCTGAGCAGCCAGCTCGAGCCCCCGCCGGTAGAGGGTGGCTGCCTGGTCGTTCGCCAGCCTGGCTTGGGCCTGGGCCGCCGCCGCCCCGAGGTAGGCGATCGCCTTGTGGCGGTCGTCGTCGGTGTTCGCCCGCTCGAACTGGTAGGCGAGCAGTTCCAACCAGGGTTCGAGCTTGGACGCGTACACGCGCTCGATGGCCTCCCCAACCTGGTGGTGTTCGACGGCACGGCGTAGCGGGGGCAGCCCGGCGTACAGCAAGTCGTGGTAGACGGCATGGGTGAACTCGTAGTGGTCGTCTCCATCGACGGGATGCACAAGGGCGGCGTCGACCGCCTCGTCGAGAGCCGTCACGATCGTGCGCGGTGAGGCGTCGATCAATTCGATCAGCAGCTCGGGGGCGAACGACGGTCCGATGACCGAGGCGACATCGAGGAGCTGACGTGTCGTAACCGCCAGGCGGTCGATGCGGTCGCTGATCACGTCGCCGACCGCCGTCGGTACCGCCAGCGGATCGTGTCGAGCGCCGGCCGTCCAGCCGTCGGGGCCCGTTCGCTCGAGCTCGGCCCGCTCCGAGAGGTGGGGAATCATCTCGCCGAGATACAGCGGGTTACCCCCCACGCTTCGGGACACGGACGCCACCAGGTCGCGCCCTGCGGCGTCGAGCCGCCCCGCGAGCAGGCGCTCTGCGAAGTCGAGGGCCTGCTCGTCGCCCAATCCGCCCAGGTCGATCCGGACCATGGTGTCCCGGTGGTCGTGGACGAACTGTCGGGCATGCCTCGTGGCGTCGGCGGGTCGGTAGGTGGCGAGGATCAGGATCCGCTCGGTGGCGATGTGTGCCACCGCGTGGCGCAGCATGCTGATCGACGCATCGTCGGCCCAGGACAGGTCGTCGACAACGAACAGGACCGGCGCGTGCCGGGTCAGCTCGACCAACCAGCCGAGGACGGCCTCGAACAGGAGGTGGCGCCCGGTCTCCGCGTCGGTCGGGGGCGGGGCGCTGACGCCCGGGAGGCGCGCCTCGATCTCGGGGACGATGCGGGTGAGGTGGGTCGCACCGTGACCGAGCACCGCTCCGGCGTCCGCAACGCTCGTCAGGCAGTGTCGAAGCGCCTGCACGAAGGGTTGGAACGCGAACCCCGCCTGCTCGGCACATGACCCGTGCAGCACGACGGCTCCGTCGGCCCGCACGGCGAGGGCGAACTCGCGGCAAGATCGGGTCTTGCCCACGCCGGGATCGCCCGCGACCACGAGCAGCTTGCCCTCCCGGGCGGCGGCTGTGTCCCAGGCGCGCCGGACCGCGGCCAATTCGTCGAGCCGGCCGACGAACTCGAAGCGCTGTGATGTCGCGAGGCTGGCGGGCATGCCGAGCAGGTCGGCGACCGGGACGCGCACGCGATAAGCGCGGACGGGCTCGGCCAAGCCGCGCAGCTCGAGCGGATCGAGCGCCTCGAACTGGTGTGCGCCCCACCCCTGCGCCAGGAGTCGGACCACGTCGGTGCACAATGTCTCCCCCGGACCGGCCACTTCTTCGAGGCGCGCAGCCACTACTGGTGCCAAGCCGCTGATCTCGTTCCCCTCGATGATCAGGTCGCTGGCGGCGATGGTGACGCGCACCCGGACCGCACTGTCGAGCGGGCCACCGCGGTTCAGCTGAGCGATCGCCCGGTGCATCGCAGCCGACGCGTCGAGAGCCGCCGACGACGTGCCGAAGGTGACGAGTACCCCGTCGCCGAGCGATCGGAGGACCTGGCCGCCATGGGCCTCGGCCGTGGCCCGCAGCGTCTCCATCTCGCGCGCCGCGATCTCGTGGCTCCGCTCCTGACCGAGCCGCGACAAGGCTGCGGTCGACTCGACCGTGTCGACGAGGAGGACGGTGGCGATCGCCCTCACCGCTGGACCTCGTCGAGCGGGCAGCGGCGCATGAAGGATGTGGCGTACGCCGTACGGCGCGCCGAGAGGATCTCGTCGTCGGACGGACGGATGCCGTCAGGGACGTTGAACGGCTGGAACAGCAGTCGATCCGTCTTGTCCGTCCGGACGTACTGATCGAGCGTGACGGTGCAGAGCAGGCGCGTCCTGCGCCTGCCCCACGACCTGGTCGGATCGCGCACCCGATCGGCCGAGAGGCTCTTGCCGTTCCAGCGCTGGCCGAGCACCAACCTCACCTGGAACGACACCGGCACCCCTGAGCGCAGCCTGGCCTGCAACTCGCCGTCGAGCCTGGTCTGGGGCACCGCCACCGCGGCCGGCGGGATCACGGGCCTCATCGGTGAAGCGATGGGCGAAACGAGGTATCTCATCGGCACCTCGTCGCCGTCCAACCTGCAATGGAACGCGTTCAACCCGTGGTAGGTCCGCTCGGCGTAGCTGTACGCGCTACGCAACGGCCTCGTACGCAGCGCCGCGACGAGCGTCGTGCGGCCTGTGAAGACCAAGTTCGCGAACCCCAACAGCTTGCGGAACCCAACCGCACCGAGCAGGTTCGTGAACGCGATGAAGTCCTCGCGGGTCGCCACGGGGAACCGACGGATGTCGACGAGCACCATGGTGAAGCTCGCCTTGCCTGGGGCCCCGAGCTCGAGGGCTAACCCGTGGACCGTCCGTCGCTGATCGTCGCGGTCGATCTCGCCGCTGAAGTTCGAGAACCGGGCCACGACGGAGCCTCCGTCGTCGCCGAAGAGCGCGACCCCCTCCGGTGCCGGGTCGCAGCTTGCGTCGCGTTTCCACCTCCCGAGAGCGACGGATCCATGGCTGTGGGCCGCGCGCAGCCCGTGTCGGTGTCCGCCGGGGCGTGTCGATCCCCATACGGCGTCCAGCGTGTCGACGAGCCGATCGCCCTCGTCGAAGAGGAACGGCACAAACGTGCGGTCGGGCGTGACGCGATCGATCTCGCGCATGCCGCTCCAGCGGAGCCACCCGAGGAACAGGGCCAGGGCGAACGGGGCGGCCGCGAACCACTCCCAGCCTCCCTCGGGGAGGAGCGCCAGCACCGCGGTCGCGCCGGCCAACGCGCCGAGCACCCGACCGAAGATGGCCGGGGTCGTGACATAGAGCACCGACGCGACGACCTCACCTAGCAGCGCCGCGGCCGCCATGGCGGCCCACCAGGGACCGTCGGCGATGCCGACCGCCACTACTGCGACGACGGCGAGCAACAGCAACGCCGCACGAAGCAATCGAGGACGTAGCCACTCCGCCCTAGCTAGACCTGCCACGCCCCGTTGACAGTAGCGTCACCGACCGCGGTCGGGGATAACTTTTAGGATGTGAGCGGGCCGGCGATTGCAGGCGAGCCGTCCGGCGGGCCGATCAACATCCTCACCGCCATACGAAGCCGACGGCGCTGGACCCTGCAGCGGGCGAAGTTCTGGATAGCACGCCTACCCGAGTGGATCTCCCGGGGCTTCACGGGCCGGGAGGCGGGCCGCTTCACGCTGAAGCGCCTGAACATCCTGCACACCGCCACCTGGCTCCGTGCCGACCGGTTTCCCGCGATCGGAGGATGCCCGCGAGAGCGGTACCACTGGGTGCTTTTCTGCAGCAACTTCTCGGGCCCATGGGACCCCTATCGCCAGGCATTTCTCGATGTGCCCCGCAAGGGTGTCCGCACGCTGTGGGGCACCTCCATCGGCTTCCCGAACTTCCCCAAACGCGGCTCCCGCTACGAGCTCGAGGCCTGGATCACCTACCGGCTCCCGCCGACCGACCACTACTTCCGGGCGTATCCGGGCCTGTCCCCCGCCGACGTCCGCGGCGCCGTGCGCCTGGCCCGCGAGATCGACGCACTGGCCCTGGCATCGCAGGACCCGATCTACTCCGGCGATGCCGACGCGCTGACGCCCGCGTTCGACCAGCTCGTGCAGCGCGTCCAGGACGGCCTGGGCGGGGTGCCCGACGAAGCGCTGAACGTCAGCCCTGTCCTCGGGCCACCGACCGCGACGGGCATGAGCAACATGGTGTCGGTGATGCCGATCCTGCCCGGATGCGAGACGAGCACGCGGGCCAGGATCGCCGCGCTCCCCACCAATGCCTCGAGCCCGTTCCGGGTGGTGCCTGGCACACACTTCGCCCGACTCGCCGTTCTCGATCGCCAAGCCGCTGCATTCCATCCCCGCAACGCGGTCGCGCTGCGGAACTCATGGCTGCTGCTGGCCGTCGACTTCGATGGCGACTTCGCAACCGAGTCGCCATCGGCGCGCCGGATGGATGTAGGCGAGATCCGCCGTTACCTGCGCGCCATCGACGAGGTGGTTGCGTTGCGGGACATCTGGCGCGACTGCTTCGGGTTCCGCCCGGATGTTGCGCTCGATGATCTCCTCGAGCCGTCGGTCGTCGAGCGGTTCGTGCTGTTCCGCGACCACGGCGACAACACCCTGCGAGAGATCATCCCTGCGCTTCAGCTCAAGCAAACCTTCATGAGGCTGCTCGGCTCCGGTGGACTCGACAAACCCGACGACATCGGGCACTTCCTGGAAGACGTGAGGCGCAGAGTGCAAGCCAGACGCCAGGACGTCTTGCGAGCCGTCCAGAGGTAGCAGAGCTACGTCCTAGCCCGAACGTTCAGTACGCCTTGTGAGGGCTTGAGCGTCGGTTGGTGCCATCATCACGAAGCCCCAGGTCACTGACCTGGTCTCTTGTATGCACCCCCAACGGGGTTCGAACCCGTGTCTCCCCTTGAGAGGGCGCCGCTGTTGCAGCGCTGAGGAATGACTATTGCATCTAGGTGGCGTCCCTCCGCTGGTGTAAACGACGACGGGCGTAGGTTCCTTCGAAGAGCTGACGACTCACGAAAGGACCTACACCCGTGTCGAAACGAGTATCGCCCACTGAGCGCATCCGTGCCGAGATCGATGTGTTGTTCGCGTCGGAGCGTGACCTGGCCTCGACCCTCGAGGACGTGGCCCGGCTGAGCGTGCGGCTGATGATGCAGACCGCGATCGTGGCCGAGGTCGACGAGTTCTTGGGCCGCGGCCGCTACGAGCGCCGAGACGACGATGACCGGCCGAGCAGCCGCAACGGCTGGCAGCCGCCCACGGCGGTCAAGACCACGATGGGCCCGGTCGAGCTGCAACGCCCGAAGCTGCGCGGGACCGACGAGGCGTTCTGCTCCCGGCTGTTCGGCACCGGCGTCACCCGCACCAACGCGCTGGAGTCCCTGGTGATCTCGGGTTGGGTGCGCGGCCTGTCCGATCGCGACATCGAGGCCGCCCTGGGCGAGGTCCTTGGACCCGAAGCCGCCCTGTCCAAGTCGACTGTCAGCCGGATCTGCCAACGCATCCGCGACGAGTTCGAGGCGTGGCGCACCCGCGACCTGTCGGGCGGGCGTCTCGACTACCTGTTCCTCGACGGCTCCCACTTCCGCATGCACCCGGGCGCGCCAGCCGAGCCGGTGCTGGCCGCGTGGGGCATTGACACCAACGGCAAGCCCGTCTTCATTGGCCTGGCCCCGGCGGCGTCGGAGTCGACCGACGCGTGGGACGACTTCCTCGCCGACCTCACAGCGCGCGGCCTGCGGGCACCGCTGCTGGGGATCAGCGACGGCGCACCCGGCCTAACCGGCGCGTTCGACCGGGCCTTCCCCAACAGCCTGCGCCAGCGCTGTCTCGTCCACCGCGCCCGCAACACCCTCGCCAAGGTGTCGGCTCACGACCACGACGAGGTGAAGACCGACTTCTGGGCCCTCTTCGACGTCGGCGACGCCGAGCCCGGCGATCAGGCCATCTCGGTGGCGCACCGCCAGGCCGCCGAGTTCGCGGCGAAGTGGAAGAGCCGCTACCCCTCGGCGGTCGCGTGCGTCACCGACGACCTCGCGTCGCTGACGGTGCACCTGCGGTTCCCGGCCGAGCACTGGCGCCGCATCCGACACAGCAACTTCATCGAGCGCACCTTCGGTGAGACCCGCCGACGCGTCAAGGTCATCGGCCGGCTCCCCGACGAGAGCTCGTGCCTGTCACTGGTTTGGGCCGTCCTCGACCGGGCCAGCCGCGGCTGGCGCGGGCTCACCATGACCCCCAAGGCGCTGCGACTGCTCCAAGACCTGCGCCGACAGCTGCTCCACCCACCAGTCGCTGGGAAAGTGACCCACGAGCCCGTCACAACCGCCGCGTAAC
>JBKPAA010000089.1:0-33384 GCA_046726215.1 Actinomycetota bacterium | reverse complement strand
TCGGCGCAGCACGGGTCGTACACGTCGCCCAGGGCGTCGACGATCGTGGCCTCGTCCAGTCGGGCATCGGCAGGCACGGCGTCACCTCCTCGGAGTGCAGCGGTCGGGGTCGATGGCGATGCGAAAGCCGGTGGTGGGCGTCGCCCGGGCCGGGTCGGCGGGGAGCGACCGGCTCGCCCGCAGCCCCCACTCGTGGTCGAGGTACGAACCGCCGCGCACGGCGCGCCAGCCCTCGACGGGCGGGTCGGCGACCCACTCCCACACGTTCCCGGCGAGCTGCTCGGCGCGGCAAGGGCTCGCGCCCGAGGGATGCGACGTCACCGGCACTGTCCGGCCGGCGCCGCACTCGACGCAGGCGCAGCGTTCAGGATCGAAGGTGTGGCCCCACGGCCACGGCCGGGCATCGTGGCCTCGGGCTGCCGCCTCCCACTCGCCGCCGGTGGGCAGCCGCACCGGACGTGCCAGTTCCGCCGCCGCCCACGCGCAGAACGCCTGCGCCTCGGCGAACGTGAGGCCCGTCGCCGGGTGGTCGGCGAGTTGCGGATCGTGGGCTCGCCGGGCGACGTCGAAGGCAACGTGGTCGCCGGTGGCCTCGATGAACGCCCCCAGCTGCGCATTGGTGACCGGGTAGCGACCAACCAGCACCGCCCCGACGTCCACCTCGCGCTCCTCACCCGGCTCGCCGAGGCGGTACCGGCCGACTGCGACTTCGACCACGTCGTCCAGATCGGGAAGGCGTCGCGTTCCGCTGGAAAAGGCGGCTACGGGCAACTCGCCCCCTGAAGTCTCGTCGGGCCACCACTGACCGTACCCGGCACGGGTGGCTGGCTCCGAACGGCAGCGGTTGGCACTGAAGGAGGACGGCGTGGCATCCGGACTGACCGGCCGACTCCGTCGCACGCGCACCCGTAATCAGATGCGCCGAGTCGTCGACCTGAGGCGTTCGAGGAGCGACGACGTCATCCGAGCCTCTTCGGTCCCCACATCGGCCACCGGGCCGGAACGCTGGCACTCGCCACGCCGCTGCGCGCGTCGACCGCGCTGTCCGACCGGTCGCGCTCGTAGAAGCCCACGATCTGGCCCCGGTCGTTGACGTCCTGGGTCCAGCTGTCGGAGGACCCGAGCCGGTGATAAATCGTGGTGAACGCACCGTCCCTGTACAGGAAGCCGTGGCCGACCTGGTTGGCATCCCTGTACATACCCACCACGTAGCCGCAGTCGTTGATGCCGAGGGGGAAGGTCAGCGAGGCGCCCGGCACGTCGATCGTGGTGAACGCAGCGAACCCGACCGTCAGATCGCACGATCCATGTGCAGGCGATCGCCCAGACACGGCCATCTCGTCACGCAGCGTGCTCGTGGCCGACAGAACGACACGCCACCAGAGCCGCCGCCAGCCAGCCGCATGGCGACGCGGGCCTCGTCCCCCGCGTCAACTCCCGCATCGCTACAGCAGCTCCGCGATCAGCCGGGCGGCGCGGGCGGCGCCGTCGGTCTCCACGTCGCGGGAGCTCACGGGCTGGCCGATCGTGGACGGTCGACGAGTGCTTCGGCGGCCGCGACTTCGACTTCGGCAAGTCGTTCGTGCCCGAGCGCATCGCCGGCGTGAGCGGAATCACCTGCCTGAGCGACGACGAGAAGCGGATGCTGAACCAGATCCGTGGCAACAGCTACTGCCACATCTTCGCCTTCGTCGAGGAGTACATCATGCCGATGGTGATGGACAGCGCCCGCTCCGACGTCTACGGCGACGAGACCCGTTTGCGGTCGCTGCTGCGCTTCGCCGAAGAGGAGACGAAACACCAGGAGATGATGGACCGGGCCTGCCGGCAGTTCGCGGCCGGGTTCGGCGTCGACTGCGGTCTCGTGCCGGGCCGGGAGGCAGTCGCCGAGGTCGTGCTCTCCACCTCGCGCCTGACGTCGCTGCTACTGACGAGCATGATCGAGTGGTTCACCCAGCTCCACTACACCGAGCACGTGCGCCACGGCGCGGAGCTCGACGGGCTGTTCCGTGACCTCCTGCGCTTCCACTGGATCGACGAGTCCCGCCACGCCCGCCTCGACAGCCTGCTGATCGAGGAAGTCGGCGGCACGCTCACACCGGCCGAGCGGGAGGGGGCCGTCGACGAGCTGCTCGAGCTGGGCGGGGCCATTGACGGCCTCCTTGCGCAGCAGATCGAGCTCGACATCGAGACCCTCGAAAGGGCGTCCGGGCACACCTTCACCGACGCCGAGCGGGACGAGATCCGCGCCCATCAGCAGCGCGCCTACAGGTGGACATTCATCGTCTCCGGTCTCGAGCACCCCAAGTTCGTGGGGATCGTCGAGCAGCTCACCACCGACGGCGGCAAGAAGATCGCCGCCGCGGCGGAGGCCCTGGCGGCCTGACCGCGAGCCCCGGAGCCTGACGCAAGGCGTGTCGCAGTAGGGACGGTGTGATGCAGGCGTGTCACTCCACCCTGGGAGACACCTCACGATCCGCGTTTGCAAGGCGTTGTATTGGCGAGTGGAGTCCCTTTTCAGCGGCGCAGGCGCAGCCGGCGAGCGCTACCAGCGCGGCGCCCAGGGCCACCGTCGTGAGCAGGAATGCGTGGGCGGAACCTTGCGGGGCTGCGCTGAGGTAGACGCCAACGAACACGGCGACGCCGAGGACCTGGCCGACGAGGCTCGCCGTCAGCACCAGGCCGCTCAGATCCGAGGCCTGCTCGGCGCGAACGGCCGTGGTGAGGCGGGCTGCGAGCGGGCTGAACACAGACGCGTGAGCGGCGCCCCCGATGAAGAGCAATGGCGTCATCAGGCCCACCGGCCAGTGGCCGCCACGCGCGATCAGGCCCACGGCAAGCAGTGCGGTCGCCATCACCGGTGGCCCGGCGATGGGGAGGCGATCGCGGGCCGTCACGCCCGTGCGGGTCCACGTGAGGCTGGCGGTGGCGAATCCGCTCGCGTACGCGACGAAGATCAGTCCGGCTTCCAAGGGAGAGAACCGGAGGCTCTCCTGGAGGTGCAGCGTCAGGCTGACCAGAAAGCCCGCGTAGCAGGCCATGACGAGCGCGACGGCACCGATCCCGGCCGCGACGCCTGGCGGCTTCAGGATGTCGAGGTCGAACAGCGGGTCACCGCCTTGGGCAGCGATGCGCCGCTCGAGGCGGATGAAGCCCGCGAGGGCCGCCGCGCAGGCGGCAAGACAAGGCCAGACCCAAATCGGCCAGCCGGCGTCCCGGCCGAACGTGAGGGGGACGATCAGCGCGAGCAACGCCGCCGCCAGCGCCGCGGCGCCCGCCGGATCCAGCCGTACCGGCGCTCGACCGCCCGTGTCGGGCAGGTAGCGATGGGCGCTGATCAGCACCATCGCACCGACCGGGGCATTGAGGAGCAGCGCCGGACGCCAGGCGGCGACGAGCAGGTGGGCGGACACGAGGAGGCCACCGAGGACGAGCCCCGTCGCGACCCCGGCCGCGAGCACCATGGAGTAGGCACCGATTGCCCGAGCGCGAGGCTCACCTACGAAGTGAAGCTGGATGATCGACAGCACCTGTGGCGTCATCAGGGCCGCGCCCACGCCCTGGAGGGCAACTGCCCCGATCAGCATGCTCGCCGTCGGTGCCAGTCCACCCGCCAGCGACGCGAGCGTGAACGCTGTCAGCCCGAGCAGGAAGACCCGTCGGTGGCCGAGCACGTCCCCGAGGCGCGCCCCGGTCACGACCAGGGCCCCGAAGGCGAGCGTGTACATCGCGACGATCAGCTGCAGCTGCCCGCCGGAGGCGTGCAGGTCTGTGCTCAGGCTGGGCGCCGCGATCACGAGGATCTCGGCGTCCATGCTTGCCAGCGCCTGCCCGGCGAGGAGGGTCATCAGCAGGGCCACCGCGGGAAGCGTGTCCCAATCCGCCTTCGAGCTCTTGGACATTCATGCTCGAACGCAGGGACCCGGCGATGCTGAGCAAGCGCGTCGTCCTCGACTCGGACGCCATCGCGATCGAGGACTTCGCATGTCGGCACCCGGTACGGCGCGGCGACGCGGTCGAGCCGACCACCCGCCATGCCTTGGTGTTCGTGCGCCGCGGGTGCTTCATACGAAGCGTGGACGGAGTCGAGTCGCTGCTCGATCCGACAGTGGCCTACTGCACGAGCCCGGGTGAGGAGGAGCGCTTCGGCCATCCCGGCACGAGCGGCGATGACTGCACGACAATCGCCCTCGATCCTGCGCTCGCCGCGTCGCTCTGGGGCGGAGCCGAGACGTTCCTCCCAGGCCCCTTGCCGGTCCCGCCGCGACTCGACCTCGCCCACCGGCTACTCCTCGCCTCAGGCCCCAAGGCCAGCGATCCAGACCAGCTCATCGAACGAGCGATCACGCTCGCCGCCGCGACGCTTGAACAGGCCGATCCACACCGCGTTGGCGCCGGACGCCCGGCGACGGCCCGCGCTCGCCGCCTCCTCGTCGACGGCGCTCGCGAGCTGCTGGCAGCGGAGCCCGGCTGCCCACTGCCAAGGCTCGCACGCACCCTCGCGGTCTCACCCCATCACCTCAGCCGCATCTTCCGTGTCGGGACCGGCCACACGATCTCCCGCCATCGCATGCGACTGCGCGCGCGAGCGGCGCTCGAGCGACTTGCAGGCGGGGAGGACGACCTGGCGCGGCTGGCCGCTGATGTCGGCTTTGCCGATCAAAGTCACCTCTGCCGCGTCTTGCGTGCAGAGACCGGGCAACCTCCATCGGCGCTACGGCGGGCGCTCGCCTGACGAGGGCTGCGAGTTCTCGGTCGGCGGATGCTGCTCGCCTACGGTGGCCCACACGGGAGTCCGGGTCACCGCGCAACGGCAGCCGGCTGCGTCGCGAGACCTCACTGGTGCGCCTAGGACCGGGCCGGCCGGTAAGTGAGGATGACCACCCCGGTGCTCAGGGTCTTGGTGTCGACGAGCTCCAGTGAGGTCATGTCGAATCCGTCGGCGAACAGCCGCTTGCCGCGGCCCACGACGATCGGGTGGATCCAGAACTTGTACTCGTCGACGAGGTCGTGGGTGGCAAGCGTGCGCATGAGTGTCGGGCTCCCGTACATGAGGATCTCGCCACCGTCCTCGCGCTTGAGCTTGGCGATCATGTCGGCGATGTCGCCCTTGATGAGCCTCGCATTCCACGCCAGCGGTTCGTGCAGGGTCGTCGAGGCGACCAGCTTGGGCATGCTGTTGATCCGCGCCGCATAGTCGCCCTCGTGGACCTGTGTCCAGAAGTCCTTGAATAGCTGGTAGGTCTCGCGTCCGAGCAGAAAGACGTCGCTCGCGAGCGCGTGCTCGTACGCCAGCCGGCCTGCCTCGTCGTCGAAGTAGGGATCGGCCCAGCCACCATCCTTGGTCTCACCGAAGCCGCCGGGGTCCTGGACAACGCCGTCGAGCGTGACCAAGGTCGAGACGCTGAGCTTTCTCATGATCGTTCTCCTGGTCGTAGTGGTGCTGTGGGCTCGAGCCCGAGCGGACGAGGACGCTCCCTCGTCTCGTGTTGTCGGGTTGAGCTCCAGGAGGACGACGAACGGCCGAGGCCAGATCCGGACGCGGTTGCTAGGAACCTTCGAGACGATGAAGCCGGCGCGCGTAGGACATGCGCTCGGCCGGGCTGCGGGACAGGGCGATGGCGCTTTCGTAGTCGGAGCGTGCGGCGGCCAGACGCTCGGTGCGCCGCTCCAGGTCGGCCCGGGCGGCCCAATAGAAGGGGTAGCCCGACAGCTTGGGGTCGTCGGCCAGGGCCAGCAGCTCCCGCCTGCCCACCTCGACCCCGTCACGCTCGGCCAGGGCCAGCGCCCGGTTCAGCGCAACCACCGGGCTCTGTGACCGCAGTACGAGGACGTCGTAGAAGTCCACGATGCGGGCCCAGTCGGTCTCTTCGAGCGACGGGGCGATGGCATGCTCGCAGGCGATGCCGGCTTCCAGATGCCAGCGCGACATGTGGTCGCCCGTCGCCGAGCGAGCCAAGTGCTCCAGGCCGCGCTCGACGAGCGCCCGGTCCCACCGGCTGCGGTCCTGGTCCTCCAATGGGACGAACACGCCCTGGTCATCCACCCGGGTGGCCAGCCGGGCCAGGTCGAAGCAGAACAGGCCGGCTAGAGCGTGGACGTCCGCATGCGCCGTTGCCTTGGTCTCCAACATCAGCTCGGTCAGGCGCAGTGCGTCCGTGCATAGGAACGGGCGGATCGGATCCTGCGGGTTGCTGCCGTGGTAGCCCTCGTTGAACAGCAGGTAGAGGGCCTGCAGGACAGACGCCCGGCGCTCCTCGACGTTCGCAATGTCGTCCACGTCGGGCAGCCTGCCGAGCTCGCGGAGGCGGGTTCGGCCCCGATGCAGCCGCTTGTTGATCGTCTGCGTGCCGACCAAGAACGCCTGGCCGATCTCCTTCGGCGACAGGCCGCACAGCCAGCGCAGGATCAGCGTTACGTGGGTCTCGCCGCTCAGGCCCGGGTCGCAGACGGCGAACATCATCGTCAGCTGGTTGCCGGTATCGGCGGTGGGGGCGAGCGCCGCTTCGATCGTGTCGGTCAACGCGGTCGTCGTCACCAGCGTCGGCAGGAGTGTCGCGTACCGCTGCTCCCGGCGGATGATGTCGATGGCACGGTTGTGGGCGGCGCGAATGATCCACGCCTTCGGATCCCGGGGGAGGCCGAAGCGCCAGGCGCTCAGGGCGCTCAGCAACGCGTCGTGCACGACGTCCTCGGCGAGCTGGATGTTGCGAGCGCCGAGGACTCGGGCCAGCGCGCTCACCAGGTGGGCATACTCCCGGCGAAACAGGTCCTCGACAAGGTCCGCCGACGCCGGGACATGCGGTTCGCCCACGTCGTCACAGCCGGTGGTCTAGGACCGGGCGCACCTCGACCGAACCGTCGAATTCGTAGGTCGGGCAGGTACGGGCGACCTCGAGGGCATCTTTGAGAGAGCCGGCCTCGATGATCATGCTGCCGGTCACCAGGTCCTTCGATTCCGCATAGGGACCGTCGGTCACCATGCGCTCGTGCCCGCGGACAGTCACGCCCAGGTTGTCGAGCGGCGAACCGATGATGTGGCGACCCCGGCGGGTCAGCTCGTCGGACCACGTGTACCACTTCGCCACGTGGGCCTGGAGGTCCGATGGCGACAGGTCGCTGCGGGACACCGCGCCACCGCGGAAGATCAACATGAACTTGCTCGCCCCGCCGGCGGTTTCGTCCACTCGGCGCACCCTATCGGCTCACCTGAACCCCAAGGACCGGAAGGAGCCCGAGGCCGCTGCACTGCTCCGCCGGGCCTTGGCGCGCCGCGTCAGCGGCCGTAGGGGTCGGGGATGTCGTCGGTGAGGGCGATCTGCGTCATGCCGGCTGGTTCGACCAGGCTTGCCTGGACCCCGTCGGCAGGTGGACATGACCGGTGACCACCAGTGGCACGGTGCGGCCATCCAGCAGCCGTTCGAGTCGGTGGCGTGCCGGGCGTAGCACGAACCGGTAGGGCGGGCGGCGGCCAGCTCGGAATCAGGGGCGGCGAGCGGCCTGTGCATGACCAGGACCACCCGGCGGGTGGCGGACATGGTGTCGAGCTGGTCGGCCAACCAGGCCCATTGGGCGTCCTCGGCGGCGAGGCTCGAGCCGAAGAGCTGGGCGTTGAGGGCGATCAGGTCCAGCCGGGCCGGTCGAGTCTCCATCGGTCGGGGCCGACGCTGTCGAGCCAGCGGCGCTGCCAGGCGGCGGTGATCGTCGAGTCGTTCGCTCGACCGCTCACAGGGTTGTCGCCGACGTCGTGATTCCCGGGCACGGCGTGCCAGGGGACGGGCAGCCGGTCGAGCAGCCTCCGGGCCCGATGAAGCTCGCCGGCGTCGTTCATCCCGTCGAGGGTGAGGTCGCCGACATGCACCAGGAGGTCGGGCCGGGTTCGGTCGACGTGAGCGACCACGGTGTTCCAGTTGGCCTCTGCCTCGGGTGCCGCCGGTGACAGATGGGTGTCCGAAACGACGGTCATGTGCAACGGCCCCACTCGTGGGACGCTATCGGTCGGAAGTCCCACGATTGCTTACGGCTGCTCGCCGAGGCGCCCATCTGGGGCGTCGTGCTTCGGTCGGGTACTCACGCACCCAGAACCGCACGTCGGTGACGGTGAGAGTCGCCGGCGGCCTTTCGTTACCCAGGCAACGGATCCCGTCCTGGTAGCTCCGGAAGCCGGGTCGGGCCCGCAACGAACATCATCGGCTGCGGATCTCCTCCGTGGGTCGTGGCGTGCAAACCGGTCGGCTCGTCGGCTCGGCGCGCTCGATCGGTCGCGACGGGGAGACCGGCGTGTCTGCCCGAGGACAGCCTTACGAGCGACCAGACATCGTCACGCTCGAAGGCGTCGAGGTAGCGGTCCAGCAGCTCTCGCTGCTGCTCGTCCACAACCCGTGCACCCACAGCGTGGTGGTCGATCCCATCGAGGGTCGTGCGAGCTCGCTGAAGGGCGCTGTTGACCGCGGCCACGCTGGTGTTGAGCAGGTCGGCCACCTCGTGCGCCCGCCAGCACATGACCTCGCGCAGAATCAAGATTGCCCGCTGGTGGGGCGGCAGGTGTTGCAGGACTGCCACCAGGGCGAGCCGGACCCTGTCCCGCCAGGCGGCCAGCTCGGCGGGGTCGCCACCCGACGTGGCGACCCCGCCGTCATGCATGGGCTGGACCAGCGCCGGCTCCGGATTCGCAGGGCGCAGCGTGGCGCTGGCCGTCGACGACGGTCCTAGGTCGATCGGTTGGACTCGCCGGTGAGGTCGCCGCCTCATGTCGAGGCACACGTTGGTCGCGATCCTGTACAGCCACGTCCGCAGCGTCGAGCGGCCCTCGAACCCATCGATGCGCCGCCAGGCTCGCACCATCGTTTCCTGCACGGCGTCCTCGGCCTCGAAGCGCGAGCCCAGCATCCTCTGGCAGTGACCGGTCAGCTCGCGGCGGTGGGCCTCGAGGGCACCTTCGATGGTGCCGCCGGTCGGCGGGCGGGCTGGGCGGTCGATGACGGTCAGTGACGCAGGCCGGGCATCCAACGCGGTCCTCCTCGGGTCGGGCGTCGCTCCATGCCAGGGGAGACGTCGGACCGGCGTCACCCGTCCGCTGTGCGACCCAGGATCAACGAAGAGCGCCCGGGCCTCGCTCGCCCGTCAGCACCCCGTGGGCAGCAGCTCGGGGGTGGACGGGCGGACGTAAATGAGGTGGGTGTTCGGGACCGTTGCGCGCAGCCTGCGGATCAGCGGCTCCTCGTAGGTGGTGACGAGCACTTGGGGGAACGAGGGCGACTCTGGGGCCTGGGCCAGCAGAACCGCGAGGGCTCGGCGGACGTCGGGATCGAGGTGCTCCAAGGGTTCGTCGATCCAGAAGAAGCCGAGTTTGGTGGTGGCCCGCAGCACCAGGATCCGAATGATGAGCTGCGCGACCATCTTCTCTCCGTCGCTGAACTGCTCGTAGTCGAGGTCTTCGCTTCCGATGCGCCGGCTGACCGTGCCATCGCCCTGCAGGTCGACGCCCAGCCGGTCGACGAACAGCTGGCGCCAGTTCTCGGCGAGCAGGTCAGCCAGCGGTTCTACACTTTCGTCGAGGATTCGTTGACGCGCTGCGTCGAGCGCGGTGGTGGCCGCTTCCCAGGCGGCGGCCCTCTCGAAGCCCACGGTGACTGCCTCCAGCTCGACCTGCGCCGATTCGGTGGCATCTCGACGTCGTCTGGCCTCCGTGAGTATGGCGCGCCGTTCCGCCGCGGTGGCGACCGCGGCTTCGAATCGCTCCATGGCGTCTGCCTCGTCGACCGCGGCATCGTCGTCGGGCTGGGGCGGCGGTTCACCGGGCGTGGGTTCACTGGCGACGCGACTACGCAGCTGCCGGAGCTCTGCAATGAGCCTGACCGGTTCATTCTCGTCCAGCATCGTCAGCTCGGCTTCGAGGCTGGCGAGGTCCTGCTGGTGACTGGCCCGGGCAGCGTCGACGTCGGCGGCGTCGAGTGGGCGGCGGCAGACGGGGCAGGTGCCCTCGGCGCGGTCGAGGTCGTCTATCCCGGCCCGGATTGCTTGCATGCGCCCGGTGAGCTCGGCCCGTCGCCGTCGGACGGTGTCGAGCGCCTCGACCGTGGCCGCCTCGGCCGCCTCGAGATCGGCGACGATGGACTCGGCGGGCGTCTCTCGACCGAGCAGCGTGGTGGCTTGTGCCGCCACGTCGTCCACGAGGGCCTGGTAGCGGTCGGACGTGGCCCTCCACTGGACGTAGCGCCGGCGGGCGTCGCTAGCGGCCCGCGCTTCGGCGAGCTCACGCTCGGCCGCGGCCCGTTCGATCTCCGCCGCGTCGGTCAGATCGGCCGCTCTGGCCTCAAGCTCGAGCAGGGCCTCCAGCTCCCCGGCGGGCACGACTGCAACCTTCCGCGCCGAGTCGACACGCTTGCGGGCGGCGTTCGCCAGGGCCTTGGCCTCGTCCAGTGCCGCCACCAAACCGTCCACCCCGAACACCTGGGACAGGTGTGCACGGAGGTCGAGGCCCTTGGTCTCGGTGAACACGCTGCTGCTGTGCAGCATCGCGAGCCTGGCCAGGAACGCGGGCTCGGCCCCGTACTCCTCGGCCAGCAGGGCGTCCAAGCCCTCCCCTGCGGTCGGTGCGCCGTCGACGAGAACGTCCGGCCGCGCCGCGCCGCGGGGAGTAGCTGGATAGGGCCGGGTCAGGCTCAGGCTGCGTCCACTGGGGAGCTCCACCTCGACCGACGCCGACGTCGGTGCAGAGCGCGTGATCCGAGACGCACCACCCTTCGCCGGCGGCACCAGACCGAAGAGCGCGAACCGGGCCCCCTCGACGATCGACGACTTGCCGACCCCGTTGGGCGCTACCACGAATGTCGCCCCAGGCTGGAACTCGAGCTCCAGGCGGTCGTAGGCCCGCCAGTTCAGCAGCGTCAACCGGCGGATCATTCGTCCAGCTCCATGATGGCTGCGACATCGATGTCGGGATCGGCAAGCGCCGCTTCGACGAGCCGTGCAATCGCTGCCTGGTGGCGGCTCACCCTCTCATAGCCGGGGCGCTTGCCCTCCACCTTGTAGCCCCGCGCCGACCCGGCGACGCTGCGGACGGCTTCCCCCGCGACGCCCGACGCCAACCCCCGGGCATCGATCGCCTGGCCGGCGACGATGGTGCCCGCCAGGCGCCCGAACGGTGTGATCGTGGCGTCGAGGAACTTCACGAGCGCGACTCCGACCGGCGCCGGGGGGCGACTCTGGCGGGGTGGTCGCAGCTGTCCCGAGGGGGTCTCGATGGCGTCGACGACGTCGCGGCGATCGACGACGACCGCCATGAACGGAGCCACGGGTTCGACCAGGCAGACAGCGTTGAGCAGCTGGTCGGCCTGCAACGCCAGTCGAGCCGCTTCCAGCGGAACGCTGCCCTGCAGCGGACCACCGCCCTCGACAGAAGCCACCAGCACGAACGCATCCAGTTCGGCCACCAACGCGACTGCGCTGAGGTACTCGGACGACGCCGTCGCTGGTGGCCTGGGCACGACACGGGCGGGGGCATGGGTACCCCGCAACGCCCGATTGAGAGCCATCAGCAGGTCTGCCCGGTCCGAGCCGGCAGCCAGCAGCCACCCGTCCTCCGGCTCGTCGCCTCGAGGCGCCCACTCGTCACCCGCGTCGTGCGCGGAGGCGTCGTCGCTTGCGGCCGATGCGAGCTGGGCAACGAGATCAGCGAGTGCCTCGCGGTACTCGATGCGCTCGTCGAGCGGCGACACGATCCTCGGACCGACGTGCAGCCCCACCGCCGGCTCCCCAGCCAGCCATGCGTCACGGAGAGACGCGACCTCGGTAGCGATGTCGATCGACCCCAGTCGGTCGAGTAGGTGGTGGTCGTCGATGGTGGCCTCGGCCGGCACGTGCACGGCCAGCGCAGTTCCCAACGGCGACGCCGCCGCTGGCACGATCAGGGTGTGCTCGTCGGCGAGCTCGGTGTCGAGGGACACTGGCATCACGGCGGTCCCGGTCGGGCCGAGTGCCCGAAGCCAAACCAAGGTCACCGGGCCATCGGGGCGTCGGCGCGCCCGCCAGAGCTCGCCCGGACGCGGCCCGGCCCCGGGTCGGTCGGCGGCGGCGACGGCCTCGCGCGTGGCGTCGGGGATGGGACTGCCTACGCCGCCGGGGAGCTCGCCCGCTGGAAGGTCGGGGAGGCCTTGGCCGAGCCGATCGGCCAGGATCCGGCAGGGCACACACGCCCGCAAGTGGCTGGCAATCGTGCTCGCCCTCGCCTGGTCGAGCCCGCCGAGCGCCAGGTCCGCGAGCTCGGACTCGGTGGGATGTTCCAGGTCGGTCTCGTAGGGGGCCGTCATGTCGCGTTCGTCGGACGTGGGATCGCGTCGGCTTGTCCGGGCAGCCCGATCGTTCTACCGGACGCCCAGGTTCTGGCCTGGTCGATGAGGTGGAAGAACACGGCCTCGTAGTTCTCGTCGTCCTGCAACTCGGACGCCAGCAGCGCACGCAACCGACCTTGAAGCTCCGCGGCCTGGCTCGAACCGACCCCGATCACCGAGCGCAGTTCCCGCACTGGGGTCCCGGGCGCTGCCAGCAGCAACCGCTCCCGCTGGCTCAGGATCGCAAAGATCTCCGCCGCCCGCATGCTGTCGATCGCCGCATCGGCATGCTGTGGGGCCACGACGCGGTCGAACGGATCACGGTCGTCGACGGCCTGCGCCAGCGGCATCGATGTCAGCCCCAACCTCGGCGCGATCGACTGCGCGAGGTCCTGCAGTGGGATGGTGCCGGCAGCGGCCTCGAGCACCCGCCGGCACAGCCGCCGGAGGCTCGCGGCATCGGCCGCCGGCGGTCGACGGCGAGTCTGCGCAGACCAGCGTGGGACGGACACGTCGGTCTCGGCTGACGCGGCCCGGGCGAGGACGGCCGGTGGCACGCCTGAGGGCTGCGGCGGCTCCGACGCCAGGCGCCAACGATGGCCTGGCGCAGCCACGAACTCGTTGCCGTCGCCCAGGACGTCCCGCAATCGCAGCATCAGCCGCCCGATCTCCGTTCGCCGGCCATCATCGCGGAGGAAGTTCAGCACCATCCGGTGCAGGATCCGCTCGAACGAGTCATCGTCCACCGCGTGCACGGCCAGGTGCGTCAGCCGCCGCGAGGTCCGCCCATCCGCCACGAACTCGTGCGCAATCTCGGCAACCGCGTCGGCATCCCAGCTGCTGCGCCCCTCCGGTGGCGGGAACCCGTGCCCGACCGCGACCGCTCGGACCGTCCGATACAACGCCCTGGCGCCCTGGCGGCCCAGCCGGCCGTCCTTCAGGAGCTCCTCGAGCGGCGTCATCGTCGGCTCTGCGTGGTCCCTGCCGCGGCGCCGGGGCGTCCTCTTCTGGGGCGATGGCGTGGACGTCCTCGACCCAGCCTCGCCGGTCACCCCCCGGACCTCGAACCGTGCGCAATCGCCCGGCATGGGGCGCGGAAACCGCCGTGAAGCAGCACCGTCACCCGCTATCAGACGGCGGCCGCCACCGGAACTCATCGGTGCGTCCCGGCCGAACGTGGGTGCCGGATCGACGGCAGCGCGCCGCCTTCACGATCGTCGCACTACGTAGCTCCGAGGAGCGCGGACAGGCGGTCGACAGCCTCGGAGATGTCGTCGCCGCCGGCGCCGAGCCCCATGCGGAAGTGGCTAGGGACACCGAAGCAGTCGCCCGGTGCCAGCAGGACGCCCCTGGCCGCCGCGTCTTGGCAGAACGGCCGGCTCGACGCACCCGAGCGCAGCCACGGCCACGCCGTCAGCCCGCCACGGGGTGGGACCCACCCGATCAGCTCGGCGTGCTCGACGAAGAACGGTTCCACGGCCCGAACGTTGGCGCTGGCGACTCGTTGCGCCCGCTCGATGATCCTGTCGCGGTTGTGCACGCCGATGACGCCGAGTGCCTCGCCGAGGGGTGACGAGCTGGACACCGTCAGGTATCCGCGAGCGTTCTCGTACCGCACGCGGCGAACCTCGTCCCGCTCGACGATCCAACCCAGCCGGAGACCGCTGAGGCACAGCGCCTTCGAAAAGTCTCCGAGCACCGTCACGCCCGGCAGCCGGCTGGCCGACGGCGCCACCGGACCGTGGTAGATGGGGTGATACACCTCGTCCACGACGAGTTGGATGCCTCGCTGATCCGTGAAGTCATGCAGCTCGTCCAGCTCGGCGTCGCCGATCACCGCACCGGTCGGATTGTGCGGCGAGTTGACCAGGATCAGCTTCGTCCGATTGTCGGAGCGCGAGCGGATCTCGTCGAGATCGATCCGGAACTCCGTCTCCGCCCGGAGGTGGTACTGGCGGACCTCGAGACCGAGCACCCGGGCCGCCTCCTCGAAGGTGGGAAACCCGGGGTGGGGCAGCACCACGTTGGCTCCCGCCTCGGCCGCGTCGATGAACAGGATCCACAGCGCCTCGGCTGCCCCCGTGGTGATGCGAACGTCGTCGGCGGTGACTCCCGCCGCGGCCGCGATGGCCCCCCGGAGCTCGGCGCCGCCCTCCGGTGGTGCGTAGTACAGCGGCCGGTCGAACAGACGCTCCCGCACCTCATCATCGACGAGCGCCAGGAGCTCGCGAACGGTCCACCGGGGTCCCGTGCTCGAGGCCAGGTCGTACTCGATCGGGGGCCAGGCGAACTGATGCGTGCTGAGCCACTGGTCGAGCAGGAAGGGCCTCATCTCCATGGGTCGTCACCGTATGGCGTCCACAGACGCTTGCCGAAACGATTGTTGGGTGTTGCACTACCGGCTCCGGTCGCCCCGGCAGAAGAGGAGCACCCACGGCTCGGCCGGTCACCCAAGGATCTTGGACTTGGGGAGCGCCGCTCCCGGTTCACCCGTCCAAGGCTGTGAGCATGCGTTTCAGGGCAACCTGGCGGTACGAGGCGTCGGCGAGCTCACGAACCTCGTCCCAGTCGACCGGGGCGGCCTCGAGGTCGAGGGCCAGCCAGCCGCTCGGACCGAAGTAAGGCGGCGAGTAGAACCGCTCGTCCTCGAGGAGCGCCGCCCTTTCGTCGCTGTCGGGCTTGAAGATCAGTCCCCAGGGTCGCTGGTCGGTCCCGGAGAAGACACCGAAGATCTTCTTGCCGGCACGGAAGGTCGGTCGCCCCCAGGCCTCGACCTCGACCGATTCGGGGAAGGCCAGCAAGACCTTGCGCACCGCCGCCAGGTAGGGATCGTCGTCCTGGTAGATCCGGGGATGAGCCATGCCTGCAGGCTAGGAGGCGCCTGACAACCGCCCGGGACTACTGGCTCCAGAAGGCGGTGGGCCGAGCGCTGATTACGACCCGGTCGCTAGGGTCGTCCAAGCGGACCCCGAGGCCGTAGCGGGCGGCGAGACGATCGAAGAGTGTGCCATCGGGATCGCGTGTGATGGCCTCGACGGTGGCGACCAGGCCGAGGTACCGGTACGGGTGGTCCGGATCGACGATGCTCAGCGCGAGTTGCGGCGTCCGGCGGAGGATCCGAGTCTGCGGCCGGTGGATGGTGTTCGTTAGGGAGAGGACGCCGTCCTCCCAGAGGAACCACATGGGATAACTGCGGGGCGACCCGTCGGCCGCGACCAGCGCGACATGGGCGAACAGCGGCCGCTCGAGCAGGTCTCCGTATCCAGGGGGAAGCTCAGGTAGAGGCACGGGAGCACGCTATCCACGTCGGTGGAACTGCCCGCAGGTCGTGCTGGCCGACCCGACCGGCGGAGGCGCCCGGACAGCAACAGCCGGGCCGGCCGTCTCGTCCTCTGGGCGACATCGCCCGTCAGCGGTAGCTGAGCACGAGGACCGCCCGAGTGTCGGGGGTGAGCGCCTCGTAGTTGTGGGGCTGGTCGGCGGCGAAGCTGGCCCGGTCGCCCGACGCCAGCTCGACGGTGGCGTGAACGGGGCCGACCCGCATGCGGCCACGGATGACGATGACGCTCTCGGTGACCCCCGGTAGATGGGGTTCGGCCCGGTAGACATCCCCGGGCTCCATCTTCGCCTCGTAGACCTCCGTCACGCTGCGCCCGCTGGCCGCTACGAGCAGGCGGCTAGCGAACTCTGCGCCCGCCGCCTTCACCACCACGCCCTGGTCCGCCCGCTGGACGAGGACCTCGGGCTCGTGGGGCATGACCAGCTCGCTGAACGGCACGCCCAGCGCCCCGGAGATGTGCACGAGCGTCTCCACTCCCGGGTTGCCCGTGCCGGATTCGAGGTTGGACAGGGTCGACGCGCTGACCTCCGCCCGGGCAGCCAGCTCCCGCAACGACAGCCCGGCCCGCACCCGCAGCCGCCGGACGTTGTCGGCGACCAGAGTGACGACCCTTGCCGCATCGGATGTGTTCTGTATGATGGACGGATCGTCCGACATAACGAACAGTCTCGGCAGGGGGAGATACACCGTCAAGCCCTGTCTATCGCATTGGCCGTGACGCCATTCGGTCTCGCCTTCGGCATCGCCGCCGCCGACGCCGGTCTGGCCACCTGGCAGGCCTCAGCGTTCTCGCTGTTTGTCTTCGCGGGCAGCGCCCAGTTCGCCGCGGTCGAGGTCCTCGGTGGCGGGGGCTCAGCGCTGGCCGCGATCGCGGCCGGGCTGCTGCTCAACCTTCGCTCGCTCGCATTCGGGGTGGCCATGAGCAGCGCCCTGGCCGGGCCGTGGTGGAAGCGGGCCGCCTGGTCCCAGCTCATGATCGATGAGTCGACGGCCGTCGGCTCGGGCCAGACGGAGCAGCGCTGGCGCCGTTACGGCTACCTGTGCGCAGGCCTCAGCATCTTCGCCGCCTGGAACCTGACCACCTTCATCGGTGCCGCCGCGCTCTCGTCGGGCGGTGACGTGGTGACCACCTGGGGGATTGATGCCACCATTCCCGCGGCCTTCCTGGCGCTGCTGTGGCCCCGGCTTGCCGACGCCGGCCAACGCCGTAGCGCCATCGTCGGAGGGCTCGTCGCATTGACGCTGATCCCTTTCGCCCCGCCCGGCGTGCCGATCATCGCCTCCGCCCTCGGGGTCGTCGCCGGCGGGCAACGCCGTCAGGAGGGGCCCTCGACGTGACCGCCACGGTGGTCCTGATCGGCCTGGCTGCGGGGACCTACGGCCTGAAGGCCGCGGCACCCCTGCTGCTGAGCGGTCGAGCTCTGCCCCGACGCGTCGCCCTAGTTGCCGACCTGCTCCCGGCTGCACTCCTGGCCGCCCTCGCCCTCGTCAGCAGCATGACCCGAGACGGGGCCGCGGTAATCGACGCCCGGCTCGTCGGACTCGCAGCCGCCGCCGTCGCCTTGGTCGCCCGCGCGCCCTTCATACTGGTTGTGATCGCCGCCGCTACCGCCACGGCCCTCACCCGCACGCTGGCCTGACAAGACACCGGACAACCAACCAAACCCTATTGAGACCGTCTGTCGCTACGTTGTGACGGCGGGGCCCGCGGCCAGTCGGAGGTGACCGGAGTGCTTGCAGAGCTGCTCGCGCAGCCTGGTGTCGAGGAGGTCTGCGAACTGCGCAGCACGTTCGGGCTGCTGGCCCTACACGGCGGCAATCTCGAGCAGGGCACCGACGTCGTGGCCGCGCGGGCTGCCGACCGGGCACGCGCATCGCTGTACATCGTGCGCCAACCCCCCGACCTCTACTGGCACGTGCCCTCGGTGGCGTTCGACACGAACGCGTCGCCGGCCCTGGCGGCGTTCATGGGGCACGTCGACGTCGTGGTTGCCGTGCACGGCTACGGCCGCATGGGCATGTGGACAACGGTGCTGCTCGGCGGTCGGAACCGTGCCTTGGCCGCCCAGCTGGGGGCAGGCCTCCGGGCGAGCCTCGGCGGCGGATTCACCATCGTCGACGATCTCGACGCGATCCCAACGGAGCTGAGGGGTCTTCATGCCCGCAACCCCGTGAACCTGCCTCGCCACCGGGGCGCGCAGCTGGAGCTCCCGCCCCGCGTACGGTCGGGTACCGGCGCCCCTACCTATCGCCCGGAGTACGAGGACGCGGTTGTCGACGCCCTGGTCGAGGTGGCGACGACCACGATGGCTTCGACCCGGCGTTGATCACCCCTGGAGTGCGGCCCGCGGACCGTGGCGGTCGGGCGTGAAGGGTGATGCCGTACCGGCGGCCGGCGACTGGGCCTCCCGCCAATAGGCTGTCCATTTGGGCAAGGCTCGTTCGTCGCAGGGGTGGTCGACCCCGAGGAGGAGCCATGCGGTACATGCTCATGATCTGCACCGACGAAAGCGCGGTCGCGGCCGCCAGCTCGGAGGAGGTGTCGGCCGTGGAGGCCGAGTTCGGCGCGTTTGGCGAGGAGATGGGCCGCCGGGGCGTGCTGCTCGCCGGCGATCGGCTGCGGCCCACGACCGACGCGACCACCGTGCGGGTGCGCGACGGTGAGGTGTTGGTGGCCGACGGCCCGTTCGCGGAGACGAAGGAACAGGTCGGGGGGTACTGCCTCGTCGACTGCAAGGACCTGGACGAGGCCATCGAGGTCGCCTCGAAGATCCCGGGAGCCCGGTACGGGACGGTCGAGGTGAGGCCCATCTGGGAGACATGACCGCGGACGTCGAGGCGGCCGTCGCTCGGGCGTTTCGGGGCGAGTGGGGGCGGATCGTCGCCACCCTGATCCGGTTGACCGGCGATTGGGACCTGGCCGAGGAATGCGCCCAGGAGGCGTTCGCCCGAGCCCTGCATCGCTGGGGCCGAGACGGCATCCCGCGCAACCCGGGCGCCTGGCTCACTACCACCGCCCGAAACCGGGCCCTCGACCAGCTGCGTCGGTCCAAGACCGGAATTGCCAAGGAGCAGGAGGCCGGCGTGCTCGGGTCCGCCCATGAGCCGAACGAGCAGGACGACAGCGGCATCGTCGACGACCGGCTGCGGCTCATGTTCACCTGCAGTCACCCGGCGCTGTCGCTCGACGCCCAGGTTGCCCTCACGTTGAGGACCCTGGCCGGGCTGACGACAGCGGAGATCGCGCGGGCCTTTCTCGTTTCCGAGCAGACCATGGCCAAGCGCCTGGTGCGGGCCAAGGCCAAGATCCGCAACGCCGGGATCCCTTTCCGGGTGCCGCCCGCTCACCTCCTCCCCGATCGGACGGCTGCGGTGCGCGGCGTGCTCTACCTGCTGTTCAACGAGGGATACAGCGCCACAACCGGTCGCGACCTGGTCCGGGACGGGCTGTGCGACGAGGCCATCCGTCTGGCGCGCGTGCTCGCCGAGCTGATGCCGGACGAGCCCGAGGTCTCCGGGCTCCTGAGCCTCATGCTGCTGCACAATGCCAGGCGGGCGACTCGGGTCGACGCCGACGGCGCCGTCGTCCCGCTCGAGGAGCAGGACCGAGCCCGGTGGGATGCCGACGCCATCGCTGATGCCGTCGCGCTACTCGAAGCGGCGCTCCGCCGCCGCGAGCCCGGCCCCTACCAGGTGCAGGCCGCCATCGCCGCCTGCCATTGCACGGCCGCCGAGGCGGCCGACACCGACTGGGCCGAGATCGCGCAGCTCTACGAACGGCTCAACCACATGCTGCCCACCCCTGTGGTCACCCTCAACCGGGCCGTGGCGGTGGCGATGGCCGACGGGCCGGCGGCTGGACTCGAACTGGTGGAGGAGCTGGAAGGCTCCGGCGCCCTCGCCGGCTATCACCTCCTGCCGGCGACCCGGGCCGATCTGCTCCGTCGGCTCGGCCGATATGCCGAAGCAGCTGACTCGTACCGGCGGGCCATCGAGTTGGCTGGCACCGACGCCGAACGCCGCTACCTGTCTCGCCGGCTCGCCGAGACCGCGCCAGCGGCCGGGTAGCGGGAGCCGGCCGTCGACCGGATTTTCCGGTGCACGTCCATCGCCGGCATCCCCGTTCGTTGACAGGGTGACAACGGCACGCCGCTTCCCGAGGAGAGGTGGACGATGAGTGAGCTGCAGAGCACGATGGCCACGCCCCTACTGGTCCCGGGCGTGTGGGACATCGACCCACGGCACTCGAGCGTCGAATTCGTGGCCCGACACCTGTTCTCGCGCGTTCGGGGTCGGTTCACCGAGTTCGGCGGGATCATCGAGGTCAAACCGGAGCTGGCCCAGTCCAGCGCCGTGGTGACGATTCAGGCGCAGAGCATCGACACCAACCACGAGGAGCGCGACGAGCACCTGCGCAATGGCGATTTCCTCGACGTCGAGCGCTTCCCCACGCTGGCGTTCCGGAGCTCAGGCGTGCGCGGGTTCGACGGCAAGGGCGGCCTACGCCTCGCCGGCGATCTCACGATTCGCGACGTGACCAGGTCGGTGACGCTCGACGTCGAGTACCTGGGTTGGACCGACGATCCGTGGGGAGGCAAGCGGGCCGGGTTCTCCGCCCGCGCGGAGATCGATCGGGACGACTTTGGCGCCAACTGGAACGTCGTGCTCGAGACCGGCGGCCTGCTGGTCGACAAGCGCGTGCTGGTCGAGGTCGAGATCGAGGCTCTTCTGAGGAACGAGCCAGATGAAGGACAGTAGCGGCGACCTGGTCGCCGCCGCCCCCTGCCGGAAACTCCGAATAGTCGAGGTTCATCATGGCCGAAACCACCCCTGAGACGAAGCAAATCGGTGTCCCCGCTGCCGGTCGGTATCGGCTCGATCCCGCGCTCTCGTCGGTGGCCTTCCGAACCCGGCACCTGTTTGGTCTCGCCGGCGTGAAGGGCACGATGCCGATCGTCGGCGGCGACATCGTCCTCGACCCTGCCGTTCCGGAGGCCGACGTCACGGTCACTCTGGACGTAGCGGCCACCAGCACGGGCGACACCAGGCGCGATCGCGACGTCGGCAAGCCCAAGTTCCTGAACGTTGACGTGTACCCGGAGATGACGTTCCGGGCGGACGGGCCTGGAGCCCTGAGGCGGTCCAAGGGCCGCTTGTCGCTGGACGGTGAGCTGACGGTCCGCACGGTGACCAAGAGGGTGACCCTGTCGATCGACTCGGTCGAGACCACCGGCATGGGGTTCCGCGCCACCGCCACCGCCCGCATCGACCGCTACGCCTTCGGCATCACGGCGGCCAAGGGGATGGCCGCCCGGTACCTCACCGTCGGCCTGGTCGCCGTCGCCAAGCCGCTCTGACCGCGCCGCAGGACGAAGGCGTCAGCGGCAAGGCCCAGCGCTGAAGCACTCGCCGAAGTCCGCACCCACGCTGGCGGGGTCGGTCTGTCTTGTGCCGAGCTGGTCGGGAGCAGCCGTGGTGTGCCCACTAGAGCTGCTCGAGTGCCTGGTCGATCGGTGTGTCGCCGGCAACCAGCTCCAGCGTGTGACCGATGCCCCGGGCGTCGCTCAACAGGCCGACGATCACTGCGGCCACGTCGTCGCGGCTGACCTGGCCTCGGGGCACCGAGGACGCCAGCCGCACCCGCCCCGTCCCTGGGGCGTTGGTAAGTCCACCGGGGCGCAGCACGGTCCAGTCGAGGTCGCGGCGGCGCAGGTCCCGCTCGGCCTCGGCCTTGGCGTGCAGGTAGGCGGCGAAGGTCTCGTCGGTGCCCGGCGGGGGTGGTGCGCCGGCGCCCATCGACGAGATCTGCACGAAGCGACGCACACCAGCCCACTCGGCAGCGTGGGCCATCAACACCGAGGCGTCGCGGTCGACGGTCTGCTTGCGAGGGATGCCGCTACCCGGGCCGGCGCCGGCAGCGAACACCACCGCGTCGGCCCGGTCGAGATGAGCGACCACCGTGTCGATGTCGGTGGCCTCCAGGTCACAGAGCAGGGCCTCGGACCCGGTGGCCTGTACAGCGCCCATGTGGTCGGCGTTGCGCACGATGCCCACCGCGGCGTGGCCCGCCGTGGACAGCAGCCGCTCGAGACGACGTGCCACCTGGCCATGACCACCAGCGATGACGACGCGCACGGCCGGAGGGTACCGGCCCCCTCGCCTATGGCCCGTGCACGCTCGTCGGTCGCGACGATCCACCACCGAGGGCGTCTGACAGCCGGGGGAAGGCCGCAGTGACGGACTGTTGACATGCAGCCGCTAGGCTGCATATTGTTAAGCAGCCAAACGGCTGCATATTTGCCCAGGGCTCTGAGTGACGCAGTCATCCCCCTATCAAGGAGATCACGATGATGCTGGAGAGCAAGACCGCGCTGATCTACGGCGGCGGGGGGGCGATCGGCGGCGCCGTCGCCCGGGCCTTTGCCGGTGCCGGCGCCCGCGTCTACCTCGCCGGAAGGACGAGGACCCGGCTCGAGAAGGTGGCCAACGACATTGGTGATGCGGCCGCCGTGGCAGAGGTCGATGCGCTCGACGAGCGCGCCGTCGCCGAGCACGCCGACGCCGTGGTGGCGGAAGCGGGCGGAATAGACATCGCGTTGAACGCCGTGTCCTTTCCACACGTGCAGGGCACGCCCATCACCGAGCTGTCCTTCGCCGAGGTCTGGCATCCGATCGACGTGTTCGTGCGGACCAACTTGATCACGGCGATGGCGGTTGCGCGACACATGACGGCGCGGCGGTCCGGAGTGATCCTGACGTTGTCGACGCCCCGGATCATGCCGCCCGGGGTTCTCGGCTACGGCACCACCTGTGCGGCGATCGAGGAGATGACCCAGCGGCTGGCGGTCGACGTCGGGCCGAGCGGCGTTCGCGTCGTCTGCCTGCGACCGCACGCGATCTCAGACGCACCCTCCCACGGGTCCTACACGAATGAGCTGTTCGCGCGGTGGGCGGCGGAGGGGGGCGTGAGCGTCGAGGAGATGCTCGTGGAGTGGGGCGAGAACCTGACCCTGCTCGGGCGGCTGCCGACGCTGGCCCAGGTCGCCGATACGGCGGTCTTCGTGGCATCGGACAGCGCCGGCGCGATCACCGGAACGGTGGTCGACCTGACTGGCGGCAGTGCCGTGCGTAACAGTCAAGGGGCGCTGGTTGGTGTGCCCGACTAGGAAGCGCTCGCTATCAGGGGGTTGGCGGCGATGGATGAAGTGTTCAAAGCACTCGCTGATCCCAGTCGCCGCCAACTCCTTGACAGTCTGAATCAGCGAAGCGGTCAGAACCTCCGTGAGTTGTGCGTCGGCCTCGACATGGCCCGTCAATCAGTTACCAAACACCTGGCGATCCTCGAAGCCGCGAACCTCGTCGTCGTCGCACGTCGGGGGCGAGAGCGATTGCACTATTTGAACGCGGCACCGATCAATGACATCGCAGATCGGTGGATCAACCTCTATCACCACGACAGGGTGCAGGCTTTGTCCGACCTCAAGAGCGCATTGGAGAGTAGACACATGTCGGGGCCAATCTTTGTCTACAAGACCTACATCAAGACAACGCCCGAACAGCTCTGGCAGGCATTGACCGCTCCGGCGTTCACCGAGCGTTACTGGGGATCGTCGCTCGAGTCCGACTGGAGGCCAGGTTCGACCATCGCATGGAACCAGCGCGGGGTAGTGATCGATGACCCGGCGCAGATCGTGCTGGAGAGCGATCCCTACGTGCGGCTGTCGTACACGTGGCACACGTTCACACCGGAGTTGAAAGGGCTCCACGGCATCGCCGACGACGTGTTCGACCGTGCCGTGAGCGAGCCGCGGTCCAAGGTGACCTTCGAGATCGAGGACCTTGGTGAGATGGTCAAGCTCACCGTCGTTCACGACGGATTCGACGACGGGAGCGCCGTGTTCACAATGGTGAGCGAAGGCTGGCCCCGTGTCCTCTCCGGCCTCAAGTCACTACTCGAGACCGGTGAGGTCCTCCCCCGCGGCGGCTGAGCCGTCCGTCGCACGGGCCTTTCGCAGTGCTATTGCTGGCGCGACGACCGGCCACCTGTGGATTGGCGTGCCACGATGAGGTGGCAAGATCAGCTGCGGGAGGGACGAAGTTGTCGGAGCGATCGGGAACCCTCGCTGACGATCCGTTCAGTGGTCGGCACCCAACCAGTCATGAACGGCTGACGGGACTGCCATGGGATGCGTCGTACCACGACGGCCCTGCGCCTTGGGATATTGGCCAGCCACAGCCAGCGGTAGTGCGTTTGGCAGCCGAAGGCGGATTCGCCGGAGCGGTGCTCGATGCGGGCTGCGGGACCGGCGACAACGCTCTTCACGTCGCCTCGCTGGGATTGTCGGTTCTGGGCGTTGACGTGGCGGAGACGGCAGTGGCGATCGCCCGAGAGAAGGCGGACGATCGCGGGATCGAGGTCGAGTTCGCTGCGGCTGACGCGTTCCAGCTGGAGCGTTTGGGGCGCAGGTTTGAGACGGTGCTGGACTGCGGCCTGTTCCACACCTTCGACGGCGACGAGCGACCACGATACGTGGCGAGTCTGGCGTCGGTGACCGAGCACGATGGAACCCTGTATGTGTTGTGCTTCAGTGACGATGGTCCCGATACTGGCCCGCACCCCATCAGTGAGGACGAGCTGAGAGCGCCGTTCAACCCCGGCAATGGATGGGATGTCGCCGCCATCGAACCGGGCCGGCTTCAGACGAGATACCACAACGACGGCGCACCGGCCTGGTTCGCGACAATCAAACGGATCTAACTCCGAGGGGCCGCCCGGCCCCGCCAGTCCGAGCGTAGGCGGGCGGCGATCCTGCCCACCTCCGCGATCGGTCTATGCCAGGTCTGTGAGAGGCTGGTGACACGGCGCGATAGCGATGGTCGAACGAACTCAGCGGACGTAGCCGAAGTGGTCGTGGACCACGTCCGCCAACCGGAAGGTCGTGCCGTCGAGCGCCGCCGGACCGCGCCGCACCATGAGCCAGTACCGGTTGACCACTACCTCGGCGATGGCGTCCTCGGCGGCGCGGGCCCGGGCCAGCACGAGCTCGACAGCAAGATCGAGGAGGGGGCGCCGGTCCGGGGGGCCGGGCATCGGCGAGATCGTGGCCGTCTCTCGGAGCAAGCGCGCCACCTCGGCCCGCTCGTCGGCCGAGGCCGTGCGAAAGTGCTCGATCATCGACTCCCGGAAGATGTGGTCGGCGTTCCAGTCTTCGATTGCGTACAGGCCCCCGGGGGCCAGCCGAGGAAAGAGCACCTCGAACGAGGTGCGCGTCAGGTCGAGCGCGTGGGACGCGTCGTCGATCACCAGGTCGAGGGGCTCGGTCCCGATCGCCTCGTCGACGGTGCGGGCCAGCTGGTCGCGGTCGCCCTGGTCGATCCCGTAGCGGGTGTGAACCCGGGCGCCGAGGTCCCGGGCGACGATGAACTCCTCGAGGGCCGCGAGCGGCTGGGGCTCGATGTCGATTGCGAGCAGGGCGGAAGGCTCGGCGGCGAGGGCGGCGAGGACGGTGCTGCCGCCCTCGGCGATGCCCAGCTCGACGAGCCGTCCGCCTCGGACGCTCCGGCACAGCTGGATGAAGGCGTCGCGGTGGGGGGGTTGCTTGACGATGACAAAGCGCTCGGGGGTTGAGGCGTGCTCGTAGCCGCTGATCAGGTCGACGCCCTCGAAGGTGATCAGGTCCTCATCGGTCGGCGGGAACAGGGGGCCCGAGCCGAAGGCGGCGCGCAGCATGGCCAGGTTCTGCGGGATGTCGCCGGACATGTGCCTGGACCCTATCCCGGGGAGGGTGAGGCACCGGCCCGCCAAGACCCCCAGGCCGTCAGTCGGATCATGGCTGACTTGGTGCTCCTAGTTCCCAGCCGAGGATCCGGGGGATGACGCGCGGTTGCCAATGACGCGCCGGTGCAGCTCCTCCGTCAGCTCGTGGATCACACGGGTGAGCTCCGTGTTCTCGACGAGAAGGGTATTGACGTCGCCGTAGTCATGGTCGGCCTTCTGCTGCTGGAACGATGCCTGGCGGTTCTGCCCGATCATGACGAACGTCGACAGGAAGATGGCCTCTAGCGACACGATCAGGGTCAGCGTCGGCCACGGGCTCTTCTCGAACACCAGCATCCACAGCGCGAACAGGAAGGCGTGGAGGTAGACGAACTGCATCGAGCCGGCGAAGGCCGTGATCTTGTCGGCGATCCGCAGCTGCGTGTCGGCCGCCCGGTCCTCGAACTCCTTGACGACCGCTGGATGGTGCAGGGCGGCGGGATCGAGCTTGGGCATGCGGGGGAGCTTGGGCATGGGGAGGCACCTCCGATGGAACCGGCGAGGTGGGGCGTGGGATCCGGCGGCAGGCTACGACTCGGAACCCCGGCGTCTGCGTCGTCAGGAGCAGACGGCCGGGGCGTCGCCCATCCGGCGAGCTCGAGCGCGCGCGACCGCGAACGAGCGGCGGATCGGGGTCGATGTGACGAACACCATGACGACGTAGGTTGACTTAAAGTGCGCTTGAACTCCTACCGTGAGGGGTGTGCAGCAGCATGACGTGGGAGGAGAGCCGTCATGAGCAACGAGACCGACAAGCGAGCAGGGCGGATCTGGGGCGCGGTCACGGCATGGCCGGGGATAACCACTGCCTCCGGCGAGTATGGCGAGACGGACTTCCTCGTGAATGGCCGCTCGATCGGACACGTGCACGGCGGCCACCAGGCGGACATACCGTTCCCCCGGCGGATCCGCGATGAGCTAGTCGCCGCCGGCCGGACGGGACCACACCATGTCCATCCGGACTCCGGATGGACCACCATGTACATCCGAACCGATGCCGATACCGACCAGGCGATCGAGCTACTCCGTATCAACTACGACCGCATCACGAAGCGAGCCAGGGCCGGCGGCGCGTCGGGCCACGTAGCGTGAGCGGCGCAGGAGCCCGTCGTCCATGGCGGCCACCGCGAGCCGGCGTTTGGCAAGCGTCTCGTCGAACTCCTGGCGACCGAGGACGTCGATGAGGTCGTCGGCCATTCGCTCGGTTTCGGCGAGCTTGCGTGATGCCGTGGTGTGGTACGCGGCGGTGAGATCGTGTTCCTCGATCTTGACGAACTCGGCCGACCGCAGCAGGCTCGCGTAGCTGGTGCGGAGCCGGCAATCGGGTGGGCCCGCCGCCAGCTTGGGCCGCAGGCAACAGAGGACATCGGTGTGGACGACGGCCGAAGCACGCGGGCCGCAGCGGAACCATGTCGCCCCGGGCCACCAGCCCCCAGGCGCTCGCCCCGAGCCGTTCCCGTGAGATCCGGCGTGCTGCGACCGCGAGCCCCTCGAACGGCACGTCGGTGAGCACGGCCGCGCAACCTGTCGTGCGGGCGAGGTAGACACCCGGCCAGCCCTGCCCGGCGCCGACGTCCAGTAGGCGGCGACCGGGCCCGAGGTCGAGGATGGCGGGCAGCTCGTCGACCTCAGCGAGCGTCGCATAGCCGTTGGCACCGAAATCGCTCCCGAGCGTGCGTCGCTCGAACTCGCGTGCCGCCGGGTGGTCGTCGACGGCGTAGGTCCGCCGTGCGCGTTCGACGCCCTCCTCGCGAACGACCGTCGAGCCCGTCGCATCGCAATCGGGGGGGGCCGCCATCACAGTGGTCGTGCCGTAGGTCATCCTCCGCCTGTGAGGACGAATCGGCCCTCTCCAGCATTGCACCTCACGCGAACGCGCTCCAGATGCGGCCACAGGGGCTGGTGGTGGCGCCGGGGTGGGGTCGGCCGCCATGCTGGCGCCGTGAGCGCCTTCGGACTGGTTCTCGATTGCGCCGACCCCGAGTCATTGGCCCGGTTCTGGTCGGCCGCCCTCGGTTACGAATCCCTTGGTAGCGCCGGCAACTACGTGCTGCTGGTCTCGCCGACGCCCGGGAAGCCCAAACTGCTGCTGCAACGGGTTCCAGAACCCAAGACCACCAAGAACCGCATGCACGTCGACATCGAAACGCCCGAGATCGAGCCGGAGGCGAAGCGGCTCGAAGGGCTGGGCGCGATCCGGCTGCGCGACGAGCAACTGTCGGAGCACGGCAGCACGTGGATCCTGATGGCCGACCCGGAGGGCAACGAGTTCTGCGTGTGTGACGCCGGCCAGGGTGGCGGGTGACTGGGCGACCACCCTGGCGTCCGCCACTCGGGTCGTGTCAGACCCCGATGCGCCCCCACGGACCCCAGATGGCGAACGTGACCGCCTGCGAAGCCTGGATGTTCACGAACAGCGTGTGGCCATCGGGGCTGAACGTCGCCCCGGCGAACTCCTCGGCGAACCGCGGGGCAAACGGCGGGGCGTTGCGACGCAGCCGGTTGAGGGCGATGTTGGCCAGCTCACCGTCGGCGTCGAGGCGGCGGACGTAGTTGTCGCCGGGCCCGTCCTCGCAGATCACGATGCTGCCGCGGTCGTTGCGGGCGGTGATGTTGTCGGGCAGCTCGAGCGCGGTCGCGGCCGGCGCCTGGTAGCGGCAGGTCAGCGTCTGCGTCAGCGGGTCGTACGACCACACCTGCCCGGTGCCGTTGCCGTACCCGGCAACCAGCTCGGGCCCGGCTTCCGCGACGCCGCCCCCCTGCGTCGACGTGAAGTAGATCTCGCCCTTGGTGTAGGTGGCGCCTTCGAGACGGGAGAAGCCGGCCGCACCCCGGGCGCGGCCCTGGTCCCCGACGAACACGATCGCCTCGTTGTTCGTGGGCGAGGTCGTGAATAGGCCGTCATCACCCGGAAACGGCTCGTCGATGTCGACCCACTCGATGGGGTAGCGCTGGCCGAGGTCCTGATTCTGCTCGAGGTGGGCCTGGTCGGCCCCGATGACCTTGAGCATCTGCAGGCGGCCCCCGTCCTCGATGGCGCCGGCATCCATGGGGTCTCTGGGTGGGATGTAGCGGTAGAAGCCCGACGGGAAGGCGAAGTTGTCCTCGGTCAGGTACAGGTTGCCGTCGTCGGGGCAAAATGCCGCCGCTTCGTGGGCGAACCGGCCCGCATGCATGATCGGCGTGCGGGAGGATTGCCCACCCGCAGGCACCTCGAAGATGAAGCCGTGTGGCTTCGTGAGGGGGGCGTTCGACACACCCGTGAAGTCGGGCCCGACGTCGGGGCCGTTGACGGTCTCCTCGCAGCTGACCCATGCGCCCCAGGGCATGCGACCACCGGAGCAGTTCATCTGGGTGCCGTTCAGGCTGGTGAAGGCGTCGACCACGATCCCGTCGGGGGTGACGAGGACCGTGGTGGTGCCGCCCTGCGCCATGGCATCGTACGGCGCAGGGTCGCTCGGGCCAAAGGTCGGTCCAGGGTTGTTCAGCTCATGGTTCCTCACCAGCCACACGTTTCCGTCAGAGCTGGGGAAGGCCCCCATGCCGTCGTGACGGCCCGGCAGCCGGGTGCCGTCGGGAAGCACGACCGCAGGCCCGTCGGTGTCGTGGAACGACCGGTACTTGAACCCATCCCGGACGTGCAGGCGCACGATCCCGTCGCGCAGATCGGCCACAGGGGCCAGGTCTGCGCTCGGGGGCGTCGCTCCCGTCGCCTGGGCGACGAGCGCCTGTAGCGGCCCGCCGACCAGCACCCCGCCTGTCGTCGCGGCGGCGCCGCGCAGGAACGTCCGACGATCGAGCCTTGCCATCGAATCCCCCTCGCGTGTCTGCCGATCGAGGCTTTACGGTAGTCGCGCCACGGAAGGGGACACAGGCGAACCTTCCGGGTGCCGACATGGTTGGCCAGCAACCACTTCGGTCCACCGTTGTGGGGGCGACCTGATGCCAGCAGATGTGCTGCATCCGCTGCCGGGTGCCTGCACGACGCCTTGTCGTGCGTGCAGCCCGCCGTCGTTCAGCGCGGGCCGGCGACGTAGCGGTCGGGTGCGGCGACGAAGAGGCTGAGGCACTCGTCGGAGCAGAACTGCAGCTCGGTGCCATGCCATGTGAGTCGCGCCACGGCGCCGTCGGGATCGAGCTCCATCAGGCAGACGGGGTCGATCGCGCGCCGCGGCGGTTGGCCGGGTCGGCGGACCTGATAGACCTCGAGCCGTTCGGCGATGCCCCTGAATGCCCGTGCGCCAACGGGTTCGACCTCCACGCCGGCGATCGCGCCGGCCGCGGCCCGCATGCTGTCGGTGATCAGGAACTGGTGGCGGTCCGCTTCGGCGGCGACCCGGGCGGCGACGTTGACGCTGGCTCCGATGTAGTCGCCTTCCCGGTGGAGCACGACCCCGTGGTGGGCGCCCATCCGCACGGCAGGGAATTGGGGTTCGGCTGAGGCGGAGGCTTCGATCTCGAGCCCGAAGGACAGAGCGGAGCGAGGATCCCGGAACGCGAGCATGAACGCGTCGCCGATCTGCTTGACTACGCGGCCGTGGCACCGGAGAGCGGCCTCGCGAACCAGGTCGGAGAAGCGCTCCATGAGCCGGGCGGCGGCGGCGTCGCCCATCGCCTCGGTGAGCGGGGTGAATCCGGAGAGGTCGACGAACAGGATCGTCGCCTCGATTTCGCCCGGCACCGCGGGGGGCGGCGTGGCCTCCTCCGCCAGGTGGACCAGCAGCTCCTCACGCAGCGCCCGCCGGAACGCGTTGCGGTGAAAGTACAGCACCGTCGGTTCGAGCAGCGCCTTGAGCGGTCCGCTGACCGCGCGGCGGGCGGCCAGCAGCTCCGGTCCGGCGAGTCCCTGGGCCCGGAGGCGTTCGTGGACGTAGTAATGGAACAGCCGAGACTCGGCGTCGGCCACGCGGCCGAGTGCGTCGGCGAACACTCGCACGATCTGGATGAGGGCGTCCTCTGGCAATCCGACGTCGAGCGCCCTGCGCAAGCCGCGCACGGCGTCGAGATCGTCCTGGTCGGCTTTGTGTTGGCCGCCGAACCCGGCGGCGACCCAGATCCGCCGGACCAGGGCGGCGTCGAACCCCGTCACCTGGGCCGCCTCGGCGAGTGACACGACCGGTCCGGCGTGACGCTCCCCGAGCATCGAGTCGACGAACTCGCCGAGCAGGTCACCCTGGGTCTCTGATACCCGCGCGACGGCCTCGGGCGGAACGCCGCGCTGTTGGGCGAACTCCAGGAGTCGCACGCGTTCGATGTCTTCTACCGCGAGCGCGTTGCCCCGGCTGGAGAGGAGGCCGAGGCCCTGCCATGCCCGCAGAGTGTCAGCGGAGGTGGACGTCACGTGGGCGAGCTCGTCGATCGTGAGCGTGGCTGCTCCGGCTGCCGGGTCGTCCGTTGTCATCGGGGATGGTCCTCGTCTAGAGCGAAATCCTTAGCGGTGGGAAGCGGCCGGGAAGCCCCTTGGCCGCGACCTGGTAGAGATCGACGTCGTCCGGCAGGCCCCTCAGCGCATACGTGCCGAGCTTCCGGAGCCGCACGCCGTTCGGCAGAGGGGTGCCGATGGCAGTACGGAAGTCGGCGGACACGACGATCTGTCCTCCGTGCGAAGCACCGCAGATGCGGGCGGCCGTGTGCACCGCCATCCCGAGGTAGTTCCCCTTGGCCAGCGTCGGATAGCCGCTGTGGATACCGACCCTGACCCGTACATCCTCGTCACCGTCCGACGCCCTCGTGCGAAGCTCGCGTTGCACCGTCAGGGCCATGGTGAGTGCGGCCGCCGGTTGCTCGAACACGGCGAAGAACTCGTCGGCCCGCGTCTCGACCACATGGCCGTTAAAGCCCTGTGCGGTGTCGCGCAGGAGGGCTCTTACCCGCTCGAGCAGGTCGCCGTAGTGGTCGCCGAGGCGGTGGACCAGTGCCGTCGAGCCCTCGATGTCGGTGAGCAGCATGGTCACAAATCCCGATGGCAGCCGTACCAGTTCGTCGTCGCGGCGGCGGTGGTCGCGCTCGGACTGCAGCTGGTTGGTGATGAACCCGACCGGCACGATCTTGAACCTCTTGGCGGCGTTGAGGAGCCGCTTGCGCGCACGGTCGCGGGCGGCGTCGTCCTCGAACGCAACCTGGTTGAAGCGAGCGAGCGCATTGCGGACATGGCCGGCGTCATGGATCGGGAGCCGCCGGCGACCGTGGGCGTCGATGTAGGCGAAGGCGCTGTCGGGAAGCCTCGCTCGCTCTGCCGAACCGAGTTGGGCCATGCCGCGAACCATAAACCGTCGACCGCTCGCCCGTTTCGCCCAATGAGTGAGGCCGTTCCATTCCCTGGAGGGATTTGCGGACCACGCGTCCGGGCCGCACCATCGGCGACATGCACCACCAAGCGGACGTCGCCGCCGGGGCGACGCGCGCCGACGAGCCGTGAGCGACCCGGTCCGCCTGGGCGTGTTGCTGCCGACCGGAAGGGCGCAGTGGGGCGACGGCGCCGACGCCCGCGAGCTGATCGCCTTCGCGCTGCGGGCCGAGCGGCTCGGCTACGACTCGCTCTTCGTCAACGACTCGCTGCTGACCCCTCGCATCGAGGCGCTTACCATGCTGGCCGCTCTGGCATCGGTGACCGAGAGTGCCACGCTGGGCACCGGGGCACTCCTGCCGTTCCTCCGCCGGCCCGTGCAGACCGCCCAGGCTCTCGCTTCGATCGACCTCCTGTCCGGTGGGCGGCTGGCCGTGGCGGTCGGCGCCGGGTTCCCCGGCCGGTTCGGCAGGCCACTGTACGGCTGGTCCGAAGTGCCCTGGGAGCGCCGATTCACGAGATTGGACGAGACCGTCGCGCTCTGGCGGCAGCTCTGGGCCGCCACGGGCCCGACCTCCTTTCACGGGGAGGTCCTGCGCTTCGACGACATTCCCCCATCGACGCCTCCCTTCCGCCAAGGAGGGCCGCCGATCTGGCTCGGGGGCGCCACCCCGGCGGCGCTCGTGCGTACCGGGCGCCTCTACGACGGG
The DNA here is from genome assembly GCA_046726215.1 of Actinomycetota bacterium. Lineage (GTDB taxonomy): Bacteria > Actinomycetota > Acidimicrobiia > Acidimicrobiales > VFJN01 > DASQUK01. Next base: position 899 of record JBKPAA010000089.1, on the reverse strand, counting down.
TGGCTGCCCTATCCGCCCGACCCGGCCGACTATCGGGCGGGCCTCGAGGCGGTCCGCACGGTCGCCACCGAATCCGGGCGTAGCCCCGACGCCCTCACGCCCGCGCTGTTCGTGTCCGTGCTCGTCGCCGACAGCGTCGATGATGGACGCCGCAGCCTCGACGACTACGCCACGGCCAACTACCGGCTCCCCCTCGTGGAGCTCGAGAAGATCCAGGCGGTCGTGACCGGGCCTCCGGACCACGTGGTGGCCCGGCTGAACCGCTACACCGCCGCTGGCGCTCGCCATCTGATCGCCAGGATCGGCGCCGTCGACTGGAGATCACAGCTCGACCAGCTGGACCAGATCGCCCAAATCGCCCCCGCCCTCCACCCGTAGCCCAGAACGCCGCGTCATGACGCGCGTTTGGCGACCGCCGGCCCCAGGATGCAGGCGACGCCGGGGTCCCAGAGGCCATTCGGCGCGACCTGTGCGGCCTGCAGGGCCCGGTAGCCGGCGGCATCCAGGAGAGCGACGTCGCCGGTGTCGATCACGATCGTGGCCTCCTGGCCGCGGCCGTGGCAGTGCCCCCGCGCCCCTCGGGGGCGCGGGGCGGTGGCCATGTCGCGGGCGAGCGCCATCGCCTCGTCGAGACGGGATGACGTGGTCACGTCGAGGACACCGGCAAGACCCAGCTCGACGACGGAACCGCGTCGTCGAATCGTCACATCCAGGGTGCCGGGACCGGGTCGGGGAGCAGCGCCGGCGCGCTCGCGCGGGGCGTGGTCGGGGTTCATGTCTGGGAGCTTTGGTCCGAGCTGTCGCCGGTGGCGGGGTCGGTGGGGGCTTCGGGGCCGCCGAGTAGGTCTTGGCAGGCCTCGAAGGCGGCGCGGACGTCGGGGTCGTTCATGTCGATCTCG
>JBKPAA010000088.1:0-40768 GCA_046726215.1 Actinomycetota bacterium | reverse complement strand
GCTCCGGCAGGCGGCGACTCGGGTCACGGCCCTCCCGGTGGCGTTGTGCCCGGCGGCCGGCGGCTGGTACCCGTAAACGGCGCTCACGCTGGGCGCCGCGGACTGAGCCGCGGACCCGTCGGTGACTCCCCAGGCCGGGGTCGTTGGCAGCGACCTGGGCAAACCCCCTGTGACGGCCACGCAGCTGAGAGGCACGCTTGCCGCCATCCTGCCGCCGTACAACGAGCGAAATGGGTTCCAAACCGCGCCATAGGGTGCTCCGTGGGGCACGAATTACCTGGTAGCAGGGTTGCAGAGCCGTTCGGGACGCAGAGGTCGCGGGTTCTCTCTGGCCCACTCGACCAGGTCAGAGGGGTATCTCTGAGCCGGCGCTGGAGACGGGTTCCGCCGTTTCGCCGCCACGGCCTTCAGGAAGTTGTCGACGGATTGACATCGCTGCACCTATTTCCATCATCAGGTGGAAATCCGTGCTAGAATGGGGGCGTGTTGTCGAAGACGGAACAGGTTTGGCGGCATCTGACCGCTGGCGCGATCGAGCGCGGTCAGCGTCGGTGGCCGTCGGTGACAGCGCTGGCGCGTGAGTTGGAGATGGGTGTGTCGACGGTGCACCGGGCCTTGTCACACCCGGCGGAGATCGGCGCGGTCGACGTCCTGGGCAGGGGTGGGATCCGGGTGGTGGACCCGGGCCGGCTGCTCCTCGTGTGGGCCGGTCAGCGTCGGTTGCGTCGCGACGTGGTCGAGCGGCTCCAGGTGGCGGGCTCGGCGCCGGTGGTCGAGCGTTCGATCGGCAATCGTGGGGCGGTGCTGGGCGGGTTCGGTGCGGTCGTCGCTGCCCTGGGCGGGAATACCATCGCGGACTACGTGACCGTGCTCGTGTACGGCGAGCCACGCGTCACCAGGCGGCGCCGGATCACCGATCCCGACCCAGGCCGCGTCACCGAGGTCGTAGTGCTCGAACCGGACCCGCGGTTGGCGAGGCATGGGCGGGTAACGCCGTTGACCCAGGCGTGGGTCGATCTGTTCAACCTGCCGGGCTGGCAGGCTGCCCGTTTCGTCCACCATCTGCTGCCCCGACTGGTCACCGATGCCACGGTCGACACCGGACTTCTATCCGCCTGAGTTCACCGAGCGCAGCCGCTCGGTGCTCGGGAAGGTCCATGAGGCCGTCCCCGACGCGGTGCTCATTGGTGGCTGGGGCACGTGGGTGCGCACGGGTGGGCCGATGAGCCACGACATCGATCTGATCGTCACCCGGCCCCAGCTCGCCGCGCTTACGGCGCTGGCGGACGAGATCAGCGAATCGCGGCATCTCGCCGGCCGGAAGTGGCGCGGGACGCTCGAGGGCATCCATCTCGATCTCTACGTCCCCCACCAGTCCCGCCTCGGCCAGCACCTCGAGCTGCGCACCGAACGGCTCGTGCGGCGCACCGAGGTCGTCGACGGCTGGGTGGTGCTGGAGCCGCCGGCACACCTCGCCACCAAGCTGGCGGCGCTGGTCGACCGGCCCGACTCCGCGCCCGGCGACAAGGACCGCCACGAGATCATGGCGCTGCTCGGCCAAGGCGTGAGCACCGCAGAGGCGGTCGGCGTCGTGCACGACGCGTCGGCTCGTGAGCCGGCTGAGGTCACCCAGCTCATCGACCGGGCGTTCGAGTACCTCGGCGACCTTCGCCTCGACCGCAACCAGCGGCGCACCCTTAACCAGCTCGCCAGAGACTGGCACGACCATTCGCTCCGACTGGAGCACCACACAACAACGGCGCCGGAGCCGAGCGGACCGGGCCGAGGCCTGCCCGGCCTCGAACTCTGACACCTGGGCTGCACAGGACCATGACGATGGGGCCGCTCTGACCCGAGTGGCTCCGGCGCTGATGGGCTTCTGTTGAGCGGCGGAAGCGCGACACGATCAAGCGTCGGGAGAGGCGGCCGAGGGTGCGGCTGGGATGGAATGGTCGCCGGTTCCATCTGACCGGTGCCGAAGATGGCTCCGCCATTCCGCCCATTTGAGCTGGGGCCAGCATTCCCGTATCGGCAAAGCAGCTCAACGACGGTTCGACGCGGGGGTGGTGCCACCTCGCGGAGGACAGCCGGTCGCGTCGGTAGTTTCCGTCGCCTCTTGCTTCGTGCGCGAGCACCCAGGACCCCGACGATCTTCTACCGGATCTTCTACCGGATGGTCCGTCATGGGGTGTCCCGAGGCGGTAGGGCGCAGCATGCCGTCGCCGCAAAACCGCAGGTCAGCGCACCTGTGCGACATCGAGCGATACCGTCCGATACCCCGACCAACCAACTCATAACCCGAAGGTCGCGGGTTCAAATCCCGCCCCCGCCACCAAGAAACTCCTGGTCAGAAGGGGGGTCGCGAGAGCGGCACCCCTTTGTCGTTCTTGCCGTGCAACCGTTTTGCAACCCGATTCGAGCGGGGCCTTGTGAGCGGGGCCTCGGTCCATCGAGCGGAGTCCGCCGGGGGGTCCGGCGTGCGGGCCCAGGCGTAAACTCGGCAGAGGCCAGGGAGGTGCGGTGTCGACGCAGCAAGGAGACGAACCCAAGAACGGACGCCTTCCGACGCGTGAGGAAGTTCTTGCCCGCGCTCGGCCGCTGCCGCCCTACGAGGAGATGATCATCGAGGGCCTGACGGACGAAGAGGAAGAGGCCTTCCTCCGCGCAATCGCTGACGCGTGAGAAGCGCCGGTCGCGTGCCGGTTGTCGAAACGAATGTCTTCGGCGCCGAGCTGACCCGTCGAGGCGAAGCGGTCGTCGCTGCGTACCAGCGTCACGTCGATCGCCACGACCTCGTCATCTCATTCATCACTGCCGCAGAGCTTCGGTACGGTGCCCCGCTCGCCGGCTGGGGTGCTCAACGGCCTGCACGCCTGGAGACGCGGTTGGCCGTGGCTGAGATCGTGTGGGCGGGCGACGGTCTTGTCGACGAGTATGTCTCACTCCGCTACGAGTGCTCGGTGTCGGGTCACCCTCTCGGCCAGAAGCATCATGAGGCGGATCGTTGGATCGCCGCGACCGCTCGGTGGCTCGACGTACCGCTCGTAGCCCATGACGCCGTCTTCCGAGACACCCCTGGCGTCAGCGTCATCACCGAGTTGGCTTGAAGATGAGCGCGGCGACGCGGTCGGCAGCGTCCTCTTGGAGTGCGGGCACTGCATGTGAGTACACGTCGAGCGTGAACGCGACGGTGGCGTGGCCGAGCCGCTCGCTGACGACCTTTGGATGCACGCCAGCGGCCAAGGCCAGGGTGGCGTGGGTATGTCGAAGATCATGAAGCCTGATCCTCGGCAGCCCGGAGTGCTTCACGTGCTTGTCGAACATCTGTGTGAACCGGTCGGGATGCACGCACATGCCGTCCTCGCGGGTGACGACGAGGCCGGAATCCTGGTAGGCGGACCCCCACGCCATGCGTTCTTCGAGCTGCTGCTTCCGGTAAGCGCGCAGCGCGGCGACGGTTGTGGCATCGAGCGAGACTGATCGCCGGCTGCGTGCTGTCTTCGGCGCCGAGAACTTCGTCTCATATGCAACCGAGACCAGGGTCTGCCGGACCGAGAGCCGCGAGGCGTCGAGTCGACATCGCTCCACCGAAGTCCGAGCACCTCACCCCGGCGCATCCCCGTCGCCGCCGCGAGTGCCCATGCGGCGTAGAGCCGGTCCTCGGACACGAAGTCGAGGAACCGAGATAGCTGGTCGGCGGTCCACGTCTTCATCTCCGGCGCCGTCGACCGGATGGTCGGCGGGTCCGCGTGGTCGGCGACGTTGCGCTGCACGAGGCTCCAACGCGCTGCGTCGGCGAGAGCCCTACGGATGATGCCGTGTAGGTAGCGGACGGTCTTGGGCGCCAGACCCCCGCGGCCGTCGCGGCGACCGTTGCTGCTGAGCGATGCATAAAACTCGTTGAGCCGCGCCGCCGTCAGGGCCTGGAGCGGGATCGGCCCGAGCTCGGGTGCGATGTGGAGCCGGATGTTGCGCGCATAGCTGTCCCAGGTCGACGGCGTCAGCCGCGCCTTCACCGCCGGCAGCCAGTCGTCCTCGAGGTAACCGCCGACCGTCCGGCGGTCGGGTGAGACGTACGTTCCGTGATCGAGACGGCTTAGGAGCTCGGTACGAGCTCGCTCCGCGTCTCGCTTGGTGCGGTAACCCGAGTGCCACTTGCGGACCCGCTTGCCCGTGCTCGGATCGCGTCCTACCTCGACCACCACCGCCCAGCTGCTACCTCGCTTGATGATCGTGCCCCTCATCGCTCCTCCTCCGAGGGTCGGGTCGCGCCTGCAGCGAGTTCCTCGTTCACGGAGGTACGCGCTCGGGTCTCTAGGTCTTCGAGTTGGTTGGCCATGGCGCGCAGCGTGGTCTGCCATTGAGCGAGGTCCTCGATCGTGGCACGTGCCAGGGACTCGATCCGATGGTGCACCAGGCCGGCGATGCGCTGCTGCGCTTCGGTGAGTTGTGGCGGGCGCTGTCGAAGCCACGCGTCGAGCCGCATGGCGAGCAGGGCTAGGTTGGTCTCGTCGCCGAATACGAGGTCGACGAGTAGCGCGAGGGCGGTTCCGAGGCGCTCGGCGTCGGGAGTCTTGAGCTTGACCGGCGCGGGTGGGTGGTCGCTCCAGGGTGGGGGCGGCATGAAGAACCAGCCGAGTGGTAACTGGAACGCGCTCCCGCCGTGATGTGGTGCGCGCCGCCGCCCGCCTCGCCCCGACCGATCTGGGCGACGCCGAGGCGACCCGTCGGTGGATCGAGGCCGCCGCGGACAACGTGCTGGCCCACCCAGCGGTGGTGTGTCTGGCCGCGCCCGAGCCTGCCCCGCCGGCCGATCTGCGGCGGCGTGACGGCCTGTCGGTGTTCGAACGTCACGGCGTCGCCCGCTTCACCACCCTCGACACCCTCAGCGTCGAACAACAGGTCCTGGACCACGCGGCCGCGGACCCGGGCCGCTGGGGTGTCGCGCAGCCCGCCGCCGTGGAAGCGGCCATCGCCGAGGCAGGCCTGGGCGGCGACCAGGCGGCGGCGGTGCGGGCCGTGACCCAGGACGGCGACACGGTCATCTGCGTGGTCGGCCCGGCCGGGACCGGCAAGTCCCGCAGCATGGGCGCCGCCGCCCGAGCGTGGCAGACCAGCGGCATCCCCGTGCGGGGCCTGGCCGTGTCGGCGGTGGCGGCCGGGGTCCTGCAGACCGAAGCCGGCACCCCAGCCGAGACGGTGGCCAAGCTGCTGTTCGAACACGACCGCCCCGGCGGCCCCGGTCAGCGGTGGCGGCTGGTCCGCGGGGAGGTGGTGGTGGTCGACGAGGCCGGCATGGTGGCCAGCCGCGACCTCGCGCGCCTCACGCAGCTGGTGGCCCAGGCGCAAGCCAAGCTGGTCCTGGTCGGCGACCACGCCCAACTCGGCGCGGTCGAAGCCGGCGGCCTGTTCCGCCTCCTGGCCGACACCCGAGCCCTGGAGCTGTCCGGGGTCCGCCGCGTTCGCCCACGACTGGGAACGCCACGCCAGCCTGCGCCTGCGTGCCCGCGACCCCACCGTGATCGCCACCTACGACCAGCACCGCCGCCTCCGCGCCTGCGACCGCCCAGGCGCCCTCGACGCCGCGTTCACCGCCTGGGTCGACGCCCGGGCCGTCGGCCAAGCCGTGGTGGTGTGCGCCACCGATCACGCCACCGTCGACGCCGCCTCCCGCCGCATCCGGGCCCACCGGGTAGCGGCCGGCGAGGTCGAGGCGGGCGGCGTCCAGGCCGGCGACCAGGTCGTGGGTGTGGGCGACGAGATCGTCACCACCCGCAACAACCGGCGGCTCATGACCTCGGCCGGCGGCTGGGTCCGCAACGGCGACCGCTGGACCGTCACCCACCAGCATCCCGACGGCTCGCTGACCGTGTCCCACCTCGGCGGACACGGCCGGATCGTCCTGCCCGTCGACTACGTCACCCAGGACGTCGCCCTCGCCTACGCCCTCACCGTCCACAAGGCCCAAGGCGTCACCGTCGACCGGGCCGTGCTGGTCGCCGACGACGCCACCACCGCCGAAGCCCTCTACGTGGGAATGACCCGCGGCCGCCACCACAACACGGCCCTGGTCGTGTGCGACACCCTCGACCCCGACCACCACGACCCAGCGCCGACCGCGACGGAGGTACTCACCGCCGCCCTCCACCGGGTGGCGGCCGAACAAGCCGCCCTCGATGTGCTGCGCCAGACGCTGGCTGCATCGGAGTCGCTCGCCGTGCTCGCACCCAGGCTCGCCAACCTCAGCGCCTGGCTCGGCCGCGAGACCCCACCCGACCCGTCGGCGGAGCTCCAGCGGCTCGCCGCCCGGCGCGCCCACCTCGAGCGCCACGCCCACCCCGGCGTGCTCACCCGAGCGGGCCGCGACGACCGGCGCCTGCTCCGCCAGCTCGACGAACGACAAGGTCAGCTCGAGCGGGCTGGCACGCAGCGCGACGCCTGGCTCGAACACCACGACGACAGCCTCGCCTACCGAGACGAGCTCGCCCGGCACGTGGCCTACCGCCGCCAAGCCCTCGGCCTACAAGCCGTCGCCACCCAGCCCCAGCACCTGGTCGACCTCCTCGGCGCCGTCCCCGGCGACGACACTGGCCGAGCCCGGTGGGCCCGAGCCGCGAGCGGCATCGAGGCCTACCGCGAGCAATGGGGCGTCGAGCCAGAGGACCTACATCTGCCGCCCGTCGACGGAGTCCAGCACCGCCACTGGACGGCATCCGTCGAGACCGTCGAAACGCTACGCCGCCTCGACGCGCTCCGGGTCGAACGGGGCATCGACCGAAGCCTCGGCATCGAGCTCTAGCCGTGCCGGGGCTGGGCTTGCCACCAGTAGCGGTCCCGAGGCCGTCGGTGCACGTTCGAAGTGCTCGAGCACGTCCCGCTCGCCACCGCTAGCTGGACAATCCATAACGCCGGGCCCGCGAGCGGTTCTCCAGCGGCTCGGCTGGCCGCAGGCGCCGTTGTTATGTGCGCCCCCGAACGGATCGTCGGGGATGACGGTCGTCGTCGTACAAAGCACGAGACCAAGTCGACCGTCGATGCCGCCATCTCGTCCCGAGCAAATCGCAGGGCGGCCGGGTGATCGACGAGGCGCCCCGGCCCGGCAGCCGCGGCAAGACCGTGGCGTTCACCTGAAGGGCGCCTTCGTCGTGTTGATCGAGCTCGTGCGGGAGTAGCCGCCGGTAGATCCCCACCGGACGCGGCCGCGGCGATAGCGTCTCGCCGGTTTCTCCCGTCGCGCAGAGGAGGGGGCATGGAAACCTTCGGTCAGGCATACCCCGCGACGCTCGAGGTCGATCGGGCCGAGCGGATCGCCAACTGGCGCCCGATCGTGCAGTGGCTGCTGGCCATCCCGCACTGGGCCATCCTCAACGCCCTGCAAGACCTGTCTGGGGTCGTTGCCGTTATCAGCTGGTTCGTCATCGTGTTCACCGGCCGCCTCCCGGAGGCGCTGGCCAACCTGCAATGCCTGATCATCCGTTACGGCAACCGCACCTACGCCTACGCGGGTTTCCTGCGCGAGGAGTACCCGCCGTTCACCTTCGAGACCGATGCCCCGGCAGATCCGGGCAGCTACCCGCCGGTCCGCACCGGGTTCGTGCCCGAGCTCGAGAACCGCAACCGGCTCACGGTGGGCTTCCGGATCATCCTGGTCATCCCGCAGGCAATCGTGCTTGCCATCCTCGTCGTCGCGGCGTTCCTGGCGTGGGTCATCGCCTTCTTCGCGGTCCTGTTCACTGGCCGCTGGCCCGAAGGGCTACGCAGCTTTGTCGTGGGCGTCATGCGCTGGGGCACACGGGTCAGCGCCTATTTCCTATTGCTCACCGACAAGTACCCGCCGTTCAGTCTCGAGTGATCCCATGAGCGCTGCGGTGGCCGGGTCGTCGACCCGGCCACCGGCCGCTGCCGCCTGGTCCCGACCCGGGCCAACCGCATGCCAACCGCCGCCAGCTACCTGCGCCGGCCCGGCGACTCCGAGTTCCGGGCATTCAAGCTCGATGTCCTGCGCATCGAGGGCGGCGCCATCGCGGAGATCAGGACCTTCGGCTACGGCCTGTTCCCCGCCTTCGGCCTCCCACCGACGCTCTGACGACCGCCGCAGCTACGACTTTGGCTCGCGTACGCCGGGCACGCCGAGCAGCAGGTTGATGCACGACGCGATGGCGAGGCCGAGGGCTGCGCCACAGACGACATCGAGTGGGGCATGGGCGCCGACGTAGACGCGTCCGAACATGACGAGAGCCACAAGGACCCACGGGACGACCTTCCAGCGGCCCGGCAGGTAGGGCGCCACCAGACCGGCGAGTGCGGCCGCGAGCACGGCATGGCCCGACACGAAGCTCTCGCCGCGGACGCTGACGTCGCCCCGGGTCTCGATGTCGCCGCCGATCGAGGTTCCGGGCCGCTCGCGGCTCACCATCGCCTTCACAACCTGTTCGAGGGCGAGCTTGGCGACCGTGGCGAGTAGAGCGGCTAGCGCCAGCCGGAAGTGGCGGGTCAGGGCCGCCACGAGGGCGACGATCGGTCCGATGAGGAGCACGCCGAGCTGCTGGAGAGGCCAGGTGGGCCGGTATAGCCAATCAGGCAGGCCGTTCACGGCGTCGAAGACGTCGCGCTCCCACGCCGGCACGGTGCCGTCGCGGACGATGATCATGCCGACCCCCAGCACCGCGAGGCCGGCAACGAGCGCGACGGCGTCGCCGCGGGGGCGGGTCCATTGCCCTCGGGTCGTCCCGATGTCCAAGTCGGCCATCAGTTGTGCCTTTCGGCCGTGTAGCGGCGTGTCCGCACGTCATTCTCCGACGCAGGTCGCGCCGGCTCCGCATAGGTCGAGGTCGGTGGTGGCCCTCACGTGGTCCAGGAGAGTCGATCGTGGTTGGAAGGCAAGGGCCTGGTCGACGCTGAACATGAGCCCGGGAGTGGCCTCGTCGTCGAACTCGAACCGATAGGTGACGCAGCCCCCCGGGAACAGGTAGAAGCGGGTGCTGCGCAGTCCGGGCGGCAGGCGCTCGGGTTGCTCGTAGCGCTCGGTGCCAACCTCGTCGCTCGGGACCGGCGTGGCGTCAGAGACGTCGCACTCGTCCCGCGGGGTGAGCGTCGCCTCGACCGCCCGGTCGCCCGCCAGATCGGAGTCGAGCCAGAGCCTGGTGCGATCGCGTTTGACGCGAACACCACCCAGTTCCCAGCCCGCGGGCAGGGTGGCGATGCAGGGGACGAGGGTGGCCGAGGGCACGGTCTGGGCAACGGTGATGGCGTCGTCGCCGGTGCCGCAGTCGGGACTGCCTTCTATCGGGAGGTCGTGGTAGGGCCTGAACATCGAGGTGACCTGCACGGCGGAGAAGACGGTTAAAGCCACGAGCCCGAGCGCCAGCGCAACCCGGCGGACGCTCCAGCGCTGCAGGCCGATCGGCCGACGGGGCGGCGCGAGCCGACGGAACTGATCGAGGAGGTCGCGGCCGTCCCGCTTCATCATCGCCCGCAGCTGGGTGGGGCTGGCGACCCCGCGCGTGGCGGCGAACGCCTCGGCGATCTCGTCGGGTGTGAAGAACCGGAGTGCCCGCTCGTACACCCGCTCCGCGTCCGTGCGCACGGCCAAGACCAGCATCATGTTCCCGAGGTCGACCGCCTGCCGCCACGGCGAGGGACGCACCTGCACGAAGAACGCGTCGATCAGGAACACGTGGCCGTCGCTCACGAGCAGGTTGGCGGGCTTGACGTCCCGGTGCGCCAGCCCGGCATCCCACAGTCGCCGGACGATCTTGAGCCCCTCGTCGATCACCCCGTCGTCGATGTCGGCCTCGCCGATCTCCTGAGAGTCCTCGATGAACCCGGTGACGAGCATGTACTCGCGCTCGGGAGTGATCTCGACGATGCCATAGGGCGCGGCCGTGGGGATGCCGGCGTCCCGCAGCAGACGGAGCGCGTGGTCCTCGTACTCGACCAGTCGTCGGACGCTCTGGAAGCGCGCTTCGTCCTCGAGCCGGCCGTAGAGCATCTCCCGGCCCAGCTTGTACCAGCGGTCCGCGCGCACATGGTTCATCGCGAACAACTTGGCGAACAGGAAGGTCTCGGGTTCGCCGGCCACGCGGAGCCGCAGCGGCGTCGAACCACCGGAACCTTCGAGGCCGACCGGCTTGACGTCGAGCACCCTGAGCCCGAGCTGCTCGTGCACGGCACGGCGGATCGCGTCGCCACGCATGCCGCCCACGTCGAGATGCGCAGTCTTGCCCCGTCCGTAGGTCACCGGCACGATGTCGTTGGGTGTGAACATCCGGAAGGCCACCAGCGGGATGGCCACGCCGAGCGCGAGCCCGACGAGGATGTCGAACGGGTGGTCGACACCGAGGTACAACCGTGCGAAGGCGAGGAAACCGAGCACGACGCCGGCAGCCAACTTGGCCCACCGCCGGGGGGTGCCGGCCGGCACCAGCGAGTACACCATGGCGACGAGGACCCCAGCGAGTACCCCGACAGGTGGGGACGGGAAGGAATAACCCCCCCAGCGGCCGATGGCGGTCACGTCGTAGGGCCGCGGCCGGGAGAAGTTCTCGTAGATGATGCTGCCGATGACTTCGAGGACCACGAAGCTGGCGAGAAACGTGAACAGGTGACGCCACCGGCGGAACACCATCTGCAGCACGATCGTCCCCAGCGCCAGCACCGTGAGGGTCCAACCGGTGCTGATGCGATCGACGGCGGTCATCAAATCGGTGAGCCACTCCGTTCGCAGTCGAGCGATCGGTCGCAGTACCGCGGCGTCAACACGGTCGGTGAGCCGCAGGGCCGCGGGCGATACGAAGAGCACGATCAACCACCCCAGCAGCGCCACCAGCGCCACCAGCCATACCTTGCCGGTGCGTCCCATGGCTTTGGGCAGTGGCGGTGGCGCCCCAGTCGGCCGACGCCGGCGGCGGTCCTGTCGCACGGCCGACGGGGGGCCCGGAGCGACGTCGATCGCGCTCGACCGCGACACCCGGGGACCGATCTGGCTAGGGGTGCTCATGTCCGCCGCCCGCTGGGTCTCACATCAGGCCCTCCCCGTCGAGCCACCGCTGGGCCACGGCGGCGGGGCTGTCGCCGGCGGCGACCCGGGCGTTGAGGGCGCGCAGGTCGTCGGTCGTCAGGCGGGCCGAGACGCCGTCGACGACAGCTACGAGGTCACCACCCCAGCGCTCGACGACCTCGGCCCGCACCAGGGGGACGACGTTCTCGGCCGGCTGCAGGCGACGGTCGTCGTCCAGCACGACCAGCGCAGGCGTGTCGAGCTTCGGATCGGTCGTGAACAGGACGGCGACGTCGACATGGCCACCGGCCAGGGCCTGGTGGGTGAGGGGGCCACCAGTATCGAGCGGTAGGAAGTTCTCGAACTCGAGGCCATAGACCCGCCCCAGTCCATCGAGACAGAACGGCCGGGTCGGGCATTCCGGTGGGCCACCGATCGTCAGCCGCGGCGCCACGGCCTCGAGGTCGCTGACCTCGTCGAGCTGGTACCGGTCGGCCAGCTCGCGGGTGACGACGACGGCGTTGGCATCCTGAGCCGGGGCCGGATCCAGTGCCACGATGCGATCGTCGTCCACTGTGCGGCGCAGTGCCGCACGCGTGACGGCGGCGTCGGACGTGGGCTCGGCGGCACCGAGGCTGAGGAACTCGAGCGCCGTGCCCGAATACTCGGGCACGAACTCGACCAGACCGCTGGCCAGCGCCGGCTCGACGAGCTCCCGGGGGCCGAGCCGGCGCTCGAGCTGCGTATCGAATCCGCCGGCCTGAAGCGCCTGTGCATAGATCTCGGCCAGCAGCTCGCTCTCCGGGAAGTCGAACGATGCGACGGTGATCGCCTGATCGCCGAGCGCGCTGTCCCGCCCGTCCGCCTGGGGCTGCGAACCACAGCCGACGAGCGTGACGGCCAGGCCCGCAAGCGCGAGCAGGGCAACTGACCTCAGGGCTCCCACGCCGGGGCAGGACCCCCTCTCTCGGTTGTGCCACCGTCGACGACGGCGCGCCGACAGCCTCCCACAGGACGATCGACGAGGGGAGGGGGCATGCCTCGGCGGCAGTGGAGGCGGACGGTTGCCAGGTCGGTCGGAGGGGTGGAGACTTCGGGGGCCGCGCTTCGAGCGCGCGGTCGGAGGAACCAGCGTGGCCACCAGCGAGCGGAACCGCCGCCTGCGTAAGGCGATTCAGATCGCCATTTCCCTGGTGCTGGTCGTCTTCATCTTCCGGTATGTCCTGCGGCAGTTCGCTGACCTCTCCGAGATCTGGGACGCGATGCACACCCTCACCCCCATCGAGATTGCGGGGCTGGTCGTCGTGTCCGCCTGGAACCTGGTCACCTACTGGATCTTCAACATGATCGCCACGCCCGGGCTCACGTTCTCCCAGTCGATGGTGATGACCGAGTCGACCACCGCGGTGTCGAACGCCGTGCCCGCCGGCGGCGCCCTGGGCATCGGGCTCACCTACTCGATGCTGGGCTCCTGGGGGTTCTCGAAGTCGCGGACGACCCTGTCGGTGGTGGTCAGCGGCATCTGGAACAACTTCGCCAAGCTGGGGATGCCGATCGTCGCGCTGGCCATCCTGGCGGCGCAGGGCGAGCCGGGCGGGGGTCGCCTCATCGCCGCGGCGGCCGGCCTCGCCGGGCTGGTGGGCGCCATCGTGGTGTTCGCGCTCATCCTGCGTAGCGAGGAATACGCCCGGCGGTTCGGGCTGGGCGCAGGCCGCTGGATGTCGGCACTACGTCGGCTGGTGCACAAGGGTCCGGTCGAGGGGTGGGACCTGGCGCTCACGAAGTTCCGGGGCCGGGTCATCGGGTTGGTGCGCCAGCGCTGGGTTGCGCTGACCGTCGCCACCATCGTGGGCCATCTGTCGTTGTTCGCCGTTCTCCTCATCACGCTGCGGGACATGGGCGTGTCGGACGACGAGGTCGGCTGGGCGCAGGTGCTGGCAACGTTCGCCTTCGCCCGCCTGCTCACGGCCATCCCGCTAACCCCGGGTGGCGTCGGCATCATCGAGCTGGCTCTCATCTCGGGGATCACCCGCGCCGGCGACGGGGAGGATGCGGCGATTGTGGCGTCGGTGTTGATCTTCCGCCTGCTCACCTATGTGGTCCCGATCATCTTCGGCGCCATCACCTACGTGTACTGGCGTCGCAACAGCTCGTGGCTCAATTCCGCCCCGCCGCTGCCCGCGTCCATCGCGCCGTTGCCGGGCAGCGAGCCGGTCGCGCCTGCCCTGCGCTGACGATGCCCGCACCGACGGTCAGGTCGTCCCGTCCCGAGCCACCGCGGCGACGACACGCAGCAGGAGCACGCTGCCGATGAACAGGCCCCCGTAGCCGAAGATCTCGAACAGCCCGGTATTCCCGGCCACCGTCGGACCGTCCTCGGTCGCAACGAGCAGAACCGCAGAGGCCACCATGAACGCGGCACCGGTGGCCACCAGGAGCGCCCGGTTCACGAGGGTCCGGAGGATGCGACCGGAGTCCTCGTCGACGACTTGGCGCAGCCGCAGGTCGCCACGCGCCGCCAGGGTCATCACTCGGTCGAACCGATCGGGGAGTCGTCGGAGGCGCGGCAGCACGGCGGCCAGCTCCTGGCGGAGCAGCGCCTCGGTATCGACGACGGGCAACTTGCCCGTTGGGGACGCCAGGTCCAAGGCGGCGCCCACGATAGAGCGACCGGGCGAGAGGACCCCGAGCGTGCCGTCGAGGGTGACCAGCGCTCGGGACAGCAGGACGAGATCGCCAGGTAGGCGGATATCGAGCTCGGTCAGCATCGGCACGAGCTCCTGCAACGCACCGACGCCGATCGTGCCCGAGGGCCGCAGGTTGTGCGCCATGAGGTGTGCGATGGCCCGCTCCAGACGGTCGCTCGACACCGCACCGCTCATGTCCGCCACCCGCTCGATGCCGTCTCGGACCAGGCTCACGTCCTGTCGTACGAACCCCGCCATCATGTCGATGACCGCCGACCGCTGGATCGGGTCGAGCCTCCCTACTGCGCCGAAGTCGATCAGGCCCAACGTCCCGTCCGACAGGACGAAGACGTTGCCGGGATGGGGGTCGGCATGGAAGAAGCCGTGCTTCAGCACCTGCTGGAGTGCCGATCGCAGCAGCCTGTCGGCTAGAGCGCTGCGATCGGAGGCCGAGGCCGCCAGCTCGTCGGCGTCGGCCGCAGTGAAGCCTTCGAAGCGCTCCTGAACCAGCACACGCCTGGTGCACAGCTCGGCATACACCTTGGGGACCCGGACCCCGGCCCCGTCGCCGTCGCCGAGCACGACGGCCATTTCGGCCATGGCGTCGGCCTCGCCCAGGTAATCGAGCTCGTCCCGCAGGCTCTGCGCGAACTGGCCAAGGATCTCCCCCGATCGCACGCTCCGCCCGAGGGGAGTACGGCGTTCGGCCAGTTCGGCTACGTGGGCGAGTGCCGCTAGATCCCGCTCGATGATCCGCTCGATGTCGGGCCGCTGGACCTTGACGACCACGGCCTCACCCGTGTGAAGCCGAGCCCGGTAAGCCTGGCCGATCGAGGCGGCCGCGAGCGGCTTCCAGTCGAAGTCGGCGAACACGGCGCCGACCGACTCACCGAGCTCGGCCTCGAGCACCGACTCGATGCGCTCGGCGGACTCAGTGGGCACGCGATTTTGCAGCTTGGCGAGCTCGCTGCAGATCTCCGGTGGCACCAGGTCGACCCTCGTTGCCGCGATCTGGCCGATCTTCACGTAGACCCCGCCAGCCTCCTCGAGCACCTGGCGGAGGCGCACCCCAATCGGCTCGGTCGCCCGCTCAGCCTTGCCGCCGGCCGCGAGCAGAGGCCCGAAGCCGTGCTGTCGGGCCAGCCCGACCAGCTCGCGGTAGCGCCGATAGACGTCGATGCGACTGCGGATCGACCTGATCGGTCGAGGTGCGACGACCAATCCGGCAGCCTCGGCGGGCGCGAGCGATCCCGGGCTGGTCAGCAGGTCGATCGCCACGGCGACGGCCATCGTCGTCGGGATCGCGATTGCCAGCGTGTTCACCACCAGCCCATCCGCCCCCCAGTCCCAGTCGGACAGGCGCAGGGCCAGAATCCCGCCGAGGATCCACCCGATCGCCCCGGAAATCAGCGCTGTCGTCCAGCCGCGGCGCACGCCGAGCAGCCGGAGGGAGAGCGACGTCGTGACCATCGCCACCACGGCCGCCACCAGGATCCGCAGGGCTACCTCGCCGATGCTCGCAGCGACCACCACGGGCGCGAACCCTACGGTCCCGAGCGTCGACGCACACCTGGGCGCCTGCCACGGGGACAGGGCTCGAGGGTGTCGGGCCCTGATGACGAAGACGCGTCCTCGATCGGTCGCCGGAGTGGGTCGTCCTCGGCAGTTCGTCTCCAAGGTGTCGCCAATGACGTTTGGATGGCGCCCAAATCTCATCAGGCACCGCTCGTCCCGGCCGTGACTCGCCATGACGGCTCACCCGCGGATGGCCGGGGCTCCCCGTGGTTCAGCGCGCTACACACCCGCGGCGGATACGTGACGCCAAGAGGTGGGTCAACGCCGTCGTGTGGACGAGACCGACGGTCGCAGATCGCGCCGAACCGTCGCCGGGACCTCGGCGCGCACAACTTCGGCCCTACCTGGGTGCGCCATAACAACGGCGGCCGGTCGCTCGTCGGCTCGCCCACAAGCTCGCAGACGACGCCGTCGGCGGGCCAATCCCGTGGCGCACATAGTCGGTGTTAGGCGCTCAGCGACGCGCACCGAATGACGCAGCAGAACGACCCCTCGGGCCGCGAGATCGCGGTCTGTCGCCATCACCGCCCGATCTGCGGAAGGGTGTGTGCAACCATTTTGCAACCCGAATGGTTGCAACGCCTCGGCACCAGTCGCCACCGCCCAGCCCCGATCCCGGAGAACTGGCTGCTCAGAGGCATTGCACAACACGCCGTGCGATCATCGAGAACGGCGAGCTGGTGACTCATAACCCGAAGGTCGCGGGTTCAAATCCCGCCCCCGCCACCATGTAACCGCAGGTCAGGCCCCGCTTCTCGTGGCGGGGCCTTCTGCTGCCCGGGGCCGTTTCTACGCTTTGACCAGGGCTTCGGCAAGTGGCATCCCGAAGGTCACGCTGTCCTCCCGCTCCGCCACACGCCTGGCGATGAATGGCGACGTCAGCCGCGGCGGAGGCGTCCACGGTGCCGAGGATGGCGGTGGCCATGAGGTCGTAGGCGACCTCGATGTCGAGCGCGCCCAACAAGGCCGTGTGATCGGCGTCGAGCACCCTCGATCCGCAGCCGGAACCACGTCTCATCGAGACCGGTGCGCAAGAGAGCAACGAGCCTCGCGACCGCCAGCGCGGCGCCGGCCGCGATGGCCAACAGCGGGTCCAGGCTCATGCCGGGCCAGGGTGCCCGCTCGACCGACCGTGACGGGACGGCCACCGTCCGCTTGACCGATCGCTCTGGCATGGTCATCGGGACGGTTACGCTTCTCCTGCCCCAAACGGCGTCGCAGGAGGTTGGCGCTGGTTAGGCCATCCCGCCGGGCGGGAAGGTACCTGGGGTAGCCGCTTGCGGAACTCATGGAGCCGACCATGTCAGGGATCGCGATCATCACCGAGGCCTGCATCGACGTTAAGGACCGAGCGTGCGTCGACGTCTGTCCCGTGCAGTGCATCTACGAGCTGGACGCGTCGACGGGGGTTCTGTTCTCCGAGGACGAGGCTGGTAGCGGCACCGTCGAGAACACCCACACCCCGAACCCGGACGCGGTGGCGATCTTCGGCGACAGCCTGCTGTATGTGAACGTCGACGAGTGCACTTCCTGTACCGCCTGCTATCAGGACGACGTGTGCCCGGTGGGGGCGATCTACACGGAAGAGGACATCCCCAACGGCGCGTCGAACACCTCGTACAACTCGGCCGATCCCAACAAGGGGCACGACCACAGCTTTTTCATCCAGCTAACCCGCGACGTGTTCGCCGACTAGCGGAGACCAACGATCAGGCCTACCCGGCAACGTTCGAGGTCGATCCGTCCGAGCGGATCGCCACTGGCGTCCGCTCGTGCAGTGGCTGCTGGCGATCGCCCAGCTGATCGTCGTGCCTGTCCTCGCCATCGCCGCCTTCGTGGCCTGGGTGACCAGGTTCCTTGCGGTTCTGTTTCACCGATCACCTGGCTCGAAGGGTTGGGCGCAAGTTCGTGGCGGCTACATGCGCTGGCTCACGCGGGTCGAGGAAGCCGCTGCGGGCCGTCAAGGTGATTGCGAGCTCCGCGGCGCTCAATTGCAAGTTCGACAGGTCGCCTCGGGGATCCGGTCGTCACAAGGACGGCAGGCAAGCTGAGAAGAGCAATTCGTGGCAACTGGAACTGTGAAGTTCTTCAACTCCGAGAAGGGCTTCGGCTTCATTTCGCGCGAAGGCGCTGACGACATTTTCGTGCACTACTCGAAAATCCAGGGGAGCGGTTACCGGTCCCTCGACGAGGGGCAGCGCGTCGAATTCGACGTCGCCCCCGGTCGCAAGGGTGAGGAAGCGCAGAACGTCCGCGTCATGTGACGCGCTCCAACCGCACCACCCTGGAGCCGCCGGCCCAGCCGGCGGCTCCGTCGCGTCGGGCCATAGGAGGTGCGAGTGCCGCACGGCCGCGCGCTCCGAGCTTGACGACCCGAGCCGAGATGACCCTGACGCTGCTCCATCGTGGTGAGGGAAGGGCTCATGAGCGATGGGCTGGTGTACGCGTGGCGGGACACGGCGGGCTTGCGCACCGCTGAGCCACGCTGGGGGCGTCAGCGTGCGGTGACGGCGGCCACGTCTACCGTCGCGTCCATGAAGATCTGCAGCTCGCACCTGCGTTGCATGGCGCCAAGATGCAGACCTCGCGGGGCACCTTCCCGGTCGTCCTCTGGGCTCTTGTGGGAACGACGATGGCAGCGACACCGTGATCGGTCTCGCGGTTGGCAGCAAGGGCGACCGTACGCTCCTCCGACCGGACCCCGACACCTTCGAGTCCTACAGCCAGACAGGTTGAGCGCGTCGGATTACCGGCTCAACAATGGTCGCGCTCCAACTCGACGTTGGGTGCAGTTCACCCTCGGAGGGGCGAGGCGCTCAGCACGCGAGTGTCGCACGGCAATGCGGTTTTGATCAGGGCCGCTTGGCGGCCTCGGTCAGCCGTCGTCGGTCCCTCGGGCTGGTCCCTTCGCGGTGTTCGTCGCTGCCGACGAGCAGGTCGAGCAGCTCACCGATGGTGCGTTGACGGTTGATCGTGTCCCGGAGCGGCAGGTCGGTCTGGATCCGGTACTGGTTGCGACGACCATCGCGGTCTTTGACCACGTAGCCGGCTTCCACGAGGTCGGTGACGATGGCGTGGGCTCTGCGTTCGGTGATTCCCACGCTTGTGGCGATGTCACGGAGGCGCGCTCCGGGGTCGGCGGCAATGCACAGCAGAGCCCGGGCGTGGTTCGTGAGGAAGCTCCAACTTCCCATGAAGACACTATAATCTCTATTCCAGAAACAGATTGCATGTCTTGGCGCTAACCGGTGTAGCGTCCGTGGCACGCGCTGGAGCTGGCTGTCGTCGACGGTGAGTATCCAGCCGCAGAGGACGGAACTCATCATGGAGATCCTGGCTCGCGGTCATCGTCGGCGTTGCCCTCGGGTTCCGCCATTGGCAGGTGCGAAGCGCGCGCACTGGTCGAGTCCGACTCCCAGCAGGCGCCCGGCGATGCTGAACCACCGCCCCGACAGTGCGGGCGGTGCCGCTTGATGTTCGAGGGTGATCCCACTATCTACGCGCCGGCTATGCCGGACTGGTGGGTGTGCCCGCCTTGTCGAGCCGCGCTGTTCGGTCGGGATGCAGACCCGAACGAGGTGACCCCTCGCCGCTGGACCGGCGGCGCGTCGTGACGACCGACGGATCGACGCCAGTCCCCGGCTGTTCCCGCGCCGGTTCCGATCCGAGATCGGCGCACTCTGCCCGCGGCGCGGGGTTGGAGGTCGCCCAGCGCGTGTGGCAACGCAGCCTCGGGCTGGCTGGCCGCGGCCGCCACCTCCACCTGCCCGACCAGGCGCTCGCGCTCGCACGCACGGCGGGTCACGACCCCGACACCATGACCCACGCCCTGCGTCTCGGACGCTCCCAGGCGCGCCACCCGTCCAACGATGGGACGACCCGCCGCGGCGTACGGCTCCTGGAGCGAGCCATCGCCTACCTGGGGGTCAGAGCGGTGTCGGGCGAGATCACCAGAACCGGGCCTGGCCTCGGCGTGACCCCTCGGGCCCGGGTTGCGCTCCCAGTCGTGCGCGAGGCCCAGCACCACTCGACAGACGACGACCGAGGAACGCTGCCCACGCAGGCCGAACGACAATCGTCGCCCCCGGCCGACTCGGGGCCACCCGAGCCGGTCCCACCACCCGAGCCGGTCCCGCCGCCCGAGCCGGTCCCGCCACCCGAGCCGGTCCCACCCCCCGAACCGATGCGCCCACGCATCCTTCGATCAGGCGGTACGCGGGCGTCGCCCGGCGCCTGCCCGGTCATCGAGGCGCTCGCAGAAGGGGGTCGGCGGATCGTGGACCGTCACGCGGCGGCATCCGGGCCGCACGTCGGTACGGTGGGCTAAGCCCTTGGAAGGCCGCTTCGTCGCTCGGCCGCTGGCTCGAGTCCTACGTCGCCCTCGTCTGAGCCGACATGAGGCGGCGACCATGCCGAGTGCAATTGAAGTTTGATGGGTGACGATGATCTGTCCCGGCAGCGGCGGAAGCGGGAAGCGCGACTGCTCGACGGAGGGTCCCCCACTTCCCGGTGTCACCGTGGCAGACGTCGTCGCTGACGTCCTCGCAGCGAGCAGCGAGGGTCACTCTGCGCTCGGCGTACCCAGCTACCTCGCGGAACGCGGCCTCACATCGACGACGATCAAGACCCTCGTCGATTACCGGCAACGCCAGCGGCCGCCCCTTCGAGCCGCCTGGCCCTACGTGCGTGCCGTGACTGACAACGCTGCTCATCACAAGCCCGGTCTCGGGTGTTCCCGGGTTCACCGCGTGGAGTTGCTGCCTAGGCCCGATGCACCGCTCACTGCCGTTGGTGCTGGCGATGCCGGGATTGTCGTGGTGGCCGCGGCCGGGCGATCGCGACCCTCGCGCTGGGTAGCGTGAGCGTCGCCATGTCATGGACTCGCCACCGCGCGGTCCTCACCGGCTGGGGCCCATGGGCCGACTTCGACCGCCTCCGGTCGTTCCGGCCCTCGGTGCTCGAAGCCGAGGACGGAACGCTACGGATGTGGTACTCGGGTCACGACGGCTCGACCGGGCGGATCCTCGAGGCGGTGCAGGAACCCGGGCAGCCCTGGCGCCGCCTGGGGATCAGCATCGACGCCGGTTCCTCGGGGGATAGCGACGCGTTCGGGGTCGAAGCGCCCTCGGTCGTGCCCACACCCGTCGGCTTCCTGATGGCCTACGCCGGCTCCGACGGGGCCGACACCCGTCTCCACATGGCCGCGTCGGTAGACGGTCACCGATGGCAGGCACAAGGAACGTTCATGCAGCGGGGCGAGCCCGACGCGATCGGCGCCACCCATCCCTGCCTCGTTGTGACCGGCGCGCGCTGGTGGCTCTTCTACTCCGGCTACGACGGCTCGGACAACGGCCGGCGGGCGACGATCATGGCAGCAGTGTCCCCGAATGGTGCGTCGTGGGACCGCGTCGGACCGGTGCTCGAACCCACTCGCGGCGAGGTGGCGGTCTCCGAGCCCTGGGTCCTCGTGCGTCACCGGCATTTCACCATGTTCTACGTCAGCGACTCCGGCGCCCGCGCCGCCATCGACATGGCCACCTCCGACGATGGTGTGACCTGGGACCGGCGAGGCACGACTCTCGCTCCCGGAGACGTCGGCGATGACGCCGGCCTGGTGCGGAGCCCGAGCGCGATCCACCTGAACGACGGCCGCCTCAGGCTGTGGTACGCCACCCATACGGCCGGCGGCCCAGCGGATGGCTACCACCTGTGGTCAGCCGACCTCGCGGCGGCCGACCCATAGGCACGCTGGGCTGCTCGACCCTCGTCTCGTCCATGAGCTGAGCCTGGCGGCGGTCGCCAACCGATGGCCGACGGCCCGCTCGGCGGCCGACCAGGAAAACCCGACGTACCGCCGAGCGGCCTGGCGCCCGCTATGGACTCACCAGGCGAGCCGGTGGCGCCCGCCAAGCGCGGACCGGCGCCGCCAACCGAGGATGTGGCGTCGCCGAGCGCTGACGTGGCGCCGCGCCACGGGGCAGACACCGCCGTCGTGCTTGTCGTGGCGCTCGTGGCCGCTGGCTGGGCGAGATCGAGCGCCTCGAACACATCCTCATTGCCATCGACGACAAGCCCGACGAGATCGAACGAGCACGCCGACGGCTCAGCATCGTTGGGGTCGACATCTCGCCGGCACCGAGCGCGCAACGCCCGACGTGACCCCACAATCGTCTCGCGCGCCTTGCAGTGATCAGAGGAACTCTGCTGGCGTGGCGCGGCTCTCCATAGGGAGGGACCCCTCGTCGTCAGCTGACAGCCGGGCGGCGATCGGTCCAGGGGTGTGCGAGCTCGAGGGTGCGAGACACCTGGAGTAGGAGGTCTTCCCGCCATGGCGCAGCGACGATCTGGACGCCGACGGGCAGGCCGGTGGCGCCGTCGTCGTGGATGGGGACGGAGATCGCCGGTTGGCCGGACACGTTGAACAGCGACGTGAACACGGCCAGCGGGTAGCTCTTCAACAGTGGCGTCAGGGGATCGTCGTCATTGCCTGTTCGCCAGAAGCCGACGGTTGGCGGGAGGCACGCCATTGTGGGCGTGACGAGGAGGTCGAAGCTGGTCACGAAGGCTTCGACGATACGCCGCGACCAGTGTTGGGTCTTGCTCACGCCCTCTGCGTAGGCCCAGGAGTCGATGGCTCGCGCCGCGTCACGCAGCGCCCGATTGTGGGGCTCGACGTGGTTCGGGTCCGCGAGCGCGATCCCGGCACCGCCGACGTTCCAGATCGTCGTGAACGCCGCGACCAGCTCGTCGGCCGGGGGCAGCCGAAGTTGAGTGTCGACGGCGTGGTGGCCGGCTGATTCGAGGGTCCGAAGGGTGGCGTCGACCGCGGCCACGCACGCCGGGTCGACGCTCAGCCCCTCGATTGGAGGGTCGACGAGCGCACCGATCCGCAGCCCGGTCGGTGGGGCCACCGTCATCGCGCTGGCGAAGGATCGCCGTGGGGTCGGGGGTGACCACCATGCGGCCGGATCATGGCGGGCGAGCACGTCGATGGCGGCGGCGGTGTCTGCCACCGAGCGGGTGAGCACGCCGTTCGTGGCGAGACCTTCGAGGTCGACGGTCACGTTGGTGACCAGGCCGCGGGTGGACTTGAGTCCGACGAGGCCGGTGCACGACGCAGGGACGCGGATCGATCCGCCGCCGTCGGCGCCGTGGGCGATGGGCGCCATCCCGGCGGCCACGGCAACGCCCGCGCCGCTCGACGACCCACCCGGCGTGCGGTCCGGGTCCCACGGATTGCGGGAGATGCCCAGGGCTTCGCTCTCGGTGAAGGGCACGGTGCCGAACTCGGAGGTGGTGGTCTTCCCGAGTAGCACGAACCCCGCGTCCACGAACCGCTGCACGACTGGGTCCGACACTGCGGCCGGCGCCTGGCTAGCGCCGGCGGACCCATGGGTCGTGGGCCAGCCGGCCACATCGAGGAGGTCCTTGATCGGCAGCGGGACACCGTGGAACGGCGGGAGGTCCTCGGTCGAGGTGGCCCGTACTACCGCGTCAGCTGCGGCAGACGCGGCTTTGCGGACATCGTCGTCGGCCCGGTGGCAGAACGCGTTGAGCCGGCCGTCGAGCTCGTCCATCCGCTCGAGGTAGCTATCGACCACCTCGACCGGGCTCACCTCCTTGCGGCGTATGGCCACGGCGAGCTCGACGGCTGGCATGAACGGGTCAATCGGGTAGCGCATCACGAGCTGTCCTTTCTGGGTCCGGGTGCTGGTCCGTCACTGTCGTCGCGTGCCTGGGTTGCGTCTTGGAGGAATGTCGCGTCGGCGCGCTACCGCTGGAGGTGGCTCGTAGCCTGGCGACATGCGATCCGCCGAGTCGGCTCGTGACGCCGTGGGCGCGGCCGCGACCGTCTGGGACATCGCCACCCCGTCGCGGCCCGGCCGGCTGCCCGGGGTCAGCATGGCCGGATTCCGCGATCGCGCCACCGACCTCGTCGACCTCCGGGCGGTCCCGTACCCAGCCGTCACGGTGGTCGTCGACATCAGCGATGGACTGCTCGTCGTCGACGACAACGTGAGCGGTCGGCAGCAGCGGGGCAGCGTCGTCGCCGGACTCGCGCCCGGCACCGTTTGCGTGCGCGGCCGGGACATCGAGTGCCTGCAGATACGGCTGTCGCCGGTCGTCGCGCACGCGGTGCTGGGCGCCTCAGCGCAGCTGGGCGGGACGGTGGTCGGCCTCGACGACATCTGGGGCCGCGACGCCACACGAACCCAGGAGCAACTACGCGCTGCGCCGTCGTGGGACGACCGG
The DNA here is from genome assembly GCA_046726215.1 of Actinomycetota bacterium. GTDB lineage: Bacteria > Actinomycetota > Acidimicrobiia > Acidimicrobiales > VFJN01 > DASQUK01. The sequence continues at coordinate 17,254 of JBKPAA010000088.1, read as the reverse complement.
TTTGCGATCGCGGAGGCCGCGCTCGCTCGACGATACGAAGCCGGCCGGGCGGTCGACCCCGAGGTCGACTTCGCCTGGGCGCAGATGGTGACCAACCAGGGGCGGCTTCGGGTCGAGCAGCTGGCCGCCGAGGTTGGATGGAGCCGGAAGCGCCTGTGGTCCCGGTTCCGATCCCAGATCGGCCTCACCCCCAAGCGCGCCGCGCAGCTGGTGCGTTTCGACCACGCGGCCCATCGCCTCGCCGCGGGTCACAGCGCCGCCCTGGTGGCGGCGGAGAGCGGCTACGTCGACCAGTCGCACCTCCACCGGGACGTCATGGCCTTTGCCGGGGTGACGCCCTCGGCCGTTGCGGTCGCGCCGTGGCTCGCGGTCGACGACGTCGCGTGGGCCGCCCCCGAACACGCATCCAAGACGTGAAACCGCGGCCGCCAGGACGGCCGGCGCCGAGGCCGGTGGCCCTGGCCACGAGAGGGAACATTTGTCCAAGACGCCAGGCAGTGCGCTTGTGACGATGGTCCCATGTCCCCCCAACCCGCGATCCGGGGCGAGGCGCTGACCAAGAGTTTCGGATCCGTCCGCGCCATCGCCGGCATCGATCTGCTCGTGCCGACCGGCACGGTGTACGGGCTGCTCGGCCCCAACGGCGCCGGTAAGACGACTGCGGTACGCATCTTCACCACGATCATCCCGCCCGACGGTGGACGGGCCGAGGTCCTGGGCCTCGACGTGACCCGCCAGCCCCAGGCGGTGCGCGAGAGCATCGGCCTCGCCGGCCAGTACGCCGCCGTCGACGAGAACCTCACCGGACGCGAGAACCTGCGGCTCGTGGGCCGGCTTACGCATGTGCCCGGCAACCAGGTGGTCCCCCGGGCCGACGAGCTGCTCGAACGCTTCGGGCTCACCGGCGCCGCCAACCGCCCGGTCCGCACGTACTCCGGGGGCATGCGGCGCCGGCTCGACCTGGCGGCGGCGCTCGTCCACCGCCCGCTCGTCCTGTTCCTCGACGAGCCGACCACCGGGCTCGACCCCGCCAGCCGCAGCGATCTGTGGCAGGTCATCGAGGAGCTGGTGGCCGACGGCGCAACCCTGCTGCTCACCACCCAGTACCTGGAGGAGGCCGACCGGCTGGCCGAGCGCGTCGCCGTGGTCGACCACGGGCAGGTCATCGCCGAGGGCACGCCCTCGCAGCTGAAGGCCGGCCTCGGCGGCACGGTCATCGAGATCACGCTCGACGATGTGGCGACCGGCGTGCGCGCCGCGACGCTGCTCGAGCGATTCGCCACCGCCAAGGCCGGGTCGCCGGCCGGCGACGGCGCGGTCCGCCTCGACGGCAGGTCGCTCGAGCTGACCGTGGACGACGGGCCCCGCACCGTCGTCGAGATCCTACGCACGCTCGACGGTGCCGGCCTCGCCCCGGCCGGCCTCGCCGTGCGCGAGCCGAGCCTCGACGACGTCTTCCTGGCGCTCACCGGCCACGGCGCCGGGGGCGGCACGCCCGATGGCGCCGACTCCGCTACCACCGAGGACCGCCAACCCGCCCGAGGTGCCGCATGACCTACACGCTCTCACCCGCCCTCTCCCCCAGCGCTCCCGCCCGCGCGTCGGCGGCGCGGCGCGGCCCCCGCCGCCACGCCGTCGCCGACGCGCTCACCATGGCGTGGCGCAACCTGCTCACCTACGTCCGCCTGCCGCAGCTGCTCGTCCTCTCGACGATCCAGCCGGTGATGTTCGTGCTCCTGTTCCGCTACGTGTTCGGCAACTCGATCCAGCTCGCCGATCCATCGGTGAGCTACGTCGACTACCTGATGCCCGGCATCTTCGTGCAGACGGCCGTGTTCGGCGCCGCTGGCACCGGCATCGCGCTGGCCGAGGACCTGCACAAGGGCCTGATCGAGCGGTTCCGATCGCTGCCGATGGCGCGGTCGGCGGTGCTTGCCGGCCGCACCGTCGCCGACGCCACCCGCAACGTCTTCGTGCTGGTGCTCATGACCGTCGTCGGCACCGTCGTGGGCTTCCGCACCCACGGCGGCCCCGCTGCCTACCTAGCCGCCATGGTCCTCGTGCTGCTGTTCGCCTACTCGCTGTCGTGGATGGTGGCAACCGTCGGGCTGGGCGCCTCCAACGGCGAGGCCGCCGAGGCGGCCATCTTCCCCATGCTCTTCCCGCTCACCTTCGCCTCCTCGGCGTTCGTCGACACGTCGTTCATGCCCGGGTGGCTGCAGGCGTTCGCGGACCACCAGCCGGTGTCGGTGACCGTCGACGCCGCCCGCAACCTGGTGCTCGACCAGGCCATCGGCTGGTCGGTGGTCGGGTCGATCGCCTGGTCGCTCGGCATCATCGCGCTGTTCGGCCCCCTGGCCGTGCGCCGCTACCGCCGGGCCGCCTGAGCCGGGCGGCTCTCCCCAAGGTCCCCGAGGGACGGTCGCGGTAGCGCGGCGGCGACCGTGACCGTCCCTCGCTGGAACGCGAGACGACTGGTCAACATGATCGCTGCGGCCACGAGGAGCCCGGAAGGCCGCTCCGAGCGACAGGAGGTTCATGATCACCGCCTTGAGCGGCACCGGCAGGCTGCGGAACACGGCCATCAACAGGATGAACGACAGCACGCCCGCCGCGGCGACGAAACCGCAGGTCAGGCCCACTTTCCGGAGTGGGGTCTTCTGCTGTCCGCGGTGCTTCTACCGGCTCGCCCGCGAGTGGGCTGCTCAGCGGGGTGGCCTTCGGGTTTTCGGCCCGACAGTCGCGGGGCGGGCGGGTGCGGCGGTCCGGAATGCCGGTCGTGGCGGCGGAGCGCTGGCCTGAGAGGCCGAGTGGTCTGCTCGGCCTGGAAGAACAGCCACTGTGACTGACGGCCGTTCGTCAGCGTCGTCGACCGACACACCGTTCGAGCTGCCCCATCGGGTCGTCGCGGGCGGGCCAGGAGCAGGCGGCTCTCGCGGCGGAGGCTAGGTCAGCAGGCCGAGCTCGCGGGCGCGGGCGGTCGCTTCGGTGCGGTTGCGTGCACCGAGCTTGTCGAAGATGTGCGTGGCGTGTTTCTTGACCGTGTTGAGCGCCATGTGCAGCTCGTCGGCGATGGTCTGGTTTGTCTTGCCGGCGGCCACCAGGTGCAGCACCTCGAGTTCGCGGTCGCTGAGCGCCGTGACGAGGCCGGGCATGATGGTGGCGGTTGGCCGCTCCCCAGAGTTTCCCGAGGACTTCGTCACCCACCTCGAAGGCCGGCTGACGTCCTCACGCCAGTACCGGCTGCCCAAGATCGCCGACATGGCCGACGGCGCCGTGACCTACGACCCCAGCACCGCCCTCGAGCAACCCGACCGGACACACGTCGACCTACGACCCGCCGGATGACCGCGCGGGTCGCCGCGCCGATCTCGCGTCGACCCTCGCGGCGAGCGAGTCGACGAGGTGCTGCAAGCCGTACTCGAACTGCTCCGGAGACGCCGTGGTCTTCAGCACTCCGCGGAGGGCGTGGAGCCGCGGATACGCGGCGGGATCGAGTGCGTCGATCGACTCGTTCCAGGCTGCTGCGTAGGCGTCGGCTGGTTGCTGGTGCATGCGCGGCAGTTCCCAGATCACGAACCCGAACACGTACGTGAGCAGTGAGTAGAACGCGCGCACAGCTTCGCCATCCGAGAACCCGGCAGCGACGAGGATGCTGTGGAGCTCCTCGAGCCGGTCGAACACCGCACCGACTGTGAGCCCGCGGTCAGCGAGGATCCGCGACAAGGCCGGGTGAGCGATGGCGGCTTCGCGAAGCCCGCGGAGGTACCCGACGACGCGGCCCTGCCAGTCGTCGGGCGGCCCATCCGGCACCTCTATGCCGTGCATGACCCGCTCGCCGACGGCCGCGATCAGATCGTCCTTGTCCTCGACGTGGCGGTAGAGCGACATGGTGCCGACACCGAGATGTTGGGCGAGCTTGGGCATCGTCAGCGCATCGAGCCCTTCGCGATCGAGCATCGCCAACGCTGCGTCCACGACAGCAGCGCGCGACAACGTGTTGCGGGGCACCCGTCCCGCCCTGCCCGCAAGCCGTGCTGGCACCGGTCGCTTCCGTGGCATCGCACCTCCAAGGAATCTGTTGCGTATCTCATACGCTAATGATAGCGTACTCGGTACGCTACCGCGAAAGGGGGATGCGATGGCATCCCAGGTCACCCGCGTCGCACGGCTCAGCACCGGCACCGTCGACATCCACCCACTGCATGCCTACAGGGGGCGCGCACCGATGTACTGGTGGATCCTGACCTCCCGGCAATGGCTGCGAGCGCGCCCGATCAACGTCTACGTCATCGAGCACACCGATGGGCTCGTCGTGTTCGACACCGGACAGGACCGCGCGTCGGTCACCGACCCGCACTACTTTCCCGACGGCGCCAACGGCATCATCTACCGGCGCCTCGCCACGTTCCACGTCGACGCGCTCGAAACGCTGGCGGCCGGACTCGAGCGGCTGGGCTACTCCACCGCCGACGTGGGCACGGCCGTGATTTCCCACCTGCACCAGGATCACATCGGGGGTGTGGCTGAGATCGCGCACGCCAACCTGCTCGTGTCACCCGACGAATGGGATTCACTCCACCGTCCGCTGGCCGACACACGCGGCTTGTTGCGCGCCCACATCGAACTCCCCGGTTTGAACTGGACACCATTGCAGTTCCACCGGCTCGACGACCCGACGCTGCAACCCTTCAGCTGCGGTCATGACCTGTTCGGTGACGGCTCGATGGTGCTCCTGCCGACACCGGGACACACACCCGGCTCGATCTCGATGCTCGTGCGATCGCCCGACCGTCCGCCGATGCTGCTCGTCGGCGACCTCACCTACGACATCCACGCCTTCGACCGAGGGGTGCACGGCGGCGTCGGCAGCAGGCGCGCGCTGCGTCGGACACGCGAGCGCGTGCTCGCACTGCGCGCCAACAATCCCGGCATGCGGATCCTCGCCGCGCACGACCCCGCAGCCGCGGGCATCCTCGAGGCCGCGTGAACGATGGGCGACTTCATCGTCACCATCACGATCGAGCGACCGACGGACGCGGTGTTCGCGTTCCTCGCCGAACCCTCGAACATGCCCCTCTGGCTGGATGCCGTCGACCAGGTCGCCGAAGCAGACGACCCTCCGCGACGTGGCGCCCGGTTCGAGATGACCCGATCATTGCCCGGTGGTCGGGCGAGCAACGACGTCGAGATCACCGAGTTCGACCCGAACCGGCAACTTACCCTGCAGACCAGATACGGGCCGACACCGTTCCGCTACACCTACCAGCTGGAACCAAGCGGTAGCAGCACTCGGCTGACTCTCGTCGGTCGGATCAGCGGCGCGGGACTACCCACACCAGTCGGCGGCCTCGACCACCTCGCAACCCAACTCTTCAAGCGAGGGATGAAGCACAACCTACGCACCCTCAAGAGCCTGCTCGAGTCGGGCGTCGGGCTGCGGGAGGAGGCATAGCCCGCGCCGCGATCACACCCCGGCACCTGCCGGTTAGCACTGCCCGCCACGCTTCGCCCCAGCGAGTCGGCGAACGCCCACCCGCGCACCCACCTTCAGGTGATGACGCAGGACCCGCTCGCTCATACGGTCGTCGGCGAGCCAACCCAACACCCCGCGAGGGGGGACGCCCTTGTCCACCGCCTATGTCGTCTTCACTGTCCTGGCCGCCGCGGTTCTCACGTTCTCCGTCTCGGCCGACCTCTTCTTGCGCGAGCGCGTGGTCGCCAACATGGACCGTGCGGGCGTCCCGGGGTCCTGGCTGCCCAAGCTGGCCGCCCTGCGGATCGCAGGGGCACTCGGCCTCGTGGTGAGGCTCGTGGTGCCTGCGATCGGGATCGCGGCTGCGGTCGGCGTCGTCCTCTACTTCGTTGGCGCCATCATCACTCACCTGCGCGCACGCTGGTACGACGTCAGCTACCCCTCCGTGTACCTGCTGCTGGCCACCGCCTCACTGATATTGGGCCTGGCTTCATGACCGAGGCTCCCGCGCATCAACGACCAGGCGATGAGCGGACGAACGAGCCACCGGAGCGTCGGCCTGTCCGAAGCATCTCGAACAGGCTCTTCATGGCGATCTCGGGGAAGTGGTTACGGGCCTACTCCATCGTGCGACATGTGGGGCGTCGCTCGGGCCGCGAGCACCAAAACCCGGTCTCCGCCTACCCCCTGGGCGACGGGCTCGTGATACCCGTCCTCTACGGGGCCGACTCACCGTGGGTCCGCAACATCATGGCGGCCGGACATTTCACCCTACGAGCCAAGGGACGCGACCACCTCCTGGAGCGTCCCGAACTCATCCGTCCGGCGCAGGCGCTCGAGGCCTACCCGGTTGATCAGAACGATGATGAAGTCCCGCAACACCCAAGACTTCGTCTGGGCCCGCGCCGTCGGCCGCTGATCGCCTGTCCGCAGGTCTCGATCCCCCGGCCTCCGGCGGACGGGTCAGGACCTTCTACCGGATTCTCTACCGTGCGAGCCGAGATGACCGGGTACGGGCCGGGACGAAGTGGCAGACGAGAGCGAGAGACCCCAGCTCAGGGCCACCGTCAGTCGAGGAGCCGGGCCAGTGTGAGTTGGATGACATCGGAGCGGCGCCGGCCGTCATGGTCGGCGGCGATGAAGTGGGTGGCGATGAACAACGACATGACGAGCAGGCACCGGACCTCGACCTCGTCAGCATCGTCGCAGATCTCGCGGAACTGCGATCGCAGGTAACCCATCCGGCGGTTGTCGACGCGCCGCAAGCGCTGCGCGGCGGCCTTGTCGCGCCGAGCCCAGTCACGGACGGCGAGCTCGACCTCGACGAAGTCGCGACGCGTTGCGGCGAGGCTGAACAGTCGTCGCAGCTTGGCCCTTGCGTCACCGCCGTCACCCTCGACTTGGTCGATCACGTCGTCGATCACGGTGCGCTCCCACGTGTCGAGCATGGCGTCGAGCAACCCGTTCCGGTCATCGAAATGCCAGTAGAAGCCGCCCTTGGTGACGCCGAGCACCCGGGCGAGAGGCTCAACCCTGACCGCGTCAGGACCTCCGGCACTCAGCGCCCGCAACCCCGCATCGATCCACGCGGTGCGCGGCGTGCGGAGGACGGCCATGCCTACCTGTGTAGTCCATACGGCCGCGTATGGACTCGATCTGCGAGCAGGGCTACGGTGCATCCATACGCAGTCGTATGGATCTGTGGAATGGAGGCGACATGGCAGAGCCCGCGATGAGCCATGCAGTTCCGGAGCACAACGTGACGCTCCCACCCGGCCAATACCGGATCGACGGTTTCCCGCGCTTCGGCGCCCACCTGCACCAACCACCGCCCGAAGTTCCCGACGACCCTCGCCTCGAGATCACCGGTGCGGTGATGGCACCCACCGCGGTGGCCCTTACCGAACTGGCGTCCCTTCCTCACCGCGAGATCGTCGCCGACCTCCACTGCGTCGCCGGGTGGTCCGCGACCGGGCTGCGCTGGGGAGGCGTCGCGTTCTCCGACCTCTACTGCACGCTGATCGAGCCCTCGGTCCGCTCGGGCACCACGATCACCCACGTCGTCTTCGAGGGCCTCGATGGCTATCGATCGGTCGTGCTGCTCGAGGACGTGCTCGCTGAGGACGTGGTCATCGCCGACCACCTCGACGGCCGGCCCCTCGAGCCCAAACACGGCGCGCCCGTCCGCCTGGTTAGTCCCGGCCAGTACGGATTCATCAGCACCAAGCACCTGTGCCGCATCGTGGTCTGCGACAGAGAGCCCAAGGTGCGCTACCACCCCTCACTGCTGGTCCACCTCGGCCTGCAGATGGTCAAGCCACACCGCCGAGCCCGGGCGGCATATGAGGAACGCCACCGCTACCTCCCCGCCTGGTTGGCACGACCCATCTACCACCGACTCGTCCCTGCGATGCGCCGCCGTCGGGTGTCGAGCGACCGTTAGGAGTGAGCGCTGGGCACTGCCGTCCGAACACCACAGTCACCGATTGGGAGCGACGGCGTTACTCCGACAGGATCTGACCCATGGCAAGGCGCGACCGGATGAAGCGCTTCGGGGACTGAGCGATGCTGAGGCTGACTTTGCGGGGCTTGTGGAGCCGCAAGCTGCGCACCGTGCTCACGTTCGTTGTTGTCATGCTCGGGGTGTCGCTGATGGCGGGCACGCTCGTGTTGACCGACACGATCAGGAAGACGTTCGATGACCTGTTCGCCGACGTCAACCGCGGCACCGACGTGTACGTGCGCGGCGTCACGCAATTCGAGTCGAGCTTCGGCGACACGCAGCGGCCGCGTCTCGACGATGCCCTCGTCGGCGAGATCGAGGCGGTCGATGGCGTCGCCATCGCTGAGCCGTCGGTTCAGGGCTATGCCCAGATCATCGACAAGGACGGCGAGCCCATCGGCGATCCCGGGTTCGGGCCCCCGACATTCGGCGGGAACTGGGGCACCGTGGATGAGCTCAACCCGTTCACGCTGGTGGAGGGCGGGCGTGCGCCCGAGGCCGACGACGAGCTGGTCATCGACAAGCGCAGCGCCGACGACGCCGGTTTCGAGGTGGGGGACCCCGTCGGCGTGCAGACACAGACGGGCCTGGAGGAGTACGAGCTGGTCGGCGTGGCCCGGTTCGGAACGGCGGACAGCCCCGGTGGCGCCACGTTCGCCCTGATGACCCTGCCGGCTGCGCAGCAGCGCGTCGCCCAGCCGGGCACGATCGATTCGGTGAGCGTCGTTGCCGACGAGGGCGTCGGGCAGCGGGAGCTCGCCGACCGGGTCCAGGCCCAGCTAGGCGACGACGCCGAGGTGCTCACCGGTGCCGAGATCACCGAGGAGAACCAGGACGACATCGAACAGGGGCTGCGGTTCTTCACCGGGTTCCTCACCGCGTTCGCCGTGATCGCGCTCGTCGTCGGCGCGTTCGTGATCTACAACAGCTTCACGATCCTGGTGGCGCAGCGGAACCGCGAGATGGCGCTGCTGCGAGCGGTCGGCGCCAGCCGTGGTCAGGTGCTGCGCGGTGTGCTGCTCGAGGCCGTGATCATTGGCGGCCTGGCATCGGTCGCCGGCTTCTTCCTGGGACTGGCCGTGACCGGCGGCCTACGGGCGCTGATGGACGCGTTCGGCTTCGACCTGCCCGCCGGCAACATCATTGTGCGACCGGGGGCGGTGCTCACCGCGGTGTTGAGTGGCTTCATCGTCACCGTGGCGTCGGCGGTGGTGCCCGCGCTGCGCGCCGCACGGGTGGCGCCACTGGCGGCCATGCGTGACGTGGCCGTCGAGCGCACGACCCGGGTGTGGATCCGGCTGGTCATCGCCATCGCTGTCGCCGTTCTCGGTGTGCTGTCCCTCGTCAGCGGTGTGGCGGGTGACGGCGGCATCGAGGCGGTGGGCCTGGGCGTATTGCTCATCTTTACTGCCGCGGTGCTGTTCGGCCCCCTGTTCGCCCCGCCGACAGTGCGGCTCATCGGTGCGCCGCTTCCGGCCGTGAAGGGCATGATCGGGCAGCTCGCCCGCCAGAACGCGGCCCGCAACCCCAAGCGCACGGCCGCCACCGCGTCGGCACTGCTGATCGGCGTGGCCATCATCGCGTTCTTCCTCGCCTTCAACTCGTCGTTGCGCGCCTCGATCGACAACGTCATCGACGACCAGTTCGTCGGCGACTTCGCCGTGAATTCTGGGAGCTTCGGTTTCGGCGGCCTGCCCCCGGAGCTGTCGGAGCGGCTCAACGAGCTACCCGAGGTCGACATCGCCACCGGGATCCGCGGCGTGCAGACCAGGATCGCCGACAGCAACACGTTTGCCACCGGCGTCGATCCCGTTCCCGCCTTCCAACTGTTCGACCTGGCACCGACCGAGGGCACGTCGGCCGATCTCGCCGAACCCGACACCATCGCCGTCTTCGAGGGTCGCGCCGAAGACAAGGACTGGTCGGTGGGCGACCAGATCGATGTCGTCTTTCCCCAACACGGACCGACCAAGCTCCGCGTCGCCATGCTCTACGCGAACAAGGAGATCGCCGGTGACTACACCATCGGTCTTGCGACGCTCGACAAATACGTGCCCGACCCCGCCGACTTCGTGGTCTTCGCACGGCTGGCCAACGGCGTCGACGTCGACGAGGCCCGACCCGCGCTCCAGGCCATCACCGACGACTATCCCACCGGCGAGCTGCTCGACATCGAGGAGTACAAGGACGCCACGGCCGAGCAGTTCACCCCGATCCTCGGCCTTGTCACCGTGCTGATGCTGCTCACGATCATCATCGCCGTGCTCGGGATAATGAACACACTGGCCCTGTCGGTCCTCGAACGCACCCGCGAGCTCGGCCTCATACGCGCCGTCGGCGCCACACGCCGGCAGGTGCGCACGATGGTCCGTTGGGAGTCCGTCGTCATCGCCGTGCTCGGTAGCACGATCGGGCTCGGACTGGGCCTGTTCTTCGCATGGTCGATCGGCAAAGCGCTCGAGGAAGACGGCTTCACCACCTACCGGGTTCCCTACCTCGGGGTCGCGGCCGTCGTCGTCATCTCGGCACTGTTCGGCATGCTGGCCGCCCTCTACCCGGCGTGGCGCGCCGGCCGCCTCGACGTCCTCGACGCCATCGCGGAAGAGTAACGACGGTCCCATCGCGAACCCGTCCCGTCGCGTTTCGGCGAGCCCCGGCCACCCGGAGTGGGCCACGAAACCAATCAGATGGCGCTGTCGGTGGAGTCGGTGGAGGTGAGATGATCTTGAACTGGTCGAGGGCCCTTTCCTGCTGTGGCCGTTTGGGCGCCCGGCGATCAGCGCAACCGAGAGCTGCGCGGCGCTCGATCGCACGATCGGCGGGTAGCATCACGGCATCCGGTCTTCACAAGGACGGCCGGGCAAACTGAGAAGAGCAGTCTGTGACAACTGGAATCGTGAAGTTCTTCAACTCCGAGAAGGGCTTCGGCTTCATCTCGCGCGAGGGCGCTGAAGACGTCTTCGTGCACTACTCGAACATCCAGGGGAACGGCTACCGGTCCCTCGACGAGGGGCAGCGCGTCGAATTCGACGTCGCCCCCGGTCGGAAGGGTGAGGAAGCGCAGAACGTCCGCGTCATCTGACGCGCTCGAACCGCACCACCCTGGAGCCGCCGGCGCATCCGGCGGCTCCGTCGCGTCCGGCCATCGGTAGCGCGAGCGCCGCAGGGTTGTGGGGCAGGTGGCCCGAGTCAACATGGCTCGACGCTGATCCGTCGTGACGGGGAAGGCCAGCGACGCCATGCGGGTGCCGTGCGTTCGGCGTGCGGCGACGGCGGCCACGTCTAGCGTGACGTCCATGAAGATCTTGCAGATTTCACCTGCGCTGCACGGCGCCAAAATGCAGACCGCGCGGGGCACCTTCCCGGTGGTCGTTTGGGCTCTCGTGGAGAACGACGATGGAAGTGACGACGTGATCGGTCTCGCTGTTGGCGGGAAGGGCGATCGTACGCTGCTCCGACCGAACCCCGACACCTTCGAGTACTACAGCCAGACCGGTTGAGCGGGTGCGGTTGGATCGACCGGCTCAACAACGGTCATGCGGCAATACGACGTTTGGAGCAGGCCACCCCGGGGCGGCGAGGTGTTCAGCGCACGACTGCCGTACGGGCTCTGCGGTTGATCAGTGCCGAGCGGCGACCATGCTCATCGGTCGTCCGGGACGCCCAACATGATGAGAAGTGTGGCGTGGGTTTGCCGGACGTGGTGCAGCCAGATCCCCGGAGGCCAACCGCGCCAGATCGACCTCGTCGTCGATCACGACAACCGGCACGCGAGGGACTCTGGCCGGCATACAGAACGCGTCCACCTCGGAACCTGAGACGGGCTCTCAGCTCTCAGGTTCTTCTCAGCGTCGAGCGTTCAGTATCGCCGCCATGGATGAGACACCCGATGAGGCGCGTGGGCTCGACGAGGACCGGCGCCGCCAGGAGGACGACACCAGCGCCCTTGGCTCGCTGGACAGACAACAACCCCCACCGGACGACGAGGTTGACGACGGCGAGGTCCATGAGCAGCGCCGAGCCGCGAGCCGGCCGGGGATCCTGAGCGGCCGGCGGCTCGCCGCCGCGGCGGTGGCCGTCGTGGTGCTGGCGGGCGGGGGTGCTGCGCTCGCCCTCGACGACGGCGCCGGCGATGACGATGACGACACCTCCTCCTCCTCGGCCACCGCCGACGCCGCCGAGTGGGAGCGGATCGTGCCGGGAGGCGACTGCGTGTGTGCGGATGGCAGCGAGTTCGCCTTCTGGGAGCGACGGACCGACCCGACCAAGGTCGTGTTCTACCTCGACGGCGGCGGCGTCTGTACCGACGCGACGACCTGCGCGTTTACCGGCACCGCCGGCGAGAACGAGTTCTACAACTGGAGCGTCACGGGCGAGAATCCGGCGTTCCCAGGGGCGGGATCTTGGACTTCGACCGGCCCGACAATCCCTTCGCCGATTACTCGTTCATCTACGTGCCCTCGTGCACCGGGGACGTCTATCTCGGCGACGTCACCCGTGAGTACTCGCCGGAGCTGACCGTCGAGCACAAGGGATACGTCGATGGCACGGCGGCGCTCAGCTACCTCGCCGAGCACTATCCCGACGCCACCCAGGTCGTCGTCGTCGGCAAGACCGGCGGATCGGTCGCCGCCCCCATCTACGGCGGTCCCGCCGCCGACCTGCTCCCCGACGCCCAGGTCACCGTGTTCGGCGCCCAGTCCGGCGCCTTCCCCGACGACCCCGACTTCAACGCCGAGATCCTCGGCGAGCTGTGGGGCGCCTACGACACCATGCCCGACTGGGAGGTCAACGAAGGGCTCAGTGCCCGCGACTGGGGCATCCCCCGGTTCTGGATCCAGGCCGGGCTCCACGACCCCGACATCGTCATGGCCCGATTCGACTACGCCTTCGACCCCAACGAGGCGGCGGCGGTGGAGGCATTAGGTGCGGACGCGTCGAACCTAGTCGCCTTGATCGACGCCAACGAGGCGGCGATCGAGGCCGCCGGCGTGGCCCAGCACAGCTACACCGCACCCGGCCGCGAACACGGGCTCCTCGATCTCGACAGGTTCTACGACATGGAGGTCAACGGCGTCAGACTGGTCGACTGGGTCGACGCGCTCATCGCCGGTGAACCACTCGACGACGTTCACTGCGATGACTGCAGAGCCGCGTGACCGTCGGGGAGGTGGAACCTGGAGGATGACCCGGGGCCAGCATGCCGGCGGCGAAATGTTCCCGGATGCCGGGCTACTCCTCCGGGAACCGCCAGCGTGTCGCACCGCCGGGATCGACGGTGGCGAGGGCGGTGGCCGCGCGGGGTGCGAGGCGGTACACGTGCCAGGGTGGGCGGCCGGCGGAGGGGGCGCTGAACTCGGCCGTGATCGCCTCGCCGGTGTCGTCGACCCGGGCCGGCCAGCCGTCGGCCGCCGCCCACTGGGCGATGTCGGCCACCTTCGCAGGGTCGGTGACCTTGCGCGCCTCGCCCTCGACGACCAGGTCGAACTCCTGGCTGGCGAGGCTCAGGCTGCAGCGGGGGTCTCGCGCCAGGTTCCGGCCCTTGCGTGTCCACTCGCCGGTCACGAACCAGAACGCGCCGTCGATCCATCCCGCCCCGACGCCGGTGACGTGCGGACTCCCGTCGGGGTTGATCGTCGCCAGCCAGGCGGTGTGACGATTGGGGCCCCCTGTGTCTGGCGCCTGCGTCAACCCCCGCTCGAGGCGCGCCTCAATCCGGGCCCAGTCCAGCAACGGCAGGTCGTAGATGTCGGCCAGGTTCTTCGGTTCCATGCTCCTTCGACTCCCTGTACGAATCGTGCTCACCGGTGGGGATACCCGCCTGGTCAGGCGACGAGCAGGGCGTCCATCTGGCCGACCGCCAGCTTGATGCCCTCGTCCATGCCCATGGTCAGCAGCTGGTCCATCTGCTCCCGCGAGCCGAACATCGAGAGCAGCTCCATCCGGGTGCCACCCTCGTGCTCCGCCAGGGCCACCCGGGTCGTGGTGGTCGGCATGTCGGCGTTGGGAGTGCCGTCCTGGTGGGCGAACCCGTCGACGAACTCCAGGGACTTGGGCGGGCTGACCGACGTCACCCGCCACCAGGCGTGGTACTTGTCGCCCTCCGGGCCGGTCATGAAGTAGGTGACCTCACCGCCAGGGGTCAGGTCGTGGTGCTCCACGGTGGCGGGGTAGCCCGGCGGCCCCCACCAGCGCTCCAGCTGTCGCGGGTCGGCCCAGAGCTGCCACACCTGCTCGATCGGGGCGTCGAAGTCTGCGACCAGGGTCAAGCTCAGGTTGTCGAGGTCCTTGTCGAGGCTGGTGACGGTCATGTGCCTTGTCCTCTCGGGTTGCTGTCTCGGGGGTCGGGGACCAGCGCGAGCAGGCGAGACATCTGGTCCACTCTCCTGCGCCAGGCCGTCTCGAGCTGGTCGAGGGCCTGCCGGGCCCGGGCGACGGCATCCGGATCGGTTCGCACGAGCTGCTCCCGTCCGCGGCGCTCTTTGGTGACGAGGCCGGCCCGTTCCAGCACCGCGACGTGCTTCTGCACCGCGGCGAAGCTCATCGGATAGGCGTCGGCCAGCCGCGACACCGACAGCTGGCCGCGGACCGAGCGGCGCAGGATGTCGCGACGGGTTGCATCGGCCAGCGCGTGGAACACGTCGTCCACAGCCGCGTCGGTCAACTCACGTACAACCACCTAGTTGTACATTAGCAGCGGTCTCGACCGGTTGGAAGCCGTTCACGCGGGCGCGCCGGCGGTGACCGGGGCGACAGGCCCGCCGGCCGCTCTGCTTGGCCGAGCGGTTCCAGGGGTCGCAGCGGACAGGCCGGCCGCAGCCTCAGGTGGGCAGGGTGAAGCTGACGGAGGCGCCGCCGGTGCTGGGATCGTTGCTGGCGTCGATCGTGCCCCCATGGGCCCGGACCAGGTCGCGGGCGATGGACAGCCCCAGACCGCTGCCGCGGGAGTCACCCGCCCGTTCGAACCGCTCGAACACCTGGCCCAGCTGGTCCTCCCAGAACCCCGGGCCGGCGTCGGTCACCCGGCACCGCAGCATCGGGCCGTCGCCCGAGGCGGACTCGGGGAGCGTAGACACCTCCACCAACACGTCCCCGCCCGCCGGTGTGTGGCGGATGGCGTTGGCCAATAGGTTGTCCAGGACCTGGCGGACGCGGGCCGGGTCCACCCACGCCTTGGGCAAGCGGGGGGCGATCGAGACACGAAGGGCGACGTGCCGCTGCCGGGCGTGCGCCTCGTGCCGCCCCACCACCTCGTCCACCAAGTCCCCGAACGCCACCGCCTCCTGCTGGAGGACCAGGCGGCCGGTCTCGGCGAGCGCCAGCGTGTGCAGGTCGTCGACCAGATGACCCAGCCGCCGGGTCTCCTCCAGAAGCGATGCGACGTGGTGGTCGTCACGGGGATGGATCCCGTCCATCTGGGCCTCGATCTCGCTTTGCAGCACGGCGAGCGGGTTCCGCAGCTCGTGGGTGATGTCGGCCAGGAAGCGCCGCCTCTGCTCCTCGTTGGCGGCCAGCCGAGACGCCATCTCGTTGAAGGTCACGGTGAGGAGGCGCAGCTCGGGGAGCCCTCGTACCTCCACGTCGACCTGATAGTCCCCGTTGGCGATCTGCTCGGCCGCGCCCAACAGGTCGCCCACCGGACGGCTGATGCGGCGGTAGGCCACGACGATGACCGCGTCGACGGCGACCGTCGCCCCACCGACCGCCAACCTCAGGCCACGTGGCCCGTCGCCCTCCCAGAGGCCTGTGGCCGCACCGGTGATGGCGACCAGGACCGTCCAGGCCACCACGAAGGCCACCGCGACCAGCAACAACCGCCGCCGGAAGCGCCGTCGGGCGTGGGGTGGGCGCGGCCGGACAGTCGGCCCGGGCTCGCCCTCGGGCCACCAGGGCGGCCGGTTGGCCGGGTGATCAGTCATCGGCAAAGCGATAGCCGACGCTGTGCACCGTCAGCAGGTAGCGGGGACGGTGGGGGTTGGGCTCCAGCTTGCGGCGAATGTTCTTGATGTGCGCGTCCACGGTCCGTTCGTAGGACTCGACCACCACACCGTGGATGGCGCCGAGCAGCTGGGCTCGCGTGAACACCCGGCCGGGCTGACGGGCCAGCTCCACCAGCAGGTCGAACTCGGTGGCAGTCAACTCGACCGCGCGATCGCCCACCGTCACCTGCCGGCGGCTGGTGTCCACGGCGACGTCCCCCACCACGAACCGTTCCCGCTCCGCCTGCAGGCCCTCGGTGCGCCGCAGGACCGCCCGCACCCGGGCCAGCAGCTCCCGAGGGCTGAACGGCTTGACCAGGTAGTCGTCCGCCCCTAGCTCCAGCCCCAGCACCCGGTCGGCCTCCTCCCCCCGTGCGGTCAGCATGATGATCGGCACCGGTGAGGCGCGGCGCAGCTCTCGGGCCACGTCCAGGCCGTCCAGACCGGGCAGGCCCAGGTCCAGCAGCACCAGGTCGGGCGCCCGGGCGCGGGCCGAAGCGACGGCGCCCTCGCCGTCGGCGGCGGTGGTCACCGAGAACCCGGCGCTGCGCAGGTAATCCCCCACGACCTCGACGATCTTGGGTTCGTCGTCCACCACCAACACACTCTTCGACACCTCCCCATTCTGGCGTCGGTTCACGTCTGAGCTCTCCTTCCGGCCGACCAGGTTTCGATCGATGCGAGCCCACGATCCCCGGCACTTGTGAAGACCGTGTGAAGGCGGGACGGAGACCTTGCGAGGCGATCGTGCGCCCGAGCAGGAACGCGAATGCCCGACATCCTCACGACCTCTTCACGACCTCTTCACGTCTCTGGCCGATCTTCGCCAGATGGAAACCAACGAAGCAACCTTGGCACCCACCACGCCGGGGCCGAGCGGGCGACCCAACCGGACCGGAGCCAAGCTGCTCTGGTACGCCAGCCGCCGGCGCGACGTCCGCACCCGGGCGTTGGCTGCCGCGCCCACCGTCGCCGACGCGCCGGAGGTGGTCTGATGCTCCGCAGGCTCGTGACCTGGAGCTACGACCGGCGCCGGCGGGTCGTGGCGTTGTGGCTCGCGGCCGTCGTGACCGCCTCCGTGCTCGCCGGCGTCGCAGGCGGCGACAACGACGTCGACTTCGCGGTGCCGGGCAGCGACTCGGCAGAGGCCGTGGAGCTGCTGCAGGAGCGCTTCCCACGCTTCGCCGGCGGCACCGTCGACGTCGTGTACACCGCCGCGGACGGGGTCACGGGCCCGGACACCGCGGCCCGCATCGACGCACTCGCCGGTGACATCGCCCGGGTCGACCACGTCCT